>NZ_DATCVM010000001.1:0-3669 GCF_036566845.1 Williamsia sp.
GCCGCCGACCGTTGCGTGATCGTTCCCCTGATTGTCCAGATGCACGACACCGACGGCGTTGATGTCCTTACCAACGGACGTCGCGCCGTTCGAGCTGAGAGTCACGTAGCTGTTCGTGGTGATTGAGCCTGTGACGGTCGCCGCCTGGCTGCCGTTTGTCACGTGACCACTTGCCCAAATGTCGCCCTCGACGCGGCACGTCGTACTGAATTCAACGTCGCCCGACAGCACGTACAGGTCTCCGGTGAGGGTCGCAGAGTTGTTGCACCGGTACGTGCCGTCGCGCAGTACGAGATCCCCCGTGTAGTGCGAGACGCCGGCAGTGAACCCGCCGGAGAAGTAGGTGACAACGCCGCCGGGCTGCTGCGAATACGTCACTTGCCAGGGGTACACCGAGTCGATCGTCACCGTGGAGTTATGGGGGCCGGTTCCCGTCGACTTTACGACGATGTAGTCGGTCGCGGATGTCGGGCAGCCCTCCGTGAGCCCGTTCGACGTGGTCGGCTGCACTCCATCGATGTCGGAGAAGTACACGCGAGTGTCGTACGTCGGGTCAGTGCCTGTGAAATGGGTCGTCGAGCACGCCGACATGCTGGCCACTGCCACATCGCGTCCGGACTCCGCGGCGATGAATGCCTGCGTCTGACCCTTGTTGGTGGCGTTCGCGCGGATCGTGAACAGGACTGAGGCCGCGATGATGCTGGCCACGATGAAACCGACCAGCATCACCACGACCACCGTGACGAGGACCGCACCGTCGTCTTCTCGACGCACGCGCATGAACAGCCGATCGATTACCAACATGGCGAACTCGTTCCCGTCGCGACCGACCTTGCCGCTGCTTCGCCGGAGAAGCGGACAGGAGCAGAGTCGGTCTCAATATCGAAGGTGTAGACCACTGTGTCCCCGTTCTCAACGAAGAACGGCGACGTGCCGTTCTGCACCACATCTGACTCCCAGTCGGCCCAGTCGTTCGTGTTGGCAGGGAGAGCCCCCGACGACATGGCAATGCGTGCTTCATCGTCGGTAAGTAGAAAGCCCTGGCAAGCGTGTGGCCCCGTGAGCGAGGTTCGCACTCGGAGCACTGTCCCGGTGTTGTCGACGTCGAAGTCGAGAGCATTGCGCATCGCCCGCTCCAATGCTGAGCCCATCACCTGACCGCGATTCGTCGCCCCCGAGACGCTGGTTACGTCTTCCTGAGTGCGCCAGGAATTCACGAGGATCAGTGCCATTGCTCCGAGAAGAACACTGGCGAGCAAGACGTACACGATCAGTTCGATCAGAGAGAGCCCGGAGTCCGCCTTTTCAACGTGGACTTTCTGTTCACGCGTCATGGCACGTACACGATCGCTTCAACATTCGCCAAGGTTGTCCCGGAGGAGTCGACCACCGTCAGAGCAACCGTTACTTTCTTCGAGCTGGCCGGGCACGTAGACGACGTGCCGCTGCTAGTGAGAGCCCGACTGCCACCGTCCGTGAACGTGTGAGATGTAGTCGCGGCGGCGATCTGACCGCATGTCGGATTCTCGCGGACCTCTTCGACAAGCGAGTTGAGTTCACGCGTTGCGGTAGCTGTGGCTGACTGCCGTGTCGAGTGCTGGATCCCCTGCCAGAGCGCCGGAAGGATCGCGACCGCGATAATCGCCAGCAAGAACATGCCGATAACGATCTCAACGATGCCGAGGCCTTCGTCAGACGAACGCGTTCCCCTCACTGCTCACCTCCCCAGTGGCAGAATCCCCAAGGCTAATGATGCCACCAGGGCCAGGGCTTTGCCCCTGACCCTGGTGACGCGATGCGCGTCAGCAACCGGGGCCGGACTGTCCCGTCTTGCTGTAGCCGGACGAAGTCATGCAGACGCCGTCAATCGTGGTCGGCGCGGTACCGCTCTTGAAGGCAACGGTGATGTCGCCCCCGGTGTAAGGCGCGATTGCGGTCGCCGGTGTCGTGGTGGTGCTGCTGTCGGCAAGCGCGGCTGCAACCGCCACCGCTGCGTCCGCCGCAGCGGCGTCGACCGCATTCTGCTGAGCTGTCGCCTGGATGTTGCTGAAAATCGGAATGGCGACCGCGACCAGGATGCCGAGGATCACGACGACGATGATGAGCTCGATGAGCGAGAAGCCCTCTTCGCCCTCTTCTTCGCGACGGCGGTTTGCCGCCTCGATGTAGTTCTTGATAGTTGCACGCATGGCGCAGTGTCTCCCCAGTGTGTGAATTGATTGGTCAGCTCCGACCGGCCGGCACAGCACAGCAAGTACCGGTTCACATGTAACCCCAGTAACGAACTCCCAGACTCTGTCAGAGCTGGGTTCGAGACACGCGCCCAAACGCGAATCCCCTCCCGCGGTCGACGCTGTCAGACCCAACCCCTTCATGTCAACGCGAGCGCATGCAGTGTTGCCTCAGGACTTCCTCAAGACGCATACCCGCCCCCTTCAGTATCGCGCCCACCGTGATGCCAGTACTCGTCCTGCTTCAGGCACGCTGTCGGTGAACGGATCGCTCATGACAATCGCAGAGTTCCTGCTCGCGATCGTCGGCACCGTCACCGCCGTGCGGCGCCCGACGCGCAAGCGCGGGGTCGTGTTGGCGCTCGTCGACAGCTCAATCCGGATCGCCTGGATGATCGTGAGGGTCGGCGCAACAAGCGCGGCGTGGGAGGTGCAACGGCTGCAGCAACGAGTATTTTGCGGCGTAAAATTTCGAACATAGTTTCTATTCTGCGTGCACCTTGGTATGCTCTTTATGTGAGCATTTCAGCGAACGCCGTCGACGATCTCGAGTGGCGCGCTGACGCTGTCGACGACTGGTTCTGGGCGCCCGACGATCCTGATGATCCGGCGCTGACTCCCCCCGATGTCGCCGTCGCGGCGCTCTACGCGAGTGGCGAGGCCCACACCGCGGCGGTCACCGCGCTCGAGGGCCTGAGTGTCCGTGCCCGTGTGCTGATCGCTGACGAATACGCCGCCATCGCGATGATTCTGACGGATGCCGCGGCCTGCCCCGACCCGTGGGTCGGGGCAGATCCGACACACGACCCGGACTGGCGGGACCCGCAGGGTCGCTCGGTCGCGGCGGTGCGTGCGGAGCGCCGCAACATCGCCGTGCGGGCGGCAGCACTCGATGTCGCGACGCGGTTGGGGATGTCGGAGACCGCCGTCCGCACCCGTGCCGCACACGCCGACACGCTGCGCGAGCGGTGCCCTCGGATCTGGGACGCGTTCCGCGCCGGGCGCGTAGCACCGCAGAACGCCGCTGCCGCGGCGCAGCTGGCGGCATCGCTCCCCGATGACGCCGTCGAAGCCTGGGAGCGGTTCGACGACGCCGTCGCCACGGCGGCGCAGCAGCTGCCGCCCGGCAAGTTCCGGCTGCGCGCCCGCGTCGCCCGCGAACGAGTCCACCCCGAGTCTCTCGAGGTACGCCACCACCGCGCGGCAGAGGATCGCAACGCGTGGTTCGAGGCCGAGCACGACGGCATGGCGACGCTCTCGGTGCTCGGCCCTGCCGATCGAGTGCTCGCCGCGTACGATCGCGCTGACGCCCGCGCGCGCCACCAGCGAGTTCAGCCGGGTGAGGAGCGCACCCTCGCCCAGCTGCGCGCCGACACCCTTCTCGACCTCATGACGACCGCGACGCTCGCCGGATCAGACACACGTGCGCCCCGCCCGT
>NZ_DATCVM010000002.1:0-3044 GCF_036566845.1 Williamsia sp.
ATCGGTCGCGCGGCCGACGAGGTCCTGCCAGTTCGCCTCGATCATCCGGTAAGTCGATCGTGCACCGGCATTGGCGACGCTTCCGATGATGTCGGCCTGGAAGAGGGCATCGATGACCTCGGTGTGACCATTCTGTACCAACCGTCGAAGGTCTGCGGGTGTGCCGATCGGTTGCGAGCGGAACGTCAAGGCCGCACCGGGCGCCATCCGAGCGACGAAGTAGGCGAGCTTCGCATCGGGGTCCCAGTTGTGTTGACGCAACTCGGAGTAGTCGTCACCGGTGCGGGCGTCGTCCCGCAGCCATGCGATCAGGCGATCCGTACCTTTGCCGCTGAGCATGCGGGCCGCATCCTGGGGTCGGGCAGCCATTGCCTCGCCGAGCTGCTGTGGTGAGGTGAACTCGCCCACACCGGCGAATGCGAAGGGTTCGACTGTGGTTGCGCCTGCGCTGGCAGGGTCGCCGTGCGGGGGATTCTGCGGCTGGACGTTCCGAAACACTTCGGGGTTTCCACCAGTCAGCCACGACTCGACCTGCGTTGCCCCCCAGCGCTTGTCCGGGTCCCGGGTGAGCAGGCCTGCCAACAGCAGCTTCCAGCGCTCACGTCGCACTGCGGGCATTTCTAGTCTGTCGATCTCCGACAATGAGATATCCCGGGATATCAGATCTGCCTCGATGGCACGCTGGTTCGCCCATCGATCGTCATCGATCTGGAAGTAGCCTCGTCCGACAAGCACCGTGTACATAACCATGCCCAGACTCCACCAGTCGCCCGCAGCGCCCTTGACGCGCATGATCTCCGGAGCGTTGTAGGCGGTTGTTCCCTGGCCGAGGTTGCTCAGCGTGGAGCGTTCGCCTAGGTCGATGGTCAATCCGAAGTCCGCCAGCACAAGCTCGACGTCATCGACGTCGCGGACCAAGATGTTGCGCGGCTTGATATCGCCATGCACGACCTTGCCGCGCTCTCCTTGGAGCGACTTGAGGCACCAAGCAAGGCGCCGGAGCACCTGGGTGGCGATCTCATCGGATCGACCGCGCTGCTCGACGAACTCCTCGAGTGTGCCGTGTGGGCAATACTCCATCACCTCGTAGTGCAGTTCGGTGCCGGCCACCTGGTCACAGTGCCGGCCGAGCACCTCGACGGTCCACTCGCGGGAGAAATGTTGTCGGTACGCGGGGGAATCGAACTCGAACGCGTATTTCGGGGGCCGGTAGTACTCCTTGACGGCCTGGCCGCGACCGGATCCCGCGGTGCACAGCCACACTCGCGCCTCGGCACCGGATCCCAGTTTTCTGATCACGCGGTAGCCCTTGGCCACCAGCGTCGGCGGAATCGGTTGGTGATCGGGATGCTGATTGGGTGACCCGCCCGATCCCTCGATGAACGTCTCCGCTGCGCCGCCCGGCGGCGGGTCACCTTCGAGGAAAGTCTCGTCAGCCACGATCGCTGTCCCCTTCGATCATCGACACTTGAAGAATCGACACATTGTCGCCCCCCTTCCCCGACAGAGCGAGGTCGCGCAGGCCCGTCACGAGGTGGGGGCCGCCGCGCAGCACGAGAGCTTCGATGTCGGAGAACTCCGCGTAGTCGTCGAGGCCGTCGGTGCACAGCAGTAGGCCCGGCCCGCTCGGAAGGTCGCACGAGAAGTAGTCGGGCTCGAGGATCACCCTTCGACCACCACCGAGCGCCTGAGTCAGACCGCCCGAGACCGGGTGGCGGTGGTCGACCGAGAGTTGGGCGAGATAGCGTCCCTCGATTCGGTAGCACCGGGAGTCGCCGACGTTGAAGACGAGTGCGCTGCCGTCCGGACGAACCACCACACCGACCGAGGTGCATCCCATGCCCGTGAGATCGGGGCGGTGCTCTGCTGCCGTATTGATGGCGTCCGACGCCTGCTGCAGCAGAGCGGTGACCCCCGTTTCGGTGGGATCCACGCAGGCGCCGGGCGCGGTGAGTAGTGTGGTCGCGAGCCGACTCGCTGTCTCCCCACCCGCGTGACCCCCCATTCCGTCACAGACGACGACTACGAGGGGCTCGGCGATCGTGAGCTCGAGTGAAAGTGGTTGGGTCACTTCGCCGTTCATGGCCCAGCCCGACCATCCCAGGCAGTCCTCGTTGTGGTCGCGCACCAGGCCGCGGTGCGTCACCGCTGAGATTCGCACGCGCATCAGCGCTCCCACAGGATGTCGACGGGCACATTGGATGCCAGCCGGAGTGTCTGGCCGGGGCGTAGCTCGTACTCGGTATCGGCCGGCAGTCGCTGATCGTTGACGAAAGTTCCATTGCTCGAGTTGGTATCGGTGACGAAAAGGCGCTCACCGTCGAACCGCAACTCTGCATGGAAGCGGGAGATGTTCGATGCAGCCGTGAAAACTTCCGCTGTCTCCAGGTTTTCATTTCGGCCCAACCGCACCCTCTGCCCATGTTCTATCGTGTGCCGACGACCGCACGCCAGGATGTCGATTCCAGCTCGCCCGCGTTCACCACCTTCGAGTACCGTCTCGCCCCCGGCGGGGACGGCGGACTCTTCCCGTAGTGGTGTGGAGGGCGCCACACGGTCCAGGTCCCACAGGTTCTGCAGGCAATGACTGCATTGGGAGTAGGTGTTGCGGTCCCACTCGATGTCACAGCTACAGGTGACCAGGTCGGGTTCCAGCGGGTACTCCTCAGTCACCCCAGCCAAGTTGTTCTCCCTACAGCAATCCCTCGCTCGGTCAAAGACTGTGTCAACCGTGTGAGGTCGCCGGGCTTCGGTATGCCCACCAGCCACACCGCTCGGTCGTCGACATGTACGGACAGTTGCTCGCGCTGTGGGCAGTATGTCGCCTCGAACGCATCCAGTGGATATCGCTCCTGCGCGAGCCTGGATAGCCGGTGCACCCGTTGATTGCCCGAACCGCGCAGCGCATGTGCTCCGGCGCGGGTGCCGTCGTAGGGGTCGGTGATCAACAGGTCGACACGTTCCCACAGCCAGGGGAACTGCTCCTCGAGAGACTCCGTCGTCCTGCCGGAATACAGCAGGATGTCGGCTGTGTCGCGTCGTGG
>NZ_DATCVM010000003.1:0-14661 GCF_036566845.1 Williamsia sp.
GTGACGACCCCCTGGTAGATCAGCTCCATGCGGTGCTCGACGCCGCCGATTCCGTTGGGGATCTTGGAGAAGTCGCCGAGGCCGAGCTCTTTCTGCTCCTTCATGCAGAACGGGCAGTGGTCGGTGGACACGACGGCCAGCTCGTTCACCCGCAGGCCCTTCCACAGGTCGGCCTGATGGTGCTCGTGCTTGGAGCGCAGTGGCGTCGAACACACCCACTTGGCGCCTTCGAACCCCGGTGCGCCGAGCTGTTCCTCCAGCGAGAGGTACAGATACTGCGGGCAGGTCTCGCCGAACACGTTGGCGCCGCGACCGCGAGCGGCGGCGATCTGTTCGAGTGCCTGACGGGCCGACACGTGCACCACGTAGAGCGGCGCCCCGGTGACGTCGGCCAGCATGATCGCCCGGTGGGTGGCTTCTTCTTCGAGCTGCCACGGCCGCGACACCCCATGGAAGTACGGTGCGGTCTCGCCTCGTTTGAGGTGCTGCGACACCAATTCGTCGATGGCGATCCCGTTTTCGGCATGCATCATCATCAACGCGCCGGTGTCGGCGGCACGTTGCATGGCCCGCAGGATCTGGCCGTCGTTGGAGTAGTAGACGCCGGGATAGGCCATGAAGAGTTTGAAGCTGGTGACACCCTCGTTGATCAATTCGCCCATCGCGGAGATGGATTGATCGTTCACATCACCGATGATCTGGTGAAATCCGTAGTCGATGGCGCTCTGGCCGCCCGCCTTCTGATGCCACGCCGCGAGTGTGTCCTGCAGGTACTCGCCCGGAGTCTGGATGGCGAAATCGACGATCGTGGTGGTCCCACCGAATGCCGCAGCACGAGTGCCGGTTTCGAAGTTGTCGGAGGCGGTGGTCCCGCCGAACGGCATCTGCATGTGCGTGTGCGCATCGACGCCGCCGGGGATCACGTACTTGCCCGTGGCGTCGATCACGGTGTTGACGGTCGCGGCCAGATCGGTGCCGAAGGTCGCCGCACCCGGTTCCAGCAGTGCCACGATCTTTTCACCGTCGATCAACACATCGATGAGCTGACGGCCGGTGGCCGAGACCACCGTGCCTCCGTGGATGAGTGTGGTTTCCATCAGATTCCCTGCTTCCCGGCGAGTTCCGGACCGTTGCCCGGTGTGGTCATGTCGTTCGGGTCGATCGGCTCAACGCCCTCGGAGGTGGGTTCGAGGTCGACGGTGCCGCGCCAGGTCCCGATGATCCGCATCACGTGGTAGATCACCACCGCGGAGATGGCACCGAGCGCGATTCCGCCGAAGCTGAGATCGCCGATCGTCCAGGAGAAGTCGGCGATGCCGACGACCAGCGCGATGGCGGCGGTGAACTGGTTGATCGGCTTGGAGAAGTCGACCTTGTTGGTGACCCAGATGTGCACGCCGAGGATGCCGACGAGGCCGTAGAGCGCAACGGTGACGCCACCGAGGACACCGGGCGGGATGGACGCGATGACCGCGCCGACCTTGGGTGAGAGACCGAGCAGGATCGCGGCGGCGCCGGCGATCCAGTAGGCGGCGGTCGAGTAGACCTTGGTCGCCGCCATCACCCCGATGTTCTCGGCGTAGGTGGTGGTGGCCGAGCCACCGCCGCTGCCGGCGATGACTGTCGCGAGACCGTCTGCGGCCAGGGCCTTTCCGATCCGGTGGTCGTTGTTGATGCCGGTCATGGTGTTGATGGATTTCACGTGTCCGATGTTCTCTACGACCAGGACCAGGACCACCGGGATGAACATGGGCAGAACCGAGAGGTGGAACGTCGGAGCGGTGAAGTCGGGCAGACCGACCCAGTCGGCGGCACCGATGGGATCGGTGTCGACCTCACCGCGTGCCAGTGCGATGAAGTATCCGACCACCACACTGAGGAAGATCGCGAGACGACCGAGCAGTCCACGAAAGAGCACCAGCGACAACAACAGCAGCGCCAACACGATGAAGGCGGTGACGGGCGCCGCCTCGAAGTTGCTCTTCGCCACGGGCGCCAGGTTGAAGCCCACGAGCGCGACAATGGAACCGGTGACCACCGGCGGCATCAGCTTCTCGATCCAGCCGATCCCGACGAAGTGCACGATGACGCCGACGGCCATCAGGAGCGCACCGACCACGACGATGCCGCCGAGGGCACCGGACGGTCCGTGCGAGGTCGAGGCGGCGATGGTGGGTGCGATCACCGCGAAACTCGATCCCAGATAGCTGGGCAAGCGGTTCTGGGTGATGATCAGGAACAGGATCGTGCCGATGCCGGAGAACAGCAACGTCGTTGCAGGCGGGAAGCCGGTCAGGACCGGGACGAGGAAGGTGGCGCCGAACATGGCGACCACGTGCTGCAGACCGATACCGACGGTCCGCGGCCAACTCAGTCGCTCGTGCGGTGCGACCACGGAGTCACCGTTCTTGACCTGCCAGTCGAACATGGTCATGGAGTGGTCCTTTCAGCGCACGCCGGGCGTGCGTGAGGAGATGCGTTGGGATGGGGGTTCGACGCCGGTGTCGAGGAAGGTACTGATTGGTTCGAGCGAGGCGAATGTTCAGGGGTGCGAGTCGAGTTCGAGATGGTTGAGGCGAAAAGCGTTGCCCTCGGGATCGAGGAGTACCGACTGCCAGGCGCCGTAATAGGTCCGGCCGGGTTCCTTGACGCACGTGGCACCCGCTGCGACAGCGGCCGCGGTCACTCGATCGACCTCGTTGTCGTCGGCCATCTCGAAGGTCAGGAAGCTGCTCACCCCGGAGCTCCCATCCTGGGGCGCAACCAGGTTGAGCATGTCATAGGCGGTGTGAGCACTGAAACCCAGAACGGTGTCACCGACCGCCAGCCCCCGGAAGTGTTCTGAGCGTAGTTCCATCACCTCGTCGAGGTTCAGGAGCCCGGAGTAGAACTCCGCCAGACCGACAAAATCCCTGGCCAGCACACTGGCGAACGACAGTCCAACTGTCATGGTTCTTCTCACTTCCCTAGAGGTCGAGCACCAGGCGCGGCGATCGTGACCTGCTGACACACAAAATGATTCGTTTACCCGCCGCCTTGGCGCGGTCGGACAGGACGGTGTCCCGATGGTCCGGGATTCCGTCGAGCACGGTTGCCACGCAGGCTCCGCACTCGCCTTGCAGGCAGTTGAACTCGGCGGCGGGCGCGGCTTCCCGAACCACTGCCAGCGCGGTGCGATCAGGCGGGACCGTCACCACCGCACCTGTCCGCCGCAGCTCTATCTCGAACCGCCCGACCGCATCCGCTGACGTCACAGCGGGCTCAGCACAATCGTTTTGGCGAACTTCGAGGTCAGGTGATCGCCCGAACTGATCGGCGCGTATCGCGGCTCGGCGCCGTCGGCGACGCAGGTGGGCAGGCACTCGATCAGGGCGTCGTAGTTGGGCTGGTGGAAGAACACCAGCGACATCCGGCGTGTGTTCCCGTCGGCGTCGGGGTGCGGCGTCCGTACCCGGTGCCTGGTGGAGAGCCACAGATCATTGGTCCACTGGGCCATCAGGTCACCGATGTTGACCACCAGCGCATCGGGCACCACCGGCACCGGAATCCAGTCACCGTCCTTGGTGAAGACCTCGAGGCCACCGGGTGCAGCCTCCTGCCGCACGATGGTCAGGCTGCCGTAGTCGGTATGCGCGCCGGCGCGCATCTGTCCGGGCTGCGGCGGCGTGGTCATGTGTGGGTAGTTGATCGCGCGGAGCATGGAGATGTCCTTGTCGATGGTGTCGACGAAGAACTCCGGATCCAGTCCGAGGCCCAGAGCAAAGGCGCTCATCAGCTTTCGTGACAGTTCGTTCATCGCACGGAAGTAGGCGGTCCACGCCTGTTCCATGTCCGCCGGTTGCTCGGGCCATTGATTCGGCAGGAAGTGCGGGCCGGCGCTCTCTCGGGAGAAATACGGGTCGGCGTCGTCGAAGTCGACCGGGCCCACGTCGAACTTCTCGTGCAGGTCCCGCGGCTGGTGAACGTCCTCGCTGTAGGAGAACGCCTGCTCTCCGATCGACGAGTATCCGCGGACCGTGTCCGGGCTGGGTTGGGCGACCCGCCGCTTGTCCTGCTCCGGCAGCCGGAAGAATGCGTCGGCGCTCTGGTACATCGCATCGATGATCTCCGGCGCGATCCCATGATTCTTGATCTGGAAGAAACCGATTTCGCGGCAGGCGTGGTCGAGTGCAGCGGCCACCTGGGCCTTCGCCTCGTTGTCGTCGCCGTACAGCGCAGAAATGTCGATCACCGGCACCACAGACATGTGTTTCGCTCCCTCTGTCGTCTCCCTTCGAGTCTCTTTCGCCGGAGGCAGGGCCAACAAGAGCACCGCGTGCTGACAGATCCACGGGCACGCTGTCACCTGCGGTCAACGGAAACATCTGCGTAACACTCGATTACGCAAACGACTTACGCGTCATCCTGCCGGTAACACGACGGACAGCTCAGGAGCGACGGATACGACGACCGAACGTCGTCTGCCTCGTGTACTTGTCGGTGAGATGACGACCGGCGATCAGCGGGTCGGTGACCTGCTTCCCACCGCCCCGCAGCGGGGCGACCGCGACATCGGCGTTCGGATGTTGATAGAAGGAGAACTCCAGACGCGAACTGTCCAGGGCCACCGACCTCGGCGGGTTGGCGGTGCGGTTGAGCGTGGCGGGCCAGTGATCATCGGTCCATTCCGCCAGCAGGTCACCCACGAGAACCACCAGCGTGGCGGGCGTGGTCGACACTTCGAGCCATTCACCGTGCGGTCCGAGGACCTCGAGTCCGCCTGGCGTCGATTCGGCGGAGGTGACCGTGAACGCGCCGTAGTCGGTGTGGATCCCGGCCCGGGACTGATGCGGAAGCGGAGATTCGGCCTGCGGCGGGTAATAAAGGGCCCGCAACATGCTCAGTTCGGTGTCGAATCGCGGGACAAAATGATCCGACGGGAGGCCGAACGCCTCCGCGGCCATGGACATCAGTTCACCGCCCACACGCTGCATGTGGCGGTAGTACTGCTCCCAGATCGGCCGGAAGCCGTCGGGGGCGCCCGGCCACAGATTGGGATAGGCCATCGGCCCCGCGCCGGGTTGCCCCAGGACCGGCGCGTCGACGGCCCCGATGTCCATCTTCTCCTTGAGGTCGCCGTGTGATTCTTCCCCGATCGAGTACGTCATGCCCTCCGAACCCGAACCCGACCAACCGCGAACCTGCTCAGGAGCCGGTTGTGCCACGGCCTCTTTCACCCGATCCGGCAGCAGGAAGAACTGGCGGGTCACCGAAAACATGTCGGAGAGCAGCGCCGTGGGGATCTGGTGGCCCACCAGATAGGCGTATCCACTGCGCGAACAGGCGGTGTCGAGGAGCTCGATCTGGCGGGCCCGCGACACCGATCCGCGGGCAGCCTCGGCAAGGTCGACAGACGGAATGGAGAGCACGCGACTACTCTGCCTCACAGGCGGGCTTCTGGCCCGCAGAGGAGGAAAGTCGTGTCCAGCCCGATGGCCACCGTCGCCGAGTTGGCGGTTGCGACCGGCGTCCAGATCGCGACGTCGCCGTCGCGTTGGGAGGCCGTGGTGACGTCGGTGGTCGACGCCGAGGTCGCACGCGAGTCGGTCTCACTCGACGGTGTCCTGGTGATCGTCGACTGGCGTCCGGTCCGGCCGAGTGACCCGCTCCCCGACCTTCCGTCGCTTCTCGAACCCCTGCTCGTGAAGAATCCGTCCGCGATCCTGGTCAATCCGGCCCGGCAGGTCAATCCCCCCAGGCAGACGGTCACGATGGCCGAGCGCGCCGACGTCTGTCTCCTCTGGAACGCGGTGCCCGACACCGGGGCTGACGTGACATCCCATCTTCGGCGTCTGGTGGACCTGCGGCCGGTGAACTCACCGCACGCTCCGCCCGCCGACGAGGTCGCCACCGTGACCGGGTCCGACCTGCTGGCGATCTTGCACCGGGCCGGCAACCTCGAGGATCTCCTCGATGCCCTCGGGGCCAGGCTGCGCGCCACCGTCCGGCTGAGCGCGTCGTCCGGTGCACTCTCGACCGTCACCCCCGTCGCGGTGTTCCCACTGACCGGTGTGGCGCAGGACAACATGGCGCTCGAGGTCACCCGGGAGGCCGGACTGACGGTCGCCGAGACCGCGATGCTGGACGGCTTGATGCCGGTGATCGGTCTGCACGTCAAACTGCGGGCGTCCGAATCCGATGACGCCGCAACCGAAATCGCCCGCAACCTCAAGAGCATCCTGGGCGACGACCTCGTCCAGCGCGAAGCCGGGCTGCGCAAGGGCCGTCGCCTCGCCCTATTCCCCCGGCACCCGGTGATGTGCCTGGGGATAGAGCCGTTCGGCGTTGCGGTCGACATGGGTGGTCTGCATGATCTGAGATCCGCCCTGGCACCGGTGGCAACCCGCTTCGACGCGGACGCGATCACCATCGTCAACGAGGGTGTTGTGGTTGTGTTGATCAAGGCGACAACGGATTTCGACGCTTTGTCCCGCGCACTGTATCGCGGGGTGCAGGTTCCGCTGGCGATCGGCGCGAGCGATCCGGTCGACAATGCGCGCAGCTATCCGGGGGCGTTCCGGCAGGCGATCCGGGCGGTCGCCGTCGGCCGTCGCATCGGCGCGATCAACCGAGTCACGGGCTACCGCGACCTCGGCGTCCTGGGGGTGCTCTATCAACTTCCCGAACACGCGCGGCGGCAGTTCGTCAGCGAGACCCTTGGCCCGGTGGCCGACGAGACACCGGACGGCCTCGACCAGAGGCGGATCCTGCGGGTCCTGCGCGCCACCGATTGCAACATCGCCGAGTCGGCCCGCGAGCTCTTTGTGCATCCCAACACCCTGCGCAGCCGGATCGCCCGGATCGAAGCGGTGACCGGCCCTTTCCTGAACGAACCCGATCGCAGACTCACCATCTTCACCGCATTGTCGATGTTCTCCCTGGACAGCAACGTCGAAGGCGACTGACTCCCCTATCCCGATGGTGTGCCGTTATGGCGAGCATTTCCCCAGGTGGGCTCCGCCAAAACAACACATCATCGGGTAGCGAAACATGGGATGTTAGGTTCTTTCCATGTCCTTGCACATCGAGCGGCCGCGCCGCACCAGCGAAGTGGTCGTCGACCGCATGCAGGAACTCATCCGGACCGGCGACTGGCCTGTGGGTTCACGGATCCCCGCCGAACCCGAACTGGTGGAGCAATTGGGCGTCGGTCGCAACACCATCCGCGAAGCCGTGCGCGCCCTGGAGCACGCCGGATTCCTCGAACCCCGGCGCGGCGACGGAACGTACGTCCGCAGCCGAAACCTCCTCGCGGCTGCGATCAGTCGATGCGTCTCGAGCAGCGAGGTCCTCGAGCTGCTGCAGGTGCGCCGCGCCCTCGAGCGTGAAGCCGCGCAATCGGCGGCCCGGAATCGGACCGATGATCACGTGCGGGAACTCCGGGACCTGCTCGTCGCGATGAGAGCGGCCTTCGACGACAACGACCTACAGCGCTACATCGACGCCGACATCGCGTTCCACACGACCCTGGTCGCAGCTGCCGGCAATTCGTTGCTGTCAGAGCTGTACGACGGGGTGGCAGAGGTGATGGGCCGTACGCACGCGACTCTGATCGCCGCCGACGTCGATGCCCACCCTCATCCCACCGGGCACGCCGAAGTGGTCGAGGCGATCAGCAGCGGCGATTCGGACGCCGCTCTTGCCGCCGTCGAACACTACCTGAACCGATCGGTCGAATCGCTGTCATGACACCCGTATCAACGACGGCGTCGGACGCATCCCCCGACACCGGCTCACTCGGACGCACGTCCGCGATCTTCGCCGCACTGGGGATCATGGTGGTCGCCGCGAATCTGCGGCCTGCGGTGGTCGCGGTCGGACCACTCATCGACGACATCAAGCTGTCCGAGGGCTTCAGCAGCGCCGCAGCCGGATTGCTCACCACGTTGCCGGTGCTGTTCTTCGGCCTCGTCGCACCGATCGCACCCCGCGTCGCGGCGCGTTTCGGGATCGAGCGCACGGTGTTCGGCGCGATGACCCTCCTGTGCATCGCCATCGTCGCGCGCATGATTCCCAACCTGTTCGCCCTGTTCATCGGGTCCGCTCTGGCCGGGGTGGCGATCGGTATCTGCAATGTTGTCCTGCCCGCACTGATCAAACGCGACTTCTCGCATCGATCCGGTCTGATGACAGGCCTCTATTCGATGACGCTGTCGGGCGGCGCTGCACTCGCGGCCGGCCTGACGGTACCGATCTACACCGCCGCCGGCGAGAGTTGGCGAATGGCACTGGGGAGTTGGGCCCTCCTCGCGGTCCTCGGGCTGCTCCTGTGGATACCGCAGCTGTCCCGGATCCACCGGATCAGCACCACACCGTTGCCGGCATCGTTGTGGCGCAACAAGATCGCCTGGTCGATCACCGTGTTCATGGCATCCCAGTCGCTCATCTTCTACACCTTCAGCGCATGGCTGCCCGAGTATCTGATGGACCGGGGGACGTCGAAGGCCGCCGCCGGCGGAGTACTCGCACTGGCCCAGACCGTCGCGCTCCTGATGTCGTTGGTGGCACCGATCGTTGCGGCCCGCTTCCGTGATCAGCGCGCGGTGACCCTCGCCTTCTGCGGCATCTGCACCATCGGATTCGTCGGTCTTGTCACCACTGATGTGCTCACCGTCCTGTGGGTCCTGCTGATCGCCGTTGGCCCCGGCGCCTGCATCAGTCTGGTGCTTCTGTTCATGGTCCTGCGGAGTTCGAGTACCGCACAGACCAGCCAGGTGTCGGGGATGGCCCAATCGATCGGCTATTGCCTGGCCGCGCTCGGTCCACTCGCCATCGGCGCACTGCACGACATCACCGGCTCATGGACGCTGTCGATGGGTGTGCTCGGACTGGCTGTGATCCCCTTGACCGTATCGACACTGGTCGCCGCCAAAGATTCGAAGATGACCTGACATCGCCCTGAAGTCTGTCGAACAGCGGGGCACCGAGGGAGATCCTCCCTCGGACGGTCCCTATTCGACGGACTTCAGGGACTCGATCTCACCGGCCGAATCACCGTGTGCCACCGGACATCCGACCGGGAACGTGCCCAGCTGTTGGAGGTCGTAGCCACCGGGATAGCTGCGAATGTTCGGCAGGTCGCGGGCGTACATGGGCTGCTTGCGAACCGGGAAGAACCGCACCAGCCGGCCGCGCGCCTTCAGCGCACCCCGCGACACCGCCCGGACCGGACGTGGCGGGCGCCGATATGCGAACGCGCGCAATAGCGAATCGTCCATCAGCGAACGAGCGAAGATGTTGATCAGCCATTTCGGCGCTCTGTTGTTCGGCGGGAATGTGGTCATCAGATCCAGGGTCGAATCGGCGACCTTCCGGGCACCGGCGTTGTAAGCGAAGTGCGTTGCCTCGTATTCGTCGAGGAACCGGACGAATTCGGTGTAGGTGGCGGGAATGCCCTTGATTCCCATAAGTGTTCCGAGACGCCGATAGTAGTTGGTCGCGCCGACCACCTCGTTGTGGGTGAGCTGGCGCCACCCGTATTGCTCGATCCACCGCACCGGAGTGACCACAAAGGTCGCCAGGACGTATCGCATGTCGTCGTTGGAGATGTCGTAGTTGCCGTGCATCTGATTCACCCGGCGAATGCCATTTCGGCCCGGGGCACTGTCGAATCCGTGCTCCAGAACCGCGTCCAGCAGCAGGGTGGTGTCGTCGTACCGTTTCTGCACCCGCTCGGTGAATTCTCCGGTGTCGAACAGCAACTGGCCCACCGACGGAACAGCGTACGTGCGGAACAGCGCGAAGCTCAGAGCCTGATTGATGTCCCAGGGGAACTCGACGGTCGCCAGGAGCCGGTTGATCTCTTCGAAATCCCGTTCGGGATCTAGTGCACCGGTCTTCTCACGAAGTGCATACCGCTTCATTCGTCTCCCCTGTCCGCCGCCCAACATCGTATGTGATGCAGGGCACATCGGGATACTACCGGCCGAGCGGGTGCTCGGTATTTAATGACCGATCATTCGACAAGTCGCCTGGTCAGCTGGGCGACGTCGCGGGAGAACGCGACAAGGGTGACGATGTCGACGCTGACGTGGGCGGTCTTGATCGCACGGATCTGCTGGGCCACGGCGTCGTCGACGGGCCACCCGTAGGCACCACCGGAGATCAGCGGGAACGCGATCGAGGAGGCCCCCGACGACTGTGCCAGCAAGAGGCTGCGCTGGTAACAATTGCGCAATTGCACCGACCGGTCTTCGTGTCGGGAGTAACGCGGCCCCACCGTGTGGATGACCCACTGCGCGGGCAGCTTCCCGGCAGTGGTTGCCACCGCCGCGCCCACGGCGAGACCGTCGGGGAGCGAGGTCGCCCGTAGGAGCCGGCATTCGTCGAGAATCTCCGGACCGCCCGCGCGGTGGATGGCGCCGTCCACACCTCCGCCGCCCAGCAGCGAGGAATTCGCGGCATTGACGATGGCGTCCGCGCGGACCTTCGTGATGTCGCCCTGAGTGACGTCGATGATGGTCATGGTGAAACCTCCGGTGAGTTGACGGTGACGATCTTGTCGGTGAGCGCGCACAGTTCAGCGGCCGTGGACCCCGGGTACCCGTGCAGGAGGTCGACCCGATCAGCGGGAATCGCGGAGATGCCGCTCCTCGCCCCGACGAGTCCACCGGCGATCGCGGCGGTGGTGTCGGTGTCATTGCCGGCCCGAACACAGAGTTCAAGGGCATGCGACAGGTCAGCATCAGCGGCGGTGATCGCCCACCAGGCCGTCTGCAAAGCGTGCACCACCCATCCGTTGTTGGGAAAGTCTGCGGGCGAACCGGTTTCGGCCGTGTCGAGCAGCGGTGACCAGTAGTCGCGGGCGGAGGCCGGAGCAGCGTCCAGGAACAGGCGAACCCCGTCCAGCGAGCCGGTCAGGACCGCGTGGCGGATGCCGACCGACCACATCCGGCAGGCCTCGCGGGCGCGGACGTCGCAATGCGTGAGATCACTGATCGCCCCGGCCGCATCGATGCAGCCATCGAGGTCGTCGAGGAAGGCCAGCGCCACCGGCGCGGTCCGCATCAGCGACCCGTTTCCGCCGGTACGCCCGGACAACTTCGCCGCCGCGTCCGCCATCTGGGCGGCGCCGACGGTGCGGGCCGACAGAACGCCGCGCGTCTGGGTGCCGATGTCCGGGGGATTCGACCGGTACCAACGCATGAATCCGGCGGCGATGGCATCGAGATCCGCATGTCCATACATCAGCCCCTCTGCCACGCACAGTGCCATGGACGTGTCGTCGGTCCACTCCCCCGGCGCCCAGTCGAAGGTCCCGCCGCCCTTCATGAAGATCGGCATATCCGCTGTGGGATATGTGAACTCGTACCCGGCACCCAGCGCATCGCCGGTTGCGGTCCCCACCAGGACACCCAGAGCGCGATCCTTCTGCGCTTCGGTCAATCGTTGTTCGATCAGCACACCACAACCTCGCCATCCAGTTAGCTCAATATTGAGCTAAAGGTTAGCTCATCAATGCGCTAATGTGCAAGACATGGTGTGGACAGATTCCTCAGGGAAGTCGCTCGACGACTACACCCGTCCGTCGGTCGCGGTCGATGTGGCGGTCCTGACCGTTCGAGACGATCGGCTCCGCGTGGTCACCGTCGACTCCGATCGCGGAGCGTCACTGCCCGGCACCTTTCTCCACCCGGGCGAGACCCTCCAAGACGCGGCCGCACGAGCTCTCGAGACCAAGGCCGGCATCACCGACCTCGCGTTTCACCAACTGGGGATGTACGACGACCCGGACCGCGACGACCGTGGCTGTGTCCTGTCCATGGCACACAGCGCTGCGATCTCCCCCGATCGGCTGCCGATGGCGACCACGCTGGTCACCATCACCGACGGCGTGGCCGATGAACCGCTGGCCTTCGACCACAACACCATGGTCGCGCAGGCGGTGACCGATCTGCGAGCCCGATATTCATCCGATCCCGACCCCGACGACCTTCTGCCCGATCAGTTCACCCTGCTGGAGCTACGCCGGCTCCACGAGGTGATCTTCTCCCAGACCTTCCCCAAGGACACCTTTCGCCGCCGGTTCATCAGCGAACTCGACGGCACCGGAGAACGGTCGTCGTCCGATACCGGCCGACCCGCCGAATTGTTCCGCCGGCGACGCATCCGCCGCCCTGCACCTCGTAGTCTCTAACAAGGCATTCGCTGCGAGAGAGGGTGGATTGTGACGTGAGCGCCACCGCTGTCACATCGCTGTTCTGGATTCTCCTGATCTCGGTTCTCGGGCCGCTCATCGCCGGACTCATTCCCGGAAATCGGGTACCCGAGGTTGTCATCCTGCTGGCGGGCGGAATCCTGATCGGCCCGCATACACTCGATCTCGCGACCGACGGCTCGGCGATCGACCTCCTGCGCGAACTCGGTCTCGGGATGCTCTTCCTGCTCGCGGGCTACGAGATCCAGACCTCGGAGGTGGTCGGCAAGGAAGGGCGTCGCGCGCTCTACACCTGGATCTTCTGTCTGGCGTTGGCCTTTGCCGTGACCTTCGGCATCGGCTTGACGAGTCTGGTCACCGCGGAGAGCGCCGTCGCAATCGCCATGTGCTCCACCGCGCTCGGCACACTGCTGCCGATCCTGCGCGACAGCGGGCTGTTGAACCAACGCCTGGGACTGACGGTCCTGAACCACGGCGCGTTCGGCGAACTCGGTCCGGTGATCGCGATGGCGGTACTGCTGAGCGCACGCGGATCGTTGATGTCGGCAATCGTGCTGGTGCTGTTCGCGATTGCCGCCGTGGCCGTCTGGCTCCTCACCGAGAAGTTCTTCGGCCGCCAGCGCTGGCTGACAGCCCTGATCGCGGCGGGCTCACACACCACTGCGCAGACCACCGTGCGGATCACGATGTTGCTGCTCATCGGATTGATGGCCTTGGCCTACGAGTTCGAACTCGACACGATTCTCGGTGCGTTCGCCGCCGGATTCATCCTGCGCCGCATCCTTCCCGACGGCGATGAGATCTTCGAACACAAACTCGACGGCATCGCCTTCGGACTACTCATCCCCATCTTCTTCATCACCTCGGGCATGGCGATCGACATTCCCGCCGTGGCGGCCAAACCCGAACTGCTGGTCACGTTTGTCCTGATGATCCTGGTCGTCCGCGGCGTTCCGGTGTTCATCTCCACCCGATGGGACCGCGGCAACACCGGCGACGACCCGCCGTTCACGATCCGCGAGCGGAGCCAGATCGCGCTCTACTCCGCCACCGGATTGCCCATCATCGTTGCCGTCACCGGTGTTGCGGTGGCCTCGGGCACCATGTCGGAAGGCAACGCCTCGGTCCTGGTGACCGCCGGCGCCCTCACTGTCCTGCTGCTCCCGCTGGCCGCGACGATCGTCGGATCGCGCGGAAAACCCGCCGGGCCCGACACACCGATCACCTGACCGAACAGGCCCGTCGAGCCGACTCTCGGCGCGCGTTGTCCGAAATCGGGATAATGGGACAGGTGGTGTACGTCTCAGCAGTCGTCGGCTTTGTACTGATGTTTGCCCTGACCGCACTCGCTTTCGTCGGCACCGAGTGGGTCAAGTCGATCAACTGGTCGGACAAGTTCCGTGCGACGTCGCTTCCCCGAGCCGAGTCGGGACCGGCAAAACCGCCTTTGCGCAGCCCCGACGATGACGACGCACCGCAACTCAGACCGGCCCACGGCGACGGACTGCCCGGTCTGGCGAAGAGCACCAACACCCCCTATTGGATCAATCATATGGGCGGCCCCCGGCCCGGCGATGCGACCGCGATCCGATTCGCGTTCATCGCCGTGGACGCCTGGCGAGGTGACACCCCGCGGATCGACCTCACCGGTCTGCTGGATCGAGACACGAGCAAACCCGACGACTGGGCGGTGCGCAGCGACGAGGAGCACTATCCGCGGTCACTCCGGCGACAGTTGCGCCAATCAGACCTGTCCCACGCCGACCAGACGACCATCGACGAGATGCGTGCACACCCGATCGGCAAGCTGGCGTACTTCGCGTGTTCAACCGCCACCGCGATCGAACTGAGTGCCTCGTGGCGTCACGACATCTTCGACGACAAGATGATTCGAGTCGATCTCGATGCCGAGGTCGCCGAGATCAGCCGGAGCTGCACACGACTCCGCGACGCGGTCGACAAACTCGGGCCGCTGCCTGACGGTGACCTCGGCGACGATCCCGACATCGTCGCGATCCACGTCGGTCGCGCCCAGGTGCACGATGAGCGGCTCGGTGTGCTGGTCCAGCGGCTGCAGGCCTTCTCCCGCTACCGCGCCGGCATCGAGCAGGTGGATCGCCAGCTCGCCAAGCTCGAATGGGTCACCAAGATCGGCACCGAAGACGACTCCGACGAGTATCTTGTTGCCGCTGAAGACGAATTGGGATCGGAACGCCTCGATCAGGCGGCCGAGGAGTTCGACGCGGTTGCCGGTGCGATCATCGAGAGCATGCTCACCGACGCAAAGAAGTTGTCGCGAATCGTGCGCTATTCATAGCCCTGGCCTAGTGTCCTGCGCCAGAGATTCGTTGGATATATCTGGCGAGTGAATCGAGGATTTCTTCGGCGGTCTTGGTCCAGACGAACGGTTTGGGGTCGGTGTTCCATTGCGCGATCCAGGCCCGAACGTCCTTTTCCAGCGCTGC
>NZ_DATCVM010000004.1:0-2444 GCF_036566845.1 Williamsia sp.
GGCCATAAGATTCTGAGCCATAACGGATCTCCTATCCGAGAGCTACGGCGAACGCGATAGCGCGGCCAGTAGCAGTGGTCAATGCAGCGGCAGGTGAACCGGCCCCGGAACCCGGGGCATAAGTGCCGTCCCCGACAGCCCGAACACGGGCATCGATCGCCGCCTGGTCCGGGGCGACGACATCCGATGATGCCGGCAATAGAACCGGCGCCGCGAGGTCCCGGCACAGCGTCGACAGAGCACGACGAGGATGCGTCTGATCCGCCATGTAATACGGCGACGCACTCGGCACCGGCAGAGACGACCAGTCCAGCAGCACATAGCCTTTCGACTGCGCCCACGCCACCGACTGCGCCTGCCACGTCTGCCACGCCGAATTCGACGGCAAAGGTGGTTGCGTCGAGAACACGAAATCAGCGTTCGGGCAACGTGATTGCAGGCTCGCGACCAGCGCCTCCATAGCCGACAGGTGCCCGGCGATCGGGGTGCCGCCGTAGAAGTCGTTCGCACCACCGAGCAGGCCGATGTGAATCAGGTCCGGATCGAATCCGGTCGGCAGGGCGGTAGCACCCGACTCGGCGCCGATCGACGCGGCGAGCCACACATTCCAGTCCCACGCCTTCGATCCGGATCGGGACAGGTTCATGACCTCGATCGGGATTGCGCCGGCACCTTGCTCGACGATCAACCCGTACACCATCCACTTGCCGCCAGTTCCCCTGGTGATGGACAGCGTCGAGCCGGTCACCGGAAGTTCCGAGATCTTGACCGACCCGCTGTAGGTGACACCAGCCGGGAGCGATACAGCTGTTGCGCCGTCCACCGAGTACTTCGGAATGAACAGCGATGCACCGGCCGCGTCGACCCACAGCACCGACACCTTGGAGTAACCGGCAATGGAGATGGACATCGCGCCGTCGTTGGCCTCGTCCCGGATCGGCCATAGCCGCGGCACTCCCGAGATCGCAACGGCCGGCGCGACACCGAAAGCGCTGCCACTCGGCACGCCGAGGTTGAACAGCGCTTCACCGGAGACGACTTCGTTCTGGTTCCACGTCGTGTGCGCCGGAATGAAGAACCGCTTCGCGCCGCCCATCAGCTGATGCGGCCACACCGATCCCCAGCCGTCCGTCGTCATCTCGTCCATGCTGTCGGAGATGTCGAGCAACCGAGCAGCTCGTGTAGCGCGGCGAGCCAGTGCGCGCGCCCACTTCGTGAGTTTCGGGTTCTTCGCCGGACTCGATGCCGCGGCACCGATGTCGTCGATGACCTGAGCCGGTGTCCGCATCTGCACCGCACCTGTACCGGCGCCACGCATGAATGAACCGTCGACGAGATCGCTGCGCCCGAGGCCGCCACGGGCCACAGGGAAAACACCGGAGGTGACCTTTGATGCGGGGTGATCGGTGGGTGGGCGCTCGTTGTCCAGTCGTGGATCATCATCCTGGACCACACCCTCGAGTCCTGCTTCGACGATTCCGGCGGCCGCGACGACCTCGTCGCGGAGAGCCTTCACTTCGGAAACTTGCGGCGGGTCCGGAACCTCGTACGTCTCCCGCAAGTCACGCAGCCGATGTTGACCGCTTTCGGGAACGATGATGTCGAACGATTCGACCCACGATCCTGCCTCGATCAGAACGCGGCAATGCCCCGAATCGAGTTCCGGCGACACGAGTTGGCCATTCGGGGCGCGAACAGGTCGGCCCTTCGACGTGAGCAGTCCCGTCGTACCCGACTTGGGTCGTCCGGCGGGCGCCGAGAACGTCACAACGATGTCGACGCTATCGAGCGCAATATCACTGAAGTCCTCTTTGATGATCGATCCCATTTAGTTCACCTCTTCAGTTTCTGACTCGGGGTCGGTTTCGGGAGTCTCTGGCGGCAGGACTATTTCGTAGCCACCAGCGAGATTCAGCGCCCACGCTCGTGAATCATCAGGAGAGATAGCAGCACCCGCATGCGTGTATGAACCCGACAATCGGCGCATCAACTTCGCGGCTCCCGACTCGAAAGCCGGAAACACGAGGACTTGCGCCGCCTGTTCACCGAATGCCGCCTCGACGCATACGACAACGAAGTCGTGGCCTTCGAGAGGCTCCGAAAGTTGGTACAAACAAGCAGATCCCGCATACCCGCCAATATCGGCAGAAACCAAAGTCGCGGTCTTCATCTATTCGCCTCAATCCACTATGTATTCGATGACTGTCACGCAGCCATTCGCACCATTGCCGCCAGGGTTCAATCCGCTGGCAGCGCTGTAGCCGCCACCTCCGCCACCTGCGGGGAAACCGCCATGCCCGACGATGCCGCCAGCTTTGTAGCCGCCGCCCCCGGAACCGGACCTGCACTGCTGCCACAACTTTGGTTGCACGCCCGCTGCCCCGGCCAGACCACCCGCAGTAGTTCCGGCGAGGGCTCCAGCAGCACCTCCGCCACCACCTCCG
>NZ_DATCVM010000005.1:0-2212 GCF_036566845.1 Williamsia sp.
TGACGTTCGTGCAGCAGGAGGGCGAGTTCTTCGACCTCGACAAGAGCCGCTACGGCCTGGTCCCGGTGCACTGCGACGTCTGGGAAGGCTTCATCTTCGTCAACTTCGCCCCCGAACCGGAGCAGACGCTGCGGGACTTCCTCGGGCCGATGATCACCGATCTCGAGGGCTATCCGTTCGACAAGATGACCTCGCGCTTCCACTACCGGTCGGAGGTGAAGGCCAACTGGAAGCTCTACATGGACGCGTTCCAGGAGTTCTACCACGCACCGGTCCTGCATGCGAACCAGTCGCCCACCGCCTACTCGAAGGCCGCCGCGGAAGCCGGCTTCGAGGCGCCGCACTACCGCATCGAAGGGCCGCACCGACTGGTCAGCACCTCGGGTGTGCGGGCATGGGAGATGGCCGACGAGATGCGCAAGCCGATCGAGGACATCTGTCAGAGTGGGCTGTTCGGACCGTGGGACAAGCCGGATCTGGGGGAGATGCCGGTCGGCCTCAACCCGGCGAAGTGTGACCCGTGGGGCCTGGATTCGTTCCAGCTGTTCCCGAACTTCGTCATCCTGTTCTGGGGCCAGGGCTGGTACCTGACCTATCACTACTGGCCGACCTCGCACAACACCCACATCTTCGAGGGGACCGTGTACTTTCCACAGCCACGCACGCCCCGTGAGCGCATCGCTCAAGAACTCGCCGCGGTGTCCTTCAAGGAGTACGGCTTACAGGACGCCAACACCCTGGAGGCCACCCAGTCGATGGTCGAGTCGCGCGTGCTCGAGGACTTCGTCCTCTGTGATCAGGAGGTGCTGATCCGCCACCTGCACAAGGAGACCGCCGCCTGGGTGGAGGACTACCAGCGCAAGACCCAGCACGTCGGGCAGGGGGTGTGACCGTGGCCGAAACCGCGACGGCCAAACTACCACCCGAATTCGCCGACCTGGAGCAGTATTCCGACTGGTGTCTCGGCACCGAGCAGGAACGGTACGCCAAGCGCCTCGGCACGTCGATGCGCGAGATGCAGGCCTTCTACGACGCCATCACCGCGCGCGCCGAGGAAGCCATCGCCTACTGTGACAAGTTCTCCCTCGACGACCTGCCCGATGACGTCCTGAACTTGATGCATTTGCTCTACTCGATGATCCAAGTGTCGTTTCCGGTGGAGTGCTGGAAGCAACCCAAAGTGCCCGATACGGGGGCGACGACGCTGGACTGCGACGTCGAGCCCGTTCCATGACAGCAGGCCCGACGGGGGAAGTGACGATCCTTCGCGCGGCGCGCTGGGCCGACGTCGAGGCCGGTGAGGTGCGCTCGCCCGCGGTGGTGGTGATCGAGGGCAACCGGATCACCGGCGTGAATCCTGCTGTGGTGCCGGACAATCCGGCCCAGGACATCGATCTGGGCGACGTCACGCTGCTGCCCGGGTTGATGGACATGGAGCTCAACCTGCTCATCGGCGGCCCCGGTGGTCCCGAGGGACTGCCCAGCCCCATGCACGGTGTGCAGGACGACCCCGCGTATCGCACGCTGCGCGGTGCGGTCAACGCGCGCACCACGCTCGAGGCCGGCTTCACGACGGTGCGCAACCTGGGTCTGATGGTAAAGACCGGCGGCTATCTGCTCGACGTGGCGCTGCAGCGTGCGATCGAGCAGGGTTGGCATGTGGGGCCGCGGATCTTCCCGGCTGGGCACGCGGTGACGCCCTACGGCGGGCACCTCGACCCCACGGTGTTCCAGCGGCTCGCCCCGGGAATCATGCCGCTGTCGGTCGCGGAGGGCATCGCCAACGGTGTCGACGATGTGCGCGCCTGTGTGCGCTATCAGATCCGGCACGGAGCCAAGCTCATCAAGGTGTCGGCTTCGGGCGGCGTGATGTCACACAGCACCGCGCCCGGCGCGCAGCAGTACTCCGACGACGAGTTCGCCGCCATCGCCGACGAGGCGCACCGGGCGGGTGTGCGGGTGGCCGCGCATGCGGTGGGGGACAAGGCGATTCGCGCATGCATCCGGGCGGGGATCGACTGCATCGAACACGGCTTCCTGGCGACCGACGACACGATCCAGATGATGGTCGACCACGGCACGTTCCTGGTGTCGACCACATACCTCACCGAGGCGATGGCCGTCGACCGCATCGCGCCCGAACTGCGGAAGAAGGCCGAGGAGGTCTTCCCGCGGGCGCAGGCGATGCTGCCGAAGGCCATCGCGGCGGGTG
>NZ_DATCVM010000006.1:0-6736 GCF_036566845.1 Williamsia sp.
CGAGCGCCGAGCGGTCCGCGGGGACGGTGAGCACCCGCCCCGATCGTGCCAGCTCGATCTCGAACTCGACGCCGTCCGTGACCGGTGGCGCGCTGAATCGTTCGAAGTGCAGTTCCGTCGCCGGCGTCTGGTCGAAACAGCCGACCACCGCATTGATCATCGGGCCGGGCCCGCAGCAGTAGACGGCTCCGCCCGCGGGTGCGCGCTCGAGCAGTTTCGCTGCGTCGGGGGCGCCGTGGTCCTCGTCTGTCCGGATCACCACGCGGTCGTCTTCCCAACCCTCGATCTCTGTCAGGAAAGGCAGGGAGTGTCGCGATCGGCCGGAGTAGACCAGGGACCAATCGATGCCGAGCTCCCGAGCTTCGCGGACCATCGCGATGATCGGGGTGATGCCGATGCCGCCGGCGATGAACAACACACGCTCGCTGGGGACAAACGGAAAACCGTTGCGAGGAGTTCGGGTGGTGAGCTGGGCACCCAACGGCAGTTCATGCATTTCCCACGACCCGCCGGTCTCGGGCATCCGGCGGATCGCGATGCGATAGCTCGACAGATCCCGTTGATCACCGCACAGCGAATAGTGTTTCCGCCGGCCGGACGGCAGATGCAGATCGAGATGAGAACCCGCATCCCACGGCGGCAGTTGTTTGTCATCGGCGGACCGCAATGTCAACTGCACAACGTCCTCGCACAGCATCTTCCGCTCCGAAACCACCAACGTGATCAACGGATTTCGTTTGGGCGCGGCGAACTCGGATCGATACTCGAATCCGCTGAGCGTCGCGAAGATCTTGTCCAATGTGTCGGTGATCAATGCGACCGTCTGGTCCGGTGCGTCGCGCCCGAAGAGATTCGGCGGAATCTGACGGCCTGCCCGAAATGACGTGACCAGTTGAGCGACCCGTCGGGGGCGAAGTGTCATTCGCGCGGCGCCTCTGCGTTCGATTCCGCTGCGTTCGATGATGCTGCGAGGTATCGAACCGCTTGGGTTGTCGAGCCGTCCTGACTTGGGTGGTACGAGCGTCGGAGGTATCGGGCGCCGGCCCGTAATATCGACCTGCCGTTGGGGAACAGGCCGCGTTTCGTCACCGCGCCCCAATCGGACCACCGCACCCGACGATCGGATGCGCCGCCGAGACTGGGGTCGTTCTGCATGAGGAAACGCACGCCCCTGGCCCAGTACCAGGCCACGGTAGGTGCGATGAGTAGATACGTCCGGATTCGGCGGCTGTACCTACCGTCGAAATACTCCATCACCTCGAATGCGACCGACCGGTGCTCGACCTCCTCGGCACCGTGCCAGCGAAGCAGATCCAGCATCGTCGGGTGGACGGCGTCGTCCAGCCGGGCTTCGTTGAGTGCCCAGTTGCCGAGGAAAGCGGTGAGGTGTTCGATGCCCGCGATGAACGCCAATCGCTCGACAAGACCGTGCAGGGGATCCGAATTCTCCGATGGTCGCTTCGCGAGTGCGATCCCGAACAGGAAACTCATCTGATCGGTGTAAGGGGTGGGATCGAGACCCTGACTCTTCAGGTGGTCCAGAACAGTGGTGTGGGCGCTCGCGTGCACCGCCTCTTGACCGATGAATCCGACAACGTCCTCGCGGAGATCTTCATCGTCGATATAGGGCAGCGCTTCCTTGAACGTCTCGACAAACCACTCTTCACCCTCCGGTAGCACAAGATGCAACACGTTGATGAGGTGCGTGGCCAGGGGGTTTCCGCCGACATAATGCAAGGGCATTCCTGCCCAGTCGAACGTGACGTCGCGGGGCTTGATCATCAGCCGGATATCGGATTCGGATCTCACAGCGTTCGGTAGACCTTCCTTTGGGGCTCGGCCGGACACCCCCCAGGTACTGCCGTGGCAACTTTTCGTCCGCCGACCGTAACACGCGCTGCGTATGTGCCAAATCACAATATGGCATGGATGTGATGTGAAACGCGTAGGTTGTTAACGCGAAATCATCATTTTCGATGAGTCGACGACAGCCGATGAGCTCTTGGCTGGGCGCGTGAAGTGAAGTACGAATCCGTCCGTGGCAAACGATTGTCGCCTCGGCCGGATCGGACCGATCTTTCAACGTCGGCTGTCGCCGCATTCGTGGTGGCCGAATCCACGCCAGTCGAACCAGGCGTATCTCTGGTCAGTCCGGCTCCTCATCGGCCGGGACGATCTCTTCCACCTCGCCGCGACCGAGCAGGGTGGCGATGAGGGGGAGTACCAACACCGTGATTGCACCGGCCGCGACGAGGATGGACGCGTTGGTCGCGGTCATCGGGCCGGCATCGACCGCCACCGTGGTGACGGCGACGATCAGCGGCAGCCCGGTGGTGGAGTACAGCGCGATCTGGGCGCGCTCGCGGCGGTCGAAGGCCCTCCGGCGACCGTGGTCGGCCCGCTCGAACCGCGTAGCGATGAAGACCGGCAGGCCGCGCACCACCAGGAGCATGACGATCGCCAGCAGCAGGACTTCGGGCCGACCCACCACGCCGTCGACGTCGATGTTCATCCCGGAGGTCACGAAGAAGACCGGGACGAGGAGACCGAACGCCAGGCCGCCCAGTTTGGTCTCGAGCCCGTCGTGACCCGTCGGCAGGGTGCGCCGCAAGATGAAGCCGGCCGCGAAGGCCGCGATGATGATGTCGAGATCGAATGCGGCGGCGAGTGCGATCAAACCGACAAGGAGCAGCACTGTCAGTCGCACCTGCGTCTGCGACGTGGTGTCGGCGCCCCGTCGGATCAGTCCCGACAACCGTGATCGTGGACCGCCGATCCGCCCGGGCACGAGTGCGACGATGACCGCAGTGAGTGCAAACAGGGCGAGAACCAGCAGTGAACCAGCGGCGCCGCGCACGCCGAGAAGGATCGCCATCGCGACCACCGGACAGAGTTCGCCGATCGCGCCGTGGTTGAGAATCGTTCGGCCCATGCGTGTTTCGATCAGTCCGCGTTCTCCGAGAATCGGTAGCAGTGTGCCGAGTGCGGTCGAGGTCAGCGCGATCGCCGTCGCGACCTCGGCCCTGATCTCCATCACCTGGGCGATGGAAAACACCGCCGCGAATGCGATTGCCAGACAGCACAACCAGGTCAGTAGCGCCCGGCGACCACCGCTGCCGACCAACTCACGTTGATCCAATTCGTAGCCCGCGAGGAGGAACAGCAGCCCGAGACCGAGCTCTTGGAGCATGTCGATCTCGGGTGTGATCTCGGCGATGCCGGTGCCGAACGGCCCGATGATGATGCCGGCCACCAAGAGCAACACCACTTCGGGGAGCAGTCGCCCGGGCACGGCGGCCGCCAGCAGCGGTGCGGTGGCCGCCGCGAGCACGATCCAGAACAGTGACTCGGCGACCTCAACTGTCATTGCCCGACTTTCGTCATTAGCCTCTGAGGAGTTTCCCTCGGGGGGATTTCCGTCTCCGGGGGATTTTGTTGACAATACGACACCGGACGCCAACTGGTGCCACAGTGATCGGTATCGGGAGGACAAACGGACCACACGTCTTTCCGGTGTTCATGCTCTGCTCGAACAGGTTTCGGAGGAGGCAATCGGTGTGACCCGACGACGGCAACGTCTGGAAGCTCGGTGGGAATACCTGCTCGGTGCGATGTGGGTGCTGCCACTGGCCGCGATGGGGCTGGCCATCGCGCTCGGCGCGGGCCTGGCCGAGGTCAAGGTCGCGGAATCGTCGTCGTACCACTGGCTGGTATTTCAGGGAACCGCGGACGACGCGCGCAGTCTGTTGATCGGCATCGCGGCCACGACCATCACGGTGATCGCCCTGATGCTCGGGCTCACAGTTGTTGCGCTGCAACTGTCCTCGACCCAGTATTCGCCGCGAATCGTGCGGAACTTTCTACGCGACAGGCCGAATCAGATCGTGCTCAGCGTGTTCGTCGCGACGTTCGCGTACTCGGCTGCCGGCCTGTACACCGTCGGCGTCTCGGCGGGCGATCGAAGCGCATCGTTTCCCCGTGCGGCCGTCTCCGGTGCCATCGCGCTGCTGTTCCTGAGCCTCGGTGCCCTGATCTACGAGGTCCACCACATTTCACATTCGATGCAGATCGATCAGATCATGCGCCGGATCGGGCGCAACACCACGGCGATGATCAATTCCCGGCTTGCCGACGGGAACGACGATTCCGAGGTCACCGGTCCGGTCCCGGCAGGCGCCGTGGCGGTCGCCGCCCCGGATTCCGGGTACGTGCAGACTGTGCGTCCCGAAGCCGCAATCGACTTCGCGGTCGGTCATTCGGTCCACATCCGGTATGCCGTTCCGGTCGGCGCGCACATAGTGCGTGGTTCACCTCTGGCGTGGGTCTGGTCCGACATCGGCGAGGACGTCGACCGCGACCAGAGCGCGGAAGCGGTGGTGGAGTGCGTCCGGGTCGGTTTCGAACGGACCCTGGAGCAAGATGTCTCGTTCGGTATTCGTCAGCTCGTCGACATAGCCGCCAAAGCGTTGTCGCCGGCTGTCAACGACCCGTACACCGGGGTGCAGGCAGTCGACCAACTCGCCACGATTCTCGCGATTCTCGCGACGCGCAGGCTGGGGCCCACGGTCTACCGGCCGACATCCACCGCGAGTGTCACCACTCCGGCGAGCGACTTCGAGGGCTACCTCGACCTGGCCTGCGGACAGATCCGCCGTTACGGCGCAACGGAACCGGCAATCGCGCTCGCACTCATCGAGATGCTCACCTCGGTGGCGAGCTGCCTGGGCCCCGAATCGGAGGGTCGCCGCACAGCAGTCGCCATGCAACTGGACCTGATCCTCGACGACGCGCACCGGAGCATCGCGCAGCCCGCCGACCTGGAACCGGTGCTTCGGGACGCAGGGAAGCTGTCGGAACTCCTGGGGCGATAGGCTGCGCCCGCTCGCGAAGACCGCACCTCGTCGGCAGCAGTCTGACCGCCGGCCCCACCGGCGACGGTGGATTCCGAGTGCACGCAACCCTGCCCATCACACGGAACGGCATCTGATGACCACGGGTGGCTGTTGTCGACGATCAGGCGCTGGTGCGGTCCGGGTTCGAGGCCACTCGGCGGATCGTGTCAGATCCGGCCTGCGCGGGCACAAAGGTGTTGATAATGACCACATTTGACGAGGACGAACTCGTCGTGCAGGCTCTGCGCGCCGGGCGAGCGGCTTCCTCCTCAAAGACACCCGGCCGGATCGGTTGCTCGAGGCCATCTCCGTCATCGCGGTCGGGGAGTCGCTGCTGTCACGGAGTGTCGCCCGCCGCATGATCGAACGGTTTGCGGCACTCGCGGAGTCGACGCCACGGTCGACGGACTGACCGAACGGGAACGCGACGTGTGCGGTCCTGGTGGAGCCGATGACGGGAATCGAACCCGCGTGTGCAGCTTGGGAAGCTGCCGTTCTGCCATTGAACTACATCGGCGTGCGACCTTCGGCCGCGAGAGCGATATTAACAGGCGCCGCCAGGAATGCACGTGGCGCGCTCTGGTTTGGAACAATCCAGGAGTGACCCAGCCCGGATATGACGCGCTTGCGGACCTCTACGCCGAGACCTTCCCAGATCCGTATCTGACCCCGATCGAGCGGCACGTGGTGGCGGCATTTGCCGACCTGGTGCGTGAAGGTCCCATCGAAGGCGTCGTGCTGGATGTCGGGTGTGGTCTCGGGCAGGTCTCTGCGGATCTCGCGCGGCAGGGGCTGGGCGTGATCGGGGTGGACCCCAGTGTCGAGATGCTGGGCTTTGCACGTCGCAACTACCCCGAACTCCAGTTCATCCAGGACGATGCGCACCTGCGATACGTGGACCTCGGCGGCACGAACCTTGCCGCGATCATGGCGAGATTCAGCCTGATTCATGTCCCGCCGGCCGATATCCCATACGTGCTGGGCGGCTGGGCAACGCGGATGAATCCCGGCGCACTCGTAGCGGTTGCCGGTCAGACCACCGACGTGGTCGGCGCTGTCGAGGAGTTCGACCACCGAGTCGCACCGGCGTGGCGCTGGCATCCGGACCGACTCGCCGAAGCTCTGGCCCTCGCCGGATTCGACGAGATCTGGCGCACGATCAGCCGCCCCGACGCCGACCATCGATTCCCCGACTTCCACCTGGTGGCCCGCAAGCGCTGACGCTTGGATCGTTGGTTCGCTTGACGTTCCAATCGTTGTCGGAGGCGTCCGATAGACTCGCAATTATGTTCGAGGGGGAGATCGAAGATGCTGGTGGGGACGATGATTTCGGCCCCGCCTGTCTGTTGCGCACCAACGAGTTGTTGCGGAATGCAACGTTGGCGATGGCGCAGCAGAGCCGAATGGAATGGGAGCGCTATACCGCTGCCGCGATGGTCCATCGGCAGGTGGTGGAGCCCACGATCGGGACTGAGTCGGAGATGCGTGCGCTCGATCCGTTCGCGCAATGTGCGGCGAGGCTCGCGATGGCACAAGGCCTCACTCAGCACGCCGCGGAGCTACAGATCAACCGGGCGCTCGCACTACGAGATCGGCTGCCCGAGGTCAATGGGTTGTTGAAGGCCGGACGGGTTGCGGCGCATCATATTCCGGACATCATCGCAAGGACTGAGTTGATCGACGGCTCCGAGCATCGGGCGGAGATCGATCGGGCGATCGCCGAGGCGTTGGGTCGGCGGGGGTCGTGGTCGAAGAATCGGATGCGAGACATGGTTGATGCCATCATCTTCCGCCGTGACCCGGACCTGGTGCGCCGCGCTCGTGAGGATGCCAAGAACAATCGT
>NZ_DATCVM010000007.1:0-1636 GCF_036566845.1 Williamsia sp.
GGGATTCTTCGCCAAAAAGTACGCCACCGCGGCAGTGGTGATCGTAGACGTGTCATGCGCGGCCATCATCAAAAAAATCATATGATTTATGATGTCGGCATCAGTGAAGCGTTCGCCGTCCTCGGCGCGCGCCTCACATAAAGCGGCGAGCAGATCATCATTCTGTCCCGTGCGGGCCGCCGGTAAGTGTCGGAGGATGTCCCAAGTTCCGTGGAACTTCGGTGGCGGTCCGGTGAGCATCAGGCTGCGCTCACCTGATCATTGTGCACGACGGGTACGACATGTTCGGCAACCTCGCGTTCGAGGGCTGCTCGCAGTGCCGGCAGGTGCAGGTGGCCGTTCACCCGGCGGAATTGCTTGCCGGCCTCGACCATCCCGGCGGCGCACCAGCGCAGCGCCATCTGCCCGTCGCGCCAGCGCTTGACGTTGCCGGCATGTTCGCGGCAGACCGAGATTATCGACTCGATGCAGTTGGTCGAGCGCAGCGTGCGGGCCAGCGTGGGCGGTACCCCCAAACGCAAGACCGTGAGCGTCTCATCGAGGCCCTCGCGCAGACTCGCCGCCGCGCTGGGGTGGGTGCGGTCGAGTTCCTTGGCCAGGGCCAGCAGGGCGGCTTCGGCCTCAAGCGCCGATCCGGCATGGTAGGCATCAGTCATCCTGCGGCCTACAGTGGTTCGAAGGCGTTGGGGCAGACGATCTTTCACGTTCCGAACCTTGTGCAGCTGACAGCGCTGAATGACCGGGTGATCGAGCACGTCGAGCACCGCTTTGCGCAGCGCCTTGGACCCGTCCAGGCCCACCAGCATCGGACGGGTGACGTCCAGACCCCGTTCCCGCAAATCCACCAGCAGCTCGGTGACCAGGGTGGCGTTCTCCGTCGAGCCCTCCACCAGCGCCAGCGGGTGCTTGGTGCCCTCGATGTCGATCCCCAGCGCCACGACGCAACACGATTCGGCGAAGTGCACCCCGTCGATCATCAACGCCACCAGATCCAGCCCGGACAGATCACGCGACAGCAGCTCAGCCAGCGCGGTCTCGGTCATCGCCACGAACCGGCGGGATACCGCTGATTTGCTTGTCGCCGTGGCCTTTTCCGTGATCTGGACGCCGACCGGCTCCAGCCCGACCGGGTAACGACGAGTGGACAGCCCGGCCAGCATCTTCTCCATCGCCAGCCGGCCCAGGATCTCCGTGGAACTGAACAGCTCATAGGACGCGACCGCCAACTCGCCCGTCCCGTCGGCGGCGCGCACCCGGGGCCGGGTCACCGGCACCCGTCGCCCACCCAAGGTCACCGAGCCGCGTTCACGACCGTGCCGCACCGCGGTCCTGGCCTGATCGTGGCGACCCTTCGGGCCAGCCAGCGCGGTGACGTCAGCCTCCATCAACGCCGCCATCACCTGCAGGCCCGCGCCGACAGCCAACGCCAGCAGGCCCTCGCTCATGTTTTCGGCGATCTCGCTCATCGCCACACTGACCCGTTCGGGAACCGCGGATGCACTCACATCGACGGACTGAATCTGGTTACTCTTCTTCATGGTGGTCCCCTTGCTGTAGGAGTTCTTGGCGGAACGCCCGATACCTACCACACGGCAGGTTTCGAGCAGGGGACCGCCACCTCAACTTCTACGAGACT
>NZ_DATCVM010000008.1:0-15289 GCF_036566845.1 Williamsia sp.
CTTTGGCCGCGAGGACGATCCGTTGGTCCTTCTGGCCGGCGGTACGACGATGTTGTCCTGGCCGGATGCGCTGTGCACGCGACTCGCGTCGGGCGGGCGTCGCGTTGTCCGCTACGACCTGCGGGCCTCCGGCGGATCGACTACGTGCGATCCCGAGAATCCGGCATACGGTTTGCGGGATCTGTCAGTGGATGCGGCCGCGCTGGTCGGGGCACTCGGTGCCGGGACCGTACATCTCGGTGGAGTCGGCGTCGGTGGGATGGTCGCTCAGGTCGCCGTACTGGACCACCCCGATGTGTTCTCGGCACTGACCCTGGTCGGCACCCGACCGGTGGCGCCGGGCCCGGTCGACGATGATCTGCCCGACCACGATTCCGCGGCCCTGGCCGCGCTGTTCTCCCAGCCGATGCCTGACTGGTCCAACCGCGATGCCGTCGCGGCGTTCGCCGCAGACGGTGCCAAACCGATGGGCGACGATCCGCAGCAGGTGCGGGCGACTGCGCTCCGAATCTGGGACCGGACACCGTCGAGCGACCCCGCAGTGCACCAGGCGAACCAGCTCGGGATGGTGTTCTCCCGGATCGATTGCGCCCCGCGATGGCGGGAACGGCTCGGTGAGCTCGACGTGCCCACGCTCGTGGTGCACGGTCGTGCCGACCCGTTCTTCCCGGTCGGTAACGGCGAGGCCCTCGCCGCCGAGATCCCCGGGGCGCAACTGCTCGTCCTCGACAACATGGGCACCGCCCTGCGGAATGCTGCGGCCGACCAGGTGGCCACCGCGATGCTCGGGCTCTGACCGCCCGGCTCCATCAACTTCACCGACGAGCGATCCGCCACCGGGTGGTTCGCACAATGGGCAGAGGATCGGGGCAGCCTGCCAGGTAAAATCCGGCGCAACAGCATAGTTGGTCTGTCAGGAGGCGAAGGTGACAAGTGCTCTGGGTCCCGGCCGGCCGTTCACGGGCACTGAACGGGAGTTGCTGGAGAACACGCTTGATCTGGGCCGGGCGGAGATCGTGGCGGCCGTCAGCGATCTCTCCGACACCGAAGCGCGCCAGAAGCTGGTTCCATCACTGACCACCCCGATCTCGCTGATCAAGCATTGTGCTGCGGCCGAACGCATCTGGTTCCAGCGAACCCTCGCGGGAATCAGCGTCGACGATTGCGACGGCTTCGCGGCAACCGGCGGAGATGCCAGCTTCCACGTCGGTGATGACGAGACACTGACCGACGTGATCTCCGAATACACCGCGGCCTGCACCAGATCGAGGCAACTCGCGGCCGGCTACGTCCTGGACGACACGGCCGAGCACCGTATCGCCGGGACGGTGAGCCTGCGATTCATCTATATGAATCTGAGCGCTGAGGTCGCACGGCACGCCGGTCACGCCGACATTCTTGCCGAGCAGATTCGTGCGCGGCGGTCCGGTTGGCTGCGATAACGGTGCGAACATCGAGGGCTCTGATGGCCTGGCGTGATCCCGCATCGCGGCGATGCGGACAGGCAGGATCAGTTGCGAAAATTGTTGTCTCACCTCTGTTTTGGTGCTGTTGGAACTGTCGGCGATTCAGGCCGAAGTGTTCGCTCACACCGTGATCGGGTGCCTCACGCTGGACCTCTGGGCCACCGCAGAGGGCGGTGAGTCGCAACCGGACCTACTCGATGATGCTCCCGCCACGCTCACCCGGGTGGGCAATTGGACACTCCGTGCGAATAGTGTCAGGTAAGACGTAGTAAGTTACCTGCCAGTAATATATGGTGGTCGTCATACCGCAGTCCCCGGGTGGGCTGGAACACACGAGATGGAGTTCGCGCATGTCGCCAAAGGTCTTGTCGCGCACAGTTGTGGCGATACTCGCCATCGCACTAACAGCCTTTGTCGTACCCGGTGCCGGCGCGCAGCCTGTCAACGACGCCTTCTACAGCTACAACGGTGCCGAGCCGTTGTCCTCGTACGAACCGGGCGCCGTGCTCGCAACACGCACGATGTCCTACCACCTGGTCAATGTCGGCACCCCGATTCAGGCGGTTCAAGTTCTCTATCGCTCCACCGATGCCCTCGGCCGGCCGTCGTCGAATGTCACCTCGATCCTGCGTCCGGCGAACGCGCAAACTGGCAAAGTCGTTTCGTATCAGTCGTTTTACGACTCGCTGAACCCCGACGACAGTCCTTCGCGTGCCATTGCGGGCAATACCCCGATCGGCCAGTGGACTCCAAGTGGACAGAACTTCAACATCGGGGGCACCTTCACCTCGGTCGAGGCGGCATTGTTCGGGCCGTTGTTCGCCCTGGGTTACACGATCGTCATTCCGGACACCGAGGGCCAGAACGCAAACTTCGCTGCCGGGCCCGAGTATGGGATGTTGACGCTCGACTCCTTACGGGCGGCGCGCGCGGTACCCGAGGCCGGTATTGGTGACGGCGCCGAGATTGCGCTGATGGGGTACTCCGGCGGGGCCATCGCCACCAACTGGGCCTCGATTCTGGCACCGGCATATGCGCCTGAGATCAATGAGGATCTGGTCGGCGCCGCGCAGGGCGGGGTGCTGGTCAATCCCGCCAACAATCTGCGATATGCGAGTGGGAGTCTGGGATGGGGCGGGGTGGTCGGAATGGCGATCGTCGGAATCGCACGGTCCTACGACATCGATTTCGAACCATATCTCAGCGCAAAGGGACGCGAAGTCGTGACCCGGCTCGACGACGCGTCGATCGGCAACGTCCTTGCCCAGTATCCCGGGTTGACCTGGCAGGACATCGCGAAACCGCAGTACAGTCACCCCAATTCGGTGCCTGAATACGTTGATGTCGCCAACAAGATCAACATGGGTGACGCGGCGATCCCAACGATCCCGATGTTCATCGCGCAGGGAGCCAATGGGGCCCTGGAGGGAACGTCCCCGGGTGGGCCCGGTCTCGGAGACGGCGATGGGATCATGGTCGCCGGAGACGTTCGCGGACTCGCCCGCAAGTATTGCGACGCCGGGCTCTCGATTCAGTACGATCAGTACGACGCGCTGAGCCACATACCCGCTGCGGCCGTCTGGATCCCAGGAGCTCTCGCGTGGATCACCGACCGACTCGGCGGCAAACCTGCGCCGTCCAACTGCGCCGACATCGCACCGGGGAACTCGCTTGCGCCACAAGAGCATCGAACCCCGTGATGCCGGCCGAGACGACGGGGAGTGGACGCTCGTAGCCGTGTTCCCGGCCTCGCGTGGATGGATGGGCAGAGCGAATTGGCGGCAGGCCGATTCAACAGGTTCGCTTGCCGCAGAACAGCAGTGGCGCGTGAGTTCGCGTACAGCCGACCCTGCGGATCAGATACTTAGGGGGACTTTTGTCAGAGTGCAATCGAGTTCAGCAACCGGCCGCAGACGACGTGTGTGCTGATCCACGTGGTTGTCGCCACGTCGTCGACCAGTTGTCCGAGTTGCTTCAAGAAGTACATGCACTGGCCATGCGGGCCGAACGGACGTATGCGGTGAACGGGCCGACCGCGGTGCGGACCGCACTGGGCCGTGCGGTGATCTCGATCGAGATCGCCGAGGATGCGTGCCGGGAGGCGGCTGACACCCTGTCGGCTCGGGGTGAGTGGTCATGATGGTGCTCCCGAGCCGGTTCCCGTTTTGTCGTGGGTGAGTTCGTCACGGTGCGTTGGGAATCGAGGCGTGATCGAGTGAAGTGGATTTCCAGGTTCCCTGCCCACTCGATCGAACTCGCGTTTGATGGTAGGCCTGCAACGGCCGGCGGTGCCGAACCCGAAGACCCAGGCTCGTCCTCGTGTTTCTGCGTCCCCGATGTGCTCGGTGATGAGGCATCATGGCGAATCGAGAAGTGCGCCGGCCTGTTGGACAAACCAGGCGTCCCATCGATGCCCATCCCAATCGCGATCGCGGACGAGCATCAACCAGACTCGGCGTGAGGTGAGTGTCCACAACGCGTCGACCGTGTCGTTGTCGGGTTCGTGTCCGAGTATCAGCGAAGCTGCCCACCGCACTTCATTCCAGCGCGTGTTCTCGCGATCGGCCAGCCTCGCGGCGGCCTCGGTGTCGGTGACGGCGGCCTGATCGAGCACGTCTTGTATTGCGGCCGAACGTTCGTGGGCTCCGCGAAGCCATTGCGCGCCGGCTGCTACTCGTGACGATCTGTCTCCCTGTGCCATGTGTTGGTACTCCGGCATATCGCGGACCGGTACGAGCCGGCCATCCGTCAGGGCGAGGTCGATACATGCGTCGAGCAGCGTCAGCTTGGATTCGAACTGCTGGTACACGGTCTGCCGCGTGACGCCCGCGGCACGTGCCACCCCGGCCACCGTGGTCGCCACCCAGCCGGTCGAGATGAACATCTCGTGTGCGGCCAGAAGGACTGCATCCCTGTTGATGCGAGCGCGTTCGGTCCGCAGTTCCGACGAGTAGTTCCGAGCCATTCGAACAGCGTATACCCATTTGATATTACTCTTTGTAAGCTGAATTGGCCCCAGAGAAAGAAGGCCTCATGTTCACGGCAGAAAGCACTCGTACAGTGCCGACAGCGTTGGGAGACTTGCATATTCGCGTTGTGGGCGAAGGGTCGCCTGCGGTCGCCTGGCACAGCATGTTCGTCGATTCGAGAAGCTGGGACCGGGTGGTTCCGGACCTGGCCCGGCATCGGCGTCTCTACCTGATCGACGCGCCCTCGTCCGGACTGAGTGATCCGCTGCGACAGGCAACCGACATCATGGGATGCACGCGTGCTGCCGTCGAGGTTCTGCAGGCGTTGGATTCCGAACTCGACGGTCCCGTGGACTGGATCGGAAACGCCTGGGGTGGGCATGTCGGTATGGAGCTCGCCGCCATGCACCCCGAATACGTCCGCAGCCTGGTCGCAATCAGCGCGCCGACGCATCCGATCGATAGGGGATTGCGCATGAAAGTCACTGTTCTCAAGCCTCTTTACCGCATCTTCGGGTCGCGTGGACTGCCTGCCAGAGCGATCGAGGAGACGCTGTTCACCGATCGCACCCGCAGCACTGATCATGAAGCCCTCGAATTGCTGCGGTCGTCGATGCGCAGATCCAGCAAAGCCGGGATGGTTCGCGCCATCGAGACCGCCATCCTCAATCGCACGGATCTGGGGTGGGCTGCCGCTGCGATCGACTGTCCTGTTCTCTTCGTGACAACAGACGACCGCGGTGAATGGACGCCCGAGGAGGCGCAGGCAGTGGCGGCAATGATGACTGATGCGCGAGTGATCACGGTGCAGGATTCGCGAGTCATCCCGGCGATCGAACAGGCGGAGGCCCTCGCTCGTGCAGTGGTCGCCTTCTGGGGCTGCGAGTAAACGAGCCGGTTATACGAAGACGAGCCACCTGCACGTGGCTCGTCTTCGTATACCTGGCTCGTCTGGGTGGGCGCCCGGATGACTTGGGGCCGCCGCGCAGTTGGTCAACCGACCGCGGATCGCCGAACTGACACGGATTGGTCATCGGTGTGAGCGAGCCGCTGCACACGAGCTGCCCCTGCCGAGCGGGGCCCGAACCCACCTGATTTCGTGACGCTCGTCGAACCCCGGACGTCCACGCGAACGATGAGTTCAGGACCGTGCCGAGGTCGCCGCACATCCTCCAGTACGCCCGCGACTGGCAGGCCGCGGAGATGATCGTGTACTCCACGACGCTGGAGTCGGTGACCAGCGCGAAGACCAGGATCGAGCGGACCTTCGACCCGGATGCGGTGCGTAAGCTCAAGGCCGAGGCTGATCACGACCTCACCGTCGACGGTCCGAACCTCGCGGCCCAGGCGATCTCGGCCGGCCTGGTGGACGAGTAGCACCTGTTCATCACCACGACCGTGGTCGGCGGTGGGCAAGAGGTTCTTCCCCGACGGTGTGCGCCTGGACCTCGAACTGGTCGAGGAGCGGGTCTTCGACACGAGTGGGCTGGTCTACGCGCGCTACCGAACTCGCTGAGCCGCAGTCGGTTCCGCTACATTCACAGACGATCCACTTATGCGAAGACGAGCCACATGTAAGCGGCTCGTCTTCGCATAAGTGGATCGTCTGCGGGAGGGGGTGGATCGCGTGCTCGTCCCGATCACGGCATCCAGGTTGCTCACCCCTTTTGGGCGATGCGCGCGCTGCCGTGGATGCAGAGGATGGAAGCCGGACATCAACAGTGCCGCGGCGTCCGCTCGTCCACGCCAACCGAACCATCTGGAGGAAATCATGGCCCTCGATACATTCGCTCTGCTGGCAGCTGTCTACAGCTCGGAGGACGCTGCGATCGCTGACTACGACGCGGTGCACGCTCTCTATGTCGAGGCCGACCTGATCGACACCTACGATGCAGCGGTCATCACCAGAACGGACAAGGGCAAGGTCAAGATCGTCAAGAAGCACGAGCAGCCGACCCGGCAGGGCGCCTGGGGCGGGCTCGGCATCGGACTGGTCGGCGGTGCGCTGGTGGCACTGTTTCCGGCGGTCGGAATCGGGGCGGGGCTGCTGCTGGGTGGAGCGGGCGGCGCGGGACTCGGGGCCCTCGGTGGACATGTCGCGGGTGGGATGAGCCGATCGGACCTCAAGGAGGTCGGGGAGCTGCTCGACGAAGGGGACAGCGGGCTGATCGTCATCGCCGCGACCGATCTTGAATCGCGCGTCGAGAAAGCTCTCGAACGCGCAGCGAAGATCACCAAGAAGCAACTCGAGGCGGACACGGAGCAAGTCAGCAAGGAGATCGACGAGGCGTCCAAATCCTGAGATGTCTGCCGGTAGGTAGTCGGGTCGGGGCAGCGTGAGCGAGCACCAGGACACCATCCATTCGGCGATCCCGCTGCTGCTCGTCGGCGCGGTGTTCGTCTACTCGATCCTGGCCGCACGCCTCGATCGGGCACGGATCAGCGCTCCGATGGTGTTCGTGGCCTTCGGAGTGCTGATCGGCGCGTCAGGTCTGGGGCTCATCGACGTCGACGCGGGCGCGCATTGGTTGTTGACGATCGCCGAGCTCACCCTCGCCCTGCTGTTGTTCTCGGATGCCTCGCACCTGCGGTTGCGAGACGTCGAAGGCGATTCGGGACCGCCGACGCGGCTGCTGTTCATCGGGTTGCCGCTCACTCTGCTCGCGGGAACCCTGTTCGCGTACTGGATGTTTCCCGATCGCGGCTGGGTGGTCGCGGCGCTGATCGCTGCGATCATCGCGCCGACCGATGCCGCACTCGGCGCGGCAGTTGTCAGTGACAAGCGCGTGCCCGGCCGGATCCGCCGGATCCTGAACGTGGAAAGCGGACTCAACGACGGCCTCGCCACACCGGTGGTGATGGTTCTGATCACGGTGGTCGCGTCGGATGTGGGACTGCTCGGGGACCGTAGTTGGCTCATCGAAGCGGCCGGGGCGTTGGCGATCGCACTGGGGGTCGCGGTTGTCGTCGGCGGTGCTGGTGGCTGGCTGCTGCGCTGGTGTCGTGGACGGGGTTTGACGTCACCGTTGTCGGAGCAGGTGGCGGTCCTGACGATGGCGCTGGTGTGCTATCTCGCCGCGACCGAGATCGACGGAAACGGGTTTGTCGCAGCGTTCGCCGGTGGCATGTTCTTCGGCTTCGTGGCCCCGGCGCCGCTACGGGAACGCTCCGAATTCACCGAGACGGTCGGATTGCTGGCGTCCTACGCGGTGTGGATGGCGTTCGGCGCAGCCATGGTCGGGCCGGCGCTCGAGCACGCGACCGGTCGTACCGTCTTGCTGGCGGTCGGTGCATTGACGGTCGTCCGGATGGTTCCGGTGGCCATCGCACTGATCGGGGGCCGATGGAAATGGCCAACAGTTGCGTTCATCGGATGGTTCGGCCCACGGGGGCTGGCGACGGTGATCTTCGCGATGATCGCGTTGCAGGAGCTGGGGACAACCGCGGTCTCCGATCATGTGGTGGAGGTCGCATCACTGACCGTCGTGTTCTCGATCCTCGCGCACGGACTCACCGCGTCGCCGTTCGCGCAGAAATACGGACAATGGGCGGCAACCCTGCCCGACGACGCACCAGAACGGGTGTCGGTGACACCGGTGACCACCCGGCGGGTGGTCCTCCACACCGAAACCCTTGGTGCAGAGAGCAACTCACTCGACGATCGACCGTGAGGACCGCCGGCTCAGCCGTCGGCGTCCACAGTGGTGCCGAAGTCGTGGATCACCTTGACCGTGGGATCCCACGGCACGAGATCTGATACCGACGCCTGCAGATCGGACACCGGTGGCAGCGGCGGTGGTGCCAAAACGTTGATGGTCACGTTCTTTCCGTGCCAGGTCACACTCGACACCTCGGCTCCGGGTGTGTCCTCGAGCCAGTCCTCGGTGGCCGTGAAGATCTGCTGGGACCATACAGACGACAGCGAATTGACCACCATCGGCACAGCTACGACGACCAGCAATGCGGTCAAGAGGACGTAGACGCGTCTGTGCTGACGCCGGCCTTCGTCGATGATCGTGTTGTATTTGGCGGCAACAAAAACCACAGAGGCGGTGATGATCATCGCGATGACGTTGGACGCGAAGAGGATGAATGAACCGAGTGCCAACGCAGGAGCGTGGGAGCCGAGACAGACGCCGGTCACGGCGAGCGGTGGTACCAGCGAGATGGCGATCGCGACGCCCGGCAGCACATCACCCACATCGCGCCGGGTGATCGCGATCGCACCCACCAGGCCAGTGGCCAGGGCGGCGAGCAGGTCCATCAACGTCGGCGAGGTGCGGCCGAGCACCTGAGAGTTGTTCAGAACGTTGGTTGGATTGGGCAGGAGTTGGGCGACAAGGAATCCCACTGCCACAACGAGAACTATTCCGGTGAGTACGTAGAGCAGACTGCGGGCGATCAGACCGCCTCGTCCCGTGACGATCCCCAAGCCGACGCCAAGGATCGGCGTGGACAGGGGAGCGACGATCATCGCGCCGATGACGGTGGCGGTCGAGTCCGACGCGACACCGGCGGTCGCGATCACGCCGGACAGCAATAGCATCACCCAGAATGCCGACTGCTTGGCCCGGGTGTCACCGGTGGCGAGGTCGAGGCGTTCGTCGAGTTCGTCGGTGGTACGTCTCTGGTTGTCCGGAATCAACACCGACATTTTGCTGCTTTCTGGTAGACGTACGAAACGAGCCATTTATACGAAGACGAGCCATAAATATATGGCTCGTCTTCGTATATATGGCTCGTTTAGGGGTTCGGCGCGTCAGGGGAGTGCGGCGAGGATCTCCTTCGCCAACGGAGCCGATGATGCGGGGTTCTGGCCGGTGAACAGATTGCGATCGACCACAACGTTCGGTGCCCAGGGCTCGCCGTGCTGGTAGTCGACGCCGAGTTCGATGAGGCGGTCCTGCAACAGCCAGGGCGCCTTCGCGGCGAGGCCCGCCTGTTCTTCTTCGGTGTTGGAGAACCCGGTGGCCCGGTAGCCGGCGAAGGTATGGGAACCGTCAGGGCGCGTGGCCGCCAGCAGCGCGGCCGGGGCATGGCACACCACTCCGAGGGGACGGCCGGAATCGATTGCCTCCGTGAGGAGTCGGCCGGATACGTTGTCGGTGGCGAGGTCTTCCATCGGTCCGTGACCGCCCGGGTAGAACACCGCGACGTAGTCGTCCAAGCTGACGGAATCGAGCGATAGGGGCTGGTGTAGCGCGGTATTCGAACGAACCTTGGCGGCGACCGCGTCCGCGCCGGCCTGTCCGCCGTTGACGTCGGGGCTCAGGCTCCCGTCGTCGACCGTGGGGACCACACCGCCCGGCGTGGCCACGACGACTTGGTGGCCGGCGTTGGTGAACTCCTCGTAGGGTGCGACGTATTCCTCCGCCCAGAAGCCGGTCGGGTGTTTCGTCCCGTCGGAAAGTGTCCAGTGATCGGCTCCGGTCAGGACAAAAAGAATATCTGCCATGGCGTGCTCCTTCGCGCTCGACGTCGGTGTCGGTCACCCCGGTGTCTGCAGGGCACTTCCTGCTTCAAGGTCTTTGGTGCCGGTCGATATTCCTCGGCGGCCACCCGCATTCACAGCCACCAGCCCGGCCAGCAGCACGCCCGCGCCGATGAGCTGGGCAAACGCCATCGTCTGTCCGAGCAGCCACCAGGAGAACAGTGCGGAGGCGACGACTTCGACCAAGGCGATGAACGATGCCGGGGTGGCGCCGAGGAGGCGGACCGCCGACACGCCGGTGACGTACGCCAGGCTGGTCGAGATGGCCGCCACCGCCAGCGCCACCGCCCACCAGGGGATCTCCTTGTCGGCGAGAATCGCCGGGGCCGTGTCTGCGGACATCGGAAGGACGCCGATCGCTCCGGCGATCGCGATCACCACGGTGCCCACCAGCAACCCGCCGGCCGCCAGCGCCAGCGGGTCCACGGTTCCCCCGGATCGCGCGAAGTCGTCGGTCGCCAGGATGAAGTACGCCGCGAGCCCCACGGCCGCGCCCATCGCCCACAGCAGTCCCACCGGATCGACGTCGCCGACGCCTTCACCGCCGAGGATCACCAACACCAGCCCGCCGAGCGCCACCAGGCATCCGAGTGCGGTGAGCAAGCTGGGTCGGCGTTTGCGGATCAGCCAGTCGTACACGACCACCAGGATGATGCCGGAGTATTCGCACAGCAACGCGATCGGGACATCGAGGTAGCGGACGGCGTTGAAGAAGCTCAGTTGCACAACGGCCACGCCGAGAACGCCGTACGCCAGCACGAGCAGTGGAGCGCGGCGCAGGTTCTCGATGAGGGGGCGGCGCAGCAGAACCAGCGGGATCACGAGAAGTATCGACCCGAGCCCGAGCCGAACGGCGGTCACCGAGGCAGACGACCAGCCGCTGTCGATCAGTCCCTTCGCCAGCGGACCCGATGTTCCGAAACAGACGGCCGAGGTCACTGCGATCAGCACGCCATAGGCGGGCCGGGTCCCGGAGCCGGTGTCCTGGCGCATCGTGCCTCCTCGATCGCTCGTGAGTACAGTACGCGCCGCGCTGCCACCAGAATTCGAACCAGCCACCGGCGACGACCGGTGGCTGGTTCGAGTGTGGAGTTTGGGTGGCCCTGCGATCAGAGACGGAAGAGCATGGTCTCCGCGGTGAGGCCCGGACCGAAGGCCATGGCACTGCCGAGGCCCCTGGGTCCGCCCTCGGCGGCCTGCTTCATCATCTCGGCCAACACGAAAAGCACTGTGGCCGACGACATGTTGCCGTAGTTCTCGAGAACGTGGCGCGACACGGCCAGAGCGTCGGGTTCGAGTTCGAGCGCGTTCTCCACGGCGTCGAGAATCGTCCGTCCGCCGGGGTGGATCGCCCACAGATCGATGTCGGCGGGTGTGCGGCCGGCCAGGATCAGTTTGAGATTCTCCGGGTTCAGCGCTTTGCCAAGCTGTCCGGGAACCTTGCCGGAGAGCACCATGTCGAAGCCCTCGTTGCCGATCCGCCAGGTGATCAGGTCGCGGGTGTCGGGGACCATGACCTGCTTGAACGAGTCGAGTTCGAGGCCGGTCGCCTCCGCCGAGATGATCGCGGCGGCGCAACCGTCACCGAAGATCAGGAAGGACAACATCGACTCGAGGCTCTTCGGCTTCTGCAGGTGGACCGAGCAGAGCTCGACGCTCACGAGCAGCACCTTGGCCTCGGGGTTGGCCCGGACGATGTTGTTCGCGGTCTTGAGTCCGGTGATACCCGCGAAGCAACCCATGAAACCGATCTGAGTACGGTCCACGTTCGGGCTGATCCCGCAGTTCTTGATCAGGTCGTAGTCGATGCCGGGTGAGTAGAAACCGGTGCAGGTGACCAGTACGAGGTGCGTGATCTCGTCGGCGGCATCGCCGAGATTCAGGCCCTCGACGGCCTTTTGTGCCAGCTTGGGGGCCTTGTCCTCGTATTCGACCATGCGGGTTTCGGTGTCCACAGCACTCGGATTGTTGCCGTAGAAGCCTGCCGGATCTTCCACCGACGACCATCGGTGGTTGATGTGCGCACGTTCGGCCATCCGCTTGAACAGCAGCATCTTGCCGCGTTCCTCGATCAGTTCCGGGGCATATTCGATGAACATGTCGTGGCAGTCGAGGGCCGGCACGGCTGTGCTGATCTGGTTGACGTAGGCAGTAGCCATGGGGGGATCCAAACCTTGTCTCAAAAGTGGTGAGGGAGTCGCGCCGTCGGAGCCAGTCCGAACTCAGGTTACCCTAACTTAACTCCGGTACTATCACCAAATTAGTTCGGATCGGTCGGCCTCGCAACAGGAGTGTCCATCAGATGACTGAATCATCGAGGGTCTCACCTGGCGGAAAGTCATGTCCGGCAAAGTGATAACAGTTGTTGTCATGCAACAATCGCGCTGTGTCGAGTAGAAGCCTGGGATTGAAACGATGAAAGCCGTCCTCTGTAGCGCCCCACTGACGGGGCACGTGGCGCCGATGATCTCGATCGGCCGGCAATTGGTCGAGGATGGTTGGGCCGTAACGATATTGACAGGGCGTCTATTTCGTGATCGCGCCGAGCGGGCCGGTCTCGAGCACGTATCGCTGCCGGCCTCCTGTGACTACGACGAGCGGGACCTCGACGGGCACTTCCCCGGCCGGGCGCGGATGCCCGGCGTACTGCGGGCCCGATTCGACCTCGAGCACATGTTCGCCCGGGCCATCGCCGGGCAGTACGAGGGCCTCGCCGCACTGGTCGACAAGGGTGATGTCGACGTGGTGCTGGCGGAGAACCTGTTCCTCGGGGCGCTGCCGCTGTTGAGCGCGGGGGATCGGAATCGGCCCCGGGTCGGCGCGGTGTGCACCTCGCCGCTGATGGCCAACAGTGCGGACACCGGACCGTTCGGACCCGGATTCCCGCCGTCGACAACGCGTTTCGGGATGCTCCGCAACCGGCTGCTCACGGCCGGCTCCACGTCGGTCGTGTTGCGCCGGGCGAACGGGATCGCCAACGACGCCGTCCGGGATGCGGTGGGCCGCGACGCTGCGTCGTTTGTCCTGGATTGGCCGCTGCTCGCCGACGAGGTCTTCGTCCTGACCGCCGCGGCGTTCGAATACCCGCGCCGCGACCTCGATCCATCGCTCCAGTACGTCGGACCGGTGCTCGGGCGTGGAGGTGCGCAGCCGGAACAACCGGAGTGGTGGCACCGCGTCGAGGGGCCCGAACCCGTGGTCGTGGTGACTCAGGGGACCTTGGACAACGAGGACCTCGGCAGGCTCATCGAACCGGCCATCGCCGGTCTGGCCGGTACCGACGCGGTTGTGGTCGCGACGACCGGCGGGCCGCCCGCGACGTCGGTCAAGGTGAGCGCACCGAATGCTGTTGTGACGGAGTTTGTTCCGTTCGACCTGATGTTTCGCAACACCGACGTCCTGGTGACCAATGGTGGGTGGGGCGGCGTGCACTTCGCACTCTCGCACGGAGTCCCGATGGTGATCGCCGGCTCGACGGAGGACAAGAACGAGGTCGCTGCGCGAGTAGTGCGCGCGGGCTGCGGTATTCGCCTGCGGACCACCAGGCCGGACGCCATCCGGCGGGCCGTGCAGACCGTCCTCGACAACCCGTCTTACCGCGCGCGGGCGCTGGCGTTGCAGGCGGAACTGGCCGGGATGGACGGTGCCCGCAGCATCAGCGAGGCGTTGACGCGCCCGCCGGCCAACACGCGCGAACACCCGGATTCATGTCGCCCCCGGTGATCATCGTCGGCTCGGGGCCGACCGGATTGACCGCTGCCTGCCTGCTTGCCCGATACGGCGTCGAGTCCGTGGTGCTCGACCGCCGGCGGGGGGTCTATCCGTTGCCGCGCGCGGTGCACCTCGACGACGAGGTCTATCGGATAGTCCAAAGTGCTGGTGCAGCAATTGATTTCGGACCCTCCGGGCGGCCGGCCAGTGGGATGCGCCTCGTTGATGACCGTCACCGGCTGCTGATGCGGTTCCCGCGGGACAATCCGGCGGGATATTCGGGCTGGCGCGAGAGCACGATGTTCGACCAGCCCGACCTCGAGCGTGCGCTGCGCGCGGCGGCCTACCGTCTGCCCGGGATCACGTTCCGGGAGGGGTGCGCGGCCGAGCGGGTTGTGATCGAGCCGGACGGTACTGCCGGTGTTCACGTGCGCTCGGATGAGGGCATCGAGGAGGTGGTGCGGGCGCGGTACGTCCTGGGCTGCGACGGTACGTCCAGTGTCGTCGGCGCCGAGATCGGTGGCGGCGACATCGATCTCCGCTTCAATCAGCGGTGGCTCGTCGTCGACGTGCGGTCATCGGCCGATCTCCAGATGTGGTCCGGGGTGCACCAGGTGTGCGCGGGGGCGCAGGCAGCCACGTTCATGCGGATCGGCGCGGACCGGTATCGATGGGAGTTCCGGCTGTCCGACCATGAGGACCGCGGCGGGGATGATGAGAGCCCGGACCACGGTTGGGCCACGGCCGCCATCCGCGCCCAAGTGCCCGACGCCGACTTCGAGATCGTCCGGACCGCCATCTATCGGCACGGTGCCCGTGTTGCCCGTCGCTGGCGCCGCGGGCCGCTCTTTGTCCTCGGTGATGCCGCACACGTGACACCGCCGTTCATCGGACAGGGTCTGGGTGCCGGGCAACGGGATGCGATGAACCTGGTGTGGAAGCTCGCCGCCGTGCTGGACGGAGACGCCGATGGGCTGCTTCTCGACACCTATCAGGCCGAACGGCGGCCGCATGTGCTCCGCGCGGTGGCCGCGGCCACCGCGATCGGCCGCCTGATGTCGGTGCGGGCGCCGGCCCGCGGTGTGGTCGATGTGGTCATGCGTGGTCTCGACCGGGCACCGGGTTCGTCGCAGGTGGGACCGCGCCTGATCTATCCGCCGCTGGGCAGGTCGGCGATGCGACTGCGTGACCGCATCGAACCCGGTGGCCGATGGGTGGGCAGGCTCTTTCCGCAGTTCATCCGGTCGGGGCCGGACGGATCGTTCGAAGGCACCGATGAGGTGCTCGGAATCGGGTATGCACTGGTCCACATCGGTCCGGTGAATTCGGCGTTGTCGGACATGATGCCGGGTGCCCGGTCCGCGGTGCCTGCGGATTTCGGGTCGGCGTCACATTTGGTCCGGTCATGGCTGGAAGAACGCGGTGCCAATGCTGTTCTGGTGCGGCCGGATCGCTTGGTGTGCGGGGTCGAATCGGTCGGCGGCAGGGTTCACGCCGGTCCACACGCCGAGAGAACCGATGTCCGCCTTCACCACCGGTGATCGCTGGTAAATTGCGGCGGTGAGTTTTCCGAGGCGGGGGGTGGCCGCCATATGCGCGGTGTTCGTACTCGCCGGATGTGGCGATGCGTTCTCGGCGTCGATGCCGGATGA
>NZ_DATCVM010000009.1:0-17675 GCF_036566845.1 Williamsia sp.
CCGCTACGTGCAGTTGACCCCGGTCTACATCGACGGCCCCAAGGCACCGAAGGACATCACCCTGCCCATCGAGAAGACGATGGTCCCGGTGGAGGTCGACGAGCTCTACGCCAGTGTCGAGAAGCTGTCGACCGCGCTGGGGCCTGAAGGCGCCAACAAGGACGGAGCCGTTTCCGAACTGGTGACGACCGGTGCCGAGAACCTCGCCGGCAACGGTGAGGCGCTGGGCGAGACGATCCAGGGGTTGTCGAAGGCGGCCAACACCCTGAGCGAGTCGCGCGGCAACATCGTCGACACCATCAAGAACCTCAACAGCTTTGTCGGGATGCTTGCCGAGAACGACGAGCAGGTGCGCACCTTCAACACGCAGATGGCATCGTTCAACACCTTCCTGGCCGGTGAACGAGACCAGCTCGGGACCGCCCTGGACAAGCTGTCGATCGCACTCGGTGACGTCGCCGGCTTCGTCCAGGACAACCGCGAGGCCCTCGGCGACGCGGTCGAAGGCCTGATCCCGACCACCCAGATGCTGGTGGACACGAAGCAATACCAGAAGGAAATCCTGGAAGTGCTCCCGTTGACCCTGTCGAACCTGGTCAACGCCTACAACGCGGAGTCGGGGACACTCGATCTGCATTTGACGCTGCCCGACCTGCAGAACCTGCTCGGCGCCCAGTGCGGATTCCTCGATCTGGGCAAGCTCAAGCCCGGTGATCCGGCCTTCGAGCAGTTCAGTTCCACCATCGGTCCGGTGGTCGAAGCGTGCAAGAGCGTTGCCGATCAGATCAACGATCATCTCCCGGCGAATCTGAATCTGCCGTTCGGCATCATGAGCAACGAGAATCTCCAAAATGCCGGACCGGTTCCGGGCACAGTGCCCGGAACGCCGGCACCGGGATTGGGTGACAACTGATGAGCCGGTGGAAGAAGGCGGGCGTTGCCGCGGTGATCGGGGCCGCGGTGATCGCGGTCGGTGGTTGCGGCAGTCAGGGGCTGCAGTCAGTCCCGCTTCCCGGCGGTGCGCCGCTCGGGGACAACCCGCGCACGTACAAACTCCAGTTCCTCGATGTCCTCGACCTCGTGCCGCAGTCGACGGTCAAGTTCAACGGCATTCAGGTCGGCCGGGTCCAGGAGATCAAGGTCGCGCCCGACCAGTGGACGGCCGAGGTCACCATAGAGGTGCAGGACCGCGTCGACCTCTCCGACGAGGCATTCGCGGAGATCCAGCAGACCAACCTGCTCGGCGAAAAGTATGTCGCGCTGGAGGATCCGAAGGAGAACGCTGATCTGCCCCGGCAGAATCCGAATGAGGTGATCGGCTGCCCGAGTGTCGGGGACGCCGAGTGCCGCACCCGGACCGCGACCGACATCGAGCAGGTTCTCGGTGCGTTGTCGCTGCTGCTGAACGGTGGCGGCGTAGCCCAGATCAAGCCGATCGTCGATGAGCTGAACCTCGCACTCGACGGCCGTCAGACCGAGGTCAAGGGACTGCTCAACGAAACCGCACAGCTGATCAGCGGCCTGGATGACCAGAAGAACAACATCGTCACCGCGCTCGAGGGTCTCGACGCGCTGTCGACCCGGGCCCGCGCCCAGACCGACCAGATCAATCGGGTGCTCGATGAGCTCCCGAAGGGCATCGCGGTTCTCGAGGAGCAACGGCCCCAGTTCGTGACGATGCTCGAGCAACTCGATCGTCTCGGTGAGGCCGGGGTCGCGGTTCTCGGAACCGCCCGCGATGAGATCATCACCGATCTCAAGGCTTTGCGGCCGGTGCTGCAGTCTCTGGCGCAGGCCGCGCCCGACCTGATCACCGCCTCGCCGCTGTTGTTCACCTATCCGTTCCCGGACAGCCTGCTGCCCGGCGTCATCGGTGATTCGACCAACCTGTTCGCCGACCTGGACCTGAGGCTGCTCAATCAGCTCGAAGCCCTCGGTGTCGGACAGGGCGAACCGGTGTACAGCCCGCCGAAGACCGGGCCCACACCGAGAATCGATCCGCAGAACCCGTACTACAACGGCAACGGACCGCGCCTGGGATGGCCGACCATCACGCTGCTCCCGCTACCCAACGCACAGCCGGGGCCGAACACGCCACCGTCGGGTGGGCAGTACGCGCTGATGCCGGCCGAACGCGGACAGCAGAGCTTCATCCAGGGACCACTGAATCTGATCGCCAACGCCAATGCCGGAACTGGACCAGCTGACGGAGGTGTCCGATGATCTCCAAGGTTGTGAAGTGGCAGCTCGTCATTTTTGTGGTCGTCGGGGTGGTGGCGCTGGTCTATGTCGGTGCCACGTATGCCCGGCTGGACCGGGTTGTCGGTGTCGGCTCGTACACGGTCAAGGCTGAATTCGCCGACTCCGGCGGCATTTTCACCAACGGCGAGGTGACCTACCGCGGTGTGCCGGTCGGACGTGTCGGACCGTTGACACTGCAACCGGACGGCGTCCAGGTCGAACTGGTCCTCGATTCCGGTGGCCCGGACATCCCCGAATCGGCCGTTGCCGTGGTTGCGAACCGCTCGGCGATCGGTGAGCAGTACGTCGATCTGCGGCCGAAGAACAGCTCGGGGCCGTATCTGAAGGAAGGGTCGGTCATCACGGACACGATGATCCCGGCCCCGCTGCAGGACGTGCTGAAGTCGGCGGTCGATTTCACCGAGTCGATCCCGGTGGATGATCTGCGGACCGTCGTGACGGAGTTGGGTAAGGCGTTCAACGGCAACGCCGACAACCTGGAGTCGTTGGTCGATTCACTGGCGAACCTGTCCGAGGCGGGCCTCGACAATCTTCCGCAGACGATTTCTCTGATCCAGAACAGCAACACCGTGCTCGGTACCCAGGCCGAGCAGTCGGACGAGATCCTGGCGTGGTCGCGCAATCTGGAACTGGTGACCGAGACGCTGCAGGCCTCTGATCCGGCCATCCGGCGGCTTCTGACGACCGGTACCGCAAGTGCCACCCAGATCTCGCAGCTGCTGCAGGACAGCGGCGGCGACCTCACCACGGTGGTCCACAACCTGGCCGAGACGGTCAATACGATCGCACCGACCTTCTACGGCATCAGCCCTGCTCTCGCGTTGCTCTCGGCGTTGTCGAGTGGCAGCTACAGCCCGGCGCCCGGCGACGGCACGATCCACTTCGGCATCGTGCTCGAGATCAACAATCCACCCGCGTGCACGGTGGGCTACGAGAGCACCCAGGCGATCATCGACGCGGAGAAGGCAAAGAACCCCGACTTCGACGTCAACTACGACGATTTCCCCTTCAATACCGAAGCGAGTTGCCAAGTGGCGCAGGGTAATCCGACTGGTGTGCGAAGCGCGGAACGGGCTCAGTTCGCTGATCCGAACACGCCTCAGCCGTGGGACAAGAACCCGAAGAAGATGCCGGACACCCTCAACCTGAATCCCATCGCGGAGCAGATGGCATTCCTGCTCGGTGTGCGTGAGAAGTGATGTGACAGCAACGATGTGTACCTTGGGCGGGCGATGACTACGACTACTGAGCCCGGCGGAACGCGACGATTCGGTTCGCGAGCGCTGTGGCTACGAGTTTGTGCTGCCCTCGCGGTGGTCGGCCTCGTGGCTGCGGTGGTGTGCGCCGGCATCTTCGGTTACCAGTGGTACGACGCCAAGTTCAATGTGGTGTCGACCCAGCAGGAACGTGATGACGCACTCGACGGTGCCGAACAGGTGATCCTGAACGTGACCAACATCGATCCGAACAATCTGACGGCGTTCCGCGAGCAGGTCGACTCGTCGTTGACCGGTGATGCCAAGTCGCAGATCACCGCCCAGGACTTCGAACAGCTGTCGCAAGGTGTGGCCGGCGCCAACGGGCAGGCCGCGACCGCGACTTCGGTCATCAAGCGCAGCGGGGTCGTCGAGTTCAACAACGACGAGAGCACCGCCAAGGTGCTCGTCTATGCGGATGTCACCAGCACGGCGGCCGATGCCAAGAAGACGGGTGTCAGCATGGGATTCTTGCTGGATGTGAAGAAGGTCGACGGCACGTGGAAGGCGTCGAACATCGTCCCGTTGGAGACGTTGATGCTCAACGATCCGGCGGCGGACAACAGCACCACCGGAACAGGGGGCAACTGATGACAGGCCCTCGTAAGCCCCCACGGCCCACTGCCCCGCGCGGAAAGATTCGTGTCGCCGGTAGTGGCCCATCGACCGGCCGCGTCCGTCCTGACGATGCCGACAGTGAGCAGGTCTCGCTGACGAAGCCGCGTAAGGACGACGATTCGAAGCCGCAGAAAGCGAAGACCGATTCGTCCACAGAGGTTGACTCCTCGACGCAGACAGGCTTCTTGACCTGGTCGAAAGTGCTGATCGTGGCCGCGGTTGCTGTGGTTGTCGGGATCTTCGCTGTCGTCGCGGCGTTCAAGCCCGGTGCTGAGCCGCAGGAGAACATGGCGTTCGTCAATGCCTCGGCAACCAATGAACTCAAGGCCCAGACCGGTGATCAGCTGTGCAAGGTGATCGCCATCAACCCCGACGATCTCGATGGCTGGGCCAACAGCGCGCAGTCGGCTCTGCGGGGTGAGGCGTTGAAGAACTTCAACGATTACCTGCCCACGCAACGTGATCTGGCCACGCAGTCCGGGCAGGGAGCCGAGTGCAAGATCGACACGATCGCGGTGACGTCCCAGACCGGTGACACTGCTTCGGCGCTGGCAATCCTGATCGTGAGCTCGACCCAGCAGGGCGTCGCACTGCCGAACGGCTCAGGTCAGGTTCGTTTCGACGTCGGTCTGCAGAAGGTGGGCGACCAGTGGATGATCAGTCGCATCTCTGATTTCTGACCTCGGCAACTGCTCGTTGCCGATAGGCCGGCGTTGATCACCGCCGACTTCGGCGATTCGACACGCAACACGTCATCGGTCCTCGCGTTGGTGGCCGATTTCGGCCTGCCCAGGTGTGGTCGCCGCCGCTCCGCCTGGGTGATTCGGATGCGACGGTCATCACAACCATGATCGTCTGCGGAATCCGAGGGTGTTGTGGTCTCGGGCGGACCAGGCCAGCGCGTACCGCCGGGCCGCAGGAGGTGGACGGTCAGTGGTTGATCAGCCGCAACTGGAGATTTTCAACCTCGAAAACTGCGCGTTCCTCTTGACGCGGGGCCGACTTGGTTGCAGTCTGTTCGCAGTAACCAAATGAGGTTGTTTACGTGCGCCCATTTTCTGGTACAGTTGGACGTTGCGCTGGCTGCGTCCTGTCCACCTCACGATTTCACCTTCCGACCACAGAGCTTGTGGCGTCCTGGGTGATCGCCGTTGATCAGGCCGAACAGCAGCGAACACCACTAGGGCACAACGAGTAATTCGTGTTGGAAGGACATATCTTGGCAGTCTCCCGCCAGTCCACCTCAACCATTCCAGGTGCGCCGCGGCGCGCCTCTTTCGCAAAGATCAGCGAGCCACTGGAAGTACCCGGACTGCTTGATGTGCAGCTCGAGTCCTTTGAGTGGTTGGTTGGTTCCGCGGAATGGCGTGAGCGCGCTGCTTCTCGCGGCGTTGGAAACCCCACCGGCGGCCTGGAGGACATCCTCGCCGAACTGTCCCCGATCGAGGACTTCTCCGGTTCCATGTCGCTGTCTTTCTCCGACCCGCGTTTCGACGAGGTCAAGGCCTCTGTCGCGGAGTGCAAAGACAAAGACATGACCTACGCGGCTCCGCTGTTCGTCACCGCTGAGTTCATCAACAACAACACCGGCGAGATCAAGTCCCAGACCGTGTTCATGGGCGATTTCCCGATCATGACCGACAAGGGCAGCTTCGTCATCAACGGCACCGAGCGTGTCGTCGTCAGCCAGCTGGTCCGTAGCCCCGGCGTCTACTTCGATGCGAGCATCGACAAGGCCACCGAGAAGACCCTGCACAGCGTCAAGGTCATCCCGGGCCGTGGTGCCTGGCTCGAGTTCGACATCGACAAGCGCGACACCGTCGGCGTCCGTATCGACCGCAAGCGCCGCCAGTCGGTCACCGTGCTGCTCAAGGCGCTCGGATGGACCAAGGAGCAGATCGAGGAGCGCTTCGGCTTCTCCGAGATCATGATGTCGACGCTGGAGAAGGACAACACCGCCGGCACCGACGAAGCCCTCCTCGAGGTCTACCGCAAGCTGCGTCCGGGCGAGCCGCCCACCAAGGAGTCCGCGCAGACCCTGCTGGAGAACCTGTTCTTCAAGGAGAAGCGTTACGACCTGGCCAAGGTCGGCCGTTACAAGGTCAACAAGAAGCTCGGCCTGGTCGAGAACCCGATGGCCGGCGCTCCCGTGCTGACCGAAGAGGACATCGTCGCCACCGTCGAGTACCTGGTGCGTCTGCACGAGGCCGACCCCAACGTCACCAGCACGATGACCGTGCCCGGTGGTGTCGAGGTCCCGGTCGAGGTCGACGACATCGACCACTTCGGTAACCGTCGCCTGCGTACCGTCGGCGAGCTGATCCAGAACCAGATCCGCGTGGGCCTGTCCCGCATGGAGCGTGTGGTCCGCGAGCGCATGACGACTCAGGACGTCGAGGCGATCACGCCGCAGACCCTGATCAACATCCGTCCCGTGGTCGCTGCCATCAAGGAGTTCTTCGGAACCTCGCAGCTGTCGCAGTTCATGGACCAGAACAACCCGCTGTCGGGTCTGACCCACAAGCGCCGTCTGTCGGCGTTGGGCCCCGGTGGTCTGTCGCGTGAGCGTGCCGGACTCGAAGTCCGTGACGTCCACCCGTCGCACTACGGCCGTATGTGCCCGATCGAGACCCCGGAAGGCCCGAACATCGGCCTGATCGGTTCGCTGTCGGTGTACGCACGGGTCAATCCGTTCGGCTTCATCGAGACCCCGTACCGCAAGGTCACCGACGGTGTCGTCACCGACGAGATCCAGTACATGACCGCTGATGAAGAGGATCGCTTCCTCATCGGACAGGCCAACACCAACTTCGATGGCAACGGCGTCATCACGGATGAGCGCGTTCTCGTCCGTAAGAAGGGTGCCGAGGTCGAGTTCGTGACGTCAGCACAGGTCGAGTACCTCGACGTCAGCCCGCGGCAGATGGTGTCCGTGGCCACGGCCATGATCCCGTTCCTCGAGCACGACGACGCCAACCGCGCCCTGATGGGTGCCAACATGCAGCGTCAGGCGGTGCCGCTGGTTCGCAGCGAGTCGCCGCTGGTCGGTACCGGTATGGAACTCCGTGCCGCGGTCGACGCCGGTGACGTGATCATCAACGGCAAGGCCGGTGTGGTCGAAGAGGTCTCCGCCGACTACATCACCGTGATGGCCGACGACGGCACTCGCGACACCTTCCAGATGCGCAAGTTCGCCCGCTCGAACCAGGGCACCTGCGCCAACCAGCGTCCGATCGTGGACGAGGGTCAGCGCGTCGAGGTCGGACAGGTCCTCGCGGACGGTCCGTGCACCGACAACGGTGAGATGGCCCTCGGAAAGAACCTCCTCGTGGCGATCATGCCGTGGGAAGGCCACAACTACGAGGACGCGATCATCCTGAGCCAGCGTCTCGTCGAAGAGGACGTGCTCACCTCGATTCACATCGAAGAGCACGAACTCGACGCCCGCGACACCAAGCTCGGTGCCGAGGAGATCACCCGGGACATCCCGAACGTCTCCGATGAGGTGCTCGCCGATCTCGACGAGCGCGGCATCATCCGCATCGGTGCCGAGGTTCGCGACGGCGACATCCTGGTCGGAAAGGTCACGCCGAAGGGCGAGACCGAACTGACCCCGGAAGAGCGCCTGCTGCGCGCGATCTTCGGTGAGAAGGCTCGCGAAGTTCGCGACACCTCGCTCAAGGTTCCGCACGGTGAGACCGGCAAGGTCATCGGCATCCGCGTCTTCTCGCGTGATGACGACGACGATCTGCCTCCCGGTGTCAATGAGCTGGTCCGGGTGTACGTGGCCCAGAAGCGCAAGATCCAGGACGGCGACAAGCTCGCCGGCCGCCACGGCAACAAGGGCGTCATCGGCAAGATCCTGCCCGCCGAGGACATGCCCTTCCTGCCCGACGGCACCCCGGTCGACATCATCCTGAACACCCACGGTGTTCCGCGTCGTATGAACATCGGTCAGATTCTGGAGACCCACCTCGGGTGGATCGCCAAGACCGGCTGGAACATCAACGTGGCGGAGGGCGTGCCCGAATGGGCGTCGCGTCTTCCCGAGGACATGCTGTCGGTCGAGGCCAACACCAACACCGCCACCCCGGTGTTCGACGGTGCTCGCGAAGAGGAACTGACGGGCCTGCTGGCCTCGACGCTCCCGAACCGCGACGGCGAGGTGATGGTCAACGCAGACGGCAAGGCGACGCTGTTCGACGGTCGTAGTGGCGAGCCGTTCCCGTACCCGGTCTCGGTCGGTTACATGTACATCATCAAGCTGCACCACTTGGTCGACGACAAGATCCACGCGCGTTCGACCGGACCGTACTCGATGATCACCCAGCAGCCGCTCGGTGGTAAGGCGCAGTTCGGTGGTCAGCGTTTCGGCGAGATGGAGTGCTGGGCCATGCAGGCCTACGGTGCGGCGTACACGCTGCAGGAGCTTCTGACCATCAAGTCGGACGACGTTGTCGGCCGCGTGAAGGTCTACGAAGCGATCGTCAAGGGCGAGAACATCCCGGAACCGGGTATACCCGAGTCGTTCAAGGTGCTGCTGAAGGAACTTCAGTCGCTGTGCCTGAACGTCGAGGTACTCAGCTCCGATGGTGCCGCCATCGAGATGCGTGACGGCGACGACGAGGACTTGGAGCGGGCTGCGGCCAACCTGGGTATCAACCTCTCGCGCAATGAAGCTGCCACCGTCGACGACCTGGCCAACTGATCACCCAGCTTTTTCTGCTCGTGGCCTCGGCCACGAACGGGCTGACTATTTGAGCTACTGAAAGGTAAATAGTGCTCGACGTCAACTTTTTCGATGAACTGAAGATTGGCCTGGCCACCGCCGACGACATCCACAACTGGTCGTTCGGTGAGGTCAAAAAGCCGGAGACGATCAACTACCGCACGCTCAAGCCAGAGAAGGACGGCTTGTTCTGCGAGAAGATCTTCGGTCCCACCCGGGACTGGGAGTGCTACTGCGGCAAGTACAAGCGTGTCCGCTTCAAGGGCATCATCTGTGAGCGCTGCGGCGTCGAGGTGACTCGCGCCAAAGTGCGTCGTGAGCGGATGGGCCACATCGAGCTGGCCGCACCGGTCACCCACATCTGGTACTTCAAGGGTGTGCCGAGCCGGTTGGGCTACCTGCTCGACCTGGCGCCGAAGGATCTCGAGAAGATCATCTACTTCGCCGCCTACGTCATCACCGCTGTCGACGACGAAATGCGTCACAACGAGAAGTCCACCCTCGAGGCCGAGATGGAGGTCGAGAAGAAGGGTGTCGCCGACGCCCGTGACTCCGACCTCGAAGAGCGCGCCAAGAAGCTCGAAGAGGACCTGGCAGAGCTGGAGCGCGAAGGCGCCAAGGCCGATGCCCGCCGCAAGGTGAAGGATGCCGGCGAGCGCGAGATGCGCCGTATCCGTGACACCGCGCAGCGCGCCCTCGACGATCTCGAAGAGATCTGGGACAAGTTCGTCAAGCTTGCTCCCAAGCAGATGATCATCGACGAGAAGCTCTACCGCGAGATCCAGGACCGCTACGGCGAGTACTTCACCGGAGCCATGGGTGCCGAGGCCATCAAGCGTCTGCTCGAGGACTTCGACATCGCGGCCGAGGCCGAGATCCTGCGCGACACGATTCGCAACGGCAAGGGCCAGAAGAAGCTTCGCGCCCTGAAGCGTCTGAAGGTCGTCGCCGCGTTCCACCGGTCGGGCAACTCGCCGCTGGGCATGGTTCTCGACGCCGTGCCGGTGATCCCGCCGGAGCTGCGTCCGATGGTGCAGCTCGACGGTGGCCGCTTCGCGACCTCCGACTTGAACGACCTGTACCGCCGCGTGATCAACCGCAACAACCGCCTCAAGCGACTGATCGATCTGGGTGCGCCCGAGATCATCGTCAACAACGAGAAGCGGATGCTGCAGGAGTCAGTCGACGCACTGTTCGACAACGGCCGTCGTGGCCGTCCGGTCACCGGACCGGGTAACCGCCCGCTGAAGTCCCTGAGCGATCTGCTCAAGGGCAAGCAGGGTCGTTTCCGTCAGAACCTGCTCGGCAAGCGCGTCGACTACTCGGGCCGTTCGGTCATCGTCGTCGGCCCGCAGCTCAAGCTGCACCAGTGTGGTCTGCCCAAGCTGATGGCTCTCGAGCTGTTCAAGCCGTTCGTGATGAAGCGGCTCGTCGACCTGAACCAGGCGCAGAACATCAAGTCCGCCAAGCGGATGGTCGAGCGTCAGCGCCCGGCCGTGTGGGACGTCCTCGAAGAGGTCATCGCCGAGCACCCGGTTCTGCTGAACCGTGCGCCGACGCTGCACCGTCTGGGCATCCAGGCATTCGAGCCCCAGCTGGTGGAGGGTAAGGCCATCCAGCTGCACCCGCTCGTGTGTGAGGCCTTCAACGCCGACTTCGACGGTGACCAGATGGCAGTTCACCTGCCGCTGTCCGCCGAGGCGCAGGCCGAGGCCCGCATCCTGATGCTGTCGTCGAACAACATCCTGTCGCCGGCCTCGGGCCGACCGCTGGCCATGCCCCGTCTGGACATGGTGACCGGTCTGTTCCACCTGACGACGCTCAAGGATCAGGCTATCGGTGCTTACACGGCATCGACGGGCGACGACGTCGAGCGCGGCGTGTACTCCACGCCGTCCGAGGCTCAGATGGCAGTCGATCGTGGCGTGCTCAGTGTTCAGGCTCCGATCAAGGTCCGGCTGACGCATCAGCGTCCGACCCGGGCGATCGAGCTGGAGCAGTTCCCCGAGGGCTGGAAGTTCGGTACCCCGTGGACCATCGAGACCACTCTGGGTCGGGTGCTGTTCAACGAGCTGCTGCCGAACGACTACCCGTTTGTCAACGAGCAGATGCCGAAGAAGCGTCAGGCCACGATCATCAACGACATGGCCGAGCGCTACCCGATGATCGTTGTCGCGCAGACCGTCGACAAGCTCAAGGATGCCGGTTTCTACTGGGCCACCCGCTCGGGTGTCACCATCGCGATGTCCGACGTGCTCGTGTCGCCGGACAAGGCTGCGATCCTCGACAAGTACGAGGATCGGGCCGATGGTCTGGAGCGCAAGTTCCAGCGTGGTGCCCTGACCGCTGCCGAGCGTCGTGACGCTCTGGTGGAGATCTGGAAGCAGGCCACCGAAGAGGTGGGCGCCGACATGGAGGCGCACTACCCCGACGACAACCCGATTCCGATGATCGTGCAGTCCGGTGCCGCGGGCAACATGACCCAGATCCGCTCGCTTGCGGGCATGAAGGGTCTGGTGACGAACCCGAAGGGTGAGTTCATCCCGCGTCCGATCAAGTCCTCGTTCCGCGAGGGTCTGACCGTTGCCGAGTACTTCATCAACACGCACGGCGCCCGTAAGGGTCTTGCCGACACCGCGCTTCGTACCGCTGACTCGGGTTACCTGACCCGTCGTCTGGTGGACGTGTCGCAGGACGTCATCGTGCGTGAGACCGACTGTGGCACGGAGCGTGGCATCAACACGATCATCGCCGAGAAGCAGGCCGACGGCTCGCTCATCCGCGACGCTCACGTCGAAACGTCAACGTTCGCAAGGACATTGGCCACCGACGCGGTCGACGCGAGTGGCAAGGTCATCATCGAGCGCGGATTCGATCTCGGTGATCCCGCGATCGAGGCTCTGCTCGAGGCCGGCATCTCGCAGGTCAAGGTCCGTTCGGTCCTGACCTGTGCCACCGGCACCGGCGTCTGCGCCACCTGCTACGGACGGTCGATGGCCACCGGCAAGCTCGTCGACATCGGCGAGGCCGTCGGTATCGTCGCGGCCCAGTCGATCGGTGAGCCCGGAACCCAGCTGACCATGCGTACGTTCCACCAGGGTGGTGTCGGTGACGACATCACGGGCGGCCTGCCGCGTGTTCAGGAGCTGTTCGAGGCCCGTGTCCCCAAGGGCAAGGCCCCGATCGCCGAGGTCTCCGGACGCATCCGTCTCGAGGATGATGATCGCTTCTACAAGATGACGATCATCCCGGACGACGGCTCGGAAGAGGTTGTCTACGACAAGATCTCGAAGCGTCAGCGTCTGCGTGTGTTCAAGCATGACGACGGCAGTGAGCGTCTGCTCGCCGACGGCGATCATGTGGAGGTCGGCCAGCAGCTCATGGAAGGTGCTGCCGATCCGCACGAGGTGCTGCGTGTCATGGGTCCCCGTCAGGTGCAGGTCCACCTGGTCAACGAGGTCCAAGAGGTCTACCGGAGCCAGGGTGTGTCGATCCACGACAAGCACATCGAGACGATTGTTCGTCAGATGCTGCGTCGCGTGACGATCATCGATTCCGGTGCCACCGAGTTCCTGCCCGGTTCGCTCACCGAGCGCGCCGACTTCGAGGCGGCCAACCGTCGCGTCGTCGCCGAGGGTGGCGAGCCCGCGGCCGGACGTCCGGTGCTCATGGGTATCACCAAGGCATCGCTCGCAACCGAGTCGTGGTTGTCGGCGGCGTCGTTCCAGGAGACCACTCGCGTGCTCACCGATGCGGCCATCAACAGCCGTAGCGACAAGCTCGTCGGTCTCAAGGAGAACGTGATCATCGGTAAGCTCATCCCGGCCGGAACCGGTATCAACCGGTACCGGAACATCCAGGTGCAGCCCACCGAGGAAGCGCGTGCAGCTGCGTACGCGGTGCCGTCTTACGACGACACCTACTACAGCCCGGACGGCACCTTCGGTGCCCCGTCGGGTGCGGCTGTCCCGCTGGACGATTACGGCTTCAGCAGCGACTACCGCTAAGCGCCAAACCACAAGGCGGGCATCCCTTTCGAGGGGTGCCCGCCTTGTGCGTTCCCGGCCCGCTGCCCGCCACCGCCCCCCGCACCCGGGCCCCCGGCCCCGCACCCCGCACCCCAAATTCGCTCCGCCTGCCGACGTACGCTCCTGTTGCGATAGGAGCGAACGCAGGTAAGCGGCGCGAATTTCGGTGTCAGGTGGGGCCATCAGACCCAAGCGTGGCTGTTGCCCATGAAGGTGTGCACAAATCCGCAGTTCTCACAGATAGCGCCATCGGCTGTGGCGTTGGCCCAGTCCCAACCCATGAAGGTCATTCCGCTCGTGTTCATCATGATTTCCCGATGGAAGAAGCTGGTCCCGGTCTGACAGACAATGCATGTCAGAGGTTTGCCATGAACCGTCACGCCGTATGCCACTGGTTTCTTCGCCATGAGTATTCGACGTTTGCCGACCCGAAATGGCTCCACCACCCGGCGCTCTCCAGAATTCGCTCCGCTTACCGACGTACGATCCGGTTGCAATAGGAGCGCACGCAGGTAGGCGGAGCGAATTTGGTTTGTCCCCAGTGCGGGATTCTGTCCACAGGGCGGACGTGAATCCACTTTCCGGGAGCGATTCTTGTCGGTGATGAATCCGATGGTCGTCGCATGAGCGAACCCACCATCGAAGATCCGAACCTCGTCCGTCGTCGGGATGCACTGCAGATCGGCGAACTCGACCGGCAGCTGGCCACCCGCGTCAAGGCAGGCCAACTGCGCCGTCTCTACCGCGGCTTCTACACATTCACCTCAGATCTCGAGCAGCTCGACACGTATGCCCGCGAGCAGGAGATCTACCGACGCCAGGTCCTCGCTGCTGCCGACAACGGGGAACAGGACAAGGCCATCAGCCATTGGTCGGCGGCAGCGCTGCATGGACTGCCACTCCTCGACGGGTGACCGGACGCGAGTTCACTTCACCGCCAACCGAATCGGGGGAGGGCGACGTAGGGGTCGTGCATGTGTGCTCCACGGCTCGACATGGGAACCCGACGAGGTGGTGATGATGGACGGGTTCCTCGTCACCTCACGGGCGCGAACGGCGATCGACGTCGCGCGGTCCGGGACCTTCTTCCAGGCAGTGTGCGTGCTCGATGGAGCGATGCACGCAGGGGTGCCGCGATCCGAGCTCGAGAGCGTCTTGCGCCGAAGCGTAGGCCGGACCGGCGTGGCGACCGCCCGGGCTGCACTCGCCGTGGCCGACGGGAAGTCCGAGAGCATCGGCGAATCCCTGTCCCGCGTCCTGATGTTGAGCTTCGGGGACATCCCGACGCCGCGTCTGCAGCAGCGGTTCCTGAACTCTGCCGGTGACTTTCTGGGCCGGACGGACTTCGATTGGGACGGCGTGGTGGTCGGTGAGTTCGACGGATATGCCAAGTACATCCGGTACCTCCGTCCGGGCGAGACCACCGAGCAAGCGTACGAGCGCGAGAAATGGCGGGAACAACGTCTGATTCGCGAGGGTGGCGTCGCCGTTGTCGTGCGCTGGAACTGGAAAGACCTGGTGCAGCCCGAACGTCTGCGCGCAGTCCTGGTGCAGGCACTACGGACCCATGGCCTGATGGCCGCCGCCTAGCCCCAAATTCGCTCCGCCTGCGTGCACACGCTCCTGTTGCAACAGGAGCACACGGAGGCAAGCGGAGCGAATTTGGGATTGGGGTTGCGGGAGGGGAGGACGGGTGGGTCAGGGGAGTTGGTAGATGCGGGCGGCGTTGCGGTGGGCGATCTGGTCGACGACCCTGATGGCGTCGGGTGTGGTCCATTCGTCGGCGTCGACGAAGCCTTGCAGTGCCTCGTGGATTCCGTTGCGCCACAACCTCGCACCGAGATAGTGCAGTTCGGGTGGGCCGTAGCCGTCGGAGGAGTAGAGGATCTTGCGGAAGGGGGCGAGCTCCAGCAGTGATGCGATGAATGGCGCCGAGCGGGCACCGAGATAGTTGATGGCGAGACCGCCGTCGAGATAGACGTTGTTGAAAGCCTGTGCGAGATAGCCGGCTTCGTGCTCGTACGGGTAGCAGTGGAGCAATGTGATGGGTGTTTCGCCGGACGAACGGAGAAAATCGAGCAGCAGCATCGGGTTCGTCTTGTGCAGATCGCAGTCCCGATCACCGAATCCGACGTGGAACTGCAGGGGCTTGCCCACCCGCAACGCCTGATGGAGTCCGAAACGGAGTAGTACGCGGTCGGTCAGCCGGGTGCCGCCGGCATCGCGCCACCGTGCCGATGCCGCCTTGACCTCGGCGGCCGTGGGTTTGGACAGATCGCCCTCGAATCCACCGCGGTACGCCAGGATCGACTTCGTTCCCACCGCCGTCACCGAGCGGGCGGCGAGGATCTCGGCGAAGGTGTCGGCGTAGTCACCATCGGCCGCGGCTGCCTCCTCCGCGAGGGATTCCAGCCGGATCACCTCGTGCGCCCGGTACCGGACAGCTCGGCCACCTCGGCCGGAGCCGCGACCCCGTCGGCGAAGCCGGTCTCGATCAGCCAGTCACTGATCCCAGCGGCGCGGAGGAGGCGTCGAGCGACCTCATCGTCGCCCAGCGAGATTCGGTGATCCCAGTATTCGTCCGGGTCAGCATGTTTCGGGAGTCCGAGGATCGGCGCGCAGTGGGCGCGGATCGCGAAGCCGAGCTGGGTGTCGAAGGCACTGTCGAAATCGGCGATCGGCTCGGTGTTGGCCTCGTTGAGTCCGTTTTCGAATCGGGTGCGGTCACCGGCGGTGACCCAGTATCCGTGCGCGTGGTGGTCGACGAGTTGCACCTGCTCGATGTGCTCACCGAGTGCCGAGTGCGGCGTCACGTCATACGCTCCATGCCATCCGGAAGCGGTCGGTCAACGCCTCGGGTGCGAGGTCGCCGAAGTTCGCGTTCTCATAGCGGCGTACGGAGAGGATGGCGTCGACGGCCTGGTCACCGAGGGCGGTCCGCAACCGGGCCGACCCGTCGAGCGCGTCGATGGCCGATAGCTGATCGGACGGCAGCAGCACCGTGCCCGCGGCGGCGCGGGCCTCCTCGGTGAGGGATGCCGGGTCGACCGTGGTCTCCGGAGGCAACGCGGATTCTCGTTCGAGCCCGTCCAGCGCGAGTGCCAGGACGGCCGCCGACGCGAAGTAGGGGTTTGCCGACGGGTCGATGACTTTGACTTCGACGTTGGCGCCGTGCGGCTTTCCCGGTCCGGCGGGAAGAAAGCGGATGGCGGCCTCACGGTTTTCGGTGCCCCAACAGGCGTATGCGCCCGCCCAGTGGCCGGGCTTCATGCGCAGTCCGGAGACGACGGATCCGCACAGTACCGCCTGGGCTTGCGGCAGACCGTCGACGAGGCCGGCCACCACGTGCTGCCCGCGTCGTGTCATCCCCGACGGTCCGTTGCCACCCTCGAACAGTGAACCGGACTCGTCGGACAGCGAGAAGTGCTGGTGTGCACCCGAGCCCACCGTGCCCGCGAATGGGACCGGGGAGAAGCTGACGCGCAGACCGTGTTTGCGGGCGGTCCGGCCGAGCACCAATCTGGCCAGCACCAGCTGATCGGCTGCCGCCACCGGCGATCGCGGGGTCAGCGACAACTCGAACTGGTTGGGTCCGTACTCGGGATGGAATTGTTCGATGCCGATTCCGGCGAGACCGGCTGAGGTGGTCACGTCGCGGATGAAGGTCTCGTGTTCGAGGACCCCGGCCAGGCCATACTGCGCCCACAACGCGGACGGCAACCGGTCGCCGTCCGGTCCCACCAGGAAGAACTCGATCTCGTGCCCGATCCGGGCGGTCAATCCGGCATCGGCCAGGCGGTGCTCGAACAGACGCAGAGTGCCGCGACTACAGCTGGGAACGGGCCGGGTCTGCTGGTCGTAGAACGAGCCGGGCACCCATGCGATCCCGTCGCCAAGGGTCCGCAACGCGTCGTGGTCGGCCCGGATCCGGTGATCGCCGACGACACCGATGTCGTTGTTGAAGGCGATCCCGACCTGGTCGATGGCGAAGCCGTGCCAACTGGGACTCGCCCCGAAACCGGCCTCGCAGAACGCCATCAGGCGCGACGCCGGGATCGTCTTGGCGAGGATGAGGCCGGCCGGATTGACGATGGTGCCTATGACGAAGTCATATGCGAAAGCTGCCATGCACTCAGTTTGCGCCGGACATCACCCGCGCCGCGTGGAAAAGGCCAGACGGGATCAGGCGTAGCGGTAGGGCATGTACTGCACGGCCCAGTGGTTGCCGTCGGGGTCGTCGAAGTAGACGAAGTGGCCCCAGGCCTGAACGTCGATCTCACCGGGGTCGACACCGACGGATAGCAGGTGGTCCCGGGCCTCGTCGATGTTCGAGACGCAGATCTGCAGGCCTTTCACCGACCCGGGTTCGGAGTCGGTGAGACCTTTGCCGAAGGCGATCGAGCAGGCCGACCCGGGCGGGGTGACCTGTACGAATCGGATGTCGTCGGAGACGACGTGGTCGTGGTCGACGTTGAAGCCGAGCTTCTGGTAGAAGTCCTTGGCGCGATCGACGTCGGTGACGGGCAAGATGACGAGTTCGAGTGTCCAGTCCATGGTGTTCCTCCTGATCGGCTGACTTGATGTTGCGAGAACATCATCGCAGCGATTGCGGACAGTTGTGGTCCTCAATGTTCGCCGCGGCACAAATCGGGTAGTCCCGTCGCATGGACAGCACCGAGTTACTGATCATCGGCAGCGGGCCCGGAGCCGTCTCGGCGGCCGAGAGCTACCGCGACAACGGCGGGCTCGGACCAGTCCTGATCGTCACGGCCGACAACGATC
>NZ_DATCVM010000010.1:0-3648 GCF_036566845.1 Williamsia sp.
AGCGGCACCGATGCCGCCGAACCGGTCAGCGGGGCCAGCTCGGCGTCGGCCAGTGAGCTGTAGGCGCCGGGGGAGCGGCGCACCGTCTGCGCCGCATTGTTGACGAGGATGTCCAGCGGGCCCCGTGCGGCCACCGAATCGGCCAGCGCGACCACCTGTGCCGGGTCCCGGAGGTCGATCCCGACGATGTCGAGGCGATGCAGCCACTGGTCAGCATCGACCTGGCGCGCGAACCGCCGCGCGGCGTCGCGCGGGAATCGGGTGGTGATGGTCAGTTCCGCGCCGTCTCGCAACAGCATCAGCGCGATGTACATGCCTATCTTGGCTCGGCCACCGGTGAGCAACGCCCGGCGACCGGTCAGGTCGGCGTGCTGTTCGCGCTTGCGCCGATTGCCGGCCGCGCACTCCGGGCAGAGCTGGTGGTGAAAGGCATCGACCCGCGTGTATTCCTTCTTGCAGATGTAGCAGTTCTGCGGCCGGATCAGGGTTCCGGCACTCGTGCCAGGCGCGCCGGTGAGCGGTAGGCCCGCGGTTTCGTCGTCGATCCGATCCGGTGACCCGGTTGCCGTGGCGGCCAGCACCTTTCGATCTGCATCGACGCGAAGCTGGTTCCGTTCCTTGCGGCGGTTGCGCTTGGCGTGCTTGAACATCTGCGCCACGGCACGCTGCACCGTCACCGAGTCCGGATGGAGCGCATCGAGCTCGGTGACCTGATCGAGGACACGGCGGAAGATCGCCATGTCGGCGGGATCAACGGAATGGGTGGGTACGTCGGACACGGTAAGCCAGTGTAGTAGCCGCAGACGATGTCCAGGACCTGCGGATTCTAGGCGGAAGGGGCGGTGGGGTCCGACGGAATCGAATCGCTCGGGGCGGGTGCGACTTCGCGTCGAGGTGTCATCGCCACGAACCAGGCCTCTTGGACACCGAGGATCACGATGATGGAGAGCAGCAAACCCTCGACCTCGATGGGCGACAGCGCCAGGTCCACCGAGGTCACCATCGCCGGAATCGCCGCGACCGCAAACACCAACAGGTAGAGGGGAACACCAACGCCTGCCAGGATCCACGGCATCACCCGGGCCGCTGTCTGGGCGCTGAACTGAAGGGCGAGCAGTACGATTCCGATCGCCCCGACTATTCCGGCGAACGCGAACCCCGTACGCCAGACAGCGGCGACATCGGGGGCGACCTGTGCGAACAGCGACACTGCGGCGGCAACCACGAATTGCAGCGAAACCAGGTAGGCCATCTGGCTGCCACGCCCGTCTCGCCCGGTCAGGTCGCCTCGATCCTTGATCGCCACCCACCACAGGCCCAGCAGCGTGAAGTTGGTCGCTGCCACCACTCCGTAAAAGGCCGATTGATCCATACCCGGTAACAGTAGGCACTGGTGAGGCGCGTTGTGACGTGCTTTGAGCACGTAACGAATCCCCACCGGACCGTCCGCTCATCGAGCGGAACCAGGCCCGACGCCGACAACAAAAAATCCCCGACACAGGCCGGGGATCTTTGAGAGTGTCCGAGGGGGGACTTGAACCCCCACGTCCGTTAATAGGACACTAGCACCTCAAGCTAGCGCGTCTGCCATTCCGCCACTCGGACTTGCTGTTCGCTCGGCAGAAAAACCGATCTTCGAGCGCTGGACAACATTAACCGACTGTCGGCCTGCAACCCAAATCGCCTGTTCAGAGCCATATCGATCGATGGTTTGCTACCAATGGATTCATGGATGGGACCACAGTCGTCTGCCGGACCTGCGCCGTGGAACAGGACAGCCGTCTACCCGCGGTGTGCCGCATCTGCGCCGACGAACGACAGTACGTCCCGCCGCACGGTCAATCGTGGGTGTCCCTCGGGCAATTGGCCGCCGAAGGACAACGCGCCGTGGTCTCCGAACTGGAACCCGGGTTGTTCGAGATCCATACCTCTCCCGGTGTCGGCATCAATCAGCGCAGCAAACTCGTCCGGACCGATGCCGGAAACCTGCTGTGGGATCCGATCGGATTCATCGACGACGAGGCTGTCGCGGCGGTGCGGGCCGCCGGCCCTCTCACGGCCATCGTGGCCAGCCATCCGCACATGTTCGGTGTGCAGGTCGAATGGTCGAGAGCTCTCGGCGACGTACCGGTTCTGGTGGCGGAGTCCGACCTGGAATGGGTCCAGCGGTCCGCACCGGTCATCGAGGCGTGGCGCGGCGATCTGACCGTCCTGCCAGGAGTCACACTCTCGCAACCCGGCGGCCACTTTCCTGGCAGCGCCGTCGCTCACTGGGCTGCCGGAGCCGGCGGGCGGGGCGTGCTCCTGTCCGGAGACACCGTGCTTCCCAATCCTGATCGCGCCAGCGTGAGTTTTATGCGCAGCTATCCCAACCGGATACCGCTGTCGGCGGCCGTTGTGGAGCGCATCGCGACGGCGCTGGGCCGGTTCCGGTTCGACCGCTTGTACGGGAACTTCGCCGATTTCATCGACACCGGCGCCACCCGCGCCGTCAGGGTGTCGGCCGATCGCCATATCGGATGGGTCCGAGGCGATTTCGACCATCTGACGTGAATCGGCGCACCTTGCGAGTTGTCTGGGCGACATCGTGGGGAGCGGTGGTGATAGGAATGAGCAGGTGAACTCCAACACCCCAGCCGCCACCGAAGAAGTCGTCGACCTCGTCAGCCGGCTCATCCAGTTCGACACCAGCAACACCGGCGAACTGGCCACCACAAAAGGGGAGGCCGAGTGTGCCCGGTGGGTGCAGCAGAAACTCGATGAAGCCGGTTTCGACACTGAATATGTCGAGTCCGGACAACCGGGTCGCGGCAACGTCTTCGCGACCCTGCCCGGGTCCGACCGCACGCGTGGAAAGCTCCTGCTGCATGCGCATCTCGACGTGGTTCCGGCGCAGGCCGAGGACTGGAGTGTGCACCCCTTCTCCGGTGCGATCGAAGACGGCTACGTGTGGGGCCGGGGCGCGATCGACATGAAAGACATGGCCGGGATGGCGCTGGCCCTGGCCCGGCAGTTCAAGCGTTCGGGCACCGCGCCGCCCCGCGACATCGTCTTCGTATTCCTCGCCGACGAGGAGGCCGGAGGCAAATGGGGTTCGCACTGGCTCGTCGACAACCGGCCTGATCTGTTCGAAGGTGTCACCGAGGCGGTAGGTGAAGTGGGCGGGTTCTCACTGACCGTGGACCGACCGGACGGCACCCAGAAGCGTCTCTACCTGGTCGAAACGGCCGAAAAGGGACTGGCCTGGATGCGCCTGACCGCCACCGCCAAAGCCGGGCACGGCTCGTTCCTCCACGAGGACAACGCCGTCACGATCCTCTCCGAAGCGGTCGCCAAACTCGGGCGCCACCAGTTCCCGCTGGTGATGACGGAATCGGTCTCGCAGTTCCTCGAAGCGGTCTCGGAAGAGAGTGGTCTGTCATTGACGCCGGACACCCCGGATCTGGAGACGGCGCTGTTCAAGATCGGCAGCATCGCGCGCATCATCGGCGCCACACTGCGTGACACAGCCAATCCGACGATGCTCCAGGCCGGTTACAAGGCCAATGTCATCCCGCAGACCGCAACCGCAGTTGTCGATTGCCGGGTCCTGCCCGGGCGTCAGGCGGCATTCGAGGCCGAGGTCGATGAACTGATCGGCCCCAACGT
>NZ_DATCVM010000011.1:0-2433 GCF_036566845.1 Williamsia sp.
CTCACAGCCCAATGCGCTTGGCGATAATCTCCTTCATGATCTCGGTAGTCCCGCCCCCGATACCCAGGATGCGCGAATCACGATAGTGCATTTCGACCTCGGTCTCGCGTAGGTAGCCCATGCCACCGTAGAGCTGCACGGCGGTGTCGACGGCAAACGCGCAGGCTTCCACGGCCTGGTTCTTCGCCATCGAGACCATCCGAACATCGGTGTCACCGGCGATGATGCGGTCCACGGCGGCGCGGGTGTAGGTCCGAGCCACGTCGACGGCCGTCGCCATGTCGACGATCTTGTGCCGCACCACCTGCCGCGTGGATAACGGTCGGCCGAAGGTCTCACGCTGCTTCACCCACTTTAACGTCAGGTCGAGACAGCGTTGAGCGGTGGAATAGCACTGCACGGCGATGAAGGCACGCTCGACTTGGAACTGCTGCATGATCTGCAGGAAGCCGCTGCCCTCGGGGCCGACCAGATTGGCTACCGGTACGCGTACGTCGGAGAAGCCGAGTTCGGCGGTGTCGGAGCACAGCCAGCCCATCTTCTTCAGCGTGCGTGATACCGCAAAACCCGCCGTACCGCGCTCCACCACCAGCAGGGAGATTCCCGACGCCCCCAGGCCGCCGGTACGCACAGCGGTAGTCACAAAATCGGCCCGGACCGCCGAGGTGATAAAAAGTTTCGCGCCGTTCACAACGAAGTGGTCACCGTCCCGGCGTGCGGTGGTCCGGATGCCGGCGACGTCAGAACCGGTGTCCGGCTCGGTAATGCCCAGGCTGCCGATCTTCTCTCCGGCCAGTGTCGGCGCCACGAACTTGCGGATCTGCTCGGGATCGCCCTGCGCGACCATATGCGGCAGGGCGATGTTATGGGTGAGCAGGCTGGCCAGCACGCCCGACGAGCCGCCAGCCTCCATCACGGCTTCGGTGAGCAGCACCAAGTCGCGCAAGTCACCGCCGGAGCCACCGACCTCCTCCGCGAAACCGATGCCCAACAGGCCGACGGCGGCTGCGCGGCGATGCAGCTCCCGGGGCAACTCGCCGCGGTCCTCCCAGTCCTGCAGGTGCGGGACGATTTCTTTTCGGGTGAACGACGTGGCGAGGTCGCGCAACGAGATGCGCTCAGCTGTGATCCATGGGTCCGCTGCGGCGGATCCTACTTCGCGCTGTCCCGGCTGGGTCATGTGGGCTGCTCCTGCTGGTAACCGTCGGAAAGGGGCGGTAGGACCTGCCGCACGCCCCATTGTTCTCGGATGTTAGTCGCGGCTAACGTAGCGCGTCAGGAGATCGACGTCGGTGTCACCTGGAGGAAAGTTGGTTGACTTGCCCGTCCGGGTCGACCCCCGCGCGCTGGAATACGTCAAGAACCGCGAGGACTCACCGCTAGTCGAACCGGATGCACCTCCGTGCGGTCGAACGCGTACTTGATCGTCCTCCTTGTAGCTGAATAGCCCTGTTCCGCAAAGAACTTGAAGGCAGCATCTTGATTGAGATTCGTAACATCAAACGGATCCACAACCTGGTCCAATGTCTGATCCAGGTCGTCCATCTGTCTTCTCCTCGCCAAAGGCACCAGAAAGGCGTGCATCGAAGGCGCACCCTCTCGGTCAAATAGGGTTTGCCTTCGACGCACGCCAGTCTCAGTGGTTTAGCGAGTCGAACATTGGTCCGTAGATCCACGGCTGAGCTGATCGTCTATGTGGCCGCGATATTCAGTTCTTCCCGGCGGATCGCCGCCGAGCGTTACCCCGGTCTTACCCGACCGCATCCGCCCGGAGCACGAAGTTCCTACGCGAGAACGCATTACGGCATACACTCCGGTAAAGCCTCGACTTTGATCTCAAGTCGCATCAGCCCACCATGGAGCAAGAGCTCGCAATGTGCCCCGCCGTGGTCAGCACCTTTGCTAGTTGTTCCCGTGCGTACACATCGCCCCCAATGACCACGCCTCGATCGGTGCCTGACACAGCAAGACGTTCTTGACTTTCTGCCGCCATGTCGTCGTCCAAATGCTCAGCACCGCTGTCCGGGAGAAACACAAACGAACAGGAGGCCGCCCCCGCGGCACTGACCGCCTGAACCAGCACCATCGAAGAATCACACGACGACGACGTACACCACGTCCCTGGACTCGACCCAACCAAGTGCACTGCATGACGTAGATTCATCGACGTCAACCGGGTTGCCACGCTGGCCACTCGCACTGTGTGGCGACCGAGATCGCTCGACATCCAAGATCGCCTTTTGACGGTTGCGTGAATTTGCTCCATGTTCCCGAACAACCGTGCGATGCTCTAGCTGGATCTGCAAGTTGGGGGGAGACGGCGAATCGACCAATCCGGTCGGGTCGCCGGATGCACAAGCATCCGCAACTCATCACGCCCTTGGGTCAACACCGAAACGCCGTCACAGGAGGCACATCGGTGAGCGACCGGGA
>NZ_DATCVM010000012.1:0-23572 GCF_036566845.1 Williamsia sp.
GTCGCCGCGACCGGCCTGGGCCTTGTTGGCGAACTCGGGATCGGCCAATAGAGGTCGCGCCATCGAGATGGCGTCGACCCGGCCACCCTCGAGGATCTCCTCGCCGAGCTCCGGCGTGTTGATCCGGTTCGACGCGATCAGCGGGATCGACACCTCTTCACGCAACCGTTCGGTGTAGCTGACAAACGCTCCACGCGGCACCGACGTGACGATGGTGGGGACCTGTGCCTCGTGCCAGCCGATGTCGGTGTTGATCGCATCGACGCCGGCGGCTTCGAGTTTGCGTGCCAGCAAGGCGATTTCGTCCCACGTCTGGCCGTCCTTGACCAGGTCGGCAATCGACTGACGCATGATCACCATGAAGTCGGGGCCGGCCTTCTTGCGGATCTCCTTGGCGATCTCCACAACGATCCGTTGGCGGTTCTCGGTGTTCCCGCCCCACTTGTCGGTGCGGTTGTTCGTGCGCCTGCAGAGGAAGGTGTTCAGCAGGTAGCCCTCACCGCCCATGATCTCGATGCCGTCGTAGCCCGCGTCCCTGGCGAGCTTGGCGCAGCGACCGTACGACCAGATGGCGTGCTTGATGAGCGCGTCGTTCATCTTGATCGGCTGGAAGGGATGAACCGGCGACTTCTCCCAGCTGACACTGAATTTGAGTGGGGTGTAGCCGTAGCGGCCGGCGTAGAGGACCTGCATCGCGATCTTGCCGCCCTCTTTGTGCACGGCGTCGGTGAGACGCCTGTGCCGTAGGACGTCGACCTTGTTGGTGAGTTTGCTTCCGAAGGGCATGAGAAGCCCGGCGCGGGTGGGCGCGATGCCGCCCGTGATGATGAGGCCGGCGCCACCGCGGGCGCGTTCGGCGTAGTACGCGGCCAATTTGTCGGTGTCCCAGATCCGGTCTTCGAGGCCGGTGTGCATCGATCCCATGATGATGCGGTTCTTGAGGACCGTCTTGTTGATCATCAACGGCTCGAACAGCTTTGGATACGGATTTGTCATTGATGACCTCTCTTCGTCACGGGGGCTGGCCGTGTTGTCAGGTGTTGGGCGACTCGTCGAGCACGCCTTCGAGTGCGGCGATCACCTCGTCGCACCAATCGATGAAACCGACTTCGATGCGTACGCCTCCGCGCAGCACAAGGTGCTGTTTGAGCTTGCGCAGGTTCAGCGCGCTCGGATCGGGAAAGTCGTTCTTCTCGAACTCTTGATAGAGGCGTAGGCGTTCTTCGTGCAGAGAACGTTGGCGACGCAGTTCACTGATCAGTTGGGGTAGGTCGTCGGCCTCGGCGGCTCGGATCTTGACGCCCAGCTCGTCGCGCAGTTGTTGGGGTTCGGTAGGCGCTCCGACCCAATCTTTCAGCGCTGTACGGCCCTTCGCCGAGAGCGTGTAGACCTTCTTGTCGGGCTTGCCGTCTTGTGCCACGGATTCGTAGCTGACGAGCCCATCGGAATGCAGCTTTTTGAGCGTCCGATAGATCTGCTGGTGGGTGGCCGACCAGAAGTGGCCGATCGACCGAGAGAACTGCTGGCCGATTTCATAGCCGGTTCCCGGTCGCTCGGCAAGCGACGTCATGATCGCGTGCTCCAGTGCCACCTTTGAACCATACCCATGCAACTCGGCACTATGCAATAGCGTTCATATACTCAGAAGTGCATATGGCTGACCTGGATCGTTCCTCGATTCAGGCTGCCATCAACTCGCTGAGTTGCGACTCGATCCGGCTGTGGGTTGTTCGTTGGGCCGTCGAGGTCTGGGGGAGTGGCGTATCCGGTTGGGGGAGTCGTGGCGCAGTTGAGATGTGTTGGTGACCAGTCGGTGTGGTCAGTCCCACCGAGTGGCGGCCCGCGGGTGAAGGGTGAATTGCCGAGCGCCAACCCGGTGCCTGCTTGGCGTAGTTGCATTGTTCGCACAGGCCCTGGCCGTTGTCGGCGTTCGTGGATCCACCCTCGGCGTGGGGCTTCACATGGTCGACATGCCGCACCGGGGCGTCGCAAAAGGGGGTTCGGCAGACCTGGTCGCGCAGGCGGATCAGCAGTGCCAGCGCCTTCGGGAATGCTCGAGCCGCCGATTCCATCGCGACCAGCGCACCGGTCGCGGGTTTCGTGAACAATCGCCTGACCGCCAGTCGCGTGTCGCGTCCGGCGGCTGTGGCGATCAGATGCCGGGCGATGCCTGCCGGAAAGGGACCGTGGTCCTCGATGAAGGCAGCCTCGTCCGAGTCGCCCAGCAATGCGGCGTCCGACATGACGAGGTTCACCGTGATCGGAGTTCCCTCTGCCGCGGCCCGGCCGGTGACCCGTTCGAACAAGACATCGGCCATGATCTGATCCCGTGAGCGGTCGTCGCCGGTTCTCGTGTGCAAGTCGGCGGCTTTGCGTAGTGCGGCGATCACTCCGACGCCCTGCGCGACGGGTAGCAGGGCGCTCACAGTGGCCATGCTGTCGGGCGCGGGGCGTGACGTCACCCTCCGGTCTTTGGCCGCCTTGCTGGCGCGTGCCACCACGGCATGTGGATCACGCTGATAGGCAAGCGCTTTCGCGCGAGCTGTCAATGCTCTGTCGCCGACGCCATCGAGTGTTGTCGAGTCGGCGCAGAGTTCGGCGTCGATAGCGGCCCGATCCTCGACGTCCAGGTACGCGGTCTCGCGCACGAGAATGGTTGCGCGCCACTCCGAGAGACGGCCGGATTCGAGTGCCGCCATCGTGTGCGGCATCTCATCGACAACAGCTCGGGCAAAGCCCAGGTAGCGGCCACCTCGATGAGGTGACACCCGTCGAGCCAATCCCACCTCGGATGCGAGCCCTGATCCCACTCGCTTCTCTGGGACTCCCAGTTCTCGATGTTCATGTCGGCGCTTGATCGAAAGGTTCATCGTCGCCCGCGCCTGGGCGGCCGCGCACGCGGACTTGAGATCCTCGAGGGCGGTGATCTGGTTCACCGAATCTGCGGCGCTGACATCGAAGTCAATATGCCGCAAGGAATCTCGAAGGCCGGAAATTCTCTTTACGTGCGACATGTGGTCCCCCCGGAGCCGTGGTCGGATCAGTGTGTGGAGCATAGATCGGGGGTCTGACAGGCCTGCCGACCTGTGGTTCCCGCCCGAGATGATGCAGGCAAGAGACACCGCTGAGACATGCTGGGTTCGTCACTCGAGAAGGCGGTGTTCACCAGAGTGCGGTAGACACAGTTCATGTCCTTCATGCGTGCGGTTACATATCGAGTCTGTCGCCACGTGATCATCGGGCCGGCGTTGCATGTGATCGGACGTCCGAAAATTATTGGCCGTCAGCATATTCCGCAGCGCGGAGCAGTGATCGTGGCAGCCAATCACCTGGCCGTGATCGATTCGTTCTACCTGATACTGGCTGCGCGTCGACAGGTCTTCTTCCTCGCCAAGTCGGACTACTTCACTCGTGCGGGGCTGGTCGGCCGGCTTCAGAAGTGGTTTTTCACGTCGCTGGGACAGATTCCGGTCGAGCGCTCAGGCGGCGCAGCCGCGAAGCCGGCGATCACGGCGGCAACGTCCATCGTGCGGGACGGAAACGCATGGGGGATTCACCCCGAGGGGACCCGTTCGCCGGATGGCCGCATGTATCGCGGTCGTACCGGCGTGATGAGGGTTGCCATGACCACCGGCGTTCCGGTGATACCGGTGGCGATCACGGGGACGCGGAAGACACGTGGCCTTCGATGGTGGCGCCGGGATCGGGTTGTCATCGAGATACTTCCGCCGCTCGACCTCGCCCCGTTCGTGGCCACGAACGACTGCCGGGGAGCAACGGATGCCCTGATGGGGCTGATTCTCGCCAACACCGGGCAAGAGTATGTCGACGATTACGCGCGATCATGGGCGCAGCCGGCTCCTCGGCGGGACGTCGCCTGAGAAACGGGCTCAGCTCAGGTGGTGGCGTGATTGTGTTCGATCACGCGGATCTGGCCGGTCTTCTCGCACGTGGCGTAGCCGTGCCGTTTGGCGAAGAGTTCCCACGATGGTTGCTCGGGATGGCTGGGCAGGTCGATGGCGCTGCCGTCGCCGAACTCGATGTGTAGATCGCCGTCGTCGTTGCACTCCGCGACGTCGGCTCGATGGCCGAGCATCGTGAACAGCGGCCGCTGCTCGTCGATCACCCTGGCCGGAGCGATGTCGTCGTGCTCGATGCCCAATCCGCCGATCGGGGGAGAAGTCAGCGTGAAGGGCGTCCAGAGGACCAACTCGCAGTGGTTGTTGAAGAAGAATGTCAGGTTGTCTTCGAACGTGAGCCGTTCAACGATGTGACCTTGAATCCACAGTTGCATCGAAGCCTCCGTGTGTCGGACGTCACATCGACGATAACACCTTGCCGAGCTCCGACCTAGATCGCGACGACATCGTGCACCCGTCATGCCCCGGTACCGATCAGGAATCGAGAAGCGTGAACGGTGTCGCCATCGATAGCGTCATCGGCAGGACACCGATTGAACGGTTTCCGATGAACATCTGGGAGGTCGGGACATGAAAACGATGACATGCAAGCAACTGGGCGGGCCGTGCGACCTGGAACTTCGCGGCGAGAAGGCCGACGACGTGATCCACGCGCAGGACAGCCATCTGAAAGAGATGGTCGCAAATGGTGACACGGCCCACGAACCTGCACTGAAGGACATGCAGGGCCGGTGGAAGCGGCCGATCGCGGGGTTGGGGTGGTACCGGAGCACAAAGAAGACCTTTGCGGCACTTCCGGAGGACTGAGCGTCCGCCCGTATAGGCGGGCGGTCGGGTTGAAATGGTGGTGCCCCCGGCAGGACTCGAACCTGCTACCTGCGGATTAGAAGGCCGCTGCTCTATCCTGATGAGCTACGGAGGCGTGCCGAAGGTCCGGCGCAGGTGAGTATAACGGCACGGGCGCAAGCATGCCGACGCGAGTCGCATCGGACCGGTGCCTACCCTGAAGGGGTGAGTACACCCAGTCCCGATTCGATCGACATCCGGCGCAGTGCTGCGGCAAGCATTGGCTGGGTGTTGGCCTGGGTGGCAGCCGGCGTCGCGGTGGCGGTCACCGCGATCTCGGCGGGCACAGCGCTTGATCTCGCCGGTGTCGGAGATCCCGGGACATTGACCAGGTACGGGCTGCCCACCGTTCAGACGATCGGTGAGATCGGCGCGGTGATCGCTGTCGGCGGCGCGTTGTTCGCGGCGTTCTTCGTTCCGCCGCAGTCGGACGGTGTGCTAGACGTCGGTGGCTACCGAGCGATCAAGTTCGCATCGGTAGGAGCCTTGGTGTGGGCCGTCGCGGCCCTGTTGATGATTCCGCTGACGATTTCGGATGCATCGGGGTATCCGCTGTCGGAGACCCTGAGTCCCGATCGGCTGATCACGGCGTTCGATCAGGTCGCCGATGCCCGGTCTTGGCTGTGGACCGCGATCTTTGCCCTGATCTGCGCAATCGTGGCGCGCATCGCGCTGAGGTGGTCCTGGGCCCTGATCGTGTTGCCGCTGTCGATCCTGACGTTGATGCCGATCGCGCTGGCCGGACACTCGTCGACCGGCGGTAGCCACGACGTCGCCACGAACAGTCTGATCCTTCACATCGTGGGTGCCTGTTTGTGGATGGGTGGGCTGTTCGCGGTCCTGATCTACGCCCGTGGTGCCGGCCGCTACACGCAGCTCGCGATCACGCGTTACTCCAGGGTCGCGTTCTGGACGTTCCTTGTTGTCGGCGTCAGCGGCGTCATCAACGCTCTGATCCGCGTGAAGATCGATCAGCTGTTCACCGAGACTTACGGGCAGCTGGTTCTGGCGAAGATCGTGGCACTGGTGGCGCTGGGCGGATTCGGTGCGTGGCACCGAAAGGTCACCATTCCGGCGATCGAGGACGGCGACAACCGTCGCCCACTGATCCGCTTTGCCACGGTCGAGCTACTGGTGTTCGCGGTGACTTTCGGGATCGCCGTCGGCTTGTCCCGGACCCCGCCCCCGGCCAACGTCGATCCGTCGAACATGCCTGCGGCCGAACTGCTCCTGGGTTACCGAATCGATCACGAACCCACCTTTGCGCGGATATTCCTCGACTGGCGGTTCGACCTGCTGTTCGGGACGCTCGCGATTGTCATGGCCGTCGTCTACCTGCGAGGTGTGATCCGTCTGCGTCGCCGCGGTGACGCGTGGCCGGTGGGGCGGACGATCGCCTGGATCCTGGGCTGCGCGGCACTGCTGTTCGCCACATCCTCGGGCCTGGGGAAGTACGCCCCGGCGATGTTCAGCCTCCACATGATCGCGCACATGATGCTGTCGATGCTGGCGCCCGTGCTGCTGGTGCTCGGTGGACCCATGACACTCGCACTGCGAGCCCTGAAGCCTGCGGGCAGGAGTGCCCCGCCCGGACCGCGCGAGTGGATCTTGTCCATTCTGCACAGCCCGTTCTCGCGCTTCGTGACCCATCCGCTGGTGGCGTCGGTGCTCTTTGTCGGCAGCTACTACGTGCTGTATCTGGGTGGGTTGTTCGAAACGCTGGTCGACTATCACGCCGCCCACGTGGCGATGAACTTCCACTTCATCATCAGCGGCTACCTCTTCTATTGGCTCGTCATCGGGATCGACCCGGCGCCGCGAAAGCTGTCGCCGGTGGTGAAACTCGCAATGGTGTTCGCCTCGTTGCCTTTCCATGCCTTCTTCGGTGTGGCGTTGATGAGCACGGACAACGTGATCGCACGGAGTTACTACCAGAGTCTGATGCTGCCGTGGAACCCGGACCTGATGAGTGATCAGAGACTCGGCGGCGGTATCGCCTGGGCAGCGGGAGAGGTCCCGCTCGTTCTGGTGATGCTGGCGCTGCTCGTTCAATGGAGTCGTCAGGACCTCCGGCAGGCGCGCCAGTTCGACCGCCGCGCCGATCGCGATGAGGATGCCGAGTTGGCCGGTTACAACGCGATGCTGAAACAGCTGGCCGGTGGATCCGAGCCCGAACCGGCCGTCGCATCGTGCCCGGCGGGTGACGCGGCCGCGACGGAGGAGTCCGCGGAACCGGAGTCGAGTGAACCGGGTCCGGAGACGAGACCCTGACCCGCACGACCATGCTTGTCCACAGTTTCCGACGGCATCCCCAGCTCGCCCCTTGACGATGCCCGGCGGTCGGTACCCCGGTCCATGCTGTTCTCACACCGACGAATCAGGTGGCGCCGCGAGCGTACGAATTCATCAGGGGGAGAACCATGTACGAGACCTATACAACCGTCATCGGGACCGTGATCTCGAATCCGCGCCGGCGGCAGACGTCAGCCGGTGAAGAGGTGTTGTCATTCCGGATGGCGTGCAACTCTCGCCGGCTCGACAAGCGCTCGGGGGAGTGGGCCGACGGACCGGCGCTCTATCTGACCGTCAGCTGCTGGCGCCGACTGATCGACGGTGCCGCGCCGGTGGTGGCGAAGGGGCGGCCGGTGATCGCGCACGGGCAGATCAAAACCAATGAGTACATCAGCGATTCCGGTGAACGACGCGCCGACCTTGAGATGACGGCGTCGGTGATCGGAATGGATCTGAGCCGCTGCACGGTCAGTTTCGAGGGGATGATGCCGCGGCCGACCACGGCCACGCAATCACCCGGTGCTGAGCGGGTGTCGGCGAACTCCTCGGACCCGGTCGATGCCGCGGCCGCCTGACCGATCGGGGTCAGTCGGCGGCGAGGTCGTTTCGCCGCGAACCGGCAGTAGAGGTGCCCAATGCGAAGTTCCAGATCGTCGAGACGAGCGATAGAAGTCCCACGGCGGGGCCTCTCATCAGCAGAGGCGTGCATGGGGAATGTGACGCCTGCAACCCTGTCGGGCTGTGGGCTGGCTCATATACGTTCGCTGCGCACGTCGCGTTGGCCACCGGAGAAGGAGTGAGCTATGCGCGGGGAACTGGTCCATCAGATATCGCCGCGGCACGCCGAGATCCTGTATGTCCTGTCTCGTGTTCCGGCCGACCGGTCGCGGCTGCTCCCGCACTCGACATCGGCGGTGATCGACGCCGCTCGTGGCGCCTCTGATGGGGAGTAAGGTCGTCGCGGTCGGCCACCGCTGCCGGACCCACTACGCTGGAGTTGTTGTCCGGCGTGCCGCTGTCCGCGGAGTGCCGGCGAAAAACCGCGGTGACACCTGCGATCACAGGTAGAGAGGCCCTAACGTGGCAGAGTTTATTTACACCATGAAAAAGGTGCGAAAAGCGCACGGCGACAAGGTGATTCTGGACGACGTCACCATGTCGTTCTATCCGGGTGCGAAGATCGGTGTGGTCGGCCCCAACGGTGCCGGTAAGTCGTCGATCCTGAAGATCATGGCCGGCATCGATCAGCCGTCCAACGGTGAGGCGTTCCTGGATCCGGACGCCACCGTCGGCATCCTCATGCAGGAACCCAAGCTGAACGAAGAGAAGACCGTTCGACAGAACGTCGAAGAGGGCATGGGCCTGATCAAGGAACAGCTCGATCGCTACAACGAGATCGCCGAACTGATGGCGACCGACTACTCGGACGAGCTCATGGAAGAAATGGGCCGGCTGCAGGAGGCCCTCGACCACGGCGATGCGTGGGACCTCGACTCCCAGCTCGAGCAGGCGATGGACGCCCTCCGTTGCCCGCCGGCCGATGAGCCCGTCACCCACCTGTCCGGTGGTGAGCGACGCCGTGTCGCGCTCTGCAAGCTGCTGCTGCAGAAGCCCGACCTGCTGCTCCTCGACGAGCCCACCAACCACCTCGACGCCGAGAGTGTCCTGTGGCTCGAGCAGTACCTCGCCTCGTACGCGGGCGCCGTCCTGGCCGTCACCCACGACCGGTACTTCCTCGATCATGTCGCGCAGTGGATCTGTGAGGTCGACCGCGGAAAGCTGCACCCGTACGAGGGCAACTACTCGACGTACCTGGAGAAGAAGGCCGCGCGTCTCGAAGTTCAGGGAAAGAAGGACCAGAAGCTGCAGAAGCGCCTCAAAGAGGAGCTGGCGTGGGTTCGGTCCGGTTCCAAGGCCCGCCAGACCAAGAACAAGGCGCGCCTGGGCCGGTACGAGGAGATGGCCGCCGAAGCCGACAAGATGCGCAAACTCGACTTCGAGGAGATCCAGATCCCGACGCCGCCGCGCCTGGGCGACATCGTGGTCAACGTCAAGAACCTGGACAAGGGCTTCGACGGGCGTGTTCTGATCAAGGACCTGTCGTTCACGCTGCCCCGAAACGGAATCGTCGGGGTCATCGGCCCCAACGGTGTCGGTAAGACCACGCTGTTCAAGACCATCGTCGGACTCGAGGAGCCGGATTCCGGTGAGGTGAAGGTCGGCGACACGGTCAAGCTCAGCTATGTCGACCAGAACCGCTCCAACATCGACCCCAAGAAGAATGTCTGGGAAGTTGTCTCCGACGGACTCGACTTCATCGAGGTCGGCCAGAACGAGATGCCGTCCCGCGCGTACGTGAGCGCGTTCGGATTCAAGGGACCCGATCAGCAGAAGAAGGCAGAGGTGCTCTCCGGTGGTGAACGCAACCGCCTGAACCTGGCGCTGACCCTCAAAGAGGGTGGCAATCTGATCCTGCTCGACGAGCCGACCAACGACCTCGACGTCGAGACCCTCAGCTCACTGGAGAACGCGCTCGACCTGTTCCCCGGTTGTGCAGTGGTCATCTCGCACGACCGCTGGTTCCTCGACCGCACCTGTACCCACATCCTGGCGTGGGAGGGCAACGTCGCAGAGGGACAGTGGTTCTGGTTCGAGGGCAACTTCGAGGCATACGAGGCCAACAAGATCGAGCGCCTCGGTGCCGAGGCCGCACGTCCGCATTCTGTGACACACCGAAAGCTGACTCGCGATTAGCGATTCGCCGGTCGCTGCAGGTCACTACATTTGATGGAAGACCCCTCGGAGATACCGCGGGAGAACGATCAACTGGAGCGTGACGGCAATGACCGGATCGACACGGTCTGATCTGGCGAGTTCCTCGTCCGGGGATCTGCCAGCTTCTCTGAAAGCCCTGCTGGCGCAAGCAATCAGCGGGTACTTCCAGGGACCGGGCACCCGTCGGCAGACGTCATGGGAAGAGCTGGGATCGTCGAGGCGATCCCAGCTCTTCCGGCATCTGGGTGTGGGCCACATCAGGTCGCCGGGCGCAACTGTCATCGACATCGACCAGGACGGCGGGTCGGTGCTGATCGCAATAGTTGCCGACGACATGCCGCTGCTGGTCGAGTCCGTGGTGGCAGGTATCGAAGCGACCGATCTGATGGTGGTGCGGATCGATCACCCGATTCTGCCGGTTGCCCGTGATGCCGACGGTGTGCTGCTGCGAGTGGACGGTCCCGACGCTTCGGGCGAGGCGACGGGCACCGGTCGGATCACCGAATCGTGGATCTACGTCGAGGCGACGCCGACCACATCGGCGATCGACCTCGGACGGGTCCGGGCCGAACTCGACACCGTGGTCGGCCGGATCCGCGACGTCCATCGCGATCAGGCCGCCATGATCGGTCTGATCGGGAGTCTGGCCGACGTATTCGGTTCCTACACGACGGCCGATGTGCCCGACGGTATCGACCACGCGACGGCGTCCGACCACGCACAGATGCTCGGATGGTTCGCGGACCAGCATTTTTCGCCGTTCGGCTACGTGCACTGTGTGACGGACAACGGGAATCGGACGGCCGAATCCGATACCGGTCTGGGCATCTGGCGGGGGGATACCGCTGCGCATCGGGTCACACCCGGCAGCGGTCCTGTCAGCGTGCAGCAGCTCTACCTTCCGACCCGCATCCAGCGGTCGAACTTTCCCACCCTGATCACGATCGCCGACTACGACACCGACGGGACCCGGGTGGGCGATCACGTGTTCGTCGGCGGCTTCACCTCGACGGCGCTGCACGAGAACATCCTGCAGATCCCGGTGATCGACACCAAGGTCGCCGACGTGCTGGCCTTGGCGCAGGTGGACCCCACGTCGTACAACGGCATGGCGATACTCGAGTTGATGCAGACCCTGCCGCGCACCGAGCTCTTCTCGGTGCCGGCCGAAGAACTCGCCCGGACGCTGTCAGCGGTTCTGGAAGCCGTGCCGAATCGGCAGGTGCGGGTCTTCCTGCGGCCCGAACCCGCCGGTGAGATCGTGTCGGCTCTGGTGTATCTGCCGCGTGATCGATACACGACCCGGCTGCGCGAGTCATTGCAGAACCTGCTGCTGACCGAGCTCGGCGGTGGGCATCTGGAATACACCGCGCGTGTCAGTGAATCCGCCCTCGCGCTGTTGCACGTGGTGATGCGGGTCGAGTCACGTGACTGCAGTGAGCTCGGCAGTCTGGCGGTGGGTACGCCGGGGCAGATTGCATTGCAGGACAAGATGGTCGAAGTCGCTCGCGGGTGGGACGAAAGGCTCCGGGAAGTCGCGGTGGCCGACGGCGGCGATTTCGAGGAGATCACGTTCTACGCGGCGACACTGCCCGACAGTTACAAAGACGTCCGCAGCCCTGCCGAAGCCTATGCCGACGTCGCGATCGTGGACGCACTGATGGACGGTGGCTTCCACGTCCGCCTCTACCAGCCTGCCGACGACGTACCAGGCGGCGGTCAGGACTGGCTATTCGCGTTCTATCTGTGTGGACGTCCGGCGACACTGACCGAGGTCCTGCCGGTGCTGCACAGTCTCGGCGTCAACGTCCTCGACGAACGGCCGCTCGAGATCGAGCGCCAGGACGGCCGGCGGTGCTTCGTCTACGAGTTCGGGCTCGCACTGGCCGATGGCATGGTGGTGGACCCCGAGAGCGTCGGCGATGTGGCACAGCGTTTCACGGAGGCCTTTTCCGAGATCTGGCGTGGCGACGCCGAAGTCGACAACTTCAACGAACTGATCTTCCGGTGTGGTCTGACATGGCAACAGGTGGCCATGTTGCGGGCCTATGCGCGCTATCTGCGTCAATGCGGGAGTTCGTACAGCACAACACATGTGGCGGCGGTGCTGGGAACCAACACGGCGGTCACCAAGTCGTTGGTCGAACTGTTCGGGGCCTCGTTCGATCCGCAGGCCGCCGACGACAACCGTCGCAGGGACGTGCTCGACCGCCTGACCGCGGCCATCGGCGACATCATCAGCATGGACGTCGACCGGATCGTCAACGCCTTCGTCTCGATGCTCTCGGCCACGGTCCGCACCAACTACTACGGCACGAATCGAGAAGGGCTGCAACACCAGACCCTCAGCTTCAAACTACGGCCCCGCGACATCCCGCAGACGCCGTTGCCGCGGCCGCTGTTCGAGATCTACGTGTATTCGCCCCGAGTCGAAGGTGTGCATCTGAGATTCGGATCGGTCGCGCGTGGCGGCCTGCGCTGGTCTGACCGGCAAGAGGACTTCCGGACCGAGGTGCTGGGGTTGGTCAAGGCACAGGCCGTCAAAAACGCGGTGATCGTGCCGGTCGGGTCCAAGGGCGGGTTCGTCGTCAGACGACCGCCGATACCGTCCGGCGACGCGACCGCCGATCGCGAGGCGACCCGGGCCGAAGGCATCGAGTGCTATCGACGGTTCATCTCGGGACTGCTCGACGTCACCGACAACATCGACGCCACATCGGGCGACATCATCGGACCGCCGGAGGTGGTGCGCCGCGACGACGACGACCCATATCTCGTGGTGGCCGCCGACAAGGGGACCGCTTCCTTCTCGGATGTCGCCAATGATGTTGCCGGACAATATGAATACTGGCTGGGCGACGCCTTCGCATCGGGAGGTTCGGCCGGATACGACCACAAGGCGATGGGCATCACCGCCCGCGGCGCCTGGGAAGCGGTGAAAAGGCATTTCCGGGAGATGGGCTCGGACACCCAGACCGATGACTTCACGGTGGTCGGGATCGGGGACATGAGCGGCGATGTGTTCGGCAACGGAATGCTGTTGTCAGAGCACATCCGATTGGTGGCCGCCTTTGATCACCGACACGTCTTCATCGATCCCGACCCCGACGCCGCGGGTTCCTTCGTGGAGCGTCGGCGCCTGTTCGACCTGCCCCGATCGTCGTGGGCCGACTACAACACCGACCTGATCGGCGAGGGCGGTGGAGTGTGGCCGAGAGATCTGAAGTCGATCCCGGTCAGTCCGCGAGCCGCCGAGGCACTGGGGCTACCGAAGGATGTCGGTGCGTTGTCGCCGCCGGACCTGATCCGTTCGATCCTTTTGGCACCGGTCGACCTGCTGTGGAACGGCGGCATCGGAACCTACGTCAAAGCCAGTACGCAGACCAACGACCAGGTGGGGGACAAGGCCAACGATTCCATTCGCGTCGACGGGAACGAGTTGCGCGCCAAGGTCGTCGGTGAAGGTGGCAACCTCGGGCTGACCGAACTCGGCCGCACCGAGTTCGCCCTCGGTGGCGGTCGGGTGAACACCGATGCGATGGACAACTCAGCCGGCGTCGATTGTTCCGACCACGAGGTCAACATCAAGATCCTGCTCGATTCCCAGGTGTCGGTGGGGCGTCTGCCCGCCGAGGAGCGAAATCCTTTGCTGGAGTCGATGACAACCGAGGTCGGGGATCTCGTGTTGGCCGACAACGTCTCTCAGAACGCCGAGCTGGGGATCAGCCGGGCCGATGCCGACGTGACGGAAGAGGTCTACACCCGGCTACTGAAGGAGATGGAGGGTCGCGGGGTGGACCTGCGGCTCGAGGCGCTACCCCGTCCGGGACAACTGGTGGATCGTGGACATGCCACCGGCCGTCACGGTTTGACGTCGCCCGAACTGGCCACCGTGATGGCTCACGTCAAACTCGGCCTCAAGAGCGACATGCTCGCGGGGGAGCTGCCGGACAACGACATCTTCTCGCCGCGCCTCTTCGACTATTTTCCGGCGGTGTTACAGGAACGGTTTGCGGACGGGATCTCCACCCATCAACTGCGGCGGGAGATCGTGACCACCACCGTGGTCAACGATCTGGTCGACAACGCCGGGATCACACATGTGTTCCGTCTCTGTGAGGGCAGCGGGAGCGATCCGGTCGATGTGGTGCGGTCGTATGAGGTGGTGACCGAGATCTTCGGACTGCACGCCCTGTGGCGTGATATCGCGGCAGCGCCCTGTGCCATACCGACCACCAACGCGATGATCGTCTACACCCGTCGGCTGCTGTTCCGGGCGTCTCGCTGGATGATCGCCGGGCGCCCACAGCCGTTGGCGATGGCCTCGGAGGTCACCCGATACCGCGGTCTCGTCGCGGAGCTGTCCCCGTCTCTGGCGGGCTGGTTGCGCGGCGCGGCGGCGAGCTACATCAGTCGATATGCCGAAGGTCTACGCGCAGAAGGTGTTCCAGAAGCAACATCGCACGCCGTTGCGTCGAGCCTGCACCGTTTCTGTCTCCTCGATATCATCGACGCCGCCGAGATCTCGGACCGTGACCCGCTGGAGGTCGGCGATCTGTACTTCGCACTGATGGATCATCTCGGGGTGCATGAACTGCTCAGCGCAGTGTCCGACCTCGATCGGATCGACCGGTGGCATTCGCTGGCCCGCCTGGCGCTGCGCGACGACCTGCACGGGGCGTTGCGATCGCTGTGTCTGGTGATCCTCGATTCCGGCGAACCCACGGAATCGGCGGACGAGAAGATCGCCGAGTGGGAACTGAACAACACCTCGAGGTTGTCGCGGGTCCGCTCGACACTCGCAGACATCGCCGAGAGTGGGAAGCTCGATCTGGCGACCCTGTCGGTCGCCGCCCGACAACTGAGGAGCACCATCCGCTGATGGCCGAATTGACACTGTCCGCCCGTGACCGGATCGACCTCGCGGCGTTTGCCGGTCGAGCACTGCGCGCCGACGACGTGGCGGTGATCCGGATCAAACGTCGTCCCGACGGGCTCCTCGGAATCTGGGTCAACACGGGATTCGACGTCTTGGCCAGCCGCGTGGTGGCCGGGTCGATGTCCGGCGACGACGTGGTCTGTGGGGCCTCCGAACTGCGCTCGGCGTTGCGGGCGACCAAGGACGACCCGGCGGCCGCCACGGTGGACACCGGATTTGCCCTCGACAGTGCGTGGCGCGGTGCGCTGCCGTCTGCCACGGGCTTCACACATGTCGACGATGTGCCCGCCCGGGTTCTCGTGCAACTCTCGAGGTCCGGTGCCGAGTTGGCGCGCACGCAGGGCAGTGCGCACGGTCCACCCACCGGGCTGCTCGACCAGCAGGTGCTCGATGTCTCCTCGGAGTCGTTCGATCAGGTTGTCGGGGTGTCGATGCGTTCGGTGTTCGCGCTCACGGCCATGGGTTTTGTGCGCCAGGCCGACAACCGCGACATCAGCGAGACCTCACCGATCGACGACATCGACGATGCCGAGATGGTTCGGGTGCGCGCGACCGCGGTGTGGGCTCGCCTCGATGCCCGCTTCGGGTCGGTGTATCAGCGCCGGACCATGCCGTTGGATCTGTCGGTCAACTGACCGTGTCCGGCCACCGCGTCGGCGGCCGGACCAGTCGGATTCAGACGAGCCAGGCCGCCGCGTTCGGTGGGAGTTTGCCGTCGACCAGGGGTGCGCTGCTGAGCAGGAGTTCGCCCGGCGGGAGACCGATCGGTTCGGAACCGGCATTGAGCGCGCAGACCAGCTTGCCGAGCGACCGGCGGAATGCCAGGCATCCCGCGGGCGCTCCGTACCACTCGATGGCCTCGCCGGCGAACTCCGGGCGCGTCTTGCGGAACTCGATCGCCTGCCGGTACAGCGACAACGTCGAGTTGACGTCTTCGAGCTGATTCTCGACGGTCAGGGCGGCCCACTCCGCGGGTATCGGCAGCCACGTGTCGGCATTGCTGGAGAACGCAAACGGGGGAGCCGTGCCCTCCCAGGGCAGCGGCACCCGGCAGCCGTCGCGGCCGCGTTCAGTGTGTCCCGTGCGCTCCCACACCGGGTCCTGCAGCACGTCGTCCGGCAGGTCGGCGTTGGGCAGCCCGAGCTCTGCGCCGTTGTAGATGAACACCGCGCCTGGAAGCGCGAGTTCGACCAGGATCATCGCGCGGGCACGGTCGACACCCGCCTGCGGTGAGTCCTCGGTCGCGTAGCGGGTGACCTCGCGTTCGACGTCGTGGTTCGACAACGTCCAGGTGGGCGTACCCGAGACCGATGCGATTGCCTCGAGTGAATGCTCGATCGCTCCCCGGACGGCCTCGGAATCGAACGGGATCTTCGCCAGCCGGAAATTGAAGCCCAGGTGGAGTTCGTCGGGCCGCACGTACTCGGCGAAGCGGACGTTGTCCTCCACCCAGATCTCGCCGACGGTCATCGCGTCGGGGTAGTCGTCGAGGACGGCGCGGATCTTGCGATGGATGTCGTGCACGCCGGGATTGTTGAACCGGGGATCGTTGTCGTCGTTGCTGAGCAGGCCGACGTTCTCGAGGTCCATGTCGGGCAGGCCTTCGGGCTTGGCCATCCCGTGGGCGACGTCGATCCGGAAGCCGTCGACTCCGCGGTCGAGCCAGAACCGCAGGGTCTTCTCGAGATCGGCGAAGACCTCGGGGTTGTCCCAGTTCAGATCCGGCTGCTCTTTGGCGAAGATGTGCAGGTACCACTGGCCGGGGTTGCCGTTGGCGTCGGTGATCCGCGTCCAGGCCGGGCCGCCGAACACGCTGGCCCAGTTGTTGGGCGGCAGGCTGCCGTCGTCGCCGAGACCGTCGCGGAAGATGTAGCGGTCGCGGGCCGCGCCGCCGGGCTCGGAGCCGAGTGCCTCGACGAACCAGGGGTGCTGATCGCTGGTGTGATTGGGGACGAGGTCCATGGTGACCTTGATGTCCCGGTCGTGGGCTTCGCGGATGAGTGCGTCGATCGCTTCCAGACCACCGAACAGTTCATCGATGTCGCGAGGGTCAGAGACGTCGTAGCCGTGGTCGGCCATCGGCGATTTCATCACCGGGCTGAGCCAGATGGCGTCCACACCGACCAATTCCAGATATCCCAGCTTGTCGATCACACCAGGGATGTCACCGACACCGTCTCCGTTGTCATCGGAGAAGGAGCGTGGGTAGATCTGATAGAAGATCGCGTTCTGCCACCACCGCGGGAATCCGGGATCGGATTGGGTCTGATCTTCCGCCGAAGCATTGCTTGCGGTCGGGGAAAGATCGTTTGTCTCGTCACTCACCTGAATTATCTTGCCTCACTCAAGTGAGAACGTCAGGATCACGTGTCCGGGCGTGTACCAGATGTCACACCGGGGAGTTCATCATCGAGTCGGCCGCCATCTCGACGTAGTCCGTCAGAGCCCGGCGATGGTCGTCGTCGAGGCGCTGAGAGTCGATCGAGGCGATCGCGATGTACATGCATCGCAGCCAGGCCGCCTTTTCGATGGGCCCGATGCGGAAGGGGTTGTGCCTCATTCGCAACCTCGGATGGCCCCGCTCGTCCGAATAGGTCCGGGGTCCGCCCCAATATTGCGAGAGGAACATGCGCATTCGGCGCTCGGCCGGCCCGAGGTCTTCATCGGGGTAGAGCGGTCGCAGGATCTCGTCCTTTGCGACTTCCTCGTAGAACCGGGCGGTCAGGTCTGTGAACGTCTGTTCGCCGCCCACTGCCTCGTAGAACGTCTGCGGAGAAGTGGTCACGGCATTCATTGTTCCACTCGCCGGCCACACGGTCATGGGCGCCGCCCGATGCTCCCTTCTGGGCCCGGCGTGCGGGCCCGTAAGGCGCGGACACCCAGAGTTCACACAGTTGCCCGGCAGCCACCTGCATTTTGTCGTGCATTTGTGCGGCATCCGTGTTGAACTGAATCGTTCCCATCGAGGTCGGTTGGTGTGGCCGGGAGGTTAGATGTCACGGACGAAGGTGCAGCGCAAAAAAGGTCACGCGGGGCACGACCGTGTCGCGACCACGACTGATGGACGCGTGAGATCGCACGGCGACGCAAGTGTGTCCACGCTGGACACCGGACCTCGCGCCGTCGACGCCATCGGAGCGCCCCCGGCCGGCGGAAGCAATTCGCGCTGGGGCAAGCACCGAGTGCTCCTCCTGAATGCGACCTACGAGCCACTTGCCGCGATCTCGATACGCAGGGCGATTGTGCTGGTGCTCCGTGAGCGGGCCGATGTCATCCACGAGGACGGCGCCGGCCCGCTCATTCATTCGGCGGAGATGGCGATCGCGGTGCCGTCGGTGATCCGGCTGCGGACGTATGTGCGAGTTCCGTATCGCGCGGTCATCCCGATGACACGGGCGGCGCTGATGCAGCGGGACCGGACGCGCTGTGGGTATTGCGGTGCCAAAGCCGACACCATCGATCACGTGGTGCCAAGAAGTCGCGGCGGGACCCATACCTGGGACAACTGCGTTGCGTGCTGCGCCCCCTGCAATCACAAGAAGGCCGACCGGCTGCTCTCCGAGCTCGGGTGGACGCTCAAGGTTGCCCTCACGGCGCCGAAGGGACGGCACTGGCGACTGCTGGCCACGGTGAAGGAGTTCGACCCGGCCTGGTCGCGCTACCTGGACGTCGGCGCCGCCTGAGCGCGGGCTGCGGGCCCTCGCGTACTGTGCCCCGACGCGCCGGGCGACCTCGGCGAGACGTGGTCATGTGTCGTCGGCTAAGTTTTGACACAAGAGTCGAGCGGTTCTGAAGGGCGGAACGATGGAAGACCTGATTGTGGCGGTCGGCATGCCGACCCTCATCCTCACAATCATTGCGGTGGTGATGGTGGTCGGGGCGTTGCTGTTCACCAGCGGTGTCAAGTACCCGAAGGTGAAGTTCTACACGATCGATCAGAAGTGGGAACACAGCCCGTTGTTGCTCAGTGCAACCGAGGCGAAGCCGGTGGCCCCGACGTATCACGGGCACGGCACGGACGATTTGATCGGAGGCTCGGCAAGTGGCAAGTGGTGATGTGGTCAAGTCGACCGTCGATCCGGAAACGCTCCCCATGGGCGCCGCACTGACCGTCAGCGGTCGGATCTCGGCAGCTCGTTACCCCGAGGATATGCCCTCCACCCCGCCGTTCAAGACCAACGAGTTGGTGGCCCTGGACGAGGCATTGGCAGACGCCACCGACGAGACGGCCATCCGTTTCTCGGTGTACATCGGCGACCTGGGCGATGACGCGGTGGCCGGTGCTGCCGCAATACTGCCGAACGCGCCGGAACCCGAGCACGCCGTGCTGATCGCGGTGTCGCCGAACACCAAAGACGTTGTGGTCGTCTCCGGCAAAGAGGTCGCCGCACGGCTCAACGATCGGGTGGCCCAGCTCGGTGTCACCGCAGCGATCGCAGGCATCCGTTCCGGTGACCTCGTCGACGGACTGATCTCCGCCATCCGCGTGATGGCAGCAGCAGTCACGGTTCGCTGAACCAAACCTGAACCGAACACACAAGGGCGGGGCAACCTTTCGGTTGCCCCGCCCTTGTGTGTCGTGTCTAGCTCTTGTCGAACGTCCGTGCCCGCAGGGTCCGCGCGACGGTATCGCGGCCTTCGGAGATCAACCGGCGTAGCGCCGGAGGATGATCGCCGGCCAGCAGTTCATCGGCGAGTGCAAGTGCTTCCTCGGACACCGCCCAGGTCGGGTACAAACCGACCACAACCGTCTGAGCGACCTCACTCGAACGACGTTCCCACACCAGCGGGGCGATCTCGAAGAACTTCGCGGTGTAGGGCGCGACGAGCGCACCCTGACCGGGACGCGAGAATCCGGCGATGATCGACCGCCCCAACGTGTTCGACAGGGTGTCGTCTTCGGTCACCTGTGCCCACGCGTCGGCCTTTGCCTCCGGCAACGGGCGTGACGCCCGTGCCTTCGCGGCCTGCCTGCTGCCGGCGGAGGTGTTGTCCCGGGCCAGTTCGGCGTCGATCACCGGGCTGGTGGCCGGGTCGGTATCGATGGCTCCGGCGGTGGCGAGCGCCTGCACGATCGACCAGCGCAGATCGGTGTCGACCGTGAGGCCCGCCAGACCCTGGTCTGCCGGGTCGGAATCGAGCAGTGCGCGGGCCACTTCGGTCTGCTCGGGCGCGAGCACGCCGGACAGCAGCGCGTTGACGAATGCCAGCTGGTGATCCGAACCGGGCTCGGCCGCACGAGCGAGTTCGAGCAGGCGGGCACTGAAACTCGGCCAGCCCACCGAGGTGGCCCACTCGGGGTCGGCGTAACCGTCGATCGCGGTCTGGGCCTGCAGGAGCACCCGCTGCACCACGCCGATCTCGGTTTCGGCGCCGATCCCGTGCTCGACGAGGGCGGCGAACTCGCGGGCTCGCATCTCGGCCTGCCGGGTCATCTCCCAAGCTGCCGACCACACCAGCGTGCGAGGCATGGATTCGCTGATGTCCGCCAGGCGGCTCGTGGCCGCGGCCAGAGAATCCGGATCGAGCCGGACCGAGCAGTACGTCAGGTCGTCGTCGTTCAGCAGGATCAGCTGTCCACGGTTCACGCCGACGAGCTCGGCGACGGCGGTGCGCCCGCCGGTGACGTCGAGCTCAACCCGCTTGGTACGGACCAGCTTTCCGTCGACATCGTCGTAGACGCCGACGGCAAGGCGGTGGGTTCGGGTTTCGCCCGCGCCGGGGGCGGCGCCGTCCTGGAGGATGTCGAAACGGGTGAACGCCCCGGACTCGTCGAGGTCGAAGTCGGGACGGATGACGTTGATACCGGTTGTCTTCAGCCACTGCGAACCCCAGTCGGACAGGTCGCGGCCCGAGGACTTCTCGAGTGCGCCCAGGAGATCCGCGAACGTCGCGTTTCCGAACTGGTGCACCTGGAAGTAGTCGCGGAGTCCGGCCAAGAACTCGTCGAGACCGACGTACGCGACAAGCTGCTTGAGCACCGAAGCGCCCTTGGCATAGGTGATTCCGTCGAAGTTGACCTCGACGGCCGCGATGTCGGGGATGTCGGCGGCCACCGGGTGGGTGGAGGGGAGTTGATCCTGCCGGTACGCCCAGGACTTCTCGACGTTGGCAAACGTGGTCCAGGCGTTCTTGTACTCGGTGGCCTCCGACTGGCAGAGCACAGAGGCGAATGTGGCGAAGGATTCGTTGAGCCACAGGTCATCCCACCACCGCATCGTGACGAGGTCACCGAACCACATGTGCGCCATCTCGTGCAGCACGGTTTCGGCGCGGCGTTCGTACAGATACTTGGTGACCTTGGAACGGAAGACGTAGTCCTCGAGGAACGTCACCGCTCCGGCATTTTCCATGGCGCCGGCGTTGAACTCGGGGACGAAGAGCTGGTCGTACTTACCGAAGGCGTACGGAATCCCGAAGTTCTTGTGGTAGAACTCGAAACCCTGCTTTGTCTCGGTGAACAGGCGCTCGGAATCCATGAACTCGGCGAGTGACGAGCGGCAGAAGATGCCGAGGTCGATGGTGCCGTGTTCGTCGGTATAGCTGTCGGTCCACACCGCGTAAGGACCGGCGATCAACGCCACCAGATAGGTACTCAGCAACGGGGTGGTTGCGAAAGTGTGTTTCCCGGAACCGGTTTCGGTGCCGGCGCCGTTGGATATCACTTTCCAGTCCGCCGGCGCGGTGACGGTGACGTCGAACGTCGCCTTCATGTCCGGCTGGTCGAAACAGGCGAACATCCGCTTGGCGTCCGCGGTTTCGAACTGCGAGTACAGGTAGACCGACTCGTCGGTGGGATCGACAAAACGGTGCAGGCCCTCGCCGGTGTGCGAGTAGACACAGTCGGCGACCACAACAAGGGTGTTGTCGGCCGCCAGACCGGTCAGCGCCAGGCCGTCCTCCTCGGTGTACGCCGAGATGTCCAATGGCGAACCGTTGAGGGTCGCGGTGTGCACCGTTTGTGCGATCAGATCGACAAACGACGACGAGCCGCCGGTGGCGGTGAAGGTGATGGTCACTGCCGACCGGAAGGTCTTCTCACCGGGTTTGCCCGCACCGTCGGTGAGATCGAGATCGATCGCGTAATTGGAGACCGAGATGTTCGCCGAGCGTTGGCCCGCCAGGTCACGGGTCAAGTTTGGTGCCGCCACGTTGCCTCACTTCACAGGGATTATGCCGATTGCTACACACATACCGTATTGCCAGTCGGTGCGCGCTGGTTGAGCGCGGGAGGGAATGTGATCAGGCGTCGGTTGTTGAACCATGAAATGGTTCCACCGGCACTATTCCTCACGTTTGACTGCTGAAGGAGTTCTTCAACTCATGACCGCCTCGATTGATCGCGTCGACTTCTGGTTCGACCCGCTGTGCCCGTGGTGCTGGATCACTTCTCGCTGGATTCTCGAAGTGGAGAAGGTGCGCAGCATCGAGACCAACTTCCACATCATGAGCCTGGCGGTGCTGAACGAAGGAAAAGACATTCCCGAGGAGTACCGGGAAGGTCTCAAGGAGGCCTGGCGCCCGGTCCGCGTGATCGCTGCTGCGCAGGCCGAGCGCGGCGATGAGATCCTGTCGCCGCTGTACACAGCCATGGGAACGCTCATCCACAACAAGGGCATCAGAGACTTCGGCGAGGTCATCCCGCAGGCACTTGCCGAGGTGGGACTGCCCGCAGAGCTGGCCGAGGCTGCCGACCAGACCACATTCGACGAGGCGATCCGCGCGAGCCATCACCGCGGCATGGACAAGGTCGGCGACGACGTCGGAACGCCGACGATCCACATCAACGACGTGGCCTTCTTCGGGCCGGTCCTGTCCCGGATCCCGCGGGGCGACGACGCCGGCAAAGTATGGGACGGTGCGCTCGCGCTGTCGAGTTACCCCCACTTCTACGAACTCAAGCGCACCCGCAACGAGGATCCGCAGTTCGACTGATCCACCTCAGCTCCCGGGATCCGCTTTCCGGTCGGCCTGATTCTTTGTCAGGTCGACCGGCGGCGGTGATGCCGCAGGAGTCGGGGGGAGGTACGGCGGAAAACCGGTGACCGGGCCACCGGCCACCAAGGCTCCCGACCCGGCCGGCGGGACAAATGTCGGCGGCGGAAGCATCTGGGTGTGGCCGCTGCCGATTCCGCGGACGATCCGGCGGGGGCGGAAGAACATCCGGCCCGGCCCCGAGCGGTCCCGGAGTGCCGCGGCCCGCCAGGTCAGCACCGGATGGGTCGATTGCAGATTGGTCAACCAGGTGAAGAAGCCCTTCTCCAGGGTCGCCCGATCGGCGAACTCGTCGAAACTCACCGAGGTCAGCATGTATTTGCCGGCGGCCAGCACCCCGATCGCGCCGGGCGATCCGGACGGCTGGTTGTAGTAGCCGTGATTGTCGGCGGTGTACTCCATCGACCGCGACAGGGCCTGGCCGAGCACCGGGATGTTCAGGCCGATCATCGAACCGAGTTGACGCCAGTACGACACGTGCCCGGCCGCGATGTGACCGACCTCGTGCCCGATGATGAACCGCAGCGCCTCGGGGCTTCGCGCGTGCCCGCCGATCTCGAAAAGGTCCGAGTAGACAACAACAAAGCGCCGGAATCCGTGGCCGGAGGCGTATGCGTTGATGGTGCCGTTCCCGAGGACGACGTACGCGTCGGGGACGTATTCGAGCCCGAACCTGCGCGACGCCTCGACCACCATCTGATAGCCCTCGGGGAACTGGGTGGGGCTCATCTTCACCCCGTTGACGCGCGGCATCGCGTACGTCAGACCGCGGATCAGATACAGCAACAGGGGCGCGATCAGGATC
>NZ_DATCVM010000013.1:0-6938 GCF_036566845.1 Williamsia sp.
GGACAACAACTCTCCACCGACCCGCACACGCACACGCACACCACACGCTGATACCGCACCCCGATCTCGTACCGTTGCCAAACATCAACGCCGACAACAAGAACGACACCGCAACCGACTACGCCGAGAATCCGCCGACGACTCCGATGCTCACTGAGTCACTTCAGATCGCGATCCAGTACTGCCCTCGCTGCGTGCGTGGGCCCGCATCCCCAGGTGTGCGCGGCCGAAACAGCAGATCTGGATTTCTCCAGATCAGCGGGTGTGATCACTGATCAATTCGATCTTTCCTCGTGAGGGCGGGAACCGTGGCCGGGAGTACGTTGATCAGCACGAAGGCAACCGCGACCGCAACCACCACCTGCGGGGTCACCGCCACGCCGTCGGCGCCGAGCAACACGACCGCAAGAAGTGCGGAGGTCAACGGGAGCCGCAGCATCACCGCACACATGGCGCCGATACCCATCGCGATGGCCGGCGCCAGGCTCATGCCCGGCAGTCCGCTCATCGCGATACCGAGAACGGCGCCGACGAACATTGCCGGGAAAACCGGTCCGCCGCGGAACGCACCGAGCGAGAGGCCGTAGGCGAGTGTCTTGCAACCCGCCAGCAGGATCAGCACCCAGACCGAGTAGTCGGCAGCATGCGCGACCACCAGCGGTAGCGCGTCCTGACCGGAGAACAACACCTGTGTGAAGCTGTTTCCCGAGATGAGCTGGTATGCCATCGCGGTGAGCCCGATCAGCAGGCCGAGGACTGCCGTCACAAGGATGCGGTTCATGTGGACGATCGGGCGCAGGGACAGGCCCATGGAGTGGATGAGCCAGCCCAGAACCGCGGCGATCGCACCCACGACAACGGCCCAGGACATTGTCGCCAGTGTGGGGTCCGGTGCCGCCGGAATCGACGTCAGTGACAGGGAGAACGTGCCGAGGCCGGTCCAGCTGTCGAGGCCGAGGAAGACAAGCGCGCCGATACCGGACGCGAGTAGGCCGGGTACCGCAACCAGACTCAGTGCGGCGCCTCCGATACCCGCGACCTCCATGATCAGGAATGCGGCGAGGATGGGCGATCCGAGCAACGTGCTGATCGCAGTGAAGCTTCCGGCCGATGCCATGATGACCACCGCCATCGGGGGCGCATCCTTCTTCACCAGGTGCACGGTCAATGCCGCGAGGCCACCGCCGATCGCGATCAGCGGTGCCTCGGGGCCGAGGACCGCACCCAGGCTCAGCGTGGCGAGCGCCGCCAGGATGATCCCGGGGAGTTCCTTGTCGACGGGGGGACCGCCGTCGGAGTGAAAGCCGAAGGCCGGTGAATGTCCGCCGTTGCCCGGCAGATACCGGATGGTGAGTCCGGTCAGCAACCCGCACAGCACCAGCCATGGAACCGGCCACCATGCGGGTGTGCCGCCGCTGAACACGTCGTCGGGCAGGTCGTCGAACACGAACTGCTGAATCTTCGACACCGCGGCCAGGAAGCCGTATGCAAAGAACGAGATGGGGATACCGAGAATCGCGGCCAGGATGAGCGCCACAAAATACGGTTTCGATCGCATCACCGCCAGGGGATCGACCGGCGGCGCGGATTGACCGGGCCCTGGAGTGGCGGCGGTTGGCTCCGCTGCTGACGAGTCACCTGCCGGATGATGCGTATCGGTCACGGTGATCAGTCTCGCCGATCGGGACCGGGTTGGTCGGTTGATCCCCGATGTCGCGAATGCGGGCAGCTAGTCTCCTGCGCTCTCGGCCAGGGCGGCGAGGCGGTCGAGCGATGCTTGGAGCTTGTCGGCGGTGGTGATGCGCGCCCGCTCGAACTCCACCACGTGGTTCTCGCGGCTCGCGCCCGTCGTGAGCGTCATCGTGAAGACATCGCCGACCTTTCTGGCGCGCTGATCTGCCGGTGCGTCGGTCAAGTTGTCGTTGCCGTCCCACCGGGGTTGTTGTGACGGATCGGCGATCAGCTCGAAGAGGCCCGCGGCGGAGGCGGCGATATCGCGGGAGGCGGTCACCACCCGCTGATCGGAGTTGTTGGCCATCACCCGATGAAAGCACTGCGCGGTCAGACGTGCGTGGCCTCCTGGCTGGATCCTGGAAGGAGAATCAACCCCAGAAACGGGATACCCCGCGGGTCGCGAGAAGAGACTCCTCGCGAATGTGGCATCGCCGAACTCATTTGGTACGCCGGACAGTCTGATTGCGGTGATGTAGTTGTGCGGCAGGTTGCCGTTGATGGAGATCTGGGAACTATTGGCTACGTCAGACCAGCAGTCGCTGATCCGGTAGTGGCGCTCGGGTCCGAAGTGTGCGAACCCTCCGGACACGGTTGACGGAAGCCAGGCGACCGGCTTCCTTCGAGAATGGGGCGGTCACCTTTTCCATCCTGGACTTTCAAATGATCCCGAATGCGCACGGCGACTTCACAAAGCGCTGCATCTGGCTCGTCGCCGTGGCCGGTGGGTGGCCACTGTCTGGCCAGTGGTCTCAGCCGTCGCCGACGGGCGAGGATACCGAAGATCGCCGCAGGTGAGGGGCCCGATTTCTCGCATCCGGTTCAAGTGTCATATGCTGAGTCCGCTCTCAAACGGAGAACACCGGCCCCCTTCGTCTAGCGGCCTAGGACGCCGCCCTTTCAAGGCGGTAGCGCGGGTTCGAATCCCGTAGGGGGTACGCATGTCACTGACAATGGCAAGCACAGCAAGGCCCTGTGGCGCAGTTGGTTAGCGCGCCGCCCTGTCACGGCGGAGGTCGCGGGTTCGAGTCCCGTCAGGGTCGCTTTATATTTCCGGCTACGCCGGAGGTCGCAAGAAATTGCGGCCAGATATCCAGGTTCGCGTGGGTATCGTTCGGCCAGGTAGCTCAGTTGGTACGAGCGTCCGCCTGAAAAGCGGAAGGTCGTCGGTTCGATCCCGACTCTGGCCACCGTTGTTTGTGCAGCTTGCACTTCGCAGATCCTCTGCTTTCCTATCCGTGCTCAGTGCTGTTGCCTGGCGATACGTGTTCGATCTCGGCGATGGTCAGGCCGGCGCAGCGTGTGGCACCCCGCTCCGGACTAGTTGCTGCGCTTATGGGCTCTACCGCGACCAGCGCTAGCGACGTCCGTGATTCGGCAATGAAGAAGGGCCTGATCTGGGCGACCGAACAGGGCAATCCGTTCGGCGCGCGGTCATCTGTGGAGCCTATGGGGCAATGTTCCCTTCCGGTTGTGGACCGTTTGGTGGTTTGACGATGAGGACGGGGCAGGGGGCGTGGTGCAGGATGGTCTGACTGACCGATCCCAGGAGTAGTCCGGTGAACCCGCCGCGGCCCCGACTACCCGCGACGAGAAGTTGCGCGTGGGTGGCGGCACGGAGGAGTTCTGGGGCAGGGCTACCAGGGATGATGGTTTGTTCGATTTTCACCTGCGGGTAGCTGATGGCGTACTGGGCGAGATGCTCGGCGACGACTTCGTGTGCGCGGTCGGCGGTGCTGGACAGCTGCTCGGCAGGAATATTGAGGTCGTGGACGGCCTCGCTGGTCAGGTCTGTCCAGGTATGCACCACTGACAGTTGCGTTTGCCGAAGGTGAGCATGATGGAATGCGGCGGCGAGCGCGGCGTCGCTGACGGATGAGCCGTCGATACCAACAACAACCGGCCCGGTGGGTGAGGGGTTGCTGATGACTGCGACAGGGCAGGAGGCGTGCGCCGCGACCGCGCTGCTGACTGATCCTGCGATCATCCCGCGGACACTGCCCAGGCCTCGGGTGCCCACAACGAGCAGTGCCGCGTCACGGGACTCTGCGATCAGGGTTGATGCCGGGTTCCCGTGGACGATGCGACTGCTGACTGAAACGCCGGGATGGGTGTCGTGGATTCGGGTGACCGCTTCGCGGACGGCTTTGGCGGCTGCCAGCTGCAGTTCACCGGTCATGTCCGGTACGTAGGCCAGCGCAGCCAGTCCGTACGCGGGTGCTTGAGTGTTGTAGGCGCCGATCACCACGAGGTCGAGGTTGTCGCGGGCTGCTGCGTCAGCGGCCCACAGCGCTGCTTGTCGGGCGTGGTCGGAGTTATCGACTCCAACGACTATTGGTCGGGACATGAAGGTGTTCCTTCTGGTTTGAGCCCAGCGGGCCATGGTGGGGTCACGAGTTGTTCAGCGGTCACAGGTGGGCGCCGGGTGTTCGGCGGCGCCCACCTGTCAGAAAGGTCAGGCTGCGACAGCGTCTGCTTCTGCTTTCGAGTCCGCTGTGGCCGCAGGAGAAGGCACGGGTAGCGGCTTCTTCAGGATGATGATCGTGATGATGCCGACCACCACGGCAACGATCCCGGCGACGATCCAGGCTGCCTGCAGACCGTCGATGTGGTCGCTGACATCAGCGGGGCGTGAGCTGCCCGCGACGGTGGCGAACACCGACCCGAGTACCGCGACGCCGAGGGCGTAGCCGAGTTGGCGGCCCATCGTCACGGTGCCGGCAGCCACTCCGGTGTACTGGGGCTCAACCGAGGCCAGGGCAACGGCGACCAGCGGCGGTGAACCCACGCCAACTCCGATTCCGATGATGATCAAACCGGGCAGCGTAGCGGCCCAACTGCTGTCCTCGCCGATCAGCAGGAGCAGAGACGCTCCGATGCCGATGCCGACGAGGCTTCCTCCGATGGTGACGGCAGGGCTCAACCGGTCGAGTAGCCGTGCCATCGCGCCGGAGACCACGAACGCCATGGCGGCCATCGGCAACATTGTCAGACCGGTCTCAATAGGACTGAGGCCCAGCACGTCTTGAGCCCACAACGAGATCAGGGGAGTCACACCGAACGCGGCGAAACTCTGCCCGGTGGCACCGAGCAGGCTGCCGGTGAAGTGCCGGATGGTGAACAACCGCAACGGGATCATCGGCTGACGGACCTTGTTCTCGGCAACGATGAACAGTGCCAACGCCACGACCGCTATCACGAAGGCGCTGACGGTGAGCTGGTCCGTCCAGCCCTTTTCGCCACCCTCGATGATCCCAAAGGTCAGCGCGCCGATAGCCGTACTGAGCAGGACCAGGCCGAGTATGTCGATCCTGCTCTTACCGAACTTCACATTCGCGACACTGGTGGCCGTCAGAATCAGCGTGACGATGGTGATGGGGATGTTGACAAAGAAGATCCAACGCCAGCCGATCCAGACGGTCAGAACGCCGCCCAGCACCATGCCCAGACCGGCGGACGCGCCACTGACTGCTCCCCAGATCGCGAACGCCGGCCCGCGATCGCGGCCGGTATAGGTGGCCTGCAGCAGACTGAGTGTGGTGGCAAACATTGCTGCGCCGGCCACCCCCTGGACTCCGCGGGCGATGATCAGTGTCCAACTGTCTGACGCGAATCCGGCGGCCAGTGACGACGCGGCGAATAGGACGATGCCGGCAAGATAGACGTCTCGGTGCCCGAGCCGGTCAGCAATGCTGCCTGTGGCGACGATCAGGGCGGCCAGGCCAAGGGCGTAGGCCTCCACAACCCACTGCAGCTCGGTGAAGCTCGACCCCAGATCCTCCTGGATGTCGGCCAACGCCACCACCACGATCGTCGTGTCGATGAGCAACATGAACGTGCCCAGTGAGACCGCCAGCAGCGGCACCCATTTACGCATGAAACCTACTTAGAACGGAGGGGTAAAGAATGAAAGACCGGAAGGCATTTCCCGGCGAAACTCATTGTGCCGCGCGGAAGCTCGTCAAACCCCACCGCAATGTGCCGAATGCTACAAAAGTTCCATTCTGGCGTATAGTTGCGCCATGTCTTCCGAAATTGGCGTGTCTGACAGACAGATCATCCATCTGCTGACCCGAGATCCCCGGATGCCGTTTGCTGAGCTGGCGACGCTGCTGGGTGTATCCGTACAAACAGCCGCCCGCCGCTACCAGCGTTTGGTGCGGGACGGTGTTCTGCGGTGTACTACGTTCCTCAATCCGCAAGCCGTGCACGGTCTGGACAGCTGGGTCTTGCAGATCACGCCCAAGCCGGGCCGCGGGACCGCCCTGGCAGCTGCGTTGACGCGGCACCCGGGGATCAGCTGGGTGAACGTCACCGCAGGGCACGTGACCTGCCTGTTCTCCGCGCGTGCCGACGATGACCGCGACGATATGTTGATCGAGCGACTGCCGAAAACCTCTCTGGTGCAGTCTGTTTCAGCGTTTCAGGAAGTCCATCGCTTCCCGGTGAGCACTGCATGGCCAGATTTCACCGACCTCCTCACACCAGCGCAACGAGGCTGGAGTGAGCGCCGCGCCCACCTTGCCGCAGCGACAGGACACCCCGATGGCCCGATTGCCCTGACGGGCACTGATTACGCACTCTTACGTGTGCTGGGCACTGATGCCCGCGCCTCTCACGCAGCGATCGCTGCCCACACCGGTCTGCCCCGTTCTCGGGTACGTGATCGCCTTCGCGAACTGACCGATGCAGGCGCTGTGTACTTCGATCTCGAGGTCGCCAGGTCGGCGTTGGGATTCTCCATGCACGTCACCGTCACCGCGCACATCGCGCCGCGGCACCTGCAGGCGGTCGGTGAGGCACTCAGTGCAAACCGCGAAATACCGTTTGTATGCGTAACAACCGGCCGTACCAACATCTTCGCCGTCATTTTCTGTCGCACCGCTGGTGACTACTACAAACTACTCACCGGCGCCCTCGCCGGCATCACCGGCCTCGACGAACTCGAGGCGCACACAAACCTCCAACAGGTCCAGCACCTGCGCACCATCGGCCGCCCCGGTATCTCCGAGGGGATCGCGTCAGGGAAGCATAAAACGCCTTGAGGGCAGGAATCGAAGTGATGAATCGGTAGAGACAGGAACCGACGCCTTTGAATCGCAACAGGCCTGATGGCGTCGTCATACGTGCGCCGGATCGCCCAGAACGGGCGGCTGCTGCGGCGGGGCAACCCGAGCAAGTTCACTGCAATGCCGGGAATAATCAAG
>NZ_DATCVM010000014.1:0-5689 GCF_036566845.1 Williamsia sp.
GGCTCGCGGCGACTGCAAGGCTCGCGGTACCGGCCGTATCGGCGGTGAGATCGCCGTTGGCCGCGTCGACGGCTGTGCCCGCTTCGCGGAGTAATGCCTCGGTCCCGCGTACGGCGACCTCCATCTGCCCCAATGCCTGCACGATGAGCGGGTCGTCGGCTGCGCTTTCAACCTCGGCATCGGGAAACGGCCGACTCTTGGTGCGCACAAACTCCGCCGCGTCGTCGACCGCCGCCCGGGCGATCCCGACATCGAGCGCCGAGTGCAGCAACTGCGCGAACGCACCGTAGGTCTGGGGGCGGTCGAAGGTCAGGTGGTAGGGCGTGATCCGGTCGTCGGTGACCTGGACGTTGATCAGCTCAACGGTGCCGGACGCGGTGGTGCGCTGGCCCATGCCGTTCCAGTCGTCGATCACCGTGACGCCAGGCGTGGTGCGCTCGACCCAGGCGACGTGGAGCGGTCCGTCGACGTCGAGGTGGGTGAGCACCGGGATCCAGTCGGCGAAGAGCGCGCCGGTGGCGTAGCCCTTGGTTCCGTTGAGGAGCCACCTTCGTGGTCGAGGCGCTCGCTCCGTCGGCACCTCCGCCACTGCGGACTCAGGGGTGAGCGTCGTCCGGATGTCTCGCACATGCTTGGTGCCCGTCTCCGACTGGGCGTTGCCGAAGCGCTTCCCAGCGAGCACCTCACCGAAGAAGAATTCTTGTTGGGCTGGAGTGCCTTGCTCTCGCATAGCTTTGACGTAGACAAAATGACTGTGCGGGATTTGAGCGATGCTCGGGTCGGCGCTGGCCAGGATCCGGAAGACTTCAGCCACCGTCGCCGCAGGCAGCTCCGAGCCGCCGTACTCCTGCGGCACGGTAATCGCGAGCAGACCGGACTCGGTGAGCTGGTCGAGCTCGGGCCCGGGCAGGAGTCGTTCGGCATCGCGCCGGGCGGCGGTCTCCGCAAACCCTGCCGCCAGAGTGTGGGCGACCGCGACGGCTTGCGCGTTGGTGAGCTTCGGGCAGGTGACTGCCGAGTCAGCGACGGCGGTCATGCATCGTCCTCCGCCTTGGCGCGCCGTGGGCGAACTGCAGGCGCGCGGGCCCTGCGAGGGTGGGGCTCATCGAAACTCCTTGATTGGAACAATTCCCTATCGAAACCACGGACAAAGCTACGTGAAGCCCCGGGGCGCCACTACCCTTAATGCGCCAGAAATTTCGGAGGGGGTGACAGGTAAAACCTGTCACCTTCCGTGAGTCGTGCCGCGTACTCGAATCTAGGAACCACGGGACAGCCGCACCGACTGGGACGCGTGTTGCGGCGCGAGAAATGTGCCTCCACTTGCTTTCATACTTATTTAGTAGGCTTTAAGCATGTAAGTAGATGTCGCACCGAAGGATCCCGACGGCAGGTCTCGCCGATCAGGGATGCGCGGCCTCGGCACGACCGCAGGAGAACCCGATGCGCATCGAACAACTGGAGTACCTCGTGGCCGTCACCGCCCACGGGTCGCTACGTCGCGCGAGCGAGGCAATGAACATCTCCCAGCAGGCACTGAGCGAGGCGATCACCAAACTCGAGAGGGAACTCGGCACCACACTGCTCGACCGGCGCCGAACCGGCTCACGCATCAGCCGGGAGGGGCTCGACCTGCTCCAGAACATGACCGAGGTCATCGAGGCCGTCGGCAAGCTCCGACAGGTGGCCGGCGACCAGGCGGTGCGGATGCGGGAGCTCCGCATCGGTACGGTCAATACCGCCTCGTCGACCCTGCTCGCGCCGGCCCTGCTCGACCTGCGCGTCCGGTACGCCTCCGGTGGGGTCGAGGTCATCAACGCCCAGCAGAGTGAGATCCACCAGGGTCTGGCCGAGGGCACCCTCGATCTGGGCCTCATCAACGTCTTGCCAGGTGACGACGTGCCGATCGGACTCGTCTCCACCGAGCTCATCCACGGCCAGCCGGTCGCGTGCCTCCGTACCGATCACCCATTGGCTGCCGGCGACCAAGTCACTGTCGCCCATCTCCGCGACGAGCCCTTCGTCGCTATGCGACCCGGCTATGTCATGCACCGGTTCGCGCACCGACTCTTCGCGGGGACCATGCCCGCAACGACGTACGCCACCGACGGTGCCGAGATGGGCAAGGCCATGGTTGCCGAGGGTTTAGGGATCTCGATCCTGCCCGACTACTCCATCTGCGCCGACCCGCTGGTGCGGGCCGGGGTGATCACCACTCGGCCCATCAGGGGCGATGACACGATCGTTTCCCTGCTGATGCTGCGACGCAAGGCGGAGCACGTGCCGTCCCAACTACGCGACTTCCAGGTTGCCCTGATGCGTCACGCCGGCCTCTATCGGCGGACTCTGTCAACTTAACGGAACTCCACTGGGGATCAACAGCAATCAGAGTGTGTTTGAAAGCCGCCAGCTTCGGGCGAGACGCCTAGACGGTATGTAGGTCGGCCCGTTTTGGGCCGAGGCCTCGCTTGCAAGTTGTCGTGGGTTGCCGAGTAGGCGAAGCCTGGATCGGTAGTGCCTACATTTGCAGGAGGCCCCGGTGAAATATCAGCGTACGAGTGTTGGCTTGGACGTGCATGCACTCTCGGTAGTGGCATGCGCGATCGACGGTCAAACCGGTGAAGTATGGAAACAACGATTATGCCCGGATCACGGCGAAATTCTCGGCTGGTTGCGTTCGCTGCCGGGCCCGGTGAAGGTCGTGTACGAGGCCGGGCCGACCGGATTCGGCCTGTGCCGAGCCCTGAATCAAGCGGGTGTGGAGTGCGTGGTGGTCGCGCCGTCAAAACTGCAGAGACCTGCTGGTGACCGGGTCAAGACCGACGCTCGCGATGCCTTGCGCCTGGCAAGGTTGCTCCGGTTGAACGAGATCGTCGAGGTTACAGTTCCTTCGGTGGAACAGGAGGCGGCCCGTGATCTGGTCCGTGCCCGCGGCGATGCTCGCGGGGATCTGATGCAATGCCGACACCGATTGTCGAAACTGCTTCTGCGCCAGGGAATTGTCTATTCCGGTGGTGCGGCGTGGACCGGTGCGCATGATGTGTGGCTCCGCGGCCAGAGGTTCGACCAGTCGGCACTGCAGGCCACGTTCGACTCGAACCACGAGGCGATGCTGCTCACGCGAGACCGCCGCGACCGACTCGATACGGAGATCGAAGAGATGGCGGAGAACAGCCCCTACACGCCAATGGTGCGCCGGTTGGGATGTTTGCGGGGAATTTCGACGTTGACCGGGTTCGGGTTGGCGGTCGAGATCGGCGACTGGCAGCGATTCACAGGGAGCACGATCGGCTCGTACGTCGGGCTGGTGCCGAGTGAATACTCTTCGGGGACATCACGATCACAGGGTTCGATCACCAAGACCGGCAACGGTCATGCACGTCGGTTGTTGGTCGAGGCAGCGTGGCATCACCGCAATATCTATCGCAACCCTGGGCAGGTGATGCGCATCCGGTGGGAGAAGGCCAGCCCCGCTGCGCGTGCTCGTGGGCATGCCGGCAATCACCGCCTGCATCATCGGTGGGAGCAGTTCACCGCCCGTAAGAAGCGTCCGGTGATCGCGAATGTCGCCGTCGCCCGAGAACTTGCGGGATGGTGTTGGTCGTTGGCGGTCGTCGACGACATGCCTTGAGCTCCTCCGTCCCTTAGATTTCGGTCGATAGACAATCGCAAGGGCGTGATGACAGCGTGAGGAACGATCTGCGAAAACAACTATGGGCAGCAACAGGATCCGAAATCGGAACCGATTGTGACGCCCGACCCTAGAGCAGCAGCACCGTTCCTGCCGAACAGTCGTCCTGCGGTAGCCAACCCGCGTATATCAGTCTGACCACGAGTCGTGAATATCGACATGTCACCCGCCGTTCTTCATGTCCGTCGACCGAAACGGAAACGGCCTCGGGAACTGACGTACCCGAGGCCGTTTCCACCTGTCTCTTGACAAATTTCTCTACATATCAGTTGTTGTGGGTATGGACGTTGCTGACGCGGGATTGAAGTAGACGGGCTGGTCCTCGGCGCGAGAATGGGAGTTGCGAAATAGCCGTTCTCGACCAAGAAGGACCAGCCCTGTGACACCCCGTAATGCTTTGCTGACGGTGAAGGAGGACGAAGTGAGATGGACCCTGTGGTCTGGACAGTCCGCGGCGGTTGGTAGGTGGCGGGCTGCTGGGTTGTTATGCGACCTGCGGTAGCCGCTGATGTTGATGATATGCCTCGTCGGGAGTTAGACCATCGAGTCCTTGGTGGCGACGGCGGGTGTTGTAGTACTCGAAGTAGGTGCCGAGTCCGGCGCGGGCTTGGGCCCCGGTCTCGTAGGCGTGCAGGTAGACCTCCTCGTATTTCACCGAGCGCCAGAGTCTTTCGATGAACACGTTGTCCATCCACCGGCCGCGGCCGTCCATGCTGATTGCTACCCCGGCATCGGCGAGCACTGTGGTGAACGCGGTCGCGGTGAACGTCGATCCCTGGTCGGTATTGAAGATCTCCGGTGGCCTGTAGGTATCGATCGCCTCGGTGAGGGCGTCGATGCAGAATGCTCTGTCGATGGTGTTCGACACCCGCCAGGTGAGGACCTTGCGGGAGTACCAGTCCATGATCGCCACCAGGTACAAGAACCCGGACGCCATCGGCAGGTACGCCCGCGTCCGTGCACCAGACTTGGCCGGGCCGGTCGATGCTCTTGCCGCGCAGCAAGTACGGGTAGATACGGTGTCCCGGCGCCGGCGTGCTCGTCTTGCGCTTGGGATACAGCGCGGCCATGCCCATGACCCGCATCAGGCGTTGCACCCGCTTACGGTTGACGACCATCCCGTCGTCGGTGAGGTGGTCGACGATGCGGCGCGAACCCAGGAACGGCAACCTGAGGTGGATCTCGTCGATCCGCCGCATCAGGTCCGTGTCACCGCGATCAGCCGATCGTCGCCGGTAGTAAACCGTAGAACGAGCCACCTCGAGCAGTTCGCACTGCGTGAGGACCGGCAGGTCGTGGTCGCGGTTGATCATGGCCCGCCTCACTTCGGATCGAAGCGATCGAGCCCGCGACCTAAAAAAATCGCGTTCCATGGTCAGTTCGCCGATCTTTGCGTGCAACGTGTTGATTTTCGCCTCGGACTCATCCCCGCGATGCCCTGTCCCTGCGGCGAACGCATCGGGCGCCGCATCGAGCAGCTGACGTTTCCATGCGGTGATCTGGTTCGGGTGCACATCGAACTGTTGCGCAAGCTCAGCGAGGGTCTTCTCCTCCCGCAGCGCTGTCAGAACCACCTTGGCCTTGAACTCCGGCGAATGATTCCTGCGCTTACGACCTGGTGCCATCTGTGGTTGCTCCTTCGGCCTCAACAGCCATTATCGAAGCAACCCAACACCTAACGCCCTGTCCGAAATCCCGGGTCCATTTCAAAGACTCGTCGAGCGATGCCGCACTCGTCCGATCTCTCATGTCGGCGCTGTCACGTTAATCGATTCGGCGCCTCCTTAAATCCCACCAGCCACATGAGTCACACACGGGCAGGAGGTTTCCGAGCACGGATCGACCACAATCAGCGCTTGATTGCTTAACGTGACAGTGCCCATTAGGGACAGGGCCACCGGATCTGATGGTAGGTCTCCTCGCAGGCGTGGGTGTCGGGTATCGATGCTGGATCGGCGACCGGACAGGTCGGACGAAGGACTGCGAATGAACACGAGT
>NZ_DATCVM010000015.1:0-14041 GCF_036566845.1 Williamsia sp.
CACGCCACCATCGTCGTCACCGACGGCGACTCCTACCGCATGAAACACCGAACGGAGGCACCCACCACAACCTGAACTACCCACACAAGGCGGGGACTTTCACCTGGCCACCAGTGGGGACATCAAACTGGCCGTTGACACGGGCAGCGTAGGCCAGAGCCGCATGGTTCGGTGCGTCGTCGCCGATCAGTACCCGCAGCGGGCGGTCGGGATCAGCCAGGTGCGCGACCAGCGAGTCGGCGGCCTGACGCGGATCTGAATCCGTCGACGGTTCAACGGGATCGGCGATCGGCCAAGGGATCTCCGCGGTGCCGAACATGGCGGTGCGGAGGTCGTCGTACTCCGGTTTCGGTGCCGCGAATGACATGCTCGACCCGGCCCAGTCGGTGGCGAATCCGCCGAGTTGGGCGATCGTCACCCGGATCCCGAATTGCGCGACCTCGGTGGACAACGCCTCGCTGAATCCTTCGAGGGCCCACTTGCTCGCGTTGTAGAGCCCGAACATCGGCATCGAACCGATGGCGCCGACCGTCGAAATCTGCACGATGTCGCCACCACCGCGCGCCCGCAAGTGTGAGATCGCGGCCCGGGAGGCCCACAGTGCACCGAATAGGTTCAGGTCCAGATGATCTCGGGCCTGCTGCTCGTCGACCTCTTCGAGAGCTCCGACGAAACCGGCGCCTGCGTTGTTGACGAGGACATCGAACCCGCCGAAGACCTGTGCCGCTTGATCGATAGTGTCGGTGACTGCGGCGGCGTCGCGGACGTCGAGCAGCATCTCCCGCGCCGAGTCCGGGTGGTCGGCGAGCAGCTCTGCCATTGCTCCGGAGCGGCGGACCGTCCCGACAACGCGATCTCCCTGATCCAGGGCGGCCTGCGCAAACGCCCGGCCGAGCCCGCGGCCGGCGCCTGTGATCAGCCAGGTGCGGGTAGCGCGTGATGCTTCGCGCATAGTGTGATTCCCTCCAACGAGACGGTGTGTCTCGTCAGGATGGCAGAGGGCAATGCTCGCGGTCAAGACGGAGCGTCTCGTCTCGTGGTGTTGTAGCTTGACGGTATGACCCGTAAAACTCCGGAAGCCACACGTCCAGATGTGCCGGGCCCCGACGCTTCCCGGCGCAGCGACCGAGCCCGGCGGGCAATCCTCTCCGCGACGCGCGACCTCGTCGCGGACGTGGGATACACCCGATTGAGCATCGAAGGAATCGCGTCCGCCGCCGGAGTTGGCAAACAAACGATCTACCGATGGTGGCCATCAAAGGCAGCCGTGGTCTTCGACGCGATTCTGGACTCCAACTCGCAGGAAGAGGGCTCGGTGACGCTGCCGGACACCGGCGATCTCGAATCCGACCTTCGGGTCGTGCTCCGGGGGGCCGTCGCTGCTCTCATCGATCCTGCCAACGACCGGCTTCAACGCGCGATCACCGCTGAGATCCAGACCGACGTCGCCATTGCCGACGAACTGGTGCGGCGGCTGCTCCGCCCGCAGCTCGATGCGACCGCCGCCCGCATCGCGGCCGGTGTCGGGGCCGGTCAGGTGGACGACTCGGTGGACCCGAAACTGGCGGTCGAGTTGCTGTTCGGCCCGATCTTCCACCGCTGGCTGCTACGAACCGGTGAATTGGACGACACGTACGCCGATGGCGTGCTCGCCATGGTCATGAGGGGCCTGCGGCCGCGCTGAGCGGCATTGCTGGGGGCCGCGGGCCAAGCGCTGTCGGACGCCACTCGATGGCGCACGAACTACATGCTTGATGCAGGGTTGCTCGGGTGCTCCGGCGCATTGTCTCCCGCACGGCCATCCTCGCCCGTACTGATTTCCTCGGCGTCGGAGTTGATCGGCTTTGCGTCGACCGGACGCAACGGGTCCCCGCCGACCACCTGATCGGCCAGTTCGAGGCCCGCTCCGGCGTAGACGTTGAAGGCGATGCCGACGCCGTGGTCTTTTGCCCACTGCACCTCGTCGTCGTAGCGGGCGACCGCGGCGACCTCGCCGCTGAACCCCGACTCGCGCAGGCATTCGAGCGCGGTGACGTTGGCCCCGTGACGCGGCATGGCCAGCACCGCGATACGTACCGACTCCGAATGGCGCAGCTGGTTCCAGAAGTCCAGGTCGGTGGCATCACCCTCAATGACTCTGAGCCCCTGGTCCTCGAGTCGCTCGATTCGGGGTCCGTCGTAGTCGACGCCGACCACCCGTAGACGGTAGTGATCGGTCAGTCGCTGGTAGGCGGCCAACCCGACCCTGCCCATGCCGATCACCACGACCTCGGCGTCGCCGGCATCGCCGGGGCGTTCTTCCGGATGCAGATGGTGTTCGTCCTGGGCGGGTAGCCGCGCGGCGATCTTCTCCACCACGAGATGTCCACGCCTGTTGACCAGCGCCGAGACAACGAAGCTCAGTGCGACGGCGATGGACATCTCCACCAGCCACGCATCCGCCAACAACTCGGATGTGACCCCGACCGACACCACGATCAGGCCGAATTCGGAGTAGTTCATCAACCCCAGCCCACCAAGGATGGCGGTGCGGTATCGCAGCTTCATGAACGACAACAGGGCTACATACCAGGCGGCCTTGAACGGCAGAAGCAACACCATCAGCACGGCGACACCTATGGTGGGCAGGTCGGGTAGCCCGGTCAGCCCGATCGACACGAAGAACGCCACCAGCAGCAGTTCTTTGATGTGGAACAGCGAACGTGCGAGTTCGGACGAAGCCGGATGGGACGCGAGCAGCACTCCGACGATCAGTGCCCCGAGGTCACCTTTGAGTCCGACTGCGGTGAACCACGCATACCCGGGCACCAATGCCATGACGATGCCGAACAGCGATTGCATCTCGCCGTGGCCCAGTTGGCTCCATATCCTGCGCAGAATGCGGGTGAGCGGCCACAAACCCACCAATGTCAGTGCCCACGGGCTGGGCGGGTGTCCGCCGGTCACGGTCAGGAAGACCACGGCGACGATGTCTTGCATCACCAGGATTCCGATGGCGACGCGGCCGTACAGCGAGTGTGATTCACCCCGCTCCTCGAGGATCTTCACCACGAACACGGTGCTGGAAAACGACAAGGCGAAGGCGAGCAGGGCGATCGTCTGCAAGCTCTGTCCTGCCAGCATCGACACCCCGGCCACCGCGGCGAGCCACATGACGGCGCCGCCGAAGATCACGCTGACCAGCATGTGAACGGATGTCGTCAGCCACACCTCTCGACGGAGCAATATGCGTACGTTCAGCTTGAGGCCGATCGCGAACAGAAGCAGCGTGACCCCCAGGTCAGCCAGCACGTCCAGTTGCGGCAGTTCCTCGACATTCAGTGCGTTGATGACAAACCCCGCCGCCAGGAACCCGACCAACGGAGGCAGGCGCATAGCCATGGCGAGGCCGCCGAGGCCGAAGGTGATGACGAGATAAATGGCGACGACTGTCACGCGCTCCCCTTGCTACCGGGCGTGGGCGGCCGCCAATGCCGTCGGCGCGCCCAGGTGCTGAAGGTCTACAAGTATCCAGGTAAATGTCGGATTCTGCTGTGTGGTCGTCCTACCTCGAGGGGCAATGCGACCGGCACCGAGCTCGATCGACTTCGGCCATCTACTGAAGCGCCGGACGGGAGTGGTGGACGGACGCACCCGACGGATCTGTGACAGCAGCGATTTCGTAGGGGCGATAGCCGCAGACATTTTGTGACCGGCTGATACTCGCGAATTCGCAAGGCCTCAACGCCGGCAAACGCGCAATTGGGATCAATGTCACGCACCGCTCAGTTGGGCGCAGGCCAACCGCCGCGAAGTCGTAAGGTTAGGCAAAACCAGGGAGAATCAGCAATGGATCAGCCGCCATCCGCGCCGCCCGCCGACGGGGCCACGACATACACCGGTCCGCCGCGCAAAAGCCTGACCATGTCAGTCTTGATGACACCAGACATGAGTAACTTCTCCGGAAATGTCCACGGCGGCGCACTTCTGCGACTGCTGGACCAGGTTGCCTATGCTTGTGCGAGCCGATACGCCCAAACGTACGTGGTGACGATCTCAGTTGACCGCGTCATCTTCCGGGAGCCCATCCACGTGGGGGAATTGATCACCTTTTCGGCCTCTGTCAACTACACCGGCCGAACATCGATGGAGATCGGAATCCGGGTCGATTCAGAGGATGTACGGGCTGGGACGCTTCGGCATGTGAACAGCTCCTACTTCAACATGGTCGCGGTTGATGAGACCGGTAGCCCAACATCTGTCCCAAACCTCACACCGGCGGACGAGGTCGAGAAGCAACGCTATGAATCGGCAAAGGTGCGGCGAAAAGCGTTCCAAGCCATAACAAACCATCAAATTTCGGGCGCACAGGAGTAGCTCTCCGGTCAAAGGGGCTGATCGTCCGTTACCGTTACCGTATGGGTAACGATTGGCGGGAAGCTCGGGTCGATGAAGTGCGGTCGTTGATCATGCAGGCCGAGCCCGACACCGTGGAAGAAGTGAAGTGGCGCAAGCCCTCGAATCCGGATGGCGTGCCGAGCTTCTCGCTCGACGGCCTCGTCTGCACAGTCGAGAGTTACAAGGACAAGATCAAGGTGACCTTTGCCAAGGGTGCCTCCCTCCCTGACCCGGCGAAGCTGTTCAACGCCAGCCTCGGTGCGGGTGTTCGGCGGGCGATCGACATCAAGGAGTCCGATTCAGTCGACCCGGACGCCTTCGTGGCGCTGATCCAGGCCGCGGTCGCACTGAATCGGGGATAGCAGCGGACGTATGCCGCCCGACGCAGTGGTGCTCGACCTCCCCTTCGGTGGGAGGTGGATGGCCCGCAACAGTCCGGCCCGGCGAGTACCCAGTCATGGGACAGATCTGTTCGGATCGACCTATGCGATCGATTTCGTCGCTGTCGGAGACAACGATCTTCCGGCTCCGCGTAGCTGGCGATCCGCGTTGTCGGTCGAGGCGCCGGAGATCTTTCGCGGCTTCGGTGAACCGATCGTCGCTCCGGCCGAGGTCACTGTGGCGCTGGTACATGATGGGGAACCGGATCATTCGGCTCGACGCTCCCAGATCACCCTGCTCCCTTACACGCTCGGGCAGGCCAGACGCGTACGTGACGGAATCCCCGCCATCGCCGGGAATCACGTGGTGCTGGCTCTGGGGCGCGGCGGGCCGTTCATCCTGCTGGCTCATTTGCGTTGCGGCACTGTGATGGTCGATGAGGGTGACCGTCTGGTGGCCGGAGATCGGGTCGGTGAATGTGGCAACTCCGGAAACAGCACCCAGCCACACGTTCACGTGCAGGCCACCGATTCGTTGAACTGGACAACAACTCGCGGTCTGCCGGTGGCGTTCCGGCGAGATCGCGGAATCGACGGCGAGACATGGCTGCCGGGCGAATCCGAGGTCTTCGACGCCGGAACCCTCTGATCCGGCGCCCCAAGCTCGTTATCCCACAAACCGATCGGACACCTGCGAGACTCGAACCAGCAACGTGTCGCCGAGCAGGACGGGCCGGACGATGACCGAAGGCAGGACTGCTGGACCGGGTGCACCCGCGGGTGAACTCGAGAAACGGAAGATCTACGCCATCTTTGGTGGCCTGATGCTGGCGATGCTCCTGGCGGCACTCGATCAGACGATTGTGGCGACGGCACTGCCGACGATCGTCAACGATCTCGGCGGAGCCGATCACCTGACCTGGGTGGTCACGTCGTACATGCTCGCAACCACGGTGACCACACCACTCTGGGGCAAGCTCGGCGATCTCTTCGGCCGCAAGCCGCTGTTCATCGCCAGTGTGGTGGTATTCCTGGTCGGCTCGGCGCTGTGCGGCCTCGCCGGGTCGATGGTGACACTGATCGCCTTCCGGGCCCTACAGGGTGTGGGCGCCGGCGGCCTGATGGTGTTGGCGCAGGCCATCATCGGCGACGTGGTTCCTGCCCGCGAACGCGGGCGTTACCAGGGGCTCTTCGGAGCGGTGTTCGGGCTGGCCAGTGTCGCAGGGCCTTTGCTCGGCGGATTCTTCGTCGACAACCTCAGCTGGCGGTGGGTCTTCTACGTCAATCTTCCGATCGGTGCGGTTGCCTTGGTCGCAGTGGTGCTGGTGTTGCCGACCACCACGGCCCAGGTCAAGCCCAAGATCGACTACGTCGGCGTGCTGCTGCTCGCGTCCGCTGCCACCGCCATCGTGCTGGTGACCAGCTTTGGCTCACTGTGGGGTTGGACATCGGTGCGGGTTCTCGGCCTGACCGTCATCGGGGTGGTCTGCGTGGTCGCCTTCGTGATGGTGGAGCGGCGGGTGCCGGAGCCGGTGATGCCGCTGCGGTTGTTCACCAACCGGGTGTTCGCCGTTGCCGCGTCCGTCGGGTTCGTTGTCGGGTTCGCGATGTTCGGTGCCATCACATTCTTGCCGCTGTTCCTGCAGACGGTGCGCGGGGACACGGCCACCGAGTCGGGCCTGAGCATGATCCCGATGATGGCGGGTCTGCTGATCACTTCGATCGGCAGCGGCCAGCTCATCAGCCGGACCGGACGCTACAAGGTGTTCCCGATCCTGGGCACCGCGATCTTCACCGTCGGCCTGTACCTGTTGTCGACGATGGATCGTTCGACGTCGGATGTGACCATCGCGCTGTATCTTTTCGTTCTCGGTGTCGGGCTGGGGATGGTGATGCAGGTTCTGGTGCTCGCGGTCCAGAACGCGGTCGAATTCCGCGACCTCGGAACCGGAACCAGTGGTGCGACCTTCTTCCGCACGATCGGTGCATCCGTGGGTGTCGCCGTATTCGGTGCGGTGTTCAACTCGCAGTTGGATTCGAATCTGGCGGGCAGGGTGCCGGACGGGGCAGAGGGACGATGTTCCGCGGAGGTCCTGGAAGCCTCGTCATCCGGACTTCCTGGGTGCCCACCGGTGGTGCAGGACTGGTTCCTCAGTGGCTTCACCGATGCGTTCGGAATCGTGTTCATCGTCGCCGTCCCCTTCGGACTGCTGGCATTCGCCCTCGCCTGGCTGTTGCCCGAGGTACCCCTGCGCGATGTCACGAAGATGCCCGATGTGGGGACATCGTTCGGACTGTCCGGCGAGCGGACCTCGTTGGAGGAGTTGCGGCTTCAGATCTGGCGAACCCTCGGACGCGAAGACCGGCTCCGGGCCTGGGAACGGGTGGTCGATGCCGCCGACAGTTCGCTGACGCGGGGTGAGGCCTGGATGGTCAGCCGGGTGGCAGAGGAAGGCACTCGTGAAATCAGTGTGATGTCGGAGGTTTCGCAGACACCGCTCCCGGTTGTAGAGGAGACCGCGCAACGTCTGCAGCAGCGCGGCATGATCGACCTCGGGCACGGTCTGGCGGTCATCACCCCCACCGGCCAGGAGGAAGCCGAACGCCTGCTGGTCGCTCAGCGGCAACGCATCCAGCATTTTGTCGACAATTATCCCGGCAGCGATGAAGCCGACGTCGATGAGTTGATCGACGAGATCGCCCGGCGGTTGCACGTCGAGGCCCCGGCCTGAGTTGCGCCAGGTGAGCGGGGGAGCTGGTTCCGCTCTCGCTGTGCGAGTGACAAGATGGCACACTCTGGTAAAGAATGCATCGCATAGCTAATCGATCTGAGGGATCGCCAACCGCGTGGGGGATGGTCACGAATGCTTGAAGGGGAAGGTCGACGGGGCCTTGACGCGATCGCGCGCGTCGAGGGCGGGCGCGACGGTTGGCGGCAGGAATCCGTCGTCGACCTGGGTGGGGACGACCTCCGGAAGAAAGCGCTGGTGTCGGTCATCCGGCGGTTGGCGTCGCCGGCGGACGATCAGGCCGCATTTCTCGAACGTCTGGACGTCGGTGTCGATGAGCTCGCATTACAGTTCACCGACCTCACCGCGTCAGTGCCGCGTGGCCTGAGTCAGGACTGTCGAAACGACCTGTCGTCGCTCGATCGTCTCCTGGCGGAACTCTCCGCTCCCGGCAACTCTCATCTGCTGGGCTTCGACGCGCTGCAGTCGGCGCCGGAGTGGGCACGGGTACGAGCACTGGCACACAAGTTCCTCGCCGACCTCGCGGTGGCCACGCCGGGACCGGATCGTTCGTGACGAGGTGGTTCCTTGCCTCCGTCGGGGTGGAAGGTGCCGGGCCTCAGTGCGCCAGCTTGAGGCCGATCACGGCGCCGACGATGATCAGGATGAGGACGATCTTGATGATCGATGCGCTTTCGCTCCCGGTGACCATCGCGTAGCCGACGGTGAGGCCGGCGCCGATGCCGACCCAGATCGCATACGAGGTCCCGATGGGGAGTGTTCGCATGGCGAACGCCAGCAAGGCCATCGAAATGATCAGCGCGACTCCGAAGACAATGCTCGGCCCGAGCCGGGAGAGGCCCTCTGATTTGCCGAGTGCGGTGGCCCAAACAGCTTCGAACACACCGGATATGACCAGTACGACCCACGCCATGACCAGACTCCTTCCGTGGAAGTACCGTCTTGTCGCCGTCCGGGTACGGTTTCGATCGTCCGGATCGATCATCGCTGATCTGCCTCGACCATACCCACACCGCGGGGACACGCTGCCGCGGCGGTGATTCTGACCTTGCCTGCCTCGAGCTTCGCGCGGGCTAGATTCAAAGGGCAACGGATTGTTCGGCGGATGTCGGAGGGAGTTGGCTGATGAGGGACAACTTCTTCCATTGGAATCTGCGTTCGATGCCGGATCAGAGTGGCCGGCGGATCATTGTCACGGGCGCGAGCAGCGGGCTCGGCGCGATCATGACCCGCGAGTTGGCGAAACGGGGCGCCGAGGTGGTCCTGGCGGTGCGCGACATCGTCAAAGGGCAGCGGGTCGCGGACAAGATCCGGGCTACGCGGCCCGACGCCCGGCTACAGGTGGGGGCGATCGAGCTGACCGACCTGGACTCGGTCCGCGCCTTCGCCGCTCGGATGACCGCTCTGGACAAGCCCATTGATGCCCTGATCCTCAACGCCGGCGTCGGCAATCAGCCCTACGTGGTGACCGCGGACGGGATCGAGAGCACCTTCGCCGCCAACGTCGTCGGGCATTTTGAACTGACCAGCAAACTCCTGCCTCTCCTCGAACGCGCGCATGCGGCGCGAGTGGTCAGCGTCGGCTCCAACCTCTACCGGCGGGTCACGGCCGACGTCGACTTCAGCGATCTGAGTTTCGAGCACGACCATTCACCGCACGGCGCCTACGTCGTGTCGAAGGTGGCGACGGTGCTGTTCGCCGTGGAACTCGAGAACCGGCTACGTGAAAGCGGTTCGTCGGTCAAGAGTTTCATCGCTCATCCGGGCCTGAGCAAAACGCCCATGCACAACGCGGTGAACGGCATCGTCGCCAAATCGGTGATGGCCGTGGCGCATGCGACCGTATCCCGCGATCCGGAAGAAGGCGTGCTACCGCTGCTGTTCGTCGCCACCAGTACGCACGCGGAGACCGGCAGATTCATCGGCTGGCACCTACGGCGGGGTGACAAGCGGATCTGGAGTGACGAGATCAGGGGCGTCGGCCTCAATCGTGATCTGGCGCAGCAGATGTGGGAAGCGATCGAATCGGCCACCGCGACCAGAGAATCAAATGGGTAGGGCTCCCACAATCACGGACAACTCGTTCGTACTCGGCTACGGTGTCGGTAGATCCCTGAATCCCTTCGCCAGCTTTCCCGCAGTCTCGTAGAAGACGGAGTCCGAGTCATGGCATACGAACCCAAACCGCCCACGGAAGCGACCATTCAAGCCAATCGCGACGCCGCAGCGCTCTACGATCTCGACAACCGCGAAGACTTCATCGCCGCCTCCCGCGGCCGGATCGCCGAGTTGCCCGGCAACGTTTTCGCCGACAGTGACGGTTCTGTGGTGTTCGACCCCAGCGCCTTCGACTACATCCGCGACGAGGATCCGGCACCGGACTCGGTGAACCCGAGTCTCTGGCGCCAATCCCAGATCATCAAGCGCGGCGGCCTGTTCGAGGTCACCAAGGGGTTATACCAGGTGCGCAACAACGACATCGCGAACCTCACCGTTGTCGAGGGCGACGATGGCCTCATCGTCATCGACTGCATGGCAGGTGTGGAGTCGGCCCGTCAGGCGATGGACCTGATTCGCGAGCACGTCTCCGACAAACCGGTCGCCGCAATCATCTACACGCACACCCACATCGACCACTACGGTGGCGTCAAGGGTGTTGTCGATGTCGACGACGTCGCGTCGGGCAAAGTGCCGATCATCGCTCCGGGCCACCAGTTCGACAAGTACGCCATCGGCGAGAACGTCATCGCCGGCAATGCGATGGCACGTCGCGCCAGCTACGCGTTCGGGAGTCATCTCGACCTCAACGCGCTCGGACATGTCACGTGTGGAATCGGTATCGCCAGCACCGCAGGCCCGGCCGTCTCCTATATTTCACCCACCGACCTGATCACCGAAACCGGTGCGCGCCGTGAGATCGCGGGCATCGAATTCGAGTTCATGTACACCCCCGACACCGAGGCCCCCGAAGAGTTCCACATCTGGATTCCCCAGCTCAAGGCTCTGACGTGCGCCGAGAACGCCAACCACTCGTTGCACAACATCCAGACCCTGCGCGGCGCCCGAACCCGCGACGCCCGCAACTTCGCGCGTTACCTCGACGAGACGTTGGAGCGCTGGGGCGATGAGGCCGAGGTGCATTACGGTCCGCACACCTGGCCGGTCTGGGGCAACAACGAGGTGGTCCCTTTTCTCGAGTCGCAACGCGACGCGTACAAGTTCATCCACGATCAGTCGTTGCGGCTCGCGAACAAGGGTTACACGCCCCTGGAGGCCGCCGAGGCACTCGAACTCCCCGAGGAGTTGCGGCGCAACTGGGCCAATCGGGGCTACCACGGCACCCTGCACCACGATGTCCGCGCGGTCTACACCAAGGAACTGGGTATGTGGGACGGCGACCCGGTGTCGCTCCATCCCCATCCGCCGGCCGATGCGGCCCGACGGTTCGTCGAGTTCGCCGGCGCCGACAAGATCCTCGAAGAAGGCAAGCGCGCATTCCACGCGGCCGACTACCGGTGGGCCGCAGAGATTCTCCACAAACTGGTGTTCGCCGACCCTGACAACAAGGTGGCCCGCGAGCTCCAGGCCGATGCGTACGAGCAGATGGGTTATCAGGCCGAGGGCCCACAATGGCGAGGCATCTTCCTGACCGCAGCGCTCGAGCTCCGGGAAGGCAACCAGCCACCCCCGTTCGTCACCGCGAGTGCCGATTCGATCCTGGCAATGCCGCTCGACATCCTCTTCGACTTCGTGTCGGTCCATGTCATCGGCGACAAAGCCGCAGAAGTAGATCTCGGGATCAATCTGGAGTTCACCGATGCCGACGAGAAGTGGACGATGTGGGTCAAGCGCGGGGTGCTCAATGCGCGTCGAGGGCTGCGCGACGACACCGGGCTCACTGTCGCGGGGCCCAAGGCTGCCCTGGTGTCGGTGCTCTTGAAACCGGCCACGGCCGCCGCGTTGGCTGACAAAGGCACGATCACACTGACGGGCGACACCTCGGTGCTCACCATATTCGGTGGTGTGCTCGACGAGTTCGATCCCGCGTTCCCCATCGTCACGCCGTGAACTGACGTCTGACCCGTGACCGGCGCGGTGCGCGGCGTCACCCGTTAGGGTTGCCGAGTGAACACACGAAAGCCTGAAGCCTCCCAACCGATCACGGGGAGGCGCCTTTCGTACATCGCCTTTGCTGTCGTAGTCATCGTCTACCTGGTGATCATCCAGTTGGGCGGCCGCCTCATCGAGGGATGGGCCGACGAAGACGACACGTTCAGCACCCGCGGGGTCGTCTTCACGATGGTGATCCCACTCGGCCTGGCTTTTGTGTTCACATATTTGGTCATCTCGGCGCTGGGATGGTGGCGGCCAGTGACCAAGGACGACCGGCCGGTCAGCCGCTGGGTGTGGGTTGTGCCGATCGTCTTGATCGTCGCGATTCTGGCCGGCATCGACTACAGCGCACTCGCAGACAAAGGCTGGCTGTTTGTCATCGCCCTGCTCGTTGCCACCCAGTTCGTCGGATGGGGCGAGGAGGGCATGTTCCGCGGCATCGGTGTGACCATGCTGCGCAATCACGGCCTCAGCGAAGGCCGGGTTGCCCTGTGGTCCAGTGTCATCTTCGGTGCCGTGCACCTGACGAACGTGTTCGGGCATGGTGCGTCCGCGATTCCCCAGGCCATCATGGTCAGCTTCGCCGGGTACTTCTTCTATCTCACCCGCCGGGTCTCGGGCGGAAATGCCCTGAACTCGGTGCTGCACGGCCTGTTCGACTTCGCGTTGCTGAGCAGCACGGCGATCGTGGTGGACCAGCAGATCTACGCCGGCGCCTTCGCACCGATCCTCGTCTACCCGATCCTGGCCATCATCCTGTTCGTCAGACGGCACCACATCGAACCGTCCCGCGATACCGGCGAGACGGTTCGATCCGGAGCCTAGACTCGGCCGGCGGTCAGCAGCAGCGGCCCGGCGGGTTGTTGTCCTGCGCGGCGTAGCGATTGCGCCAGTAGTCACTCTCGGACAACGGAGGTGTGCCTGGGTGCCGCGCCGCCTGGTGTTCGACGTAACGCCGGTAGTGGTTGTCGCCCATCACCGATCTGACATACCAGCGCACCGCCCGAAGACCGCGCCGCGTCAGTGACGCAACGGTGCCGGATTCTTCGTCAGATACTCGTCCTATTCCCGCTGCACCTCCTTTTCGGTAGGTGTCGGGATCATGCCGGTGGGTGCGAAGAACTTGGAGTTGGTCGGCTCGTCCTCCGTTGACGGCAGCCCGCCGTTTCGAATCGCTTTGACGCAGACGAACAGTGCGGCGATGACGGTTGTTCGAGAAGATCTTCTCCCACGACGCTGTCATGGTGACCACCAGATCCCAGACCAGTGGAACCCCGGGTATCCAGGCCCATTTGAAGAGCCCGCGTTTGAGCGCGACCACCAACACCACGGTCAGTGCGATCGCGGCCAGCAACTGATTGGCGATGCCGAACAGCGGGAACAGGGTGTTGATACCGCCGAGGGGATCGGTCACACCCATCAGCAGGATCGAACCCCACAGGCCCACCACGATCAGGGTGCACAGCCAGGCGCCGGACCGCCACGACGGATCCTTGAATCGCTTGGCGCCCTTCACATTGCTCAAGCCGTCCGAGAGCATGAATCGGGCGACGCGGGTCCCGGCGTCGACGGTTGTCAGGATGAACAGCGCCTCGAACATGATCGCGAAGTGATACCAGAACGATCGCATCGATTCGCCGCCGAATGCCTCCTGCATAGTGTCGGCCATACCCATGGCAAGTGTTGGTGCACCACCGGTTCGGGAGATCACAGACTCTTCGCCGACGGCTCTGGCTGCTTCCTCCAGCTGCGCGGCCGTGGCCGGATCGCCGCTCAGGCCCAGACCGTTGACGTATTCCGCGGCGGATTCCGGTGTGCCACCGGTGACGGCCGTCGGCGCGTTCATCGCGAAGTAGAGATGCTGGTTGAGGATGCAGGCCGTGACCAGAGCCATGATCGCGACAAACGACTCGGTCAGCGTGCCGCTGTATCCGATGATCCGGGCCTGGCTCTCCTTTTCGAGCATCTTCGGCGTTGTCCCGGAAGCGATCAGTGAATGGAAACCGGAAAGGGCGCCGCACGCAATGGTGATGAACAGGAAGGGGAACAGTGAACCGGCAAGGCCGGTCCCTGGCCATTGCTCGCGAACTCGCTGACCGCGGGGGCCTGCATGACCGGACGGGCGATCACGATGCCCAGGACCAGCAGCGCGATGGTGCCGATCTTCATGAACGTGGACAGGTAGTCGCGGGGTGCCCGCAGCCAGACGGGCACTACGGCCGCGGCGAACCCGTAGATGATGATGCACCAGCTCAGGAAAACCGGCGACAGGCTGAACAAGTCGCGCCCCCAACCTGATTCGCCAACCCAGCGCCCGGAGATGATGGCGAGCATCAGCAGGACGAAACCGATCACCGAGATCTCGGAGACCCGACCGGGGCGCAGGTAGCGCAAATAGACACCCATGAACAGCGCGATCGG
>NZ_DATCVM010000016.1:0-22840 GCF_036566845.1 Williamsia sp.
GGAAGTCCCGCAGCGTCTGCTCCGGTTCGGGGGCGAAGTTGACGAAGATGAAGCCTTCCCAGACGTCGCAGTGCACCGGGACCAGGCCGTAGCGGCTCTTGTCGAGGTCGAAGAACTCGCCCTCCTGCTGCACGAACGTCAGGTTGCCGTCCAGGTCGTAGCGCCATGCGTGGTACTTGCAGGTGAACTGCCGGCAGACGCCGCTGGTCTCCTCCAGCGGCATGTCGTTCCACACCAATTTGTTGCCGCGGTGCCTGCAGATGTTGTGGTAGGCCTTCACCTCACCGGACCCGGTCCGCACCACGATGATCGAGGTGTTGGCGACCTTGAGTTCCTTGGTGAAGTAACTGCCCTTGCGTGGGACCTGTTCGACGCGGCCGACATTGAGCCATGCTCGCTTGAAGACCGCCTTGCGTTCGACTTCATAGAACTCGGGGTCGATCGAGTCCTCGTAGGACACGGGCCCCGTCCCCAGCTGCGGGTAGTGCTGAGTCCAGCTGCCTTCTGGCGGTTTCGGAAATCGGGCCATCGTCGTCTCCTGTTGACTGCAATCACTGCCGGGGCCGCCCGCTCGCGAAGCGCCGGGACAAGTCTCTCAGGCAAACAAGCACGCGCAGCTGCCTTTTCGCCATTTCGGAGGAGACGGCACCATCGACGGTATATGCTTCCCGAAGCAATCGCAAGTAGTTGATATTAAAGCGTCAATGTCAGGATGGAGACAGGCGGCGTGCGTTACGACGAGCTGTTCATCGGCGGTGCATGGCGCAAGCCCAGCACCGACCAGCGCATCGAGATCGTCTCGCCCCACAGCGAGACGCGCGTCGCGCAGGTGGCCGCCGCCGCCCCGGCCGACGTGGACCTGGCGGTGCAGTCCGCACGCACCGCGTTCGACGACGGCCCGTGGCCCAGGACAGCCCCGGCCGAACGCATCGACGCGGTGCGCGGACTCGCCGAGATCTACGGTGGGCGGCGGGCCGACATGGCGGCACTGATCACCTCGGAGATCGGCGCGCCGACCAGCTTCGCGCAGCGGGCACAGGTGGCGCTGCCGTGGACGATGATGAACGCGTTCTGCGATGTGGCGCAGTCGTATCCGTGGCAGGAGGCGCGCCCCGGGCTCTACGGCTCCGACATCACGATCCTGCGCCAGCCGGTCGGCGTCGTCGCGGCCATCGTCCCGTGGAACATGCCGCAGTTCCTGATCGTCACGAAGCTCGTCCCCGCCCTGCTCGCCGGGTGCGCCGTGATCCTCAAACCGGCACCCGAGTCCCCGCTCAATGCGCTGCTGCTCGCCGAGCTCATCGCCGAGTCGGGGCTGCCGCCCGGCGTCGTGAGCGTACTGCCCGGCGACGGTGCCGTCGGCGAATACCTGGTCAGGCACCCGGGCGTGGACAAGGTATCGTTCACCGGTTCGACGGCCGCGGGCCGAGCGGTGGCCGCGGCCTGCGCCGGCGACCTGCGCCGGGTCAGCCTCGAACTCGGCGGTAAGTCCGCCGCGATCGTGCTCGACGATGCGGATCCGACCACCGTCGCGACCGGCGTACGCTCGGCCAGCCTCAGCAACAGCGGGCAGATCTGCAACGCTCTGACGCGCATCCTCGTGCCGCGAACCCGCGCAGCCGAATTCACCGACGCGCTGGCCGCCGAGGTGAGTTCGCTCGTCGTCGGGGATCCGACCGACAGCGACACGCAGGTCGGGCCCCTTGTCGCGCAGCGGCAACAGCAACGCGTCGCCGGCTACCTCGAGCAGGGCGTCCACGACGGTGCTCGAGTCGTGACCGGCGGCAGCGGCATGCCCGACGGGTGCGACCGCGGGTGGTACGTCAAGCCGACACTGTTCGACCAGGCGGACAACTCGATGACCATCGCCCGCGAGGAGATCTTCGGCCCGGTGCTGACCGTCATCGCCTACGACGACCAGGACGAGGCGGTGGCCATCGCCAACGACTCGGACTACGGACTGGCCGGATCGGTGTTCACCGCAGACACCGACCGCGGACTGGCCGTCGCCGCCGCGATCCGCACCGGCACGTTCGGCGTAAACCAGGGCTACACGATGGACCCGTTCGCCCCGTTCGGCGGGGTGAAGGCCAGCGGCTACGGGAGAGAGCTCGGCCGCGAGGGCATCGACGGCTACACCGACACCAAATCGATTTCCGTGGCCGCAGGCCACAATCCAACTTCCGTTGCGGCGCGAAGCAAAGGAGCGTAACCGTCATGTCGGAGCAGACATCTGCGCAGACCGCCACTGGAACAGATCCGAACTTCGCCCGACCGTGGGCGCCGCACCGTCGGCGGGTGTACCTGGGTGCCGCGGCGTTCACCGGAGCCGCGTTCGTCCTCGTGGTGGTCGGCGTTGGTGTGGGAATCCTGCCCCCGACGTTCACCGTCGACGTCGTCGCGAACCTGCTGTTCGGCGTCCCGGTGATCCTGCTGCCGTTCGTCCTGCTCTGGAATGCGCCCGGCGAGAACCGAACTCGCGTCGACAAGGCCGCCGAACTCACGCTGTTCTACCTGCCCTACACGGCGGGCAGCCAAATCGGTTACGAGTTGATCTTCCTGATCGGCCATCCGATGAACCTGTGGACCCCGACCGACGACCCCGGCTGGAAGTGGTTGTGGTGGCAGTACGGTCTGGCCGACACCCGCTACACCAGTGGCAACAATTGGATCTTCGGCCTGGAGTTGGTGGGGGTCGCCGTCGGCGTGACGGTGTTCGTGGTCTGGACCAGGCTGATCCGCCCGGACCTTCCCACTGAGTCCCGAATCAAGAACCTGTGGCTGGCGTTCGCCGGCGTCGCGATGCTCACGAGCAGCACCGGCGTGTACTTCCTGTCCGAAGTCCGGTCCGGCTTCAGCGATATCGGCCAGGGCGCCTTCGGGCTCTGGTTCAAGTTCATCGCCGAGAACGTACCGTTCATCATCCTGCCGGCCCTGGTGCTCTATTCGATCCACCTGCAGATCGACTACCTGACCCGGAGAGCCGGGGCGACTTCGCCCGCTGACCGAGGATTCGTCGAACGATGATGGTGCGGCAACGCCGGCCTACTTCAGGCAGCTACCCAGGTCGATAGGCATCGCGACGCCGGTGACGAAACGCGAGTCGTCAGAGGCGAAGAACATCACGGCATTGGTGATGTCCTCGGCCTCGACCCACGGTCGCGGCATGGTGTGAAACATCTGGCAGATGGGAGCGATGTCGTCGGGACCCGGGCTCTCCAGATCGGGCCGGAAAAGATCGAAGGTCTGCTGGTTCATCACGAGCGGCGTGTTGACGTGGGTGGGATGCACGCTGTTCACCCGGATCATGTGTTGCCCCAGCTCCACCGCACACGAGCGCATGAGGCCGACCACCCCATGCTTGGCCGAAACATATTGGCCCATCTGCGGATACGCCTTCAAACCTGCCACCGAGCTGGTTAACACGATCGATCCGCCACGCCCTCCGGCGATCATGTGCGGGATCCCGGCCTTCACCGTCTTCCACACTCCGGTGAGGTTGATGTCCATCATGGCCTGCCACACGGGCTCTTCCAGAGTCTCGATGGTCTGGCCGCCGTTACCGATGCCGGCATTGGCCAAAATGATGTCCAGCCTGCCGAACTCGGCGACCCCGCGGTCCACGACAGATTTCATGGCGTCGAAGTCACGGACATCGGCTTCTTCGGCGATGATGCGCCGACCGAGCGCCTCGACCTTCTCCTTGGTCTCCAGCAGGTCACCGGGCGACGCCAACTCGAGCTGACAGTGATCGACGTTCTTGCAGATGTCGATGGCGATGATGTCCGCGCCCTCTTCAGCGAGTTTCAACACGTGGCTGCGGCCCTGTCCGCGGGCTGCGCCCGTGACGAAAGCGACCTTTCCCTCTACCCGTCCAGTCATCTCAAGGTCCCTTCGTTGTCATACCCGTGCAGGCATGCTGTCCCAGCCGCGGACTGTGGAGGACGAGGAAAACATCGCACTGTCGAGATCCACCTCCCAGTCCGGGAATCGGTTCATGATCTCGTCCAACGCAATTCGCCCCTCAATGCGTGCCAACGCGTTGCCGAGGCAATAGTGGGCACCTATTCCGAATGACAAATGCTGACGGGGTGAGCGGGTGATATCGAAGGTGTCCGCGTCCTCTCCGAAGCGTCGTTCGTCGCGGTTGGCCGCACCGATCAACGCGAGAATGCTGCTCCCCTCGGGCACCGTCGTGCCGTAGAACTCGGCATTGCGCGTGACGTATCGCGCGGCCTGGAGAGCAGGCGGCTCGAATCTCAACATCTCTTCGATCGCGCCCGGCAGCAGAGTGCGATCGGCGACCAACTGCGCGCGTTGTGCAGGATGTTCGGACAGCAGTTTGCCCGCCCAACCAATCAGTCGGGTTGTGGTCTCCGCGCCTGCCACCGCAACGAGGTTCATGAACATCAGCAGTTCTTCTCGTCGCAGTTTTCTGGTGCTGCCCGTCTCGTCCTCGAACTCCGCATGGAGTAACTCGGTCGTCAAGTCGTCGGCCGGATGATCGGTGCGCCAGTCGATGAAGTCGGCGAACACTTGACCGTCCGTGATCGCTCCGTCCGGGTTGTCCGTCATCTGGCCACCGCGCTCGGTACGCACGAATTTGTCGCCGTCTTCCTGGACAAGACGCTGGTAATCCTCGGGAATTCCGAACAACATGCCGACCACCCGCAGCGGCATCACCGCCCCGAGCTGCTCGACGAAGTCGAACCGGTCACCACCTACCAACGGGTCCAAACACCGCGCGGTGAACTCGCGGATCTTCGGTTCAAGGCCGCTGATCTTGCGTGGCGTGAAGGCCCGCGACAGCAGACCTCGGTGGAAGTCGTGGATCGGGGGGTCCTCGAAGACCAGCAAGCCCGGTGGGATCTCGATACCCGACTTGATGATCTCGAGAACCGCGCCGCGGGCCGAGCTGAACGACTGGTGGTCTACCAGGACGCGGCTGACGTCATCGAACCGGCTCACTGCGTAGAAGTCATGAACCTCGTTGTAGTACAGCGGGGCTTCATCGCGGAAACGCTTGAACATGGGATACGGATCAGCATTGAGCGCGGCGTCCCAGGGGTCGTAATCCAACTGGCCTGCTGCGGCGATTGTCACAGTCACCCCTAGAAACTCAGGCCATGCTTCTCGAAATGCTTTGCGAGAGCCTGCATGTACCCGTCGCCGTGGAACGGACCCCGCGCGCCGATAGCCGCCTCCAAGAACGGGCCGTATTCTTCGTCGTTCACATAGGTCGACCAGTGCACGATCTCGGCGTCGTCGTTGGTGTCGACGAAGCTGATGGAGTAGAAACCCATGACCTTTCCGTCGTTGACATTGGTTCCCTCCCAGCGATAGCGCATGACGAAGCCGTTCTCGGCCGGCCAGCACTTGTAGTCGACGGGCTTCCAGTCGGGAAAGGTGATGCCGTATGCCTTGGCTTCCACCGTGGCAGCGGTGTCCCAGTGGGTCGCGACATCCTTGAGGACGAGCTCCTGGTCGGCCACGAAGTACGGCGAGGTGTAGACGGCGTCATCGGTGAAGACCCACTCGTCGTAGGTCTCGCCCTGCTGCACCTTTTGCAATACGTACTTGTCCCGGTAGCTCTCGGCCATCCGGCGGTGCTTTGCGATGCGATCTTCCAGCTTCATTGCGGGAGGTCTCCTTCTGATCCATTGAGATGCTGGCAATTTCGGCGATACAGAGCGGACGCAACGAGAGAGGCGGTACGCGGAGGCGCCGCGTCACCACCATATACAAGTCCGTATCTTTTATACAAGGACGTATATAGACTAGATGAGGTAGCTGAGCCATCCGGAACACGACCTGGAAGGATCGAGCCGTGGCAGAACGATGGACGCGGCAACGGCGCATGGAGCACACCCGCAGCCTGCTGCTTGACGCAGCGCAGGAAGTCTTCGCAAAGCAGGGCTTCGGAGGTGCCGCGCTCGATGACATCGCCGAGGTCGCCGGCTACACGCGTGGGGCCATCTACTCTCACTTCGGCACCAAGGAAGAGCTCTTCCTCGCCGTCATCGAACGCCACATCAACCGCTTCCTGGACAGCTTCGCCGAAGTGATCGAATCGTTCGAGGGTCTGGACACCCTCGACATCGAACGGCTCGCCGAGAAGTGGCGTGACCTCACCATCGCGGGGCCGGACAGCGCCGCGCTGGGTTACGAGTTCTCGCTGTTCCTGCTGCGCAATCCCGACGCTCGCGAGCGCCTGACCGCCCAGCGTAAGGAGGCGGTCAGTTCGCTCGCGAATTACATCACCATCCACATCGACCGCTTGGGCGGCGAACTCCAGATGCCAGCCGAAACCCTTGCGCGCCTGCTCATCGCCAGCAATGAAGGCATCACCATCTTCGGGCACATCGACGGTGACGACCTGTTCGGACCGTTCCTGCAGATGGTGATGGCCAACGTCTCGCCCAAGCCCGCCACGCCCAGACGGGCACGTCGACGCGCGGACTGAGCCTCGCCGACGTCGCCTCCGCGCGTCAGCCCTGACCAACATGTCCGAGTCCGCTATCAGGTAGTTCCGGGCTGCCTGGCTGGGCCTGCAATCCCCAGGTACCGAACGCCATCCCGGTCGTCACGTACGCGCCGACGACAAAGATCACCTCGATCGCCTGATGAGTCCCGAGTTCGGTGACCAGCCGGCTCCAGGTCTGCTCGGCGACTCGTCCGTTCCCGCTCAGTTCCTCTGCTGCCAGCAACACGAGTTGGTCTTGCCCATCGAAACCGGCGCTGCCCGAGGGTATTCGGGAGATCTCGGCTTCGGTGACCCCGGCGGCAAGCGCCATCTTGACGTGCTGCCCCCATTCGAAGGCAGACCGGTGCTCGAGGGCCATCGTCAGGATGACAAGCTCACGCAGCCGAGCGGGAAGTTCACCGCGCTTGAGGAGATAGCCGTTGAAGGTCAGGAATGCGCGTGCGAGTTCAGGATGCCGTGCGAGCAGACCGATCACCGAGAAGTTCATCGGGTCGTAGGCGTGACCGGAGCCGGCACGAGGAACCTTGTCGCCCGGAAGGCCGAGCAGGGTGCCGAACGCGGTGTACTCGTCGTCGCCCCATTCGTCAGCCGACAGCGGTTGCACTCGAACGTCTTTCCCTCACCGTGAGATCTCCACGCCGTCGTACCCCTGAAGCAGTTCGGGGCTTGGGAGCTCCATCTGGAGGTAGACATCGATGCGCCGAATCAGGTCGTCCGCGGTGAACGCGTAGACGCTCATCGAGTTGACGACACTCTCGAAGGTACCCATCCTGCTGCGCTCTTCGAGCTCGAGGAACACCACCTCCCCCGCTTGGGTGATGCGCTTGAACGAACAGTCCCACTCCGCCGATCCCGCCCAATTGGTCAAGAACGACGTGTACTCCTGCCAGTTCATGACTTCCTTGAAGTTTCCGACCCGCACGAATTCCTCGACCGCCACCAGTTCACCCAGTGCCGCCCAACCGTCGACACCGAACCCTGGTTCCTTGGCAGCCTTGACGAGTCTCTCCACGGTCTGCCCGTATTCCAGCACCGTTCGCCGTAGCCCCGAGTACTGGTCGATCACCCTGTCGATGTCACTCATTGACGATCCTCCGATGTCGTTGCGCCCGAAAGGTACCGGTCGACCACGGAGTGATAGTGCGCGATCACGACCTCCTCCTTGACCAACGACATGTGATCGAGGCGGTTGTTGCGCAGTCCGCGCTGCTGCCGCGGCATCTGCTCGTAATCCTGCTGCAGCGCCAGGAAGTACTTGAAGCTGCCCGGCTCCTCGACCTCGATGTGGTCGGTCCTCAGCGCATCCTTGTACTCGTCGGGCAGCCACATCACGCTGATGATGTGCCAGTAGCACTTGTGCGGATCGCCGCTTTCGTGTGGCTGCGCCAGGATCACGGTCGCTTCGCCTGCGCGCACCGTCATGAAGAAATTGGGGAACAGCACCCAGCCGTGGTTGTCGCTCATCTGCGCGTCGGTCAGCCCGCTGACGTCGAAACCCATGCCGGTCAACGTCTCGCGGGTCGCGGTCTGTAACACCGTACGCGGCGTGGTGCCGTCCGGAAGTTTCAGCTCGCCGGTTTCGTCGCGGTATCCGCCGATCAATTCCTGAAAGCGTGGAAGCGACGCCGTCACCGACGGGAACGTCTCAGGCAGCTTCATGATCCCTTCGAGCTGTTCCTCGAGCCCGTACTTGATTCCGGCGACCTCGAACGGTGCGCACGAGACGCTGTGCTTGTCGAAGAAGCGATATCGGGTCGTGCTCGGGTCGACCATGACGACCTGCAACAGCTCGGGATGAATACCCGAGATGTGGTAGCCCTCTTCGAAGGCGTCCATCACCACTTTCCAGTTGCAATCTAGCGCCTCCCGAACGTCGAGCACGATGTCCATCTCATCGAGGTGATACGGACTCAACAGGTCCATCACTTCTCCGAGATACTCGGCGAGCGGCTCCGCGTCCGGGTTCGGGTTGAGGAAGATGAAACCTGCAAAGCACTCGGCCGAGATGGGCAGCAGCCCGAGGCCCTGCTTGTCCAGCGCGGTGAGATCGTTCTCTTCTTGTCGCAGAACTCCTTTGAGCTTGCCCTCCAGGTCGTAGGACCACAGGTGATACTGGCAGAGGATCCCCCGCTTGGAGTTGCCTTTGCCGTGACACAGGGTGTTGCCGCGGTGCCGGCACGCGTTCACGAAGCCGCGGATCTGTCGGTCCTTGCCGCGGATCAGGATGAAGGACTGATCCAGCAGCTGGTACTCCTTCCAGTCACCGACCTCAGGCAGCTCCGACTCTCGGCCGGCGACCTGCCACACCCGCAGCCAGATGCTGTCGCGTTCGCGCCGGACGTACTCGGGGTCCGTGTAGCGGTCTGTCGTGATGTCCATGCGGAATTGGCCGGCATCGATGTCGTCCAAACCCATGCCGGTGTCGAACCATTCACCCGGCCGCACCGGCTGTGTCGTGGTCATGACGGAAGCGCTCCTCATCGTTTGTCGACGTGCCGCCTGTGCTGTGTCGATCCGCACGTCGCGACGGCTCCATGCACGACGAGGTGACTGGATCGGATCCCGAAGGCGCCGGCGATCCATTGGTGATGGCGATCACTACTATACGCACTTGTATTTCACATACAAGCTTGTATATGAATGCCTGCGTCAGGGCAGTTTGATCGCGGACATGTACATCTCGATGACCGGCCGGTAGAGGTCGACATCGTCGAGCTCACTGCCGAGCACCACAGAATCACTGGTCGCGACCAAGACCTGAGCCAGAGTCAGCGGCGCGATCAGCAGAGCTCCGCCGAGCCGGTCGATGCCCTCGACAATGAAGGTGGCCAACGCCTCGACGACCTCGGACCGCTTGTCGGCCACGCGCTCGCGCGCCTCCGGGTTACGGAGCAGATAGAGCGCGAACTCATGACCCAACGCGGCGTGCTCAGCGCCGCGGTCACGGCTCAGCTGCCGCCAGCGCGCCGCGATCTCGTCGAGTTCACGTGAACCGACCCGCCCGGCCGAAGACATCACTTCGGCGAAGTTCTCGAAGTAGCGCCGCCAGTACCGGTCGCTCACGGCGAGGAAAAGATCTTCCTTCGTGGCGAAGTGCTTGTAGATAGCGCCTTTGGTGTAGCCCGCGGCGTGTGCGATGTCGTCGAGAGTTGCTGGAGCGAAACCTTTTTCGGCGAATACATCTTCGGCGGCGTCCAACAAGAGCGAGCGCGTGTGTTCGAGGCGTCGTTGCCTCGTCCAGCGCTCCACCATGGGTGAAAGTGTGCCACAGAATCTGGGAAACCCTCTGGACATTCAGATACTCGCTGGTATCTTTACCGCGAGCCGCGAACGGACGCGGCGGTCCAGGAGGGCATGTTGAGCGAGCTGTCGAATAAGAAGCCTGCGGTCACCGAGTCGCTCGGCGCAACGGCCGATCTTGGTTCTCAGGTGGCGCCCAAGCCGGTTGCCATCAAAATCTGGGCGACGATCGGCGCCTTGTTCCTGGCGTACACGCTCTATGTGTTCGTCCGGTGGGTCAGCGGACCGTACTTCGAGTCGGTGGCGGGTGGCCCGAGCGAGCCACCGCTGTACATGAAGATCCCGTTGATCGCCAACGCGGTCGTGCTCTGGATCGGCCTGCCATTCGCCTTGTGGTTCTTCATCATCCGGCCGTGGGTGCGGGAGAAGCGCATCACGCTCGACGGCATGCTGCTGGTCTCCATGGGCCTGATGATGTTCCAGGATCCGATGCTGAACTACTACAGCACCTGGTGCACGTACAACGCCTGGCTGTACAACCAGGGCTCCTGGGCGCCGCACATTCCGGGCTGGGTCGCACACGAGGAACCGGGCCATACGGTTCCCGAACCGCTGCTGACCAACATCCCCGGCTACATGTACGGCGTGCTGCTGCTCACCATCGTCGGGTGTTGGGTCATGCGGAAAATCAAGAACCGTTGGCCTGGTATCAGCAATCTGAGACTGATCTTGGTCACCTATGCGATCGCCTTCGTCTTCGACTTCATCATGGAGGGGCTCATCCTCCTGCCGATCGGCTTCTACTCCTACCCCGGCGCCATCCAGTCGTTGTCGTTCAACGCAGGCACGTACTACCAGTGGCCGATCTACGAGGGCTTGATGTGGGGCGGTGTCCAGGCGGCGCTGTGTTGCCTGCGTTTCTTCACCGATGACCGGGGACGCACCGTCGTCGAACGCGGCCTGGACAACATCCGAGGCGGAGTCTTCAAGCAACAGTTCGTCCGTTTCCTGGCGATCTTCGGCGGTGTCAGCGCCTGCTTCTTCCTCTTCTACAACGTCCCCGCGACCTGGCTCGGCATGCACGGCGACCCGTGGCCGGAAGACGTGCAGAAGCGCTCGTACTTCAACCCGGGCATCTGCGGCGAGGGCACCGACCGACCGTGCCCGAATCCTGAACTGCCGCTTCCGACAAAGCACTCCGGCTACGTCAACCACGACGGCGAACTGGTACTCCACGAGGGCGTCGAGGTGCCACCGATCGTTCCGATCGAAGCGGGCAGGTGACGGGTCAGGGCATCTTGACGGCTGAGACGTACATCTCGACGATCGGCTGGTAGAGGTCGATGTCGTCCAGGTGGCTGCTGAGCTCGACGGCGTCCGTGGTGGCGATGATGATGTGGGCGAACGTCGCCGCTGGGATCAACAGGGTCGCGCCGAGGCTGTCGATGCCCTCGACGATGTAGGCGGCGAGCTGGTCGACAACCTCGGTTCGCTTGGCAGCCACCCGTTCCATCGCGTCCGGGTTGCGCAGCAGATAGAGGTTGAACTCGAGCCCTAGTGCCGCGTGCTCGGCGCCGCGGTCGCGACTCAGCTGGCGCCACCGCTCGCCGATGTTCTCCAGCTCGCGTGCTCCGATGTGGTCCGATGACGACATGATCTCGGCGAAATTGTCGAAGTATCGCCGCCAGTACCGGTCGCTGGCGGCCAGAAACAGGTCCTCCTTGGTGGCGAAGTACTTGTAGATCGCTCCTTTGGAGTAGCCGGCCGCCTTGGCGATGTCGTCGAGAGTGGCTGGGATGAAGCCTCTTTCGGCGAACACCTGCTCGGCAGCGTCCAGAAGCAGCGAGCGCGTGCGCTCGAGGCGTCGCTCGCGCGTCATCGGCTCGACCATGCGCCAATGTTGCCACAGATTCTTTTCGAACCCTTGGTCATCTAGATACTGACTGGTATATTTTCGACGCATCGGCCACTTCTGAAGGGGAGCTCTGAGGTCATGCGATCGAAAAGTGCAGGGAAGACGGTGTCATGAGCGATCTGTCAAGCAGGAAGAAGCCGGTCGTCACTGAGTCGCTCAGCGACGCAACACTCGGTACGCAGCCTCAGAAGAAAATCACGCCGGTGCGCGTGTGGGCCGTTGTCGGCGGTGTGATCCTGGCCTTCCAGCTGTACGTCTGGGGCAAATGGGTCACCGGCCCCCACTTCGAGCGGGTGCCGGCAGGCCCCACCGACCCACCGACGTTCATGAAGGCGATCCTGTTCACCTGGACAGCCGTGATCGTGGTGGGCCTGCCCGTCGCCGTCTGGTGGTTCCTCATCCGGCCGTGGCGCCGGGAACGGCGAATCACGTTGGACGGCATGCTCTTCGTGTCATGCGGCCTGCTGTGGTTCCAGGATCCGCTGCTGAACTACTTCAGCACATGGAGCACGTACAACACCTGGATGTGGAACATGGGCTCGTGGGTCCAAGACGTTCCGGGGTGGGTGTCGTACGGGGAGCCGGGCGCCATGATGGCCGAACCGGTCCTGATGAACGCGCCGGGTTACTTCTTCGTCCTGCTGTGCACGATGCTGGGCTGCGCGGTGATGCGCTTGGCCAAGAGGCGTTTTCCCAACATCAACACCTTCGGGCTGATCGGCGTCGTGATCGCCTGGACGTTCATCTTCGACTTCGTCATCGAGGGCCTGTTCCTGATGCCGATGGGGCTGTTCACCTATCCTGGCGCCATCCAGGCGTTGTCGGTCAATGCCGGCACCTACTATCAGTGGCCACTCTATGAAGGCCTCATGTGGGGCGGCGTGCAGGCCGGCCTCTGCTGCATGCGCTATTTCACCGACGACCGGGGCCGGACATTCGTCGAGCGTGGCCTCGACCAGGTGCGAGGCGGCATGGTCAAGCAGCAACTCACGCGGTTTCTGGCGATCTTCGCCGCCTGCAGCATGTTCTTCTTCGTGTTCTACAACATCCCGGCACAGTTCTTCGCGATGCACCAGGATCCGTGGCCGGAGGACATCCTCAAGCGCTCGTACTTCCTGATGGGCATCTGCGGTGAGGACACCGATCGGCCATGCCCCGACCCTGCGCTACCGATGCCCCTGACGAATTCCGGCTACATCAACCACGACGGTGAGCTCGTCCTGCCCGACGGCGTCGAGCTGCCCGTGAACGTTCCGCTCGAGCGAGGAGAGTAAATGCTGAACAGTACTGCCGCGGTGGTCGCCCCCGTTTCGAACGCACCGTTCTACCGTGCGGTGGGCGACGAGGTGGACGTCTTCCGTGCGGCGGCGCGCCGAGGGCTGCCGGTGCTGTTGAAAGGCCCAACCGGTTGCGGGAAAACCCGATTCGTCGAGGCGATGGCCCATCAGCTGGGCCGGGATCTGATCACCGTCGCAGGACACGAGGACATGACGTCGGCGGATCTGGTCGGCCGGTTCCTGTTGAAGGGCGGGGAGACGGTCTGGGTGGACGGGCCGTTGACCCGCGCGGTGCGCGAGGGTGCCATCTTCTATCTGGACGAGGTGGTGGAGGCGCGCCAGGACACCACCGTGGTCATCCACCCCCTCGCTGATCACCGCCGTGAGCTGCCCGTGGACCGGCTCGGAACCACGCTGCAGGCAGCGCCCGGCTTTCAGCTGGTGATCTCGTACAACCCCGGCTACCAGAGCGTGCTGAAGAATCTCAAGGAGTCGACGCGTCAGCGCTTCATCGCCATCGAGCTCGGCTATCCCTCCCCCGAGGTCGAGACCGAGGTGGTTGCCTACGAGGCGGGGGTCGACATCGAGACCGCACGTTCGCTGGTCAAACTGGCGTACGCCATTCGGAATCTCGACGGCTCACCGTTGCGCGAAGTGTCGTCCACCCGCATGTTGATCCTCGCCGGCGGCCTCGCCGCGGAAGGGCTGAACCTGCGCAGCGCTGTTCATGCCGCCGTCGTCCAGGTGCTGTCCGACGACGCCGATGTCATCCGCGCCCTCGATGAACTCGTCAACACGGTCCTGCCCGACAAGTGACCGACACTGTGCCGCCCCCGGTCGTCCCGCTCCCCTCGGCGAGGGAGGTACCCCCATCGCCCGCCTCGGAGAACCCCGACCGTTTCCGGTTCCTCGCCACCTACATCGCCGGCAGGTCTGTCGATGTCACCGAGGCACCGGCCGGGCAGCCCGCACACACCAACGGGCAGTTCATCTTCGTCTCGGCCGGCGGCTCGGTGGCGGAGCAGCGCCGCGAAATGCTTCTTCAGGCAGCACTTCTCGGCGCAGGGAGTCTCGACCCGCGATTGGTCAAGGGCATGCGGGCGCGGGCCACGATGGCCCGCCGCTACCTGGCACTGGAAGGTCGTCGCGTCTTGGCAGAGCTCGCCGTCCAGATTCCACTCGACGCCACGCTCACCGACGGCGGGCAACCCAGCACGTCCACCGCCGACGAGTCACTCGAAGTGGCCAAGAGCCGGGCTGTAGTCGCCGATCCGCCGGGGTGGTTCGGCGCCATCAAGCCTTCCCAGTTGATGGCGGCGCCCGTCGGACCCGGCGGGAAGGCCACCAACAAAGACCTGAAGTTGACGTTCGATCCGATCGACATGCCGGAATCGGAAGAGGGCGACGAGGACGACGACGAAGACGGCGGCAAGTCCGGTGACAGCAAGATCCTCAAGTTGTTCGAAAGCCCGATCTTCAACAACCAGTCGATGTCGGACTACATGCGCAAGATGTTCGGCGGTAAACGTTCGCCCGGAGAAGGCGCCGCGGGCGCGGAGATGACCGTCCGCTCCACCCGGCGGGTCCGCGAGATCGGCCCCGACGCCCGACCCCTGCCCACCCGGATCCAATTCACCGACGACGGCAAACCCGGTGCCGCACTGGGTGTCGGCGGCGCGCTGTACCCGGAGTGGGACGTCTTCAACGACCGGTACAAGCCTGACTGGTGCCGCGTCGTCGACTTTCCGTTGACCGTCGCCGCCGACGTCTCCGATGCCGGCGTCGCTCACGACGACGTGCTGCGGCGCCGCCTGGCTCGCGTCGGGCTGGGGCCGAAGGTTCTGCGCGCCCGCGCCGACGGCGACGACCTCGACATCGAGGCGCTCATCGATCTGTTCGTCGATCTGCAATCCGGCTTCTCCACGTCCGAGCACGTCTATCTGGAGCGTCGCAAACTCGCCCGCAATCTCGGTGTGCTCATTCTGATCGACGCGTCAGGGTCCGCGGTCGACGCCGACTCCGACGGCCTGGCGGTGCACGACCACCAGCGGCGGGCAGCCGCCACCTTGGCCGTCACGCTCGAAGAGCTGGGCGACCGGGTTGCCGTCTACGCCTTCCGATCGCAGGGCCGTCACGCGGTGCACCTGCCGGCCATCAAGACGTTCGATCAGAGTTTCGGCGCCGTCGGACGGGCCAGGCTCAACCAGCTCGAACCAGCAAGCTACACGCGCCTCGGCGCCGGGATCCGCGGCGCGGGTGAAGTTCTCAAGAATGACGTGGGCACGCCGAATCGGCTGTTGCTCGTCCTATCCGACGGCTTCCCCTACGACGACGGTTACGAAGGCCGGTACGCAGAGGCCGACGCCAGTAAGGCACTCGAAGAACTGCGCACCGAAGGCGTTGCCTGCCTGTGCCTTTCCATCGGCGCTTCCACGGGAACCGATGTACTCGAACGGGTCTTCGGTTCAGCCAGCTTCGCCAGCGCCCCGACTTTGGGCGATTTGAGCCCGCAAATGGACGAGCTGTTCATGTCCGCGCTCGCCGAACTCGCCGCGCCCAAACCCGCGCGGGCCTGAAGGGCCGGCGCACCAACCTCAGCGGTCGAGCGATTCCCAGAACCGGGTGAGCGCAGTGGCCCCGAGACCCGGGTTCTCCACCATCCACCAATGTCCGAGCCCGTCGAGCACCTCGGTGCTCGCGCCGGCCCGGCAGGCCGCACGTCGCCGCATCTCCTCGGTGCCGACGAACGGATCCTCGGTGGCCAGCAGCGACAATCCCGGTCGGGCGGCGGCCTCCTCCAGCGCCTTTCCCGCTTCGGCGAGAGCCGGTTGGCGAGCAGAACGGTACAGCGCCAGGATCGCCCGTCCCATCTCTGGGCCCTGCGCTGCGGCAAAGGAACTCGCAACATCGGCGGGGATTCCGAATGCCAGCAGCTGTTGCACCCTATCCTCCACCGACCCGTCCTGCATCATCGCGACCAACTGCTCGCCGGTCTCGGGAGTCTGGAATCCCTGGGCCATGTCGTGCCACACGTAATCCCGGTCGAACAAGCCGACGACGTCACTAGCCCAACTGCGGACCAGGTCGGGTCGATACATCACCACGTTCACCACATGGCCGCCGCCCCAGTCGTGTCCGACGAGGTCGATTGGTCCGTCGATGCGCTGCAATTCGTCGACGAGCCAATCACGGTAAGCGAGAAAGGTTGCCGAGAAGCCGCTCGGCAACGGGGAACCGAACCCGGGTGGCGACAGCCGCACCACGTCCGTGCGGCCAAGGATATCGACGAGGGAGCCCCAGACCGCATCAGTCTCCGGATTACCGTGCACGAGAACCAAAGTCATAGCCGAAATTCTCCCACGGCGGACTGCACGAGACAGGGCGATCCCCGCACCGGGTCCCGCTTGACCGCCCGTTCGGCGTCAGCGCGCGGGCAGACCCAGCACACGCTGAGCGATGATGTTGCGCTGAATCTCCGACGTGCCGCCGGCGATGGTACCCGCGTAGGTGCTGATGTAACGCGCGAACCAACTGGCGGTGAAAAGGTCTGGCGCGTAGGGGTTGTACGCGGCGGACAGCGCCGGATCGGTGAGCCCTTCAACACCCGCTGCGTCGAGCACGTGCCTCATGGCGTTCTGCTCAGCCTCCGAGCCGAGCACCTTGAGCGCCGACACGGCGGGGATGTCGCGCTCGCCGCGTGCGGCCTGCCCGAGCGCCGCCGAACCGAGCAACCGTAGCGCCTGGTAGTCCATCGCGATGGTCGCGTAGCGGTCGCGGTTCACCGCTCCGACGGGCCGGAAGTCTTCGAGCAGTTGTTCCAACCGGTTGGCGAACGACATCCACATCAGCGTGCGTTCGTGCCCAAGGGAACCGTTGGCCACCCGCCAGCCTTCGTGCAGCGGTCCGACCAGGTTCTCCGCAGGCACGCGCACGTCGGTGAAGAACACCTCGTTGAAATCGAGGCCCTCGCGGTCGTACACCGAGGCGAAGGGGCGGCACTCCACTCCGAGGCTGTCGGTCGGGACGAGCAGCGCGCTGATTCCTTTGTGCTTGGGAGCATTCGGGTCGGTTCGCACAAAGGCGAGGATGACGTCAGCGTCATGGGCTCCCGATGTCCACACCTTCTGGCCGTTGACCACGAAGCCGTCGTCGTCGACGGTCGCGCGGGTGCTCAGACCGGCCAGGTCGGAGCCCGCCCCCGGTTCGCTCATGCCGAGCGAGGCGGTCATCTCCGCGCGAAGGATCGGTACCGCCCAGCGCTGCTTCTGCTCGTCGGTGCCGAATGACAGCAGCGAGGCGGCGATGATGCCGACGCCCTGCGGGTTGAATGCGTGATAGATGCGGCGCCGTGAGAGTTCCTCGCGGTGGACGAATTGCTGCAGGATGCCGGCGTTGCGCCCGCCGAACTCCGGAGGGTTTCCCGGCAGCAACCACCCGTGGTCGAACTGCACCTGCTGCCAGCGCCGCGCCCACTCCGGCACGTGCGACGTCGAACGGGATCCTTCGCCCGCCGCCACGGCCTCGGCGGGCAAGCGTTCGTCGAGAAAACGGGCGAACTCCGCCCGGAACGTCTCGACATCGGCGTCGAACGTCAGCTGCACGCAACTGAGCTTATCAAGTACTTAACATATGTGGTTCGGTGCGCTATGACTGAAGGGATGCTCGACGCAGAGAAGATCCTCATCACCGGCGCGACCGGCAAGATCGCGTTTCCCCTAGCCCGCGCGCTCGCGAAGAACAATGAGGTGTGGGGTGCGGCGCGCCTCAAGAACCCCACGGACCGAGACAGGTTGGCCGACGCCGGCATCACCCCTGTCGCACTCGATATGAGCACCGGCGACTTCTCCGCACTGCCGGACGACTTCACCTACGTCTTCCACGCCGCAGTCGATACCGGCGGCGGTGAGTGGGCCCGGTGCGTCGACACCAACGCGCAGAGGTCCGGTGACCTGTTGTACCACTGCCGCACCGCCAAAGGGTTCGTCCTCTGTTCCACCGGGTCGGTCTATGGCTACCAGGGCCAGCGCCCCCTGCGGGAATCCGATCCTCCGGGCGTGCCCCTGCGCGCCAACTACAGCTTCTCGAAGATCGCGGCGGAGGCCCTCTGCACGTGGGTCGCCAAGCAGTACGGCATCCCGTTGACGATCATCCGGATCTGCTCGACCTACGGGCCCGAGGGCGGCGCACCCGCAGACCGGTTGGAGATGATGCTCGCGGGAAACCCGATTCGGCTGTACCCCGACAAGCCGAACAACTACAACCCGATCTACCAGGACGATTACGTCGAGCTGGGCATCCGCGCCATGGAGGTGGCCGACACCCCGCCGATCGTGGTCAACTGGGCAGGAAGCGAGACGGTCAGCGTCGAGGAGTACTGCGCGTACATGGGTGAGCTGGTGGGCATCGAGCCGACGTTCGACTACACACCCGATGCGCACACCCCACTGTGGCCCGATGTCACCTACATGCACGAGGTGCTGGGTTCGACGAAAGTCCCTTGGCGCGAGGGCTTTCGGCGGATGATCGAGGCACGGCACCCGGAACTTCTCCGAACGACGACGGACTGAAGGAATCACGATGCAGTTACCCGGCACGCCGTCCGACGAGGTGCCCGGAGCCCTGGCCGAAGGCCACGGGGACGTCACCACCCTGTTTGTGTCCATGGCGAGGCGACACCCCGACGGCGCCGACGCAGACTACCTGCGCTGGCATACCCTCGACCACCGCCCCGAGCAGCACCGGCTGTCCGCGGTCCGCGCGTCACTGCGGCTGGTCTCGACTCCCGCGTGTCGATCTGTGCGCGCATGCAGTCGCGGCCGCTACGACGAAATCGACCACGTGATGACCTACTTCTTCACCGATCCGGGCGGAATGGAGCCCTTCCTTTCGCTGTCCAAGGCACTCGGCGATGCCGGCCGCAAGCTGGCGCTGCTGCCACCGGTCGAGCGCGGCGTCTACGCCGTGGGTGAGAAAGCCGCGGCACCACGAGTCAAGGTCGGCGCCGGCGTCCTGCCGTGGTGGCCGACCCGCGGGGTGTACCTGCTACTGGAATCGGCCGCATCGGCGCCGGCGGATCTGCTCTGCGTCGACGGCGTCGCCGGGGTGTGGACGGCGACGTCACTGCCCGTCGAGGCGCGCCTGGCGAGTGCACAAGCAGGACAGACCATCTCGTACTGCTTCCTGGATGACGACCCGGTCGTCACCGCCGAGCGATTGCGACCCGTTCTGAACAAGCGCTGGAGCGACGACGGCGTCGAACCGCTCTTCGCAGCGCCGTTTCATCCCGTCCTGCCGTACGAATGGGACCGCTATGTGCCATGAATGGAGGGCGTGATGCGGATCGGCTTGATGGTCGGATCGGACAGGGAGCGCCCGCGCGCCGACCGGTTGACCAGGCTGCTCGATGACGGAAAAGCCGCGGAGAGTCAGGGTTTCGCGTCGTTCTGGTTCCCGCAGGTGCCCGGCTACCTCGACGCGATGACGGCCGTCGCACTGCTCGGCCAGGCGACCTCGACCATCGAACTCGGAACCGCGGTCGTCCCGATCCAGACCCGCCATCCCATGACCCTGGCACAGCAGGCGGTGACCACGCAGGTGGCCTGCGGTGGCCGATTCACCCTCGGACTCGGCCCCTCCCACGACTGGATCATCGAGGGCCAGTTGGGGATTCCCTACGACCGTCCCGCCCGGCTGGTCCGCGACCACCTCGACGTCCTGCTGAGCGCGTTCGGCGGTCCCGGCTCCGTCGATGTCGAAAACGACAGCTATCGGGTGCACAGTCCGATCGATGTCGCCGATCCATGCCCGATGCCGGTACTGCTCGCCGCGCTGGGACCGACGATGCTCCGGATCGCCGGTGAACGCGCCGATGGCACGGTTCTGTGGATGGCCGATGAGCGGGCGATCAATGATCACGTCGCTCCGCGCATCACCGCCGCGGCCGACGCTGCCGGGCGGCCCGCGCCCCGCATCGTGGCCGGAGTTCCCGTCGCGGTGTGTTCCGATCACGAGATCGACCAGGCCCGTAAGATCGCCAGCGAAGTGCTCGGACATGCCCACTTCTCCCCCAACTATGTTCGACTGCTCGAACACGGCGACGCGCAGGACGTGGGCGACACGATGGCGGCCGGTAGCGAATCCACCGTGGCCGACAGGTTGCGCCGCTACCGTGACGCCGGGGTCACCGATCTGGCCGCACGCGTCGTCCCCCTCGGCGGTGAGCCCGCGGCGCGACAGGAATCCCGGCGACGCACCACGGAGTTCCTGGCGTCGCTGGTGTCCACGCGGTAGTCACACCGCGGAATCGGATCCCACGCCGTAGGCACCCATGAACTCGATCGGCACCCCGCCCATCGTGCAGAAGAACAGATCGACGCCGGGCACGCCGGCGTCGAACACGGTCACGTCGTTGGCATGCGACTTGGCGGCCTCCTGGCTGCCGGCGAAGTCGTCGGTCAGAAAGGACAGCGCGGCCAGTCCCTCCGGCGCAATGCCACGCAGGTGCTCCGGCACGTCGAGAACCTCGATCAGACCCGCCTCTCCGGTGCCGAGAATCGTCACGTCGGCGCCATCCGATGGTGGCCAGCCCAGGGTCGCTTCGAGAACCGGCCCGGGCACCCGCATTTCGTGCTGGATCGACATGCCGACGACGTCCGTCAGGAACGCGATGAACGACGCTGCGGAATGACTCCGCATGACGACGTGATGGAGGTGATCAGTCACGCGAGCCCCTTTGCTCAGTCAGTACTGGCACCATATCCGCGGGTCCTGACCCACGAACGGCAATTGGCTTCCCTGCGGGTGCGATGGGACGGCAGTGCGCCGAAGACAGGTCTCAGTCAGACCGCCCCTTGAGAACCTCCACGCCGACGGCGCCGATCACGCATACGCCGACCCCGACGGCGAACACCCCGAGGATCAGGTGGCGCGGGCCGTCGGTGGCGATGTACGCCCAGAGTTGTAGTCCTCCGGCGATCAGCGCCAGGAACCCGAACGCCAGTGCGGCGGCCCGAAGTGCCGTGGTCATCCGTCCAGTCTGCCGTGACATCGACCAAGCTGCTCGTAGTTAGACGCTAGTCAGCTCCGTCGTGACGCGGTATGGTGCACAAATGGCTGGGGTTTCGGGTAGCGCTCAAGCTGACCGTGGTCAGCGTCGAGCCTCCTTCCAGCGGGCGCGGTCTCATGAGACCAAACGTGACCTCGTGCAGGCGGCGATGGCCCTGTGGCGCACCAAGGGGTACGCCACCACCACGATCGCGGACATCTGCGCGGCGGCCGGCGTCTCCAAGGCACTGTTCTACTTCTACTTCCCCCGCAAGGAGGACGTGCTGTTCGAGGTCGGGGTCATGTCCACCCAATCGGCGCACCGGGCCATCCACAAGCTGCTGCAGGGGCCCTACGAGATCGAGGCCGTCATCGCCGCCGCGCTCACGGCGTTCGAACGCTCGATGGCGCGCAACCCGAAGGAACTCGTCATCGAGACGATCCTCGAGGGTTACCGGCACGAGCACCGCATCCTGGCCGAAGGCGGTCCCCCCGACGTCGACGCCGACATGTTCGGCGAATTGTTCACGAGGGCCACGGCCGACGGCAAGCTGCCCGCCGACATGAACGATGAAGACATCACACACTTGGCGTATCTGGCTCAGACGATGGTCAGTGAGGGCGCCCGGCACTGGGCGGCGGGCGCGTTCGGGACACGTCCGTTCGCCGAGGTCGTGACCTCCGGCATCACCACGCTCATCGACGGATACCGACACAGGAAACCCTGACCGGCAAGGAGGCCGTATGTGGGACTTCGAAACAGACCCCGACTACCAGGAACTTCTGGACTGGGCCGATGCTTTCGTGCGCGATGAGGTCGAACCTCTCGACCTCATCTGGCCGCATCTGCAGTTCACCCCGCTGGACGAGACCAGGCGCAAGGTCGTCGATCCGCTCAAGGAGCAGGTCCGCCAAAAGGGGCTGTGGGCCACGCATCTCGGGCCCGACCTCGGCGGTCAGGGCTACGGCCAACTCAAGCTGGCGCTGCTCAACGAGATCCTCGGCCGCTCGCAGTGGGCGCCGATAATCTTCGGGTGCCAGGCCCCCGACACGGGCAATGCCGAGATCATCGCGCACTACGGCACGCCGGAGCAGAAGCAACGCTATCTGCGTCCGCTGCTCGAGGGCGAACTGTTCTCCAGCTACTCGATGACCGAACCGCAGGGCGGCTCCGACCCCACCCAGTTCACCACCGCTGCCGTCCGCGACGGAGACGACTGGGTCATCAACGGCTGGAAGTACTTCTCCTCCAACGCCAACACCGCGTCGTTCCTCATCGTGATGGTGGTGACCAACCCCGACGTCAGCCCGTATCAAGGCATGTCGATGTTCCTGCTGCCGACCGACACCCCCGGGGTGAACATCGTGCGCAACGTCGGACTGTACGGCGAGCGGGAAGGCGAAGGCAGCCACGCGCTGATCCACTACGACAACGTCCGCGTCCCGGACTCCGCACTGTTGGGTGGTGAGGGTCAGGCGTTCGTCATCGCGCAGACGCGACTCGGCGGCGGCCGCATCCACCACGCGATGCGCACGATCGGGTTGGCGCAGAAGGCGATCGACATGATGTGCGAACGAGCGCTGAGCCGCGAGACCGCGGGCAGCCGACTCGCCGACAAACAGGCGGTGCAGGAATACATCGCCGACTCCTATGCGCAGCTCAAGCAGTTCCGGCTGATGGTGCTCCACACCGCGTGGGAGATCGACAAGTACAACGACTACAAGAAGGTTCGCAAGGACATCGCCGCGGTGAAGGTCGTCATGCCGACCGTGCTGCACGACATCGCGTGGCGCGCCATGCAGGTGCACGGTGCGCTCGGCGTCAGCAACGAGATGCCGTTCAACGGCATGATCCACGGCGCGGCGTCGATGGGGCTCGCC
>NZ_DATCVM010000017.1:0-23692 GCF_036566845.1 Williamsia sp.
CCCGGCGCCGGCGCCGACCTCTGGATTCTCGGACTCGGTGTGTCCGGTCTGGGCACCATCCTCGGTGCGGTCAACATGATCACCACCGTCGTCTGCCTCCGTGCACCGGGTATGACCATGTTCCGCATGCCGATTTTCACCTGGAACATCCTGGTCACCAGCGTGCTGATCCTGCTGGCCTTCCCGCTGCTGACCGCGGCACTGATGGGCTTGGAAGTCGATCGCCAGTTCGGTGCCAACCTCTACGACCCCGCGAACGGGGGAGTGATCCTGTGGCAGCACCTGTTCTGGTTCTTCGGGCATCCCGAGGTCTACATCATCGCGCTACCGTTCTTCGGCATCGTCTCGGAGATCTTCCCGGTCTTCAGCCGCAAACCGATCTTCGGTTACAGCGGCCTGGTCTACGCGACGCTGGCCATCGCCGCGCTGTCCGTCGCGGTGTGGGCGCACCACATGTATGCGACCGGCGCGGTGTTGTTGCCGTTCTTCTCGTTCATGACATTCCTCATCGCTGTGCCAACCGGTGTGAAGTTCTTCAACTGGATAGGCACGATGTGGAAGGGTCATATGACCTTCGAGACGCCGATGCTGTTCTCGGTCGGCTTCATCATCACGTTCCTGTTCGGTGGCCTGACCGGCGTCATCCTGGCGAGTCCGCCGCTCGACTTCCATCTCTCGGACAGCTACTTCGTGGTGGCGCACTTCCATTACGTGCTCTTCGGCACCATCGTGTTCGCGACGTATGCCGGGATCTACTTCTGGTTCCCGAAGATGACCGGCCGGCTCCTCGACGAGGGGCTGGGCAAGTGGCATTTCTGGTTGACGTTCATCGGGTTTCACATGACGTTCCTCGTCCAGCACTGGCTGGGTAACGAGGGGATGCCGCGCCGCTACGCCGACTACCTCAGTACGGATGGATTCACCGCCCTGAACGGGGTGTCGACTGCGGGTGCGTTCATCCTCGGTGCCTCGACGCTGCCGTTCCTGTGGAACGTCTTCCGCAGCTACCGCTACGGCGAGGTGGTGACCGTCGACGACCCGTGGGGCTTCGGCAACTCACTCGAATGGGCCACCAGCTGCCCGCCGCCGCGGCACAACTTCACCGAGCTTCCGCGCATCAGGTCGGAGCGGCCTGCGTTCGAGTTGCACTACCCGCATATGGTTGGACGTATGCGCGACGAAGCACACGTGGGTCACATCAGTGAGAAGGCCGAAGACAAGAAGCACCAGCCGCTCGAGGTTGGTAGCCACGAATCCTCTACAGAATCCGATCAGAACTGACGTGACCAGCAACATCAATCCCGCCGGCGGTGCCGCGGGAGCAGGAACCACTGTCCTCATCACCGTCACCGGGCACGATAAACCAGGTGTGACCTCCGTGCTCTTCGGGGCATTGTCGACCCGTCAGGTCAGCATCCTGGACGTCGAGCAGGTGGTCATCCGGGGTCGTCTGACCCTCGGCGTTCTGGTGAAGTGCTTCGGCGACAGCGAGGAACTCCAGGAAGTCATCGAACAGGCGATGGATTCGGTGGGCATCGACGTCACCGTCGAGGTCGGCGCCGACAACGGGACCCGACGGCTCTCGACGCACGCGGTGGTTGTTCTCGGAAGCCCGGTCAGTGCAAAGGGATTCAGCGCACTTGCCGGAGAGCTGGCTCGCCAGGGTGGCAACATCGACTCGATTCGGGGCATCGCCGACTATCCGGTCACCGGCCTCGAGCTGTTGATCAGCGTTGATCGGGACAGCGTCGCCGCCGATGCCGCGCTCCGCAAGGGACTCGCCGTGGTCGCGAGCAGTCACGGTATCGACGTGGCCGTCGAACGCGGGGGCCTGGCCCGGCGCGCCAAGCGACTCATCGTCTTCGACGTCGACTCGACCCTGATCCAGGGTGAGGTCATCGAGATGCTGGCCGCACGCGCCGGACGTGAGGCCGAGGTCGCTGCTGTGACCGAAGCCGCGATGCGCGGCGAATTGGACTTCGCCGAGTCGTTGCACGAGCGGGTCAAGGCGCTCGAAGGCCTGGACGTGTCGGTGCTCGACGAGGTCGCGAACGAACTGGAGCTGACGCCCGGAGCGCGCACCACCATCAGGACACTGCACCGGATGGGTTACCACTGCGGCGTGGTGTCCGGTGGATTCCGTCAGGTCATCGAACCGCTGGCGCACGAACTCGAACTGGACTTCGTGAAGGCGAACACCCTGGAGATCGGCCCGGACAACAAGCTCACCGGCCGGGTGATCGGTGAGATCGTCGACCGGCCCGGAAAGGCCACCGCGCTGCGCGCGTTTGCCGACAGCGTGGGGGTCCCCATGGAACAGACGATCGCCGTCGGTGACGGGGCCAACGACATCGACATGCTGACCGTCGCGGGTCTGGGTATCGCGTTCAACGCCAAGCCGGCGCTGCAGGAAGTTGCCGACGCGGCGCTGTCGCATCCTTTCCTGGATGCGGTGCTGTTCATCCTCGGTGTTACGCGCGATGAGATCGAGGCGGCCGACGCCGTCGACGGTGTCCTGCGTCGCGTGCCCCTCACCTGACGATGGAATCCGAGCCGGCGGAGGAGCAGACGACGTTCCATAGCCCTGACACGTTTGATGGCCCGGAAGCAGTCGATAGTCCGGAAGCCTTCGGGCAGCGGTATCGGCGGCTGGTCGGATACGTTGGCGGACACAGTGATCCGGACGATCCCGGCCAGGTGCTGGCGATGCAGATGGTCTTGCACATCTCGAAGGCGGATCCGCCGGACCGGACCGAACTGCTCACCGCAGCCGCGTCGGCTGTCGCGCTGCTCTGCCTGGACGCGCGCAGTGGGCCGGGTGGGCCGTGGGGACCTGCGATGGACAACTGGTGTGATGCCCGGATCCGGAAGATCGCCCGCAGGGCTCGCGGTGCGCATTGGGATGCGGCCCAGGACGTTCCGGGGATCACCGCACACTGTGGATCGGCGCAGGCCAGGGCGATCGTGCCGGGTCCGGTGAGTCAGACCGATCGCCGGATCGCTCGCCTCCAGATCGGTGGCACCGACGTTGAACACAGCGGTGGCACCGAAGTCGATGACAGTGCTGACAACGGGGCCGCGCATGTCGACGGCGTGGTGGCCGCGGTCCATCCGACGCTGTGGGTCAACCCGAACCTGGAGATGTCGGTCGGGAAGCTGGCGGCGCAGGTCGGTCACGCGTCGATGCTCGCGGTGAAATTGATGGACCAGGGCCAAGCGGCACAATGGTTCTCTGACCGATGCCCGGTCATCGTTCGGACAGCGACCGGGTCGAGGTGGGAAGACCTGCTGTCCGCCGATGCCGCCGGTACCGCGGTGGCCGTCCGTGACGCGGGGTTCACCGAGATCGCCCCGGGTTCGGTGACGGTGATCAGCGCGCTCTGAGGTCGGTCCTGAGATACGGAGGGCGCTAGGCTCGCACCATGACACAGCTTCCGGATTGGGCCGTCGACTTGGACTTGAAGCCTCACCCGGAGGGCGGCTTCTACCGTCAGACCTGGATCAGTGATCTCACCCTTCCCAAATCAGTGCTCCCGCAGGGCTATCCTGCCGACCGGGCCGGTGGCACCGCGATCCTGTTCCTGCTCATGCCCGGACAACAATCGGCGTGGCATACCGTGCGCGGATCCGAGATCTGGCTGCATCACCGCGGCGCCCCGGTGGCGCTGGGGCTGGGTGGTCAGGGCAGCGGACCGGCCGATGAGCGAACGGTGTACGTGGGTTCGGATGTGCTCGCCGGTCAGCAACCCCAGTACGTCGTCGCCCCGGGCGAATGGCAACGCGCGTCCCCGCACGGAGACGAAGCGGCACTGGTCAGCTGTATTGTTGTGCCCGGCTTCGACTTTGCCGATTTCGCGATGGTCGGACCCGGCTCCGGCCCGAACTGATCTTCGGTTCGTTTCCCGACACTCATACCTGCGCACCCTGTGAGCGGTCGGCGTGCGGCACGATAGGGGGGTGCGTGAAACGGATCCAGACCTGCTGATCGACTTCGAAGATGTGACGCTGCGGCGTGAGGGCAACAACCTCGTCGGGCCCATCACCTGGAAGGTGGAACTCGACGAACGGTGGGTGATCCTCGGACCCAACGGCGCGGGCAAGACCTCGCTGATGCGGATGGCGTCCGCCGAGACCCATCCGACCAGCGGAAGTGCGTTTCTGCTGGGAGAGCCGATCGGCCGGACCGAGGTGCGTGAGCTGACCGCGCGGATCGGCGTGACGTCGGCGTTGCTCGCCGATCGCATCCCCGGCGACGAGTTGGTCAGTGATCTGGTGGTCTCTGCCGGTTACGCGGTCCTGGGTCGCTGGAAAGAGGTCTACGACCAGGTCGATCGTGATCAGGCGTTGGAGATGCTCGAGTCCATGGGCGCCGAGCATCTGGCGGATCGGGCGTTCGGCACGCTCTCGGAAGGCGAGCGCAAGCGTGTACTCGTGGCGCGGGCGCTGATGATCAACCCCGAACTGCTGCTGCTCGACGAGCCGGCGGCCGGTCTGGACCTCGGTGCTCGTGAGGAACTGGTGGGACGTCTGGAGGTGCTGGCGGCCGACGCCGACGCGCCGGCAACCGTTCTGGTGACACATCACGTGGAGGAGATCCCGGACGGATTCACTCACGCGATGCTGTTGAAAGAGGGCGTGGTGGTGACACAGGGACTGCTGGAAGACGCTCTGACATCGGCGAGCCTGTCCGAGGCGTTCAGTCAGTCGATCGTGCTGAACAAGTCAGGTGGGCGGTACTTCGCCCGTCGATCGCGCCGGGCCGGCGGCCACCGGAGGCGTGCCGAATGAGTCGATTCACGTTTGCGGAGGATCCGGAATCGGTCCCGATTCGCGACGCGGCGACCGTCGTGCTGATCCGCGAGAGTGCGCAGCCGGACACCCCGATCGACGTGTTCCTGATGCGCCGGGTGAAGGCAATGGACTTCGCGGGCGGTGTGACCGCCTTTCCCGGTGGCGGCGTCGACCCGCGTGATGCCGAGGCCGACCTCGCCTGGGTCGGTCCGGATGAGGACTGGTGGGCCGCGCAGTTCCACACCGATGCGGCAACCGCTCAGGCGCTGGTGTGTGCGGTGGTCCGGGAGTTGTTCGAGGAGTGCGGGGTTCTGCTGGCCGCCGATGCGGACGGGACGTTCCCCGACACGTCGGCACTGACCGCCGAACGTGCGGCGCTGGTCGACAAATCGCTGTCGTTTGCCCAGTTCCTGCGCGACCACGGTCTGCTGTTGCGCGCTGACCTGCTGCGTCCGATGGCGCACTGGATCACCCCGTTGGGTGAACGTCGTCGTTACGACACCCGGTTCTTCCTGGCGGTCCTTCCGGAGGGGCAGACCGCCGATGGTGAGAACACCGAGGCCTCCGAGAGTGGCTGGGCCACACCCCAGGCCGCAGTCGAGGATTGGGAGGCCGGCAACACCTTGCTGTTGCCCCCGACCTGGGCGCAGCTTCGCGACCTGACCGAATGCGGCTGTGTCGACGAGGCACTGGCCCGCGAGCGCCACATCGAGGCCATCCTGCCCACCCTCGTGTCGTCCGGCGAACACGTCCGGATCGTGTTCGACGAAGAGAACACCTACGGAATCGAACGCACGTACCTGAAGTGACCTGACCGCATCGATGCCGCCGTCGAGTGGATCGACAGCGGTGGGTGACCGGGTCAGTCGGGGGCGGGTGTGGGTTCGGCGCCCTCGCGTTCGTCGCGGTCGGCCCACTCCAGCAACGTGTCCAATCGGTATGCCTTGTCATCGATCTCGGCGTGCAGATCGCCGAGGTCGGCGAACCGCGCGGGCACCGTGGCGATGGTGAACTCCCGGGGTTCGACGTCGTCGATCTCGTCCCACCTGATCGGTGTGGAGACCGTTGCCTCGGGATTGCCCCGGACTGAATACGCGCTGGCGATCGTGTGGTCGCGGGTGTTCTGGTTGTAGTCGACGAAGACGGTTGTCGGGTCCCGGTCTTTGCGCCACCACGTGGTGGTCACCTCGGACGGGGCGCGACGCTCGACTTCGCGGGCGAAGGCGTGCGCGGCCCGGCGGACATCGGCAAAACCCCACTCGGGTTCGATCCGGACGTAGATGTGCAGTCCCGAACCTCCGGATGTCTTGGGAAAGCCGCGGATACCGAGCTCATCGAGCACCTCGTGTGCAACATGGGCACTGCGGCGGACCCGGTCGAATGAACAGTCCGGCATCGGATCGAGATCGATCCGCCACTCGTCGGGCTTCTCGGTGTCGAAGCGGCGTGAGTTCCACGGGTGGAACTCGACCGTCGACATCTGGACGGCCCAGATGACACTGCCGAGTTCGGTGACGCACACCTCGTCGGCGGTCCTGCCGAAGCGGGGGAAGTAGATGTTGACGGTTTCGAGCCAGTCCGGCGCGCCCGCGGGAATCCGTTTCTGATGGACTTTCTGGCCGGTGACGCCCTTGGGGAACCGGTGCAGCATCGTGGGTCGGTCTCGCAATGCGCGGACGATCCCGTCGCCCACCGATCGGTAGTAGTGGACGAGGTCGAGTTTTGTCTCGCCGCGGGCCGGAAAGTACACGCGCTCTGGACTCGAGACGCGGACGAGGCGCTCGCCGACCTTGACCTCGACCGGCTCGCCGTGCGAGCTTGTTGCCATTACCCGACAGTAGGGTATCGAGCGTGGACCCGGTAGCCTGCCAGGCATGCCTGAGTTCGTATCGTTGCAGACCTCTGAGGACTTTCCCGGGGTCGGAACCATCCTCCTGAATCGCCCGCCGATGAACGCTCTGAGCCGCCAGGTCCAGACCGAATTGGCCGAAGCCGCCCGTGAGGCGACACTGCGCGACGACATCAAATCCGTGGTTCTCTATGGCGGCCCCAAGGTTCTCGCGGCCGGCGCCGACATCAAAGAGATGAACGACATGGATTATGCCGAGATGCGTAAGGTCGCCGGCCGGCTCCAGCGCGACATCGGCTCGATCTCGACGATCCCCAAGCCCACGGTGGCGGCCATCACCGGCTACGCCCTCGGTGGCGGACTCGAAGTGGTGCTCGGCGCCGATCGCCGTATCGCGGGTGACAACGCCAAGCTCGGTGTGCCCGAGGTCCTGCTCGGCCTGATCCCGGGCGGCGGTGGCACTCAGCGTCTCGCGCGTCTGATCGGACCGGCCAAGGCCAAGGACCTCGTCTTCACCGGGCGTTTCGTCGGTGCCGCCGAAGCCCTTCAGATCGGTCTCGTTGATGAGGTTGTCGCGCCTGATGAGGTGTACAACACCGCGCTCAAGTGGGCCTCGCAGTTCACCGGTGCCGCCGGTGTTGCGATCGCTGCCGCCAAGGCTGCCATCGACGAGGGCCTGGACACCGACCTGACCACCGGCCTGAAGATCGAGGAGCACGTCTTCGCCGCATTGTTTGCCACCGAAGACCGCAAGATCGGAATGGCCTCGTTCATCGAGAACGGTCCAGGCAAAGCAAAGTTCGTCGGCAAATAGTCACCTCGATGCGAAAGTGGTTGTAGAACATATGACTTCGTCTCCCAATGATCCCGCACCCAATCCGCACGCCAGCGCGGACGAGGTGGCTGCAGCACTGCAGGACAGCAAGCTCGCCCAGGTGCTCTACCACGACTGGGAAGCGGAGTCCTACGACGACAAGTGGTCGATCAGCTATGACGAGCGTTGCATCGACTACGCCCGGGGCCGTTTCGACGCGGTCGCCGGCGACGAGCCGCTGCCGTACGAGCGGGCTCTCGAATTGGGTTGCGGCACCGGGTTCTTCCTGCTGAATCTGATGCAGGGCGGCATCGCGAAGAAGGGGTCGGTCACCGACCTCTCTCCGGGCATGGTCAAGGTCGCGCTGCGCAACGCCGAGCACCTGGGTTTGGACGTCGACGGCCGGGTGGCCGATGCCGAGACCATCCCGTACGACGACAACACCTTCGATCTTGTGGTCGGTCACGCTGTGCTGCACCACATCCCGGATGTCGAGAAGTCACTCCGGGAGGTCATCCGGGTACTCAAGCCGGGTGGACGATTCATCTTCGCCGGTGAACCGTCGACCATCGGTGATTTCTACGCGCGGTGGTTGTCGCGGGCGACCTGGGCCGCGACCACCACGGTCACCAAGTTCGGACCGCTGCAGAGCTGGCGCCGACCGCAGGCAGAGCTCGACGAGTCGTCGCGGGCGGCGGCACTCGAAGCGGTCGTGGACATCCACACGTTCGATCCGAGCGACCTCGAGGAGATGTCGAGGTCTGCCGGTGCGGTGAACGTGGAGACGGCCACCGAGGAGTTCGCGGCGGCGATGCTCGGCTGGCCGGTCCGCACCTTCGAGGCGGCTGTTCCTCCGGAGAAGTTGGGCTGGGGCTGGGCGCGTTTCGCATTCGGCGGCTGGAAGCGCCTCACCTGGGTGGACGAGAACATCCTGCGGAAAGTGGTCCCGCCGAAGTTCTTCTACAACGTGATCATCACCGGCACCAAGCCCCGGTAACCCCCGAAATTGGTGGGTTTTGGCGAGCAAACCCGCAGGTCGGGCTCGCCAAACCCCACCACTTCCGGGTCAGCAGGTGGCGAGGAGGTCTGCCATGGCACGTTTTTCAGACTCTGTGACCCAGATTTCGTAGCGGGCCTTCACCTCGATCTGGCGGGCGACGTACGTGCAGCGGTAGGCCTTGTTCGGTGGTAGCCAGGTGGCGGCATCGCCGTTGCCCTTCTGCTGGTTCGTCGGACCGTCCGTGGCCTGCAAGTTGATCGGATCGTTGGCAAAATCGGTTCGTTTGAGCACATCCCACTGCGCGGCACCTTTCTGCCAGGCATCCGACATCGCCACAACATGATCGATCTGGACTGCGGGAGAGGTCTTTTCGCCCCGGACGAAGTCGATCTTCTTGCCCGAGTAGGGATCGTTGAGCACGCCGGTGAGCACCACGCAGTCGCGCGTCCCCGGTTTGTAGGTGCTGGCCGTCAGGTCGCGGCGCAGGATGTCGTTGCGGGTGTCGCACCCGTTGTGGCCGGATTCGACGTTCACGTCGTCGGTCCAGGACTGCCCGAATTCGTCACGGGAGTAGCCGGTCTTCGGTGCCCGGCCCTTGACGACGAGGGTCTCCAATCGGGTACGGGCGGCGTCGAAACCACCTGATACCGGAGCGCCGGGTTCTGGCGGGGTGGAGAGCTGCGCAGTGGCCGATGGCGGGGCTGATACGACGGTGGCGTCGGGTATTTCCGTGCAGGCGACTCCCCCGGCAAGGGCCGCGATCACAACTGCGAGGATGCCCGCGCCCCCAGACCTGCTACTCACGTTCTCCTCGTATTCGACATCGATACAGTTATACCCGTGGGCTACGACTTATCGATCGACGATGTTGCGTATCTGCGATCCGATGCCGGACGCGAGGCCCTGGCGTTCGCTGATTCGCTTGCGCTGCAACCGGACACGATGCTCGGCGACATCGAGAAGCTCGCGAACCGGTATTCGCCGCACCAGGCCGCGCTGGTCGAGACCGTGACCAGCCGGCGCAAGGCGGTGGGCAAACTGCGCGATCCCGAACGACTGCTGCTGAGCGCCGATGCCTTGCAGCAGGCGACCGCCTATCCGGTGGCCGAGCATCGAGCGGCCGAACTCGCTGCCCGCTACCCGGGGGCCACGGTCCACGACGTCACCTGCTCCATCGGCGCCGACCTCGCCGCGCTGGCGCGATCCGGTGGCCTCGGTGATGTCATCGGCAGCGACCTCGACGACGTGCGCCTGGCGATGGCGCAGCACAATGTGCCCGGAGCGACCGTGTATCGGGCAGATGCCCTCATGCCGAGCAGTGATGCCGACGTCTTCATCGCCGATCCCGCCCGTCGCAGCGGTGGTCGCCGGACCTTTCGGATGGAGGACACTGCGCCGCCGCTGCTCGATGTACTCGATGTCTATGCCGGCAGGCCACTGGTGATGAAATCGGCACCGGGCCTCGACTACACCCTCCTGCGTGAGCGTCACGGATTCACCGGTGAGGTGCAGGTGGTGTCGCTCGACGGGGGTGTGCGCGAAGCCTGCCTGTGGACCGACCCGACGCCCGGCGTCCAGCGCCGCGCGACCGTGATCCGATGGCGTCGTCGCGGAGACGAAGCCGAAGGCGGAGCTCGACCATTCAGCACATTTGAGATCACCGATGCCGCCGACGACAGTGCGGGTGTGGGCGACGTCGGCACCTGGATCATGGATCCCGATGGTGCGGTGGTTCGTGCAGGTCTGGTGCGGCACTACGCCAAAGCCCACGGCCTGTGGCAGCTCGATCCGCAGATCGCGTACCTCAGCGGCGAGAACCTGCCGGCCGGGGAGCGGGGATGGCGGGTGCTGGAGCAGTTGGCCTACGCGGAGAAGCAACTCAAACGGCGATTGGCCGAACTCGATTGCGGCGCAGTGGAGATCCTCGTCCGCGGAATCGACGTCGATCCCGATGCGTTGCGGAAACGGCTGAAGCTCAAGGGCTCACAGTCGATGGCGGTGGTGATCACCCGCATCGGCCGACGCGGGGTCATGTTCGTCTGCGAGGCCGGGGTCCGTCGCACATAACAACAAACGCTCCACTTGTTCGAAGACGAGCCACTTGCAAGTGGAGCGTCTTCGTACAAGTGGAGCGTTTGCGGATCCGGGGTGGGATCAGTTCTTGGGGGAGTCGTAGAAGTAGACCTCGCCGAGATGGGTGGCCACGGCCACCTGTCCCGACGCGGACACGGCGACGCCCGTGGTGAATCCGAGTGCGCCCGGCATCTCCAGCGTGCGTTTGGTGGTACCGTCGCCGGAATCGAGTTCGGTCAGGGTGAGATTGTCCTCGCCGGGCTCACGAACCACGGTCCATGCGGTCCCGGAATTGGTCAGAGTCGCCAGGCTGACGGACCGCAGATCGGTGCGTTCCCACACCGGAACGGCTTTGTCGCCTTCGTCGCGGAATGCTCGTACCGGTGAGCCGAGCAGGCCGGTCGGGATGAACAGGCCATCGGGCGCCACCGTCATCGTCGCGAAACCGAAATCGCCGACGGAGTAATCCCATTTGCGTTCACCGGTTTCGGCGTCCAGTGCGTAGATACTGCCGAGACGATTGAACACGTACAGCGTCTTGCGGTCGATGGACAGCGTCGGCGGGCCGATGACGCCACCGGGGATGTCGGCGCTCCAGGCGTCCCGGATCGAGCGACTGCCGTCTTGCTTGCCATAGTCGAAGGCGCGGACGCCGGAAGCGATCTCGCCCTGCGGCCAGTAGTTGAGGTAGAAACGCTCGCGGTTGTCATCCACCGCGGGCGGCGCCTGCACCGGGCACGCGGGCCCGCCGGTCACGCAGTCACCGAGTCCCTCGAGTGGTTTTGTCGGATCGACACCGGGCCGCAATGCGATCCCCGGCGCCTGCAGCTTGCCGGTCTGTGAATCGAACAGCAGGATCTGCCCGAGATGGCTGACCATCAGAACTGATCCGGGGCCGGCGAACTTGGCCGACACCGGGACACCCACGACGCCGAAACTCCACCGGGTGTCGCCGCCGCCGTTGAGGCCGATGAACGTACCCGCCTGGCCGATGTAACCGTTCTCGTACTGATCGACCAGCATCGAGTTCAGCGCGACACCGTCACCGAGGTACTTGCAGAAGTTCTTGCGTCCGGCGCGCGGGTCGAATTGGAAGGTGTTGCATCCGCCGCCGGTGGTGGCGGTGACGCTGACATTCGACCGTCCGGAGATCGTGAGGGGAGCGCTGATCTCTCCACCGACCGGCCGCGACCACGACAACGTCAGGTCGCTGCGCACCTCGGGGTAGGCGAAGTTGGAGTTCTGAGCGTTGCCGCCGTAACTCGACCAACCCGCGCTCGACACCGACCGGACATCGTCGACACCATCGGAACACGAGCTCAGTAGTACGGCCAGTATCGGCACCAACGTCGCCACCGCCCGGACGGCCACCCGACGACGCCCGGACCGGACGGTCGAGCTCCGCTTCGCTGCGTCTCCCGTGCTCCTCATCGTGACTCTTGCGTCCCTTCGCCTTGATCGGGCCTGAGCCTATCGCGCGCGACCCGCGCCCCCGGGTATCGGCGTCCCCCGTTAGTCTTCGTAGCCATGACGAGCATGTGGAATGCGCCACTGCGTCGCCGGTGGCGGGCAGGTCTGCGCGGGGAGCAGGGGCAGGCCCGATTCCTCACCCGGGATTCGCTGCGCTGGGTGCTGCAGAACAAGGCGTACACCCCCTGGTACCTCGTCCGCTACTTCCGGTTGTTCCGGTTCCGGTTGGCCAATCCGCACATCATCCTGCGGGGCATGGTGTTCCTCGGAAAGAACGTGGAGATCCACTCCACACCCGAGCTCGCGCGGATGGAGATCGGTCGCTGGGTGCACATCGGCGACGGCAACTCGATCCGGTGCCATGAGGGCTCGATGCGGATCGGCGACAAGGTCGTCTTCGGACAGAACAATGTTGTGAACGCGTACGTCGACATCGAGATCGGTGCCTCGACCCTGATCGCGGACTGGTGTTACATATGCGACTTCGACCACCGGATGGACGACATCACCGTGGCGATCAAAGACCAAGGCATCGTGAAGGGCCCGGTCCGGGTCGGTCCGGACACATGGATCGCGACCAAGGTTTCCGTGCTGCGCAACACGATCGTCGGACGTGGCTGTGTCCTGGGCGCGCACGCCGTGGTGAAGGGCAGCATCCCGGACTTCTCCATCGCGGTCGGGTCACCGGCCCGAGTGGTCAAGAATCGCAAAGACGATTGGGCGTCCAACGCGCAAGAGCGCGCCGAACTCGAGCGCGCCCTGGCCGACATCGAACGTAAGAAGGCCGCGGCGCAAGCAGCCCGCAAACAGTAGCCGGATCAGCCGGCGGGCAGTTCGACAACGACCGGCACCGCCGGGTCGCGGTCGGGCAGTGGGCGTTCGACGATGTCGGGCCGTCCCATGGGGCGGCGGATGCGTCGTTTGGCTCCGAGATAGACACCGGCGGTCCGTTCGGCGACCTGATTCCAGGCAAAGCCGTCGGTGACCCGGGCTCGGGCTGCGATGGCGCGCTGCTGCGCGGCATCTCGATCGCCGAGGACTCCGCGGATCGCCGCGGTCAGGCCGGTCACGTCTCCGGGTGCAAAACTCAGTCCGGTCACGCCATCGGTGACGGCTTCGCCGAGTCCACCGGCGGTGGAGGTCACCAGCGGGATGCCGGTCGCGGCGGCCTCGAGGGCGACCAACCCGAACGGTTCGTAGCGGCTGGGCAGCACGATCGCGTCGCAGGTGTGCATCAGTGATGTCAGTTCGGCGCGGTCGACACTGCCGACCCACCGGATCGCCCGTGTCACACGGTGTTTCCGGGCGACTTCCTGGAGCCAGTCGAGTTGGGTGCCTTCTCCGGCGACGGTGAGGGTGGTGCCGGGGTACGTGCGACGGACGCGGGCCAGCGCGGCGATCGCGTCCTGTACGCCCTTTTCGTATTCGAGGCGGCCGGCGTAGAGCAGATCCGGCGGCCCGGTTTGCGGAGTGCGCCGCGCGAACGGCCACGTCTCGACGTCGATGCCGTTGTTGATGGTGTGGATCTCCGCGAGTTCCGGACCGAACAGCCGGTTCACCTCGTCGTGCATCGACCGAGAGCAGGCGATCAAGGCGTCGGATTCGGCGGCGAGCCACCATTCGACGGAGTGCACCTGGCGGTTCACGCGCCCGCTGACCCATCCGCTGTGGCGCCCGGCCTCGGTGGCGTGGATGGTGCTGACCAATGGCACGTCGAAGTGTTCGGCCAATGCGATCGCCGGGTGGGCGACCAGCCAGTCGTGGGCATGGACCACGTCGGGAATCCACGGGCCCTGGGCGGCAAGGTTTTTCGAATCACCCAGTCTGAGGCCGGCGCGGAGCATGGAATGTCCCATCGCGAGGGTCCAGGCCATCATGTCTTCGCCGAACACAAAATGTGGTGGGTCCTCGGCGGCGGCGATCACACGAACGCCCTCGTTTTCGGCATCGGTGCCCGGATGTGTCAGCCCGTCACTGCCACCGGGTTGCCGCGACAACACCACCACGTCGTGCCCCTCGCGTGAGAGTTCGACGGCCAGGTGGTGCACATGTCGGCCGAGTCCGCCGACCACCACCGGCGGGTACTCCCACGACACGATCAGAACCTTCATAATGCCCCCGCCATCCGTATTTCGTTCGAACTCACAGTGATTCCCGCCCCGTAAGATTCAGTCGCCGGGCATCAAGTCCGGGGAACAGGTTGTCCGCCCGACGCCACTGGCCGGCCAGTTGTGCCGCAACCGATTCCCGCCCCCGATCGGCGGCATCGCAGATCTCCCTCGTCGCATGGGCGTGGGTGTAGAGGCGATTGCGCGCGTAGTCGGCCGCGGTCTCCTTCGACACCATGAAGGGCCAGTCCGACGACAGGGTCATCAGTGTCTCGCGCAGGATCTGATCGCTGACCGGGTCGCGCATGGATTGCTGATCACGGCGCTTCTGGACCGTTGCCAGCGCTGCGGACACCACCTCGGCATTGATCCGGACCAGATCCTCGACGACGGGACCGTTCCACACCCGCCAGTCCTTACCCGAACCCCAGGACGATTCGCTCAACTCCACCCGATCGCCGACGTAGCCCTCGTCGCGGGCGGTGTGAAGTGTTCCCACGGTGATGCCGGCTTCGGGCAAGGCGCGCAACACCGCCTCGAGCCACTGCGGACCTTCGTGCCACCAGTGCCCGAACAATTCGGTGTCGAATGCGGCGACCACATGGGCCGGTCGTCCGATGCGTTCGCTCTCCCGGATCAGTCGTTTCCGGACGGTGCTGACGAAGTCGTCGACGTGACCTTGCAGCGCGGCCCGGGCGCGCGCCGGTTCGTATGGCTTCTTGTCCGCGCCGGCGACGGTACGTCCGGTGACACGGGCCGGTTTGAGCCCGAATTGATGGTCGTAGGTATGGAAGTCGCGGTAGGCGCTGTTGCCGGGGTAGCCGGATTTGGGCGACCACACCCGGTACGAGACCTGCAGGTCCCGGCCGAAGGCAACCACGTCGCTGTCGCCGACGGTGCGGCCGAGGCTGCTGTCGCCGTGCAGTGCCGGTCCGTCGACCATGAAGTGCCGCACTCCGGCGGCCTGGTAGCCCGATTCCATCCCCGGGGCATACGCGCATTCCGGCGCCCAGATCCCCTGCGGGCGAGTGCTGAACCGCTGCTCGGCGTCGTACAGGCCTTCGCGGAGCGAGAAGTCGCGCAGGCGGGGATCGAGGAGGGGCGCGAACGGGTGGGCGAGTGGTCCGCCCAGCAACTCGATGGTGCCCGCGTCGACCATCGACCGGATCAAGGCCGATCCGCCATGGCGCCAATGGGTTTCGAAGTCGCTCAATGCGGCTGCAGCACTGCGATATTCGCGGGTTCCGAGTTCGTTGATCGACGACGTCGGGCGGGCTGCGCTGCCGGTGTCGGTGCGGCTGATGGCAGCCTCGGCGCCGCGGAGTTGCCAATCGGCGAGCCACTCGTACATCGACGTCAGGCAGTGCGGATCGTCTAGCTGTGCGGCCAGAACCGGTGTGATGCCCAGTGTCAGCTGGTCGGTGAAGCCGTCGGCGGCCAATCGGCGCAGCGCCGCGAACACGGGCTGATAGGACGCGGCCCAGGATTGATACAGCCATTCCTCGCCGACCGGCCAGCGGCCGTGATTCGCCAGCCAGGGCAGATGTGAATGCAGCACCAGGCTGAACATGCCCGGTGCCGGAGTCGCGTTGGCGCTCAGGGTATTACGGGTCAAGGCTTCACCGCTGCGAACAACAGGTCGAGGCTCGCGTCGAGATCGTTGCCGGTGATGAGAAAGTCGGCAGTCCGGACTCCGGCGACGTCGTCGGTCAGTTCCGCCGGCCACGGCTGCCCGGACAGCGCGCGCTCGATCTGGGCGTCGATGAACGACCCGCCCCACTTCTTGTCGAGGGCTTGCATCCCGGCGCCGTGAAAGACCCCGAGCGCTTCGGTGACCGTGAAGCCGGCATCCTCGAGCAGCTCACGCAGCTCGGCGGGATTGAGTTCCCGGGTATGGAACGGATTGAGCGGGGTGTCGCGACCGGGCGAGAACGTGATCCGGTTGGGTGTCGAGATGAGCAGTTCACCCCCGCTGCGCAGTACGCGTAGGCATTCGGCGATGAAGGCGGGCTGATCCCACAGATGTTCGATGACCTGAAAGTTCACCACCATGTCGACTGATTCGTCGGCGAGTGGCAGGTCGATCAGGTTGGCCTGATGAATGGTCAGCCGGGGATAGCGCGCGAGGGTGTGTTCGACGGCGGACAGGTCGTAGTCGACACAGGTCACTGCGGTGGCCACCGTCGAGATGAGATCAGCTCCGTAGCCCTCGCCGGATCCGGCCTCGAGTACATCTTTGCCGCTGCAGCGCTCCAGGACGTACTCGTAGGCCACCTCGTGGCGGCGGAACCAGTAGTTCTCCTCGGCGATGCCGGGAACGGTTCGTTCGCCGGTCAGGGCCAGCGTGGGCGGCACGGAATCACCCATGTCAGGTTGGGTGATGGTGTCCTGTGATCCACGTGTGCGGTTGGCCATTTAGGGGAGCCTAGTGGTCGCGGAGTCGGAGCTGAAGAGCGACTTGGAATCGGAGTTCAGATCTTCGCCGCGGAGAGTTCTCCTCTACCGGAATGTGACGGAGGTCATTGTGACGAGAATCGGGTGGTAGACCTGGGCTTAGTGCGCGCTAAGGTGGTACAGAACCAGGAGTACTTACCGACGGGTAAGTTGTCCAGAACCCTACGCAGGAGGTCGACGTAGACCCATGACGAATATTGTCGTACTGATCAAGCAGGTCCCTGACACCTACTCCGAGCGCAAGCTCAGCGACGGTGACTACACCCTCGACCGCGAGGCCGCCGACGCCGTACTCGACGAGATCAACGAGAAGGCCGTTGAAGAGGCCCTGCAGATCAAGGAAGCAGCCGGCGGCGAAGTAACCGTGCTGGCCGCAGGCCCCGCCCGGACCACCGACGCGATCCGTAAGGCTCTGTCGATGGGCGCCGACAAGGCGATCCACATCCTCGATGATGCGATGCACGGCAGCGATGCCATCCAGACCTCGTGGGTTCTCGCTCGCGCGCTCGGCACCGTCGAAGGCGTCGAGCTGGTCATCGCCGGCAACGAGGCCACCGACGGCCGCGTCGGCGCTGTGCCCGCGATCATCGCCGAGTACCTCGAACTGCCGCACCTGACCCACCTGCGCAAGCTGACCGTCGACGGCGACAAGCTGACCGGTGAGCGCGAGACCGACGACGGCATCTTCCACCTGGAGTCGTCACTTCCGGCGATCGTCAGCGTCGGCGAGAAGATCAACGAACCCCGCTTCCCGTCCTTCAAGGGCATCATGGCAGCGAAGAAGAAAGAGGTTCAGGTTCTCTCGCTCGCAGACATCGGCGTGGAACCCGAAGAAGTCGGCCTGGCCAACGCCGGTTCGACGGTCACCACCTCGACCCCGAAGCCTGCGAAGACCGCCGGCGAAAAGGTCGTCGATGAGGGTGACGGCGGCACGAAGGTCGCCGAGTACCTGGTCGGCCAGAAGATCATCTGATCTCGCCGCCCACCCCCACCACATCGACCACCATCCAAGGAGTAAATAGCCATGGCTGAAGTACTTGTCCTCGCTGAGCTGGACGCCGAAGGTGCCCTGAAGAAGGTCACCTCTGAGCTCATCACCGCTGCCCGCGCACTGGGCAGCCCGTCAGTGGTTGTCGCCGGCAAGCCCGGCACCGCCGACGGCATCATCGACGGCCTCAAAGAAGCCGGTGCCGAGAAGATCTACGTCGCAGAATCCGACGCGGTCGACGGCTACCTGGTCACCCCCAAGGTCGACATCCTGGGCACCCTCGTCGAGCAGGCCGCTCCGGCCGGCATCATCGTGGCCGCCACGGTCGACGGCAAGGAGATCGCCGGACGCCTGGCAGCACGGCTCGGTTCGGGCGTGCTCGCCGATGTCGTCGACGTGAAAGAGGGCGGCATCGGCGTCCACTCGATCTTCGGTGGCGCGTTCACCGTCGAGGCCCAGGCCGGCGGCGACGTCCCCGTGTTCTCCGTCCGCCCCGGTGGCGTGGAGGCTGCCCCGGCAGCCGGCGCCGGTGAGCGGGTCGACATCGAGGTGCCCGAGCTGCCCGACAACGCCGTCAAGATCACCAAGATCGAGCCCAACGTCGGTGGCGATCGTCCCGAGCTGACCGAGGCCAGCATCGTGGTCTCCGGTGGCCGTGGCGTCGGCAGTGCCGAGAAGTTCTCCGTCGTCGAAGAACTCGCCGATTCGCTGGGTGCCGCTGTCGGCGCCTCGCGTGCGGCCGTCGACTCCGGCTACTACCCAGGACAGTTCCAGGTCGGTCAGACCGGCAAGACCGTGTCGCCCCAGCTCTACGTGGCACTGGGCATTTCCGGTGCCATCCAGCACCGTGCCGGCATGCAGACCTCGAAGACCATCGTCGCTGTCAACAAGGACGAAGAGGCACCCATCTTCGAGATCGCCGACTTCGGCATCGTCGGCGACCTGTTCAATGTCGCCCCGCAGCTGACCGAGGCCATCAAGGCTCGTAAGTGAGCGCCTAGCTCCACCGCTTCGCACAGCAGATCGGCCCTCCACCCCTCACGGGTGGGGGGTCGTTTGCTGTTCACCCACTTTGCACCGACACCTAACGTGTTCGCTGCCGCCCGATTGGGTGCGGTCCGTACACCTATGCCCATGAGGACACATGCCGCATCGCGCGACACCGCACTCGTTTCCGGCCCCACCTACAGCCTGTATCTGAGCAACGACCGAGGCGACATCGACACCATCGGGCGGCTGCGCTATCGCGTCTTCGCCGACGAACCCGGATTCACCGCGCCCGAATCGTCCCGGGCCGACCACTGCGACACCGATCGTTTCGACGAATACTGCGATCACCTGGTGGTCCGGCACAACCACAGCGGAGAGGTCGTCGGCAGCTACCGTTTGTTGCCGCCGCCGGGGGCGATCGCGGTCGGCGGACCTTATCTGACAACCGAATTCGACATCACCGAACTCGACGTGATCGCGCCGCAGACCGTCGAGATGGGACGGGCCTGCGTGGACTCGGAACACCGGTCCGGCGCGGTACTGGCGCTGATGTGGTCGGGGATCCTGGTCTATCTCGAACGCAACGGATACAACTACCTCATGGGCGCCACCTCGGTACCCATCTGCACCGACCCCGAGCGAGACCGGCCGGGCGCCCAGGCCCGCGGGATCCGCGACTTCGCGAGAGACCGGCACACCGGACCGTGGCAGGTGTTCCCCCATCGCCGGGTGGAACTCGACGGCAAGGGGCTCGATGACATCGACCCGCCGCAACGCCTGCAGTTGCCGCCGCTGCTGAGCGGGTACTTGCGGATGGGAGCGTTCATCTGCGGGGAGCCCGCGCACGATCCGGACTTCGGTGTCGCCGACTTCGTCACCGTGCTCGACGGTCAGCGCGCCAATCGCAGATATCTGGACCGACTGCGACAGGTGACGTCCGGGGAAGGGCGATGACCTCGGCCGGCGCGGTCGAACCGGTCCGGCACGGCTGGTTCCCGCACAGTGGCTGTGACGACAGTTGCGTGCGCGCGGGGAAGCAGCGCGCGGGACGGATCCGGCTGGTCCGGCGGATGGTCGCGCTGCCCCTCACCATCGGCTGGGTACTGGCGGTCGGTGCGGTCGTGACGGTGGCGCCCAGACGCGTTCGGACCGCGTATCTGCGGTTCGCGGCCCGGCGCCTGCTCGCCGCGCTCGGACTGAGACTGGACATCGATCGCCGGACCGACGGAAGCGGGGCGGGCGGTCTGATCGTCGCCAATCACATCTCGTTTCTCGACATCCTCGCGGTGGCCGCGGTCAGTCCGGCTCACTTCGTCGCGAAATCCGAGGTGATCGGCTGGCCCGTGATCGGGCTGGTCACCAGGAGCGTCGGCGTCATCGGCCTACGGCGCGAGTCCCTGCGGGGGTTGCCCGCCGCGGTCGACGCCGTCCGGGCCGATCTCGTCGCCGGTGACAGCGTGGGGGTGTTCCCCGAAGGAACCACCTGGTGTGGTCGGGGAGGGGGCCGGTTCCGGCCGGCGTTCTTCCAGGCCGCCATCGATGCGCAGGTGCCGGTGCGGCCCATGGTGGTGAGTTTCCACACATCAACTGGCGAAATCAGCACCGAACCCTGCTTCATCGGCGCCGACAGCATCGTGGACACCCTGCGGCGGGTGATGCTGGCCAAGGGATTGACCGTACGGGTGCAGCTCCGTGAGCTGCAGTTTTCCAGCGGAGATCGTCGCGAACTCGCCGACCGGTGCGAGCGGATCGTGTTCGGTGTGCCGAACCTGGTCGATCAATGCGGCACCGCGAGTGTGGCGCTGGCCGCCTGAACAGCCGTTGCTGCGACGGGGGAATTACCGAGGGTGGTGATGCGGTTATCCTTGGTTGGTTATGTTCTCCGCTGATCGCACGCCTATTTACCTCGACCACGCCGCGTCGACCTCGATGGTCCCCGCCGCCGTCGTGGCGATGAATGAGCTCTTGGGTATCGCGGGCAACGCATCGTCGCTGCACGGATCGGGCCGGCGGGCCCGTCGCCGCCTGGAGGAATCGCGGGAATCGATCGCGGCCTCGCTGGGCGCGCGGCCCTCTGAGGTGATCTTCACCGGTGGCGGCACCGAGAGCGACAACCTCGCGATCAAAGGCATGTTCTGGGCGCGCAACAAGCATCCGGAGACCCCGCGCAAGCGGATCGTCGCCTCTGCGATCGAACACCACGCCATCCTCGATCCGGTGCTGTGGCTCGCCGATTCCGCAGGCGCCGAGGTCACCTGGCTGCCGGTCGATGCCGATGGACTCGTCGATCCCGAGGTCCTGCGCGCCGAGCTGTCGGCGCACGCGGACGAGACTGCCCTGGTCAGTGTGATGTGGGCCAACAACGAGATCGGCGCCATCGAGCCCATCGCGGAGCTGGCCGCCGTCTGCCGCGAGTTCGCGGTGCCGATGCATTCTGACGCGATCCAGGCAGCCGGACATCTGCCGATCGACTTCGGTGCGAGCGGCCTGTCGGCGATGAGTATCACCGGCCACAAGTTCGGTGGTCCGCACGGAATCGGTGCGTTGCTGCTGCGCCGCGACGTCGACTGTGTGCCGCTGCTGCACGGCGGCGGGCATGAGCGTGACGTCCGGTCGGGCACCCCCGATGTCCCCGCCGCAGTGGGTATGGCTGTGGCGCTGGATGTTTCGGTGCGCGAGCTCGCCACCACGATCCCCGCGGTCACTGCGCTGCGCGACCGTCTGTTCGAGGTGCTCACCACATCGAGCGTCGGATGTGTCATCAACGGACCGATCGGACCGAACCGACTTCCCGGAAACGCACATGTCTCTTTCCCTGGCTGTGAAGGTGATTCGCTGCTGATGTTGCTCGACGCCAACGGTATTGAATGTTCCACGGGCTCGGCGTGCACCGCCGGCGTGGCACGTGCGAGTCACGTGCTGACGGCGATGGGTGTGTCGACCGCCGATGCCCGTAGTTCCCTGCGCTTTTCGCTCGCACCGACCACCACCGCCGACGAGATCGAGGCGGTGGGTGCGGTGATCGGTGAGGTTGTCGCCCGCGCCCGGACGGCCGGTATGGCCACTGCGATGGCGGGTGAGCGCTGATGCGGGTACTTGCTGCCATGAGCGGCGGTGTCGACTCGGCCGTGGCCGCGGCCCGTGCCGTCGAGGCCGGCCACGAGGTCGTCGGGGTGCATCTGGCGCTGTCGACCGCCCCCGGTGCGCTGCGTACGGGTTCGCGTGGTTGCTGCTCACGCGAGGACGCCGCCGACGCGCGTCGCGCTGCGGACGTCCTCGGGATCCCGTTCTACGTGTGGGACTTCGCCGACCGCTTCAAGGACGACGTCATCGACGAGTTCGTGGCCGCCTACGCCGCGGGCCAGACACCCAACCCCTGCTTGACCTGCAACGAGAAGATCAAGTTCTCCGCGCTGGCCGAGCGTGCGATCGCGCTGGGCTTCGATGCGGTGGCCACCGGCCACTACGCCCGGCTCGAGAACGGTGAGCTGCGCCGGGCCGTCGACGACGACAAGGACCAGTCGTACGTGTTGGCCGTGCTGACCGCAGATCAGTTGTCGCGGGCGATGTTCCCGGTCGGTGACACCCCGAAGGACCAGATCCGCGCCGAGGCCGCCGCGAAAGAGCTGTCCGTGGCCGACAAGCCGGACTCGCACGATATCTGCTTCATCCCCACCGGTGATACGCGGGCCTTCCTGGGCGCCACGATCGGGGTGCGGCCGGGCAAGGTCGTCGACGCCGATTCCGGTGCCGAACTCGCCGACCACGACGGTGTCCACGGATTCACGATCGGTCAGCGAAAGGGCCTCGGGATCGAGGCCCCGGCCACCGACGGCAAGCCTCGCTACGTCACCGAGATCGACCCGGATTCGGGCACGGTCACCGTCGGCTCCTCCGAGCATCTCCAGGTGTGGAGCATCACCGCCCACCGGGCGATCTGGACGTCCGGAACGACGCCGACCGAGCCCTTTGAGGCGATGGTCCAGGTGCGGGCGCATGGCGGCCTGGCCCCGGCCATGGTCGAGGCGATCGACGACGGCGTCGACGGAATCGAAGGCCCGGGTATCCGGATCCGGCTGCGGGCACCACTGACTGGTGTCGCCCGTGGTCAGGCCGCGGTTGTGTATCTGCCCGACGCGGCCAACGGCGATCTGGTGGTCGGCAGCGGACGCATCCTGGTGACCGGCTCGGTTCCCGGCGATCTGGTGAGCAGTTCCGGCGCGTGAGCGTTCTGCCGGTCGGATCAGGCACGGGGGTCGGCTCGATGCCGGGCACAGACCCGCGGGTTGCCGCCGAGATCAGTGTCGGTGAAACAGAATTCGCATTCCTCCCGGAGTTGCCCGCCCGTGGGCTGGGTGCCGACATGGTCGGCCGGGCGGCGGTGCTGCTGGTGGACATGCCGATGGACGTCGCGCCGTCGGGTTACCGGCTCTCGGGACGACCGTCCGGTCTGAGCCGGCGGGCCAAGGACTTCCTCGCCGCCGATCTCGACGCCTTCGAGGAAGCCTGGGAGCGCGCCGGTCTGGTCGGGACCGACCGCACCGTCAAAGTGCAGGCGTGCGGCCCGTTCACCCTGGCCGCATCAGTCGAACTGGGCGGCGGCCACAAGATTCTCCGCGATGAGGGGGCTTGGTCCGACCTGGTCGAATCGATGGCGGAAGGCTTGCGGGTGCATGCCTACGACGTCCAGAAACGGACCGGGTCAAAGGTTGTCGTCCAGGTGGACGAGCCGCTTATCGGCAGGGTGATCGAAGGATCGATCGAGCCGCTGACACGGTTCAACATCATCAATCCGATCCCGGTGCAAGTGGTCGCCGAACACTACGACAATTTCATGTCGGTGGTCGGTCGTCCGGTGATCCTGCACGACTGCTCATCGCAGGTGCAGTGGGACCTGCTGGCGCGGAGTCGATTTACTGCGGTCGGTGTCGATCTGGCCCAGATCCGGACGTCTGACCTCGACGGGATCGGGCAATTGCTCGACGAGGGCCGGGAAGTGGTCCTGGGCGCCGTACCGACCACCGCACCCGACAAAGAACTCGCTGCCGAACAGGTGGCCGCCCACTGTGCGGAGCTCACCGATCGAATCGGGTTGTCCCGCAAGGTACTGGCGGAACAGATCGTCATCAGTCCGGCCTGCGGTCTGGCGGGTGCG
>NZ_DATCVM010000018.1:0-31574 GCF_036566845.1 Williamsia sp.
CCGCCACGAGATGATCCGCGCCGACGTCGGCGGTCGCGGCGGGCCCGGTCGCCACGACCGCCGACGTCGACCACCCCTGCCGCTGAGACGATCTCCCGCACCGGTATCAAATTCCCGGATTTGGGCAAACTCGGTTCGACCAGTTACTGACGGCAGTACCGTAAGGACTACCGTAACCCGACCCGCCCGGGTCGGCGGTAACTGAGATCTCGTCGGGAGCCCGTCCGGGTCAACGACGACCAGGACAGTGGGAGAGACTCCGATGACATATCGCGTGGTGCAGTGGACAACCGGCAATGTCGGCAAGCAGTCGGTCGAAGCGGTGGTGAAGCACCCCGACTTCGAACTCGTCGGTTGCTACGCCTATGCGGCGGAGAAAGTCGGCCAGGACACCGGAACCCTGTGCGGGCTCGCACCTGCCGGGGTCACGGCGACCGACGACATCGACGAATTGCTCTCGCTGAAACCGGACTGCGTCATCTACAACCCCATGTGGGTGAACGTCGATGAGATGGTCCGGATTCTCGAGGCGGGCGTGAACATCGTCACGACAGCGTCATTCATCACCGGACATTCCCTCGGCGACGGTCGGGCCCGAATCATCGAGGCATGCGAAAAGGGCAGCGCCACGGTCTTCGGTTCGGGCATCAACCCCGGATTCGCCGACTTCATCGCGATTGCGTCGACCAGCGGATGCGATCAGATCGACAAGATCACCGTCACCGAGACCGCCGACATCAGCGGCTACGACTCGCCCGCAACCGAGATTCCGGTCGGCTTCGGTCGCCCGATCGATGACCCCGAACTGTTCGAATTGACACGGGCGGGCACCGCGATCTTCGAAGACGCGGTCCGCCTGTTCGGGGACGCCCTCGGTGTCGAGTTCGATGAGGTGGTCTGCGAGGCGGAGTACGCCGAGACGACACAGGACATCGACCTCGGTTCGTGGAGCATCTCCGCCGGCTGTGTTGCCGGGATCGCCGCCAGCTGGCACGGGAAGGTCGCCGGACGAAGCATCGTCGAACTCCGCTTCCGCTGGCGCAAGGGACAATCCCTCAAGCCGGAATGGTCTATCGACGGCCCCACATATCTCGTCGAGATCGACGGCCGCCCGAGTATCCGTACCGCCATCGACGTCTTGCCGCCGAAGGATTTCAAGGGCCAAACCCTGAACGACTTCATGGTGCTGGGAATGGTCGCGACGGCGATGCCGACCCTCAATGCGATCCCGCAGGTGGTCGCCGCCGAACCAGGGATCGCGACGTACACCAGCCTGCCATTGCCCCTGCCTCGTGGTTTGGTGACGCTCTGACGTCGCCGGGCGCGCGGCTCAGCTTCGCATCTGCGCGCCCACCGCCGACGTCGCCGCTGCCAGCGCTGCGTCGCGGGCGGCCGTTGCCTCGTCTTCGGTGAGGGTGCGGTCGGCGGCCCGGAAGCGGAGCGAGAAGGTGAGGGACTTCTTGCCCTCGCCCACCTGCTCGCCGGTGAAGACGTCGAACACGGCGATGCTCTCGAGGAGTTCACCGGCGCCGGCCTCGAGTGCGGCGCGGACGTCTTCGGCGGCCACGTCGGCATCAACGACCACCGCGAGGTCCTGCAGAACCGGCGGATACGGCGAGATCCGTGGCGAGACAAGCGCATTGCTCACCGGAATCGCGTCGAGGTCGATCTCCAGGGCCAGCGCGCGCGGCGGCAGGTGCAAACGCTCCAGCACTGCCGGATGCAATTCGCCGGCCCACCCGACCACGACGCCGTCGGCGACGATCTCGCCACAACGACCGGGGTGCCACGGCACCTGTACGGCCGAACGCAGCGTCAGTTCGACGCCCGCGGCCTGACCGATGATCGAGGCGGCGTCGAACACGTCGGTGGTGTCGGCAACACGTCCCTTACCCCACGGCCCCGCGGGTTCCCGCAGACCCGTCAACACAGCGGCAACGTGCAGCGGCTGCGCCGGAAGCGATTCGACCAACTCCGCGATCTGCTCCGCGCTGGGCCGCCGGTCCACCGGCAGCGCATCGATCGGGCGTACATTCTGACCGCCCAAGACCACCTGGCCGATGGTGTACATCGACAGATCCCGTTGGCCGCGAGCAAGATTGCGCCCGACCATCTCGAGCAGGCCCGGCAGCAGCGTGGTGTTCAGCTCGGGGCGATCGGCTTCGAGCGGATTGAGCACCGTCACCGTGGCCCGACGCGGGTCATCGGCGGGCAGATCCCACAGATCGAACACACCGGCCGGCATGAACGGATACGGCAGGACCTCGGCGTAACCCGACAACGCAAGGCTGCGTCCGACGCTGCGGCGACGGAGCTGGCGCGGCGTCAGACCACGGCCGCCAGGGGCGGTCGGCAGTTGGGTCGGGATGTTCTCGTAGCCCTCGAGACGCAACACCTCTTCGACGAGGTCTGCGCTCAGCCGCAGATCGGGCCGCCAGCTGGGCGGGGTGACGGTGAGTATGTCGCCAGCTGCCTCCACCGTGCATCCCACCTGGACGAGGCGCTGCCGCGCCGTGCCGACCGGATAGTCGATTCCAGCTGTTGCCGACGGCGCTCGCTCCGCCATGAGCACTGTCACCGCAGGCGCCACCGCGCCGGCATCGGTGTACGTCGAATCGACCGTGCCACCGCAGATCTCCGCCAGCAGGGACGCAGCACGCAGGAGCGCGATGTGGGTGACCTCTGGGTCGACAACTCGCTCGAAGCGCTTGCTGGCCTCACTGGTGAGGCGATGACGCTTGGCGGTGCGGAACACCGAGACCGGGTTGAACGTCGCCGATTCCAGCAACACATCGGTGCTCGCGATGTTGATCTCGGTGGCAGCGCCACCCATCACTCCCGCCAGGGCGATCGGACCGGTGTCGTCGGTGATGACAACATCTTCCGGATCGAGGTCGCGCACCACGTCGTCGAGCGTGGTCAGCTTCTCCCCCGCGGTCGCGCGCCGGACCCGGATGTCACCGGAAAGCTTGGTCGCATCGAAGGCATGCAGGGGCTGACCCAATTCGAGCATGACGTAGTTCGTGATGTCGACCGCTGCCGAGATCGGCCGCACACCGGACATCATCAGCCGCTTGACCATCCACCACGGACTCGGTGCCGACGGATCGATGCCGCGAACCACCAGCGCGCAATAGCGGGTGGCGCCGGACTCCGGGTCGAGGTGCACGGCCGGACCCGAGTCACCAGCGCTGGTCCGCAGCGTCGGTGCCGTTGCCGGATCCGCGAACGGCAGGTCGAAACTGCACGCGAGTTCGCGGGACAGCCCACGTGCCGAGAACGCATAGCCGCGATCCGGGGTGACGTTGACGTCGATGATCGTGTCGTCGAGACCGAGCACTCCGCGTGCATCGGTGCCCGGTGCCGCGATCTGCGGCGGCAGGACCAGGATGCCGCTGTGATCGTTGCCGATACCCAGCTCGGTGACCGAGCAGATCATGCCATCGGACGTCTTGCCGTAGGTCTTGCGGGTGGCGATCGCGAAATCACCGGGCAGGACACTACCGGGCAGCGCCGCCACAATCAGATCACCTTCGGCGAAGTTCCTTGCGCCGCAGACAATGTCGCGGTCCTTGTCCTCACCCACATCGACCTGGCAGAAGCGGATCGGCTTCTTGAACTCGGTGAGCTCCTCGATCTTGGTGACCCGGCCGATCACCAACGGCCCGGTGACCTCCGGCAACGGAGTGATGTCTTCGATCTCGAACCCGACGCGAACAAAGGCCTCATCGACCTCGGCGGACGACTTGCTCCACCCGGGAGTGCCCTGTTGCAGGATCTCTGTCAGCCACGACTGCGCTAATTGCACTGGAAACTCAGCTCTTTCGTTTGTTCTGCGTACTCAGGCGCCGGGACCGAAAGGCACCGTGAAACGGATGTCGCCCTCGACCATGTCGCGCATGTCGGGCAGATCGTTGCGGAACTGCAGGGTGCGTTCCAATCCCATGCCGAACGCGAATCCCGAGTAGACGTCCGGATCGATTCCACTGGCGCGCAGCACATTCGGATGGACCATGCCGCAGCCGCCCCATTCGACCCAGCCCGCGCCACCCTTCTTGCCCGCGAACCAGACGTCGACCTCGGCGGACGGTTCGGTGAACGGGAAGTAGCTCGGGCGCATCCGCGTGACCGTCTCCGGGCCGAACAACGCCTTGGCGAAGTGATCGAGTGTGCCCCGCAGGTGCGCCATCGTCAGCCCCTTGTCCACGGCGAGCCCTTCGACCTGGTGGAACACGGGAGTGTGGGTGGCGTCCAGTTCGTCGGTGCGGAACGTCCGGCCCGGGCAGGCGACGTAGATCGGCAGCTCCCGAGACAGCATGGCGCGCACCTGGACCGGCGAGGTGTGGGTCCGGAGCACCTGCCGCGATTCCGGCGGGGCGATGTAGAAGGTGTCTTGCATCGACCGCGCGGGGTGATCCGGCAGGAAGTTCAGCGCGTCGAAGTTGAAGTGCTCGGTCTCGACCTCGGGACCCTCGGCGATCTCCCAGCCCATACCGACGAACACGTCGGCGACCTGGTCGCCGATCACCGTGATCGGGTGGCGGGCGCCCTGGGTCCGCCGGGCGGTCGGCAGCGTCACGTCAATGGCCTCGGCCACCAGAACCGCGGCGTCGCGCTCGGCGGTCAGAACGGCCAGACGCTCGTCGTACGCCTTCTGCGCCTGTCCACGAGCAACGTTGACCAGCTTGCCGGCCTCGGCCTTCTGCTCTTTCGGCAGCGCACCGAGTTCGCGGCGTGCCAAAGCGATCGGCGACTTGTCGCCGAGATGCTCGGTCTTGGCTGCTGCCAGGGCGGGCAGATCAACCGCGTCGGAAAATGCTGCGACAGCAGCGTCCACTGCGGTCGCCAATGTCTGGCTGTCGACGTCGGCCACGGCTGTGTTGACTCCCTTGCGTGTGAAACTTTTGAATGTATGCCTGTTCGAGCGAGGCACGGTCGATGGAACCGGCCGGCTCAACTGAGAGGGTAGTCGACCGCTCGAGTGGCATCGGCGCTGGCATACAGGCAGATCGCAGCTGCCGCGGCCAGGTTCAGGCTCTCCGCACGGCCCGGGATCGGAATGGAGATCCGGTGATCGGCCTGCGCCAGGATCGCGTCGGGCAATCCGTGCGCCTCGTTGCCGAACAGCCACGCGGTGGGACCGGCGAGTACCTCACCCGCCTCGGGAAGGCTCAGCTCGGCATCACCCGCGGTGGCGCAGATGGCAACACCGGCGCCACGAAGCGCAGCAAGGACGTCCGAGATGCTCCGCTCCCGGGCCAGGGGTACGTGGAACACGCTGCCCGCGGTCGAACGGACGCATTTCCCGTTGTGGGGATCGACGCTGTCGCCGGCCAGGATCACGCCATCGGCGCCCATCGCATCCGCGGTCCGGATGAGGGTGCCGGCGTTTCCCGGATCCGTCATCTCCACGGGCACCGCGAGGAGTCGCGGCGTATTGCTCAGAATCTCGGACAGCGGCACGTCGACCAGGTCGCAGACCACGAACAAACCGGTGCTGGTGATGGTCTCGGCCAGCTTGTCGGCGGCCCCTGCCGAGATGCGAAGGACCTCGACACCACCGGCCGCGGCGGTCTGCACCAGGTCGGCGTACCGGTCGAGTGCATCGTCGGTGGCGAGCAGGGTCTGCGCGCACCGCGTCGAGACCGCTGCGTCGACCGCGTTGAAGCCCTCGGCCAGGAAACTCCCGGCCTTACGTCGCGCCGCGGACCGGTGCAGCTTTGCATATGAAACAACCCGCGCCGAACGTTCGGTGAGAACGTCCGGCGCGGGGATGTTTATGTCAGTGCCGATCAGGCTGCGGGGGCGTTGACGTCAGCCGGCAGTGCCTTCTTGGCAACCGCGACCAGACCGGTGAAGGCCTCGGGATCGCTGACGGCGATCTCGGCGAGGATCTTGCGGTCGACCTCGACACCAGCGATCTTCAGACCCTGGATGAAGCGGTTGTAGGTGATGTCATTGGCCCGCGCCGCAGCGTTGATACGCGCGATCCACAGCTTGCGGAACTCACCCTTGCGGGCACGACGGTCACGGTAGGCGTAGGTCAGCGAGTGCAGCTGCTGCTCTTTGGCCTTGCGGTAGAGACGCGAACGCTGTCCGCGGTAGCCCTTGGAAGCCTCCAGGGTCGAACGACGCTTCTTCTGGGCGTTTACCGCCCTTTTTACGCGTGCCATTGTTGATTTACCTCTTAGTATGTGGCGGCCGGGAACCGGCAGCGGGTGGTCTGGTGGGGAGCGTCAGATCTTCAGCAGGCGCTTGATGCGGGGAGCATCGTTGTCGGAGACGACGACGGTGCCATCGAGACGACGGGTCTGCTTGGTGGGCTTGTGCTCCATCAGGTGGCGACGGCCCGCACGCTGACGGACGATCTTGCCGCTACCGGTCACCTTGAAACGCTTCGCGGTTCCCTTGTGGGTTTTGGTCTTGGGCATGGGAATGCCTTTCTCTTCTGAAAGCCTCTGGAGCCGGTCAGGCTTCGGGGTTGGCGGCCGGAGCCGGTCCCGAATCTGCCGCAGGCTTGCTGGGTGCATCCGGCTGGGGATGCGACTTCTGTGCTTGAGCTTGTGCTTGCGCTTTGGTCTTGGCGCCCTTGTGCGGTGCCAGAACCATCGTCATGTTGCGGCCATCCTGCTTGGCGGAGGTCTCTACGAACCCGTACTCGCCTACATCGGAGCCCAAACGCTGTAGCAGTCGGTAACCAAGTTCGGGTCGCGACTGCTCGCGTCCACGGAACATGATCGTCACCTTGACCTTCGACCCGGCTTCGAGGAAGCGGATGACGTGACCCTTTTTGGTCTCGTAATCGTGGTCGTCGATCTTGGGGCGGAGCTTCTGCTCCTTGATGACGGTCATCTGCTGGTTGCGACGCGATTCGCGCTGCTTCTGTGCCGCCTCGTATTTGAACTTGCCGTAGTCCATGATCTTGCAGACCGGCGGACGCGCATTCGGGGCAACCTCGACCAGATCGAGATCGGCCTCGATGGCCAAGCGCAGGGCATCCTCCACGCGGACGATGCCTACCTGCTCCGAGTTGGGGCCGACAAGCCGGACCTCGGGTACTCGGATGCGCTCATTGATACGAGTCTCAGTGCTGATGGGGCCTCCTCATTTATGTCCGCGAACGGAGGTGGTTCCTCGTGGCAGACGTTTTCAGTCAGGTTGGACCGCGGTAGCAACTGGTGAATCAGATCCTCAGCGAAAAGGCCCCGGATCGATGATGCTCATCGACGGGGCCCACACCGACCGGTTCATGTCACCTATCGCATCCCAGCGATCACAGCCTCCAACGCAGAGGCCACCGGAGATATTCCGCACAGCGGGCTCTCCGACGACAAAACCGGACCGTTCAACCGTGCGATGCTTCTTGCGAAGGCGTCGACGTCGAGCGGTGGGAGTGTGAACTCCACTTGCAACCCCGGCGTAAGCCAGGGCGGTCGTAGGTGAAAGTCTAACAGCCATGACGGAAAACCTGAATTCCGAGCCCGAAGTGCGCGACCTGGCCGAAATCCCGGCCATCGAGGTGATCACCCGAGCTGCGGTCATGTTGATGAGTGCCGCGGCCGAAAAGCTCGGTCTGTCCGAGCAAGATCCGTCGGCGAGCCCCCACCTCGACCTCGATGAGGCCCGCAAGCTGATCACCGCCCTCGCCGGCCTCATCCAGTCCTCGGTCGCCGACCTGGGCATCCACGCCTCCGCGCTGAGGGACGGACTCAAGAGCCTGCAACTCGCGTTCCGTGAGGCCAGTGCCCATCCCGACGAGCCCGGCCAGGGGCCCGGCGAAAAACAGACCGGTCCCGTCGCCGACTAAGCCCGATGATGTGGCCTTTTGGCGGCGCTCACCTGGGCTTTTGTTCGCCAAAAGGGCACATCTTCGGGGTGCCGGGGTGGGTCAGTGAGTGACGGCGCCTACCGAGGCCGAGCGCACCAGCTTCGCGTACTTGGAGAGCACACCCCGCTGATATTTGTGGTCGAGGGGCTGCCAGTCCTGTTTGCGTGACTCGAGTTCCTCGTCGTCGACGAGGAGGTCGAGGGTACGGGCGGCGATGTCGACCCGGATGCGGTCACCGTCGCGGATGAACGCGACCGGTCCTCCGTCGGAGGCTTCCGGTGCGATGTGGCCGATGCACAGACCGGTGGTTCCGCCGGAGAACCGGCCGTCGGTGAGCAACAACACGTCCTTGCCCAGGCCTGCGCCTTTGATCGCGCCGGTGATGGCCAGCATCTCCCGCATACCGGGGCCGCCTTTGGGACCCTCGTACCGGATGACGACCACATCGCCCTTCTCGATCACGCCGTCGGCCAGGGCGGCCAACGCTCCTTGCTCCCGTTCGAATACCCGGGCCGGGCCCTCAAAGGTGTCGGCGTCGAAGCCGGCGGACTTCACCACCGCACCTTCTGGCGCCAACGAGCCGTGCAGGATGGTGATCCCACCGGTCTTGTGGATCGGATTGTCCAGTGCCCGAATGACTTTCCCGTCCAGCGGGCCGATCTCCATCTCGTCGAGATTCTCGGCGAGGGTCTTGCCGGTGACGGTGAGGGCATCGCCGTGGAGCAGATCGGCGTCGAGCAAGGCCTTCATGATCACCGGGATGCCGCCGTGACGGTCGAAATCGTTCATCACATACCGGCCGAACGGCTTGAGGTCGCCGAGGTGTGGCGTGCGGTCGCCGATGCGGTTGAAGTCGTCGAGGTGCAGATCCACTTCGGCCTCGCTGGCGATGGCCAGCAGGTGCAGCACCGCGTTGGTGGAACCGCCGAGAGCCATCGTCACGGTGATCGCGTTCTCGAGCGCAGGTTTGGTGATGATGTCGCGGGCGGTGATGCCCAGCCGCAACAGATTGACCACGGCCTCCCCCGACCGGTGCGCGAACGCGTCCCGTCGGCGATCGGCCGCCGGCGGTGCCGCGGATCCCGGCAGGCTCATCCCCAGGGCCTCGGCGATCGATGCCATCGTGTTGGCGGTGTACATCCCGCCGCAGGCGCCTTCCCCGGGACAGATGGCCCGCTCGATGCGACCCAGATCGTCCTCGGACATCTTGCCCGCGCGACACGCGCCGACTGCCTCGAATGCGTCGATCAGGGTGACGTCGCGTTCGGTGCCATCGGCCAGTTTGACCCAGCCCGGCGCGATCGTGCCCGCATAGAGGAACACCGAGGCGAGGTCGAGACGGGCGGCGGCCATCAGCATGCCGGGAAGCGACTTGTCACAACCGGCCAGCAGGACCGAGCCGTCGAGGCGTTCGGCCTGCATCACCGTTTCCACCGAGTCCGCGATCACCTCCCGCGACACCAGTGAGAAATGCATGCCCTCGTGGCCCATCGAGATGCCGTCGGACACCGAGATGGTGCCGAACTCCAGCGGATACCCGCCACCGGCGTGCACGCCCTCCTTACTGGCCTGCGCCAGCCGGTCGAGCGAGAGATTGCACGGGGTGATCTCGTTCCAGGAACTGCCGATCCCGATCTGCGGCTTGCCCCAATCCTCGTCGCCCATCCCGACGGCACGCAGCATGCCCCGACTCGGAGCCGCACTGATCCCATCGGTGACGGTGCGGCTACGCGGCTTCATGTCGACCATCGGAACTCCTCGGTGTTGTCGTCGGCCGGTGTCGGCCCGTCATTCCCGGACACCACCATCAGCCTGTGGTGACCGCCTTCTTACGTCCAGTCTGCTTGGCGGCAGCCTTCCGTGGGGCCGCTTTACGAGCTGGCGGCGCCGCGGCGCTGGTCGGCTTCAATATCTCGGCCAGGAACTTGCCGGTGTGACTCAGTGGCACGGCGGCCACGTCTTCCGGAGTTCCCTCGACGACCACGGTGCCGCCGCCCGATCCGCCCTCCGGACCCATGTCGATGACCCAGTCGGCAGTCTTGATGACATCGAGGTTGTGCTCGATCACGATGACCGAGTTGCCCTTGTCGACCAGGCCGTTGATGACTTTGATCAGCTTGCGGATGTCCTCGAAGTGCAGGCCTGTGGTGGGTTCGTCGAGAATGTAGGCCGTCCGTCCGGTCGACCGTTTCTGGAGTTCGGCCGCCAGTTTCACGCGCTGCGCCTCGCCACCGGACAGTGTCGTCGCGGGCTGTCCGAGACGGACATACCCCAGCCCGACCTCGTTGAGGGTCTTGAGATACCGGTGGATCGACGTGATCGGCTCGAAGAAGTCTGCCGCCACCTCGATCGGCATGTCGAGCACCTCAGAGATGGTCTTGCCCTTGTAATGGACCTCGAGGGTTTCGCGGTTGTACCGGGCGCCGTGGCAGACCTCGCACGGAACATAGACGTCGGGCAGGAAGTTCATCTCGATCTTGATCGTTCCCTCACCCGAGCAGGCCTCGCCGCGGCCGCCCTTGACGTTGAACGAGAATCGTCCCGGCTGGTAGCCACGGACCTTGGCCTCGGTGGTCGCGGCGAACAGGGTGCGGATCTTGTCGAACACCCCGGTGTAGGTGGCCGGGTTCGATCGCGGGGTACGGCCGATCGGAGACTGGTCGACCCGGACCAGCTTGTCCAGGTTGTCCATCCCGTTGATGCGGGTGTGACGCCCCGGCACCTGACGGGCGCCGTTGAGCTTGTTCGCCATCACCGTTGCCAGGATGTCGTTGACGAGCGTCGACTTGCCCGATCCCGAGACACCGGTGACCGCGGTGAGAACGCCCAGCGGAAACACGACGTCGATCTCTTTGAGGTTGTGCTCACGCGCCCCGACCACGGTCAGCTGGCGCTTGCGGTCGATCGGCCGCCGGATCGCCGGGACCTCGAGCGTCGAACGCCCTGACAGGTAGGCGCCGGTGAGGGATTCCTCGTTTTTCAGCAGGTCGTGGTAGCTGCCGCTGTGCACAACCCGACCACCGTGCTCACCGGCGTGCGGGCCGATGTCGACGATCCAGTCGGCCGACCTGATCGTGTCTTCGTCGTGCTCGACGACGATCAGTGTGTTGCCCAGGTCGCGCAGCCGGGTCAGGGTGTCGATGAGCCGGCGGTTGTCGCGTTGATGCAGTCCGATCGACGGTTCGTCGAGGACGTAGAGGACACCGGCCAGGCCGGAACCGATCTGGGTGGCCAGGCGGATACGCTGCGCCTCACCGCCGGACAACGAGCCTGCAGCGCGGGACAGCGACAGGTATTCCAGGCCCACGTCGAGCAGGAATCGGATACGTGACTGCACCTCTTTGAGGACCTGTCCGGCGATGGCCTCCTCGCGCTTGCCGAGCTTGAGGTCGGAGAGGTAGTCGGCGCATTCGGCCACCGACAATGCACAGACCTCGGCGATCGATTTCTCGCCGAACCGCTGATGATCGAGTGTGACGGCGAGGATCTCGGGACGCAGTCGCGCGCCCTTGCACGTGGGGCACGGGATATCCCGCATGTACCCCTCGTAGCGGTCTTTCATCTGTTCCGACTCGGTCTGTTCCATCCGGCGGTGCAGGAAAGACATCACGCCTTCGAACTCGGTGTAGTACGAGCGCGTGCGGCCGTACCGGTTGCGGAACTTCACGTGGACCTGATGTTCGCTACCGGTGAGAATTGCCTTGCGGGCCTTGGCCGGGAGCTTCTTCCACGGGGTCTCGGTGTCGAAGCCCATCGCGTCTCCGAGTCCGGACAGCAGCCGCAGGAAGTAGTCGGCATTGTGGCCGCCGGCCCACGGCGCGATCGCACCTTCGGCGAGCGTCAGATCTGAATCCGGGACGACCAGCTCTTCGTCGACCTCCTTGCGGATACCGAGTCCGTCGCAGTCGGAGCAGGCGCCGTAAGGCGAGTTGAACGAGAACGAGCGCGGCTCGAGATCGTCGATCGCGATGGGGTGGCCGTTGGGGCAGGCCATCCGCTCGGAGAACCTGCGCTCGCGATCGGGATCGTCTTCTTCGAGATCGACGAAGTCGAGCACGATCACACCGTCGGCCAGCCCCAGCGCCGTCTCCACCGAGTCGGTGAGACGCTGCTTGGCCGAGGCCTTCACCGAGAGACGGTCGACGACCACCTCGATGTCGTGCTTCTCCTGCTTCTTGAGCTTCGGAGGCTCGGCCAGCGGATGGACCACACCGTCGATCCGTGCGCGCGAGAATCCCTGCGTCTGCAGGGTGCCGAACAGGTCGACGAATTCACCCTTGCGAGTCCGGACCACCGGTGCCAGCACCTGGAACCGAATGCCCTCGTCCATCGCCAGCACCTGATCGACGATCTGCTGCGGGGTCTGCTTCTCGATGGCCGAACCGCACTCGGGGCAATGCGCCTTGCCCGCGCGTGCGTACAGCAGGCGGAGGTAGTCATAGACCTCGGTGATGGTGCCGACCGTCGACCGCGGGTTGCGGTTGGTCGACTTCTGATCGATCGAGACGGCGGGCGACAATCCCTCGATGAAGTCGACGTCGGGCTTGTCCATCTGCCCGAGGAACTGCCTGGCGTACGCGGAGAGTGATTCGACGTAGCGGCGCTGGCCCTCGGCGAAGATCGTGTCGAATGCCAGACTCGACTTGCCGGAGCCCGAGAGTCCGGTGAAGACGATCAAACTGTCGCGCGGGAGGTCCACGTCGACGCCGCGAAGATTGTGTTCGCGGGCTCCGCGCACGATGAGTCGATCAACCACTGTGGTCCTTATCGGGTTCGAATAGGCGTCTGCCAACCATCACTGATCGGCTGTTGGGCGTGTGCCAGAGGCGTACCCGGCAATGCTAGAGGCACCCACTGACAAGATACCGGCGACAGCAAATCAGCTGCGCGGATCGCACCCCGGGCCGACCCAGTTCAAACCTTCTGACCTGCGGTGATCCTCGTCGCCCAGACTGTGAGCAAGGCGACTATCACAAACGGCAGCCACATCGCCGACATGTCGAGTTCGCGGTAGGCTCCGGCGCCGGCGAGCGCCCCGACCGCCATCGCCGACCACAACAGGAAATGGCGGGCCCACACCCACCTCGGTCCACCGAACGCGGCGTCCACCAACCGCTGCGCCGCCTTCACCAGGGTCCCCGTCATGTAGGTCAGGCCCACCGAGACCTCGCCCGACTTCTCGAAGACCGAATTGAGTGTGCCCATCGCCACAGCGCCCACCATCAGCGCCACGAATCCGGACCAGGTGGCGGCACACACCGCCGACACCCCGAGAAGTGTTGTCACCGAACACAACACCGCCGTTCGCCCGCGCTCTCCCACCGCGATCCGTCGAATGACCGAACCGGCCATCACCCCGACCACGAACAGCCCGATGATCGACAGGCACCTCAGGGCGGTCGAGGTCATGCCCTCCACGAACGACGACGACATCTGCGTGGTGTTGCCGCTCATGAACGAGATGAAGTAGCCGCCGAGATGGATGAACGCCACCGCGTCCACGAACCCGGCGACCGCAGTCAGCGCCGCCGCCAACGCCAGTTCATTGCGGTCGATCGTGTTCACATCCGCACCGTCACAACCAACAACTCCTGACCGCAGCTGAACATAGCGATCAAGTATGCGCCACGGGTCTCGGTTCGGCTGGGTCGGCCGAGGCCGGCCTCCGGATGCTCACACACATCGCTGCGGCGACCACGCACAACCCGGCAGCCACGTAGAAGGCCACGTCATAACTGCCGTGCTCATCGCGCAGATATCCGGCACCAAAGGCCGCGACCGCGGCACCGAGTTGATGGGAGGCGAACACCCAACCGAACACCACCGGCGTGTTCGCGCCGAAGTAGCTCCGGCACAGCGCGATGGTCGGTGGCACCGTCGCCACCCAGTCGAGTCCGTAGAAGATGATGAACACCCAGGTGCTCGGTTCGGCATGTGGCGACAGCAACACCGGCAACGTCATCAGCGAGATGCCGCGACCGACGTAGTAGACGCCGAGCAGAACGCGCGGATCGACGCGGTCGGTGAGCCAACCCGAGAAGACCGTGCCCGCGACGTCGAAGATGCCGATGGTCGCGAGCAGGGTCGCGGCGACCGTCGTGGGCATGCCGTGATCGTGGGCCGCTGGGATGAAGTGGGTGCCGATGAGCCCGTTGGTTGTCATGCCGCAGATCGCAAAGCTGCCCGCGAGAAACCAGAACACCCGGGTGCGCGCGCCGATCACCAGCCCGTCCAGTGCGCTCCGGAAACTGCCGCCCGCAGGAACCGGTGGTGCTTCCTGCAGCGGGGCGCCGTAGGGGCCGATACCCTTGTCGGACGGGTGGTTACGCATGAACACGAGGACCAGCGGAACCACGGCGAGCGCGGATGCGGCCACGATGATCGACGCCCACCGCCACCCGGCACGCGTGGTCACCTCCGCGATCAACGGCAGGAAGATCAGCTGACCGGTGGCGCTGGCCGCAGTCAGGACACCGGTCACGAGTCCGCGTTTCTCGACGAACCACCGGGTGGCGACCGTCGCGACGAAACCCATCGAGATCGATCCGGTCCCGATGCCGACGAGCACGCCCCAGAGCAGCATGAGCTGCCAGCTCTCGGTCATGAACACACTCAGCGCGGTTCCGGTGGCGATCAAGCTGAGCGCCCCGGCAAGGATCGGCCGGACACCGTAACGATCCATGAGGGCCGCGGCGAAGGGGGCGGTCAACCCGAACAGCGTCATGTTTATCGACATCGCGAGCCCGACGGTCCCGTGAGACCAGCCGAATTCGGAGTTGAGCGGTTCCATCATCACGCTCGGAACCGAGCGGAATCCGGCCGCGGCCAACAGCGCGATGAAGGCGACGGCAGCGACCACCCAGGCCCAATGGAGGTGGCCGGGGGTGCGGGCAGAGGAACGCTTCACGATCGTCACCCGAAACAGTCTGACGAGCCGCCACCTCAGACACCACTGGCATAAATGACATCATCTGTAGAATAACTGCCATGATCGACGACGACTTCACGCCCCACCGGCTGGTGGTGCTTTTGCTCGCGCCCGTTGTCGGCTTCGACGCAACAATCCCCTCGATGGTGTTCTCGCAGGCCACGGACGATCGCGGACGTCCGCTCTACGACGTCCGGTTCGCCGGACTCACCTCAGATCCCGTCGAGACCATGTCCGACTTCATGCTGATACCGGGCGACGGGCCCGAAGCGCTCGCGGAGGCCGACACGGTCCTGATCCCGGGCACCCGGATGCCGGCGGTGCGCTACGAGGGCGACTGCCCCGACGACCTCCGGGCGGCGTTCGAACTCGTCCGGCCGGGGACTCGTATGGTGTCGATCTGCACGGGCGCATTTGCGCTGGCCGCGGCCGGAATCCTCGACGGCCGACCGGCGACCACCCACTGGCACAAGGCGGACGACTTCCGCCGGATGTATCCGGGCGTCGACCTCGACGAGGGTGTTCTGTTCGTCGACGACGGCGACGTCCTCACCTCGGCGGGCCTCGCGGCCGGCATCGACCTCTGCCTGCACATCATCCGGCGCGATCATGGTGCGCGGGTCGCCAACCGGGTTGCCAAGTATTGCGTGGTCCCACCGTGGCGAGATGGTGGACAAGCACAGTTCATCACTGCCGCGGTTCCCGAGTCCGACAGCAGTTCCACCGCGGGTGTTCGCGATTGGGCCCGCCACAACCTGACCGAACCACTGACGGTTGCCCAGCTGGCCGGACGCGCACACATGAGCGTGCGCACGTTCAACCGCCGATTCCGGGAAGAGACCGGCGACACCCCGGGCGTCTGGGTACGAAAACAGCGTCTTCATCTGGCGCGCGAACTACTGGAAACGCGGGACCTCCCGGTGGATGAGGTGGCACAGTTGTCCGGCCTGGTCACCGGCTCGAATCTGCGCCACCAGCTCCGGACCCATCTGGGCACCTCCCCCACCCACTATCGGCGGACGTTCCAGGGCAGGTGAGCCACAAACCCTCAGCCGGACGGTTAGGGTTGACCTCATGAGTGCAGCGGCCCCGATTTCCGACAACTACACCGGCGACTTCAGCAATTCGGATGTGCCACAACGCAAAACCACTCCGAATGCAACGATCCTCAAACTGTCCGTCGGTCCGATGGACAACAACGTCTACGTCATCACGTGCCGCGAAACCGGCAAGGCGTTGCTGATCGACGCGGCGAACGACGCCGATGTACTGATCGACCTGATCAAGAACCACGGCAACATCGAGTCGATCTTCACCACCCACTGGCACCCCGATCACTGGATCGCCCTCGAAGAAGTGGTGAAGGCCACCGGTCTACCCACCGCTGCGGGCCGCATCGACGCGCCGCCGATCCAGGTACCGACCGATCGGCTCGTCGACGAAGGCGACGTCATCGAGGTCGGGAACCTGAAACTGGGCACCATCCACGTCAAGGGTCACACCGACGGTTCCATCGCCCTGTTCTTCGACGACGATGTCACCCACCTGTTCACCGGTGACTGTCTGTTCCCCGGCGGTGTCGGCAAGTCGCAGACGCCCGAGGACTTCCAATCGCTGATCGCCGACGTCAGCACCAAGCTGTTCGACCGGTTCGACGACAGCACGGTGGTCTACCCGGGACACGGTCTCGACACCGGTCTCGGTGCCGAGCGCCCCCATCTCGACGAGTGGCGCGAACGAGGCTGGTAGAAAGCCCGCGCTCGGGGTACCCGGTCAATGTCCGTCTATCCGCTCGGGTGGAACCCCATCCGACAACCATGTTCAATCCGTGAATTTTCGACAAGCAGATTCGAATAGACAGTGTCTTGAGGAGGCCCTTAAATGCTGATTCGCCGAATTGCCCGTCCCATGCTCGCTGCGGCGTTCATCGCCACCGGGATCGAGGTGATCCGACGTCCGGAACCGTTGGCCGAAGCCACGCAACCATTCGTCGACAAGGCCAAGGCGGCGCTACCGCCGACGGCCGCAGATCTCATCCCCGCCGACGCGCAGGCGGTGGTCCGTCTCAACGGCGCCATCCACATCGTCGGCGGTTTGGCGTTGGCCACGGGTAAGTTCCCGCGTCTGGCCGCACTGTCGCTGACCGGAGTTGTTGTCCCGACGACTCTTGCCGGACACGATTTCTGGAACGAGACCGACCCGCACGAGCGGGCCGAGCAGCAGGCACACTTCATCCAGAACGTGGGTCTGCTCGGCGGTCTTCTGCTCGCCACCGTGGACACCGAAGGCAAGCCGTCACTCGCGTGGCGCGGGCGCAAAGCCGCATCGGACGCCGGAGAGAAGCTGGTGGCAGCGCTGCCATCGGGTTCGAACGGGTCACCCACGACCGACGCACTCACCGACAAGGCATCGCACTTCGCGGAAGTTCTCTCCGAACGCTCCGGTGAGCTCGCACATGTGGTGGCCGAGCGATCGGGCGAGCTGGCCGAGGTCGCGGCCGATCGCGGCAGCAAGTTGGCCGACGTCGCAGCTGATCACGGCAGCAAGCTGGCCGCGGTTGCGTCTGAGCAGGGCAGCAAGTTCGCCGACGTCGCCTCCGATCGTGTGTCGGATTTGACCGACGTCGCCGCCGCCAAGGGCGCCGTGTGGGCGGATGCCGCGTCCGAGCAGGGCGCTGCGCTGAGCAAAACCGCCGCAAAACGGCAAGCAGCACTGAGCAAAGCCGCCTCGAAGCAGCAGGCAGCGCTGAACAAGGCCGCGGCCGAGAAGCAGGCCAAGTTGAGCAAGGCTGCGGCCAAGAAGCAGGCCAAGCTGAGCAAGAAGGCCGGGAAGAAGCAGGCGCAGGTGATCGACGCGGCCACGAATCACCGCTCAGAGCTCGCCGATTCTGCCGCCAAAGCCTGGGATTCGACGTACCAGCATGCCGAGCACGCCCTGGCAACGGTGCGTGAGAAGGCCCCGGAGTTGGCCGAATCCGTGCGCGAGTATGGCGTCGAGGTCGCAGAGCGTGCCGCTGACGAGAGCGCCAAGCTCTCCGCGCGTGCCCGCAGGCAGGCGAAGAAGGCCCGGAAAGCCACCGACAAGGCCGCAGCGAAGGCCGCCTCGAAGGTGTGATCCGATTCGGTGGGTGCGCGGGTTCTCAGCCGAGAATCGCACGGGCTGCGGCCCGCGCACCCGCCGGATCCGAGGTTTGCGACACCGCTGTGGCGGCCCGACGGCAATCGTCGAGGCTGACGGCGCCGAGCTTCGCCCCGACTCCGGCCACCGCGGAGGCCGCCGCCGACAATGATGTGACCCCGAGTCCGACCAGTACGCAGGCCAGGAGCGGATCCGCCGCGGCCTCACCACACACACCTACCGGCTTGCCGGCGGCCGCACCGGCCGCCGCGGTCCGGGCAACCAACGACAGCACCGCCGGCTGCCAAGGGTCGGTCAGCTCGGCCAGATCCGCCGACATCCGATCGGCAGCCATCGTGTACTGCGCGAGGTCGTTGGTTCCGATGGACAGGAAATCGACGTACTCGAGGATTCGCTCCGCCAGCAGCGCCGCGGCCGGCACCTCGATCATCACGCCGGGCACCAATCCGCGTTCGCGGACCTTGCCGGCGAACCACTCCGCCTCGGCGGCGGTGGAGATCATCGGCGCCATCACCCAGGGAGCTCGCAGGCCTTCGGCTGCTGCCGCCACCCCGTCGAGCTGACGATCGAGAAGTCCGTTGTCCCGTGCGGCAATTCGAATGCCGCGTACACCCAGCGCCGGGTTGGCCTCGTCGGGATGGCTGGCAAAACGCAGCGGCTTGTCCGAGCCGGCGTCGAGCGTTCGCAACACCACTTTGGATTCGGGGAATGCCTCGATCACCTCACGGTAGATGGCTGCCTGTTCGTCGACCGTCGGCTCCTTCTCCCGGTCCAGGAAACAGAGTTCGGTGCGGAACAGCCCCACGCCACCGGCCGCGGTGCCTGCCGCGACCCGGGCGCCGGCCCCGTCTTGCACATTGGCGAGCACGTCGACGCGATGGCCGTCCGAGGTCGCGCCGGGACCCGACCATGCGGCGGTGCGGGCCGCGACCAGCTGATGTGCGGCCACGGCCTTCGCCGCCACCTGCTCGTCGGGTGAGACGGTGAGTTCACCGGCACCTCCGTCGATCAGCACCTGCGTGCCGGCGACCACGGTGTCGAGTCCGATCACCGCGACAACGCAGGGGATCCCGAGTTGCCGGGCGATGATCGCGGTGTGGCTGGTCGGTCCGCCGAGAGAGGTCGCCAGCCCGATGATCAGAGATGGGTCGAGCCCGGCGGTGTCGGCCGGCGCCAGGTCGTCGGCGAGGAGTACGGAGGGCACGTCCGGAACCGGGACCCCCGGCTCGGGCAGGCCCGACAACTCGGCGAGGACCCGGTCCCGGATGTCGTTGAGGTCGGTCACCCGCTCGGCCATCAGCCCACCGAGCTTCGCGAACAGGTCGGCGAACTGCGCGGTCGCGGCAACCGCGGCCGCCGCGGCCGAACTGCCGGTGGAGATCAGTTTCTCGGCCGCACCCTGCCATCCTCGATCGGTGGCCATCGCCGCGTTGGCCGCGAGCACCTCCGACGCCGATCCGCTCGATATCGCGGCCCGGTCCTGGAGTCGCTTCGCAACCGCGGCGGTGGCCTTACCAAATGCCTGTAGCTCTGCGTCGCGGTCCGCCTCGGGCACGGGATTCATGTCGATCGTCGGTTCCACACGTGGTCCGGGCACCACCGCCGGTCCCAGGACCACCCCGGGCACCACAGGAGTACCTCGCAGAACCTGACGCGTGCTCTTCACCTGCGCTGACATCGCCATCCGACCTCCTCAAGCCGTTCCGAACATGTGGTGCGTCTGAACACACACACCGTGTTGATGTGATCCAGATTACCTAAAATGCTTGACAAAGCAATACGTTCGGGCATAAAACAACATAACGCAACATTACAAACCAACGCTTGCCACATCGAGGCGGGCCGCATCGGAGGACCGGGATGTACCCAGAGGAAAGGCAGCAGGCGATGGCATCGGTCATCGCGCAGAAGGGTCGGATGGCGGTCGCCGACCTCGCCGAGCTGTACGCCGTGACCACCGAAACCGTTCGCCGCGACCTTGCCGCCCTCGACCGGCTCGGCCTCATCCGCCGGGTCCACGGCGGTGCGGTTCCCGCATCGGCCCTGACCGCCATCGAAGTGGGTACCACCGAGCGCGAACACAGTCACGCGGACGAGAAGGAACGCATCGGGAAAGCCGCCCTCGACCATCTCCCACCGGCCGGCGGCAGTGTGTTGATCGATGCCGGGACCACCACCGCACGGGTCGCCGCACATCTTCCCGCAGACCAGGACCTGGTTGTCATCACCAACTCGCTTCCGGTTGCCACGCGCGTCAGCGGCCTCGGCGGACTGCGCTTGCATCTGCTGGGCGGGCGCGTCCGCGGCATCACCCAGGCCGTCGTCGGCGACGACGCCCTACGCACACTGTCCACGATGCGCGTCGACGTCGCGGTTGTCGGAACCAACGGGATCAGCATGCGCCACGGGCTGTCCACGCCCGACAGCGACGAAGCCGCGATCAAGCGGGCCATGGTCGAATCCGCGCATCAGGTTGTGGTCGTCACGGACTCGTCGAAGGTCGGACGCGAGGATCTGATCAGCTTCGCCCCGATCGACCGGGTCGATGTGCTCATCACCGATTCCGATCTCTCCGACGACGCCCGCGCCGAGTTCGTCGACGCCGGCATCGACGTGGTGACGGCATGATCATCACGCTGACCGCCAATCCCAGCATCGACCGCACCGTCACGCTGGCCGAGCCACTCCGTCGTGGCGCCGTCCACCGCGCCACCACGGCGACCTCACATCCCGGTGGCAAAGGTGTCAACGTCGCCCGGGTGATCACCTCTGCCGGTGAGAACGCGGTGGCCGTACTCCCCGGCAACCCGAGCGAACCGCTGCTTCAGGCGCTGACCGAATCCGGCATCGCACACCACGCGATCATGCATCCCGGTGCCGCCCGGGTGAACCTCACAGTGACCGAGCCGGACGGGACCACCACCAAGATCAATGAGCCGGGTGCCGCGCTGCTCCCCGAGCAACTCGATGCCCTGGCCACCTCCCTCCGTGATCTCGCCGCGTCGGCCACGTGGGTTGTGTTGTCGGGCTCGCTGCCACCCGGTGTCCCCGACCGCTGGTACGCCGAGCTCGTCGCCAGGCTCCGGACCGGACCCGCCAAGATCGCCGTCGACACCTCGGACGGCCCACTTCGCGCGCTGGCGTCCGAATTCGATACTGCCGCACCAGATCTGATCAAACCGAATGCCGAGGAGCTGGGTCAGCTCACCGATACTGACGGCATCGAACTCGAGCGCGCCGCCGAACGGGGCGATCCCTACCCCACCGCTCGCGCGGCCCGCTCGCTGATCGAGCGCGGTGGGCCACAGACCGTGCTCGCCACCCTCGGCGCCGCGGGCGCAGTGCTGGTCACACCGACCGGCGCCTGGCACGCCACCACACCTCCGATCGCGCCGCGGAGCACAGTCGGTGCCGGCGATTCGTCGCTGGCCGGATATCTACTCGCTGATCTGGAAAACGCCGGACCAGCTGACCGCCTAGCAATGGCGGTCGCGTACGGAAGTGCGGCCGCCGCCTTACCCGGCACGGCACTACCGAGTCCTCATCACACCAACCCGAGCGCCGTGACCGTCACCGCGCTGACCTCGGTCCTCGGTAGCTCCTGATGGCCACACCAGATCCGCGCATCGCTTCACACGCCGAGCGCGCAGCTCGAAATCCTGACCTTGAATCACGATATAAGGAATCCGTCATGTCCAACCCGACGATCCACACCGGCCCGGTTCCGGCGATCATCACCCCGGAATTGATCACGCTCGATGCCGGGCTCGGCACCACCAAAGAGGCGGTCATCGAGGCGCTGGCCCAGCAGCTCGCTGCCGCCGGACGCACCACCGACGTCAACAGCCTGCGCGACGCCGCCCTGGCCCGCGAATCGCAGTCCGCCACCGGACTTCCCGGGGGGATCGCGATCCCGCACTGCCGGGATGAGTCCATCGTCGCGGCCTCCCTCGGATTCGCCCGGCTCGACCCGAAGGTCGACTTCGGCGCTCCCGACGGTCCCGCCGACCTCGTGTTCCTGATCGCCGCACCCGCCGGCGCCGGAGCCGAGCACATGAAACTGCTCTCTTCGCTGGCCCGCGCTCTGGTGAAGCCGGAGTTCGTGTCGGCGCTGCGCAACGCACCCGGTCCGGACGACGTGGTCGGGCTCGTCGAAGATGTCCTTCACCCGGCACCGGCGACCACACCAGCGACCCCGGCCGCCACCACGCCGCCGGCCGCGGACAAGGTCAGCACCGCGAAAGCGCCCTCCGAACCTGTCGGCGACGCCGGCCCGTCGGGCGCCGAGCAGACCATCGTGGCGATCACCGCCTGCCCCACCGGCATCGCACACACGTACATGGCCGCCGATTCGCTGGTGGCAGCCGGTGAGCGCGCCGGAGTGAAAGTCCATGTCGAGACCCAGGGTTCGTCGGGGAGTACTCCCCTGTCGCCGGACGTCATCGCGGGCGCGAGTGCGGTGATCTTCGCAACCGATGTCGGAGTCAAGGGCAAAGAACGTTTTGCCGGTAAGCCCGTTGTCGCGTCCGGCGTCAAGCGCGCCATCAACGAGCCCGACACGATGATCGCCGAAGCGCGGCGCGCGGGTCTCGATCCGAACGCCGCCAGGGTCGCCGGTTCCGCGGCGTCCGATGCCGAACAGACCGGCGGTGGCGACGTCGGCTGGGGTACCCGATTGCGGCAGATCCTCCTGACCGGCGTCAGCTACATGATCCCGTTCGTCGCCGCCGGCGGCCTGCTCATCGCGCTCGGATTCCTGTTCGCGGGCTACGAGATCACCGAGACCGCGTCAGACATCACCCTCGACAACTCGTTGACGTCGCTGCCCGACGGCGGACTCATGACCTACCTCGGCGCCGTGCTGTTCCAGCTCGGTTCGCTGGCCTTCAGCTTCCTGGTACCGGCACTCGCGGGCTACATAGCCTTCGCCATCGCCGACCGCCCGGGCCTGGCGCCCGGTTTCACCGCGGGTGCGGTGGCCGTCTTCGTCGGAGCCGGATTCATCGGTGGCCTCGTCGGTGGTCTGATCGCCGGGTTCGCCGCCCTCTACATCGGCCGGATCGGCGTCCCTCAGTGGGCGCGGGGCCTCATGCCGGTGGTGATCATCCCGCTGTTCGCCTCGCTCGTGGTCGGCCTGCTGATGTTCATCGTGCTCGGGAAGCCTCTGGCCGCGATCACCGATGGCCTGACCGATTGGCTGAACGGATTGTCGGGCTCGTCGGCAGTGCTGCTCGGGATCATCCTCGGCCTGATGATGTGCTTCGACCTCGGCGGTCCGGTCAACAAGGCCGCGTACGCCTTCGCGGTCGCCGGCCTCTCGGTCACCGACAACGCGTCGCTGCAGATCATGGCCGCGGTCATGGCGGCCGGCATGGTGCCGCCCCTGGCGATGGCCCTGGCCTCGACCGTCCGACCCGGACTCTTCACACCCGCCGAACGCGAGAACGGCAAGGCGGCGTGGCTGCTGGGCGCCTCGTTCATCTCCGAAGGAGCTATCCCGTTCGCGGCGGCAGACCCGTTCCGCGTGATTCCATCGATGATGGCGGGCGGCGCCGTGACGGGCGGTCTGATCATGGCGTTCGGCGTGACGCTGAGCGCGCCGCACGGCGGCATCTTCGTCTCGTTCGCCATCGGCGGACTCCTGTGGTTCTTCGTCGCCCTGGCAGCGGGAACCATCGTCTCGGCGCTGTGCGTTGTCGCAGCCAAGCAGTTCATCCGCCCCCGCAAGGTGGCCGATGCGCAGGCACCGGTCCTCACCGCCGCCTGATCAGCACCACAGATCTCAGCATCACCCACGCTCGACAACCTCAACATCGAAACGATCAAAGGAGAAAGTCATGCCCAGTACCACCGTTGCCGTCGGATCGTCCATCGGCCTTCACGCCCGCCCCGCGGCCACCATCGCCGAAGCCGTCTCCGCCGCCGGGGTCCCGGTCACCCTCGCCGTGGCCGGCGGTGAGCCTGTCGACGCCGGTTCGGCCCTGCTGATCATGACGCTTGGCGCCACGGCCGGCACCGAGGTCATCGTCACCAGCGACGATCCGGGAACACTCGACAAGGTCGCGGGGCTCGTGGCCTCGGATCTCGACGCCTGAACGACGACGCAAGGCCTGATAGCAGGCCACATCCTCGTGGTGACGCGGTGGGCCGGGAAGCTTTATCCGGCCCACCGCGTTATTCTTTGGCACCATTTTTATGTGCGCGCCAGACGCGGCCAGAATCTCTTTGTCCCGAGTTTTGTGCGCGCACGGGCGCAGCCGGATCCCCCGTTCCACAAGCTGCTGCAGTACACCGAGGAGGACTGTGTTCGAGGCCGAACAACACCATCTGGATCGCGTATACGGTCGGCTCGACCGGATGCGCCGCAACACTCAGACGCGGCTGGCGTCTGCGCTGCGCAACACCGGTGGCACCCCGCAGGCCCGTTCCGAACGCGAATCCTATGAACGTCTGTACAACGACGATCTGACCAAGTTCGACGCCGCTGAGCACAATCTCTATTTCGGCCGCCTCGACCTCGACAGCGGCGAGATCCGCCGGATCGGTCGCATCGGCATCCTCGATGACGACGATCAGGACACCACGCTCCTGCTCGATTGGCGGGCACCGCTCAGTCGCCCGTTCTACCTCGCGACCCCCGCATCGCCGGAAGACGTGCAGACGCGAAGTCACGTCCGCACCCGGAACCGCACGATCACCGCAATCAACGAAGAGCGGCTCGATGTCACCGAGATCGCCGACACCGGCGACACCGGCCACGGCGATGTGGTCAACGAAACTGCGTTGATCACCGCCCTCAACGCCGCCCGCACCGGGCACATGAACGACATCGTCGAAACCATTCAGCGCGAGCAGGACGTCATCATCCGGTCGCCGCACCGCGGCGTGCTGGTGGTCCAGGGCGGACCGGGCACCGGCAAGACGGCGGTCGCGCTCCACCGTGCCGCCTACCTGCTGTACACCTATCGCGAAACCCTCGCGCGCAGTGGCGTTCTCATCATCGGCCCCAACACCACATTCCTGAAGTACATCGGACAGGTGCTGCCGTCACTCGGCGAGAGCGGCGTCCTGCTGTCGACGATCGGCGATCTCTACCCGGGCGTGCACGCCACCCTCACCGACAATCCCGTCGCGTCCACTCGCAAGGGCGATCTGGCCATCGTCGACGTTCTGAAGCAGGCGGTCCGGGATCGCCAGGAACTGCCGTCGTCGCCGATCATCCTGAAGTTCGAGGGATATGAGGTCGCGATCACCAGCAAGGTGATCCAGCGCGCCCGCGGTCGGGCCCGGTCATCGCGACGACCGCACAACCACGCCCGGTCGGTGTTCCTGCGCTCGGCGTTCGACGCGCTGGCTCAGCAACACGCCGAACGGATCGGATCGAGCCTGATCGACGGTTCCCAATTGATGAGCGGCGCCGACATCGCGGACATCCGCGACGAGATGCGAGAAGACCCGGACATCAATGCCGCACTGGCACATTTCTGGCCGCAACTGTCGCCCCAGGTGGTGCTTGCGGACCTGCTCACGTCGGCGGACCGGATCAAGTCCGCGACACCCGGCTGGCCACAAGCCGACCGGGACGCACTCCTGCGCACCTCGCGTGGCGGTTTCAGCGCCGCGGATGCACCCCTCCTCGACGAACTGGCCGAGATCATCGGCATCGACAACGACGGGGACGAAGAGCGCGAACGCGCCCAGTGGCGTCAAAAACTGTCAGATGCGCAGGATGCGCTCGACATCCTGACCGGATCGGCACCTCAAGACCTCGAAGACGAACTCGATCCGGAGATCCTGATGGCGTACGACCTGATCGACGCCGAACAACTCGCGGCCCGCCAGACCAACCGAGTGGCACTGACCACAGCGGAACGTGCACACAACGACCGCACCTGGACGTTCGGCCACGTGATCGTCGACGAGGCCCAGGAGTTGTCGGCGATGGCCTGGCGAATGATCATGCGCCGCATCCCGAATCGCTGGATGACCGTCATCGGCGACACCGCGCAGACCGGAGATCCGGCCGGGACGAACTCATGGGGCGAGGTACTCACGCCGTATGTGGCGCAACGGTGGCGCAAGTTCGACCTGACGGTCAACTACCGCACACCCAGCGAGATCATGGCGGTCGCGGCCCCGATCCTCGAACAGATCGACAGCGAGATGTCGGCGCCCACCTCGATCCGATCGAGTGGCCGTCCGCCGGTGTTCGAGCAGACATCGGCCGACGAGATCGGTTCGGTGGCGGCCAGACTCGCTGCCGAGCCGCTCGACGGGATTGCCGCGATCATCGCCCCGGATGAGCTGGTCGACGAAATTCGCTACGCCACAGAGAATCGCGGTGGCGGAATCGAACTCTCGGTCCTCACGGTGGCGCAGTGCAAGGGCCTGGAGTTCAACCGCACCATCGTGATCGAACCGTCGATGATCGTGCGGCAGTCAGCACGCGGATGGGGCGATCTCTATGTCGCGCTCACCCGGGCAACCCAGCAGCTGGCGGTTGTGCACAGCGCCGAGTTGCCCCTGCCTCTACGTCAGGCCGCTCAGACGGTGTGAACGATCAGGACGTCCGACCGCGACTTGCGGGCGACGTCCGCCGGGACCGAACCCAGCAACCGGCCGGCGATCGAGTTGAGTCCCTTGTTGCCCACCACCAACAGATCGGCCTTGCTGTCTGCGACGAGGTTCAGCAATGCGTCAACCGGCGCACCGACGACGGGCCGGGTGGAGATGTTGACGCCACCGGCGGCCGCGGCGCGTTCCTTGGCGGTTCTGAGGATCTCTTCGGTGGGTGCGGACCCGTGAACCTGGTAGCCCTCGTCCTTGAGCACATCTGATGCCGCCGACACGTCCTTGTCATCGGTCGGGAAGTATGCGCACGCGATGATCAACTGTGCCGAGTCCCCACTGATCGCCCCCGCTCGTTCCACGGCCTTCATCGACGATTCAGATCCATCGGTTCCCACTACGACGGTCTGGTATGCGCTCATTCATTCCTCCAATAAACGTGCTTGCATATGGTCACGCCCCGCGGCGTTGCCTTCCGAGAGGGTATATCGCTCCGCGGGTTCAAGAATCAGGTATCAGCGGAAGCGCACACCGCAACGCCCGCTGACCTGCGGGTAATTCTTACTGTCACTCGCGTCACAGGTAAGTTGAATCAAGAGATCCCGGCTGCGTCCATCCCGCGCAGCTCTTTCTTCAGATCGGCTATCTCATCGCGCAGGCGACCTGCGAGTTCGAACTGGAGATCGCGGGCAGCGTTCATCATCTGATCGGTCAGCGCGCCGATGAGGTCGGCCAGTTCGGCACGTGGCATCGCCGACACGTCCCGGCCCTCGAGAACACCCGATGACGTCGACGACCGGCCCGGTTCGCCCTGCGCCCGCCGGCCACGACTCGCATTGCGACCCGAACCACCCACGGCGACAGCGTCTTCGGCCTCTTCGTAGACCTGATCGAGGATGTCGGCGATCTTCTTGCGTAGCGGCTTCGGATCGACACCCATCTTCTTGTTGTAGGCGACCTGCTTCTCGCGACGGCGGTCGGTCTCCTCGATCGCATTGCGCATCGAGTCGGTGATCTTGTCGGCGTACATGTGCACTTCACCCGAAACGTTTCGGGCCGCACGGCCGATCGTCTGGATCAGGCTGGTGGTACTCCGCAGGAACCCTTCTTTGTCTGCGTCGAGGATCGCGACCAGCGAAACCTCGGGCAGGTCCAAACCCTCACGGAGAAGGTTGATTCCGACGAGTACGTCGTAGTCACCGAGCCGGAGCTGACGGAGGAGTTCGACGCGCCGCAAGGTATCGACCTCCGAGTGCAGATAGCGCACCCGGATACCCATCTCGAGCAGGTAGTCGGTGAGGTCTTCCGACATCTTCTTGGTCAGTGTGGTGACCAGGACCCGCTCGTCCTTTTCGGTGCGTTCCCGGATCTCGTGGATCAGGTCGTCGATCTGGCCCTTGGTCGGTTTGACGACCACCTGCGGGTCGACGAGTCCGGTCGGCCGGATCACCTGCTCGACGAACTCGCCGTTCGACTGTCCCAGCTCATACGGGCCCGGCGTGGCCGACAGGTACACCGTCTGCCCGATACGGTCGGTGAACTCACTCCAGGTCAGCGGCCGGTTGTCGACCGCCGATGGCAACCGAAAGCCGAAGTCGACCAGATTGCGTTTGCGCGACATGTCGCCCTCATACATGGCACCGATCTGCGGGACCGTGACATGCGACTCGTCGATCACCAGCAGGAAGTCTTCCGGGAAGTAGTCGATGAGCGTGGCCGGCGCACTGCCTGCGCCGCGGCCGTCTATGTGACGTGAGTAATTCTCGATGCCCGAACAGAAGCCGACCTGCCGCATCATCTCGACGTCGTAGTTGGTTCGCATCCGCAGCCGCTGCGCTTCGAGCAGCTTGCCCTTGCCCTCCAGTTCGGCGAGACGTTCTTCGAGTTCGGCCTCGATCGACCCGATCGCCCGCTCCATGCGTTCGGGCCCTGCGACGTAGTGCGTGGCCGGGAAGATCCGCAGCCCTTCGACCTGACGGATCACGTCACCGGTCAGCGGATGCAGGTAGTACAGCGCTTCGATCTCGTCGCCGAAGAACTCGATTCGGATCGCCAGCTCCTCGTACGAGGGGATGATCTCGACGGTGTCACCCCGCACGCGGAAACTGCCGCGGGTGAAGCTGACGTCGTTGCGGCTGTACTGGACATCGACCAGCAGCCGCAGCAGGGCGTCGCGGTCGACCTCTTGCCCGACCTCGAGCTGCACCGAACGATCGAGGTACGACTGCGGCGTGCCGAGGCCGTAGATGCACGACACCGACGCCACCACGACCACGTCGCGACGTGACAGCAGGTTGAACGTCGCCGAGTGGCGCAACCTCTCGACGTCGTCATTGATCGACGAGTCCTTCTCGATGTAGGTGTCTGTCTGTGCGATGTACGCCTCGGGCTGGTAGTAGTCGTAGTACGAGACGAAGTACTCAACGGCGTTGTTGGGCAACATGTCCCGGAGCTCGTTGGCGAGCTGGGCGGCAAGCGTCTTGTTCGGTGCCATCACCAGCGTCGGCCGTTGGACCTTCTCGATCAGCCAGGCAGTGGTGGCCGACTTACCGGTACCGGTGGCACCGAGCAGGACGATGTCTTTCTCACCGTCGGACAGTCTCTTCTGCAGTTCTTTGATCGCCGTCGGCTGATCGCCCGCCGGCTTGTGATCACTGACCACTTCGAATGTGGCCTCGGTACGTTCGATCTCTCCGACCGGGCGAAATTCCGAATGCGCAATGATCGGATGTTCTGCTGCAAACGCCATGGGGCCAGAGTAATCGCGACCTCTGACACGGCGCGTACGCCGACAGTGAACACCCGAGTGGGTTAGGTTGTCGCGATGGCTGCGCCGCACCCTCCCAAACACGAGATCTTCGACGTCCCCGGACGCACCAACACCGATCCCAAGGGGTTCATCCGCGACGTCGAGGTCTACAGGACCACCGACTTCGGCCTGTACATGGACCGGCCCGCCGATCATCGACAGTTCAGCCGGCTGCAGTCCTGGCTACTCCCCGACCTCGGGCTCCGGGCCAGCATCTTCCATTTCCGTCCCGGACACGAGCGCGACCAGCGCCTCTACCTCGATGTCGGTGTGTTCACCGGCCCCGACGCGGACGGTTGTTGGCATTCGGAGGACTGGTATCTCGATCTGATCGATCGTCCGGGCCACCTCGAACTCGAGGATGTCGACGAATTGTTCGACGCCCACGCTGCCGGGTTGATCCCCCGCGAGAACGCCGAGGCCGCGGTCCACATCGCGACCCGCACGATGACCGGGGCGGCCGCGCACGGCAACGACGTCGAGGCCTGGCTTGCCTCAGAAGGCGCCGAACTCACCTGGCCTCCCCGATAATGTGGCGTTTTGGCGAACAAAACCGCAGGTGAGCACCACCAAAACACCACACTATCGGGGTGTGGTGGGGGGCTGGGATCAGATCAGGGTGATGGTGACTGCCCGACCGGGGTCGGCGTTGGCGTGCACACCCGGACTCAGAACCGGGAATCCGCCGTCCGAGAGCGGATCGACCAGATCCGCTGCAGACGCCCCGTCGGCCAGGGCGACGTCGAGTTCGATGACGTCGACCGACGCTGACCCGACCTCGGCCGTGCGTCCCACGTGCTTGATGTCGGCAATCTTGTCGCCGCCGAGCACGCGCAACCGATTCGTCAGACGGGTCGCATCAACCGGCCATTCCTCCCGGTAGGCCACTTCGGCACCCGGTTGCGGCGCGCAGACCCGGGTGCGGACCCCCCGCTCGTACGGAACGAGCCGCTCGTCCCACAGCGCGGCCGCCAGCGCCGCGAGGTCGTCGGGGGTGCCGCTGTTGTCGAGCCACACATCCGCGACCGCGCGCCGGTCCTCGACACTCGCCTGGGCCCGGATCCGCGCCCGGGCGTCGTCCTCCGGCATACCGCGCTGGCCGGTCAGCCGAGCCAGCCGGACGTCTTCGTCGGCGTGCACGATGACCACCAGATGGAAGAACGGCGCGGTCCGGTTCTCCACCAGCAGCGGGATGTCCTGGAGCACGATCGCGTCGTCGGGCGCCGCGTCGAGCAGTTCGGCGGCGCGCGCACCGACCAGCGGGTGCGTGATGCCGTTGAGCTTGGTTCGCTGCTCGTCATCGACAAAAGCCTTGGCGGCCAGTGCTGCCCGGTCGAGGGCGCCGTCCGGAAGCAGGATGTCCGCTCCGAACGCGTCGACCAGCCGGGCGAGACCGTCACTGCCCGGTGCCACCACTTCCCGGGCGATGACGTCCGCGTCGATGAGATACGCACCGCGCTCGGTCAGTGTGCGTGCCACCGTGGATTTTCCGGCGCCGATACCGCCGGTCAGGCCTACTCGAATCACCGACCCAGTCTTGCAGATGGTCAGCCGGTGACGCCGGTCAGCTCGTTGGGTGCCGCACTGAATGTGCTTTCGGCGGTGATGTCACCGGTACCGAGATCCACTGCCAGGATCTTGTTGTTCGCCGGATCGGTGACGTACGCGGTCGAGTCCATGACAAAGATCGTCGGCCGCGGGTCCTGCCACTCGGTCGGTTCGGTCCAATCCGCGACTGCTTCGATGCGTTTGATCTCGGTGCCCGAGGCCGGGTCGATCACGTGGATGTCGCCATCGGTGCCGAGGACGAGCGCTTCACCCTGCGGTCCGCGCGCCAGCGACCGGAAGCTGTAGCTGGTTCCCAGATCGACGAGCCTGAGTTCGCCTGTCCCGGTGTTGGTCAGGCTGATCCTGGTCGGGCGTTCGAGCTCGGCGTCCTTGTCAACCTTGTAATCACCGAGAACGACCGGGGATACCTCTGAGCCGGCCTGATTTCCGATCCGGCCGTAGGGGTCGGGGCTGGTGACCTTCCGAATCTCGTTGCCCTGCACGATGAGAATGCCGTCCTGGCAACCGAACGACAGTGTGCCCTCTGCGGCGATCGCCTCGCCGTGGACACCGGGGCATTGATCATTGCTCGCCACCACGGCATTGTCCGGTCCGAGGATCGCGATGCCGGTGCGCGCCTCTTCGGTTCCGACGGTGGTCACGAGACTGCCGTCGGCGCGTGCGACCGCGACACCGTGGTGCGGCGGCACTTGATGTTTCACAGATTCCGCTTTGCCGCGGGACAATTCGGCGGG
>NZ_DATCVM010000019.1:0-4747 GCF_036566845.1 Williamsia sp.
GCGATTGCCGACTCGGCGATTGTGCTGCACCATGGCCGAGTGGCATTGTCTGGTCCTGCTTCCGAGCTCAGTGCCCAGCGCGAGACGGTCGAGGCGGCATACTTCGGTCGAGTCGACGGCCCCGATGACGAGGTGGCAGCCGCTGCCGGTTAAGACCGAACTGCGTTACTGCGCTGGAGGACCCGATTTTGTCGAAGACAACACGTTCGGCCACAGCCGTACCCAAGACCCGCCGTAGTACGCGGAACCGGCCGACTGACGAAGAGCTGCTCGACGCCGCACTCGCGGTGATCGCGGATGTCGGTGCGGCGCGGGCAACGATGGACATGATCGCCGCCCGCGCCGGCACGTCCCGGGTCACCCTCTACGCGCACTTCGGATCCCGGGATGCGCTGGTCGACGCGGTGCTCGACCGGGAGATGCAGACGCTGACCCGATGGAAGCTCGCCGCCTACGATCAGGGCGACGAGATGACCTATGGAGACCACACGCGGTACTCGGTCGAGGTGCTGTTCGAGTATGCGCGCCGCAATCCGGACGGGTTCCGGGTGTTGCTCACCAACAGGGAACAGCATCGGGAGTCGGCACGGCAGTTCTCGGCGGCGCTGGAACCGAAACTGGCGCAGCGTCTCCGCACCGCCTTCGCCGCCCGGGGCCACGCCGTCGGCGTCGGCGCGGACGTCCTGGCCTCGATGCTGATCGGGATGACCCTCGACGTGGCGCACCGCGCGGTGATCGTCGCAGGAGCGAGTATCGACACCGCTTGTGAACTCGCGGTGTCGTCGGCGATGTCGGTGTTGCGGTCCGTCGACGTCGAACAGTTGCAGGCGGTCGATCGATCGCTGGCGCCAACCGCTGCGGAAATCCACCCAAGCGGTACATGAAACTGGAACACGTTCTAATCTGAGTCGGTGGACGTGACGTATGAGAACAGCAAGCGAGAACTGCAGACCGACAACGGGGTACTGCGCTACCACGAGGCGGGCTCCGGACCGCCCCTGATCCTGCTCCACGGCTCGGGTCCGGGCGTGACCGGCTGGCGTAACTATCGGGGCAACATCGGCGTCTTCGCCGAGAGTCACCATTGCTACGTCCTGGAGTTCCCGGGATTCGGGGTGAGCGACGCGGTCGAGGGTCATCCGGTTCTGACGGCGGGTTCCTCGGTGATCCGGTTCATGGATGCCCTCGGGATCGAATCGGCGCCGATCGTCGGCAACTCGATGGGCGGCGTGGTCGGCGTCAACCTGGCGATCAAGAAGCCCGAGCGGGTGGCCAAGCTGGTCACCATCGGCGGTGTCGGACCCAACGTCTTCAGTCCGAGTCCGAGTGAAGGCCTGCGGTTGCTCCAGGAATTCACCGATGCGCCCGATCGCGACAAGCTGATCCGGTGGCTGACCGGCATGGTCTACGACCGCGACCTGATCACCGACGAGCTGATCGAGGAGCGGTGGGAGGCCGCGATCAATCCGGACGCCCAGGAAACCGCTCAGATGATGTACGGGTCGGCCGCATTCGAGATGCAGCAGCAATTCATGGCCGCGTCCGACACGCCGCCGTACTGGTCGATGATGCACAAGGTGACCTGTCCGACGTTGCTGACGTGGGGACGGGACGACCGCGTGAGTCCGCCGGACATGGCCATGGTGCCGATGCGCCTGATCCCCGACGCCGAACTGCATGTGTTCCCCAAATGTGGGCACTGGGTGATGATCGAGGCCAAAAATGCCTTCGAGGGTGCGGTCCTCGATTTTCTGTCTCGCTGAGGCGGGCGGTCCTTATTGACGGTGACCTGGCCCGCACACCCGGGTATTCCGCCGATCAACCGAGGCCAGGCGATCGATATCGTCGCCGTCGGGGGACCCGGTGGTGGATCGTTGTGCACTGACGTATCTTGGGGATTCTGGCGCCGGTCGTCGTTCCCGGCGCACGTGGGGATACTCAGGCGCGCACGGGATACCAAGGGGTTATTGCATGCAGTTCGGCCTGATCGCCAACCGCCGATGGAGGCAACTGGCGATTGTTGCTGCCGGGTGTGCGCTGGTGGTGGGTTCCGGGGCGGTGTCGGCGCAGGCCGATCCGATCTGGCCGGGCGGCCCTGATCTCCCCGGGGTGTCGACGCCGAGTGTTCCGTTGCCGGGCACCGAAGGCACCGAACGGTCAGAGCGGTCCGAGCAGCAGCCTCTGGGCCGCGCCAACTTCTCCACACCCGTTCTCGAGCCCGCCGATGGCGAGAAAGTGGGCATCGCGCAGCCGGTCATCATCTCGTTCACGGCCGCCATCGACGACAAGGCGACCGCGGAGAAAGCCATCCGGGTGTTGACCGAACCGGTGGTCCAGGGCGAATACCGATGGGTCGGCAACAAGGAACTGCGGTGGAAGCCGAACGGTTTCTGGCCGGCCGGCACCCAGGTCGACGTGCAGGCCGGAAGTGCCGCTTCAGCGTTCACCATCGGCGAGGAGTGGGTGGCAACCGCCGACGACAACACCCACACGCTGACGGTGACCGTGGACGGCACCGATGTCCGGACCATGCCGATATCCATGGGTGCCAACGAGAATCCGACACCCAACGGCACCTACACGGTGGGCGAGCGGTACGCGGACATGTACATGGATTCATCCACGTACGGTGTCCCCGTCGACTCGCCCGGTGGATACCGCACCTATGTCGAATACGCGGCGAGACTGTCGAACAGCGGAATCTTCGTGCACGCGGCGCCGTGGTCGGTTGGGCAGCAGGGCAACACCAACGTGTCGCACGGATGCATCAATGTCAGCACCGACGATGGTCGATGGTTTTTCGAGAATGCACCCAAGGGCGCGCCGGTCATCGTCCAGAACACCGTCGGCGGCACGATCGATCCCGCCGACGGCCTCACGGACTTCACTGCCCCTTGACCCGAAGATGGTGGGTTCTGGCGAGCAAACCCGCAGGTCGGCCTCACCAAAACCCACCAAAATCGGTTGTGGCGGTGGGTTGGGCTACCAGATGCGGACGCGTTCGGGGGTGTCGAGGTAGAGCGCGTCGTCGCTGTTGACGCCGAATGCGTCATAGAAGGCATCGATGTTGCTGATCACGCCATTGCAGCGGAACTCCGGCGGTGAATGCGGATCGATGGACAGCCGGCGGATCGCCTCCGCGTCACGGGTTTTGGTGCGCCAGACCTGCGCCCAGCCGTAGAACACGCGTTGCAGACCGGTGAGTCCGTCGATCTCCGGAGCATCTTTCCCGTCGAGCGCGATCTGGTAGGCCACCAGTGAGATGGAGAGGCCACCGAGGTCGCCGATGTTCTCACCGATCGTGAAGTCGCCGTTGACCTTGTACTTCTCGTCGAGTCCCTTGGGTGTGAACTGGCCGTACTGGGCAATGAGCTTGCCTGTGCGCGTGCCGAATTCGGCGCGGTCGGCGTCGGTCCACCAATCGATCAGATTACCGTCGCCGTCGTACTTGGCGCCCTGGTCGTCGAAGCCGTGGCCGATCTCATGGCCGATGACCGCACCGATGCCGCCGTAGTTGGCGGCGTCGTCGGCCTCCGGGTCGAAGAACGGTGGCTGCAGGATCGCGGCCGGGAAGACGATTTCGTTCATGCCCGGGTTGTAGTAGGCGTTGACGGTCTGCGGAGTCATGAACCACTCGTCGCGGTCGACCGGGGCCCCGATCTTGGCGAACTCGCGGTCCTCTTCGAAAGCGCTTGCGCGGGCGATGTTTCCGAACAGGTCGCCGCGGTCGATCGTCAGCGACGAGTAGTCCCGCCAGGTGGCTGGATAGCCGATCTTTGGTGTGAACTTCTCGAGCTTGACGAGTGCCTTCTCGCGCGTCTCGGGGCTCATCCAATCAAGGTCGGTGATGTTGCGGCGGTAGGCCTTCACCAGGTTGTCGATGAGCTCATCCATCCGGGCCTTGGCCTGCGGTGGAAAGTGCTTGGCGACATACAGTTTGCCGACGGCGAATCCCAGGCCCTGCTCGACCAGGCCGACACCACGCTTCCAGCGGTCACGGATGACCTCGGAGCCGGTGAGGGTCTTGCCGTAGAACTCGAAGTTCTCGGCCACGAACTCGTCGGACAGATACGGTGCGGCCGAATGCAGCAGCCGCCACTGCGCCCAGAGCCTCCAGTCGTCCAGGTCGCGCTCGGCGAACAGCGCCGCGGCTCCGGTGATGAACGACGGCTGGCCGACAACAACTTCGCCGAACGTCTTGTCGGCCGATGTGCTGAGTCCCGCGGTCCAGGCGTCGAGGTCGAGGCCGGTTGCCTCCGACTTCAATTCGGCCAGCGTCCGCAGGTTGTAGGTGAGGTCGGCGTCGCGACGCCGGACCACGTCCCAGTGCTGTGCGGCGATCGCCGTCTCGAGGTCGACCACGGTATCGGCGGCGCGCTGCGCGTAGTCGAAACCGGCCAGCCCGAACATCTTTGCCACATGCTCGCGGTAGGCGGCCAGCGACTCGGCGTGGTTCTCTTCGCGGTAATACGATTCGTCCGGCAACCCGAGGCCCGACTGGGTGATGTGGATGAGATAGCGGTCGGACTGCTTGGCGTCGGTGTCGACGTAGTAGCCGAACAGCCCGCCGATGCCGCGGCGTTGCTGTGCGCCGATCAGGCGGGCGAGCTCGACGCGGTCGGCGGCGCCGGCCAGCGCCGCGAGATCGGCGCGCACGGGCTCGATGCCCAGTGAATTGATGTGCGCTTCGTCCATGAAGCTGGCGTAGAGGTCACCGATCTTCCTGGCGTCACTACCGGGTTCGGGT
>NZ_DATCVM010000020.1:0-39254 GCF_036566845.1 Williamsia sp.
CGCTACTCGAGTCAGTTCCATGAAAGGCAACGGTACGCGATCCAATCCCCAGGTCGGCGAGCAGCGGACTGAAAATGACAACTCACACAGGAGCGCGGTAATCAGCGGTCGCGCGAAACTCCCACAATCTTTCGATGGTCCAATTACCGTGAACAATGAATCCGCCGAGGTCAGGAGTGATCGTGCCCAAATTGGAGATCAAAAGTAAGTCCGCACTCTCGCGAGCGGAAGTCGCCGAGCGACTGATCGCGCTCGGCCAAGCCCTCGCCAGTGGCTCGGAAGTGGAACTGGGGTCGGGCGGCGACTCGATTGAAATCGCTGTCCCTGAACAGGTTCGGTGGGAACTCGAGATCGAGGTGGACGGCAACGAAGTCGAAATCGAAATCGAGATTCACTGGCGCGACGATCCCCCGGCTGACCCGGCCGCAAAGTCCACGCCTCCGACTAAGGCAGTTCGACGCGGTCGGCCTCGCAAGAGCGCCGCCAAGTAATCCGTTCAGCACGTCCAGCACGACTACCACTCCTCAATGGCGCCGATATCTCCGTCCAAACATGGACTCGTCTCTCGTCGCGGCAAGATAGCCGCCTGCGAAACTCCCAACACACCGATCACATTGGGGTCGAGACCCATTCGGAACGCGTACCAGCGAATTCACATCATCGCAGCTTTCACATCATGCACTTGGGCGGGGTAGCGAGTCACTCCGCTGACCCGGTACTTCACGGTCGCCACCGCTAAGCCCTTCGACAGGACGCTGTCCACCATCGAACCGTCCGCGATCTTGTGAGATCCCGAGTAGCCGACGGGACATGCTCCTGTACGCGGCCACTAAGCCCAGCCACTCCACATCGCACCGGTACTGCAGTCGATTCGCTCCAGCGAGCGCTATGTGGATCCATCCGGAAGTGAAATGACAGCTTTGCTGGTTACCACCGCCGCATCGCCGTCGACTGCGGCGACGGTCAGGGAACGATCCGCCGGCAGAACAACGAATCTGTTCGCCACCCCAGCGGTGGTGATCAATTCATCGATGTCGGTGATCTTCGCCCTCGGCCGGCCCTGTCGACCTCCGCGGGACTTCTCCTCCGCGTCAATCGCCTGCCACCCCCGACCGTCGATTGCAGCGGGATTACGCTGCTCCATCAGCGCCGCGAACGTCACGGCGTCTCGTCCGGGTCCCCGCTCGATCCGCCCGGCCCCCAGGTCTGAGATCAATGCCTCCACGGTGTTCTGGGCACACTGTTTGTTGGTGCCGATCACCCCTGAGGGGCCACGCTTGACCCAACCAGTCGTGTACACCCCGGGCATCGGCTTGCCCGAATCCGGGTCTAGGACCCTACCGTCGATGTTCGGGATGACGCCCCGTTCGTCGTCGAACGGCACTCCTGGCACAACCGTGCCCCGAAAACCGATCGAGCGCAACACAAGTGAAGCTTCGATGGTGTCGATCCGATCCGTGGGTGCGGCCTCGAGTGATCCGTCTCCACGATCCACCAGTTCGTTGCGCACGATCTCAATCCCCTCGACGCGGTTGTGCCCGAGGATCCTGGTCGGTGAGGCGAGATACCGCAGCACGATGCGTTTGTTCGCCGGATTCGGATCCAGTGCGGCATATTCCTCCACGAGCCGGACCTTCAGTCGTGTCGAAAATGCGTCGTCGTCGGTTTCCGATGCCGCGCCGGCGCCGAGTTCGACACCTGACCGATCAATGACGACGTCGACCCCGGGCAGTCTGCGAAGTGCAATGAGTTCCGGACTGGTGTAGGCCGCTTGAGCCGGGCCGCGGCGGCCGAGCACGATCACTTCGCGAATATTGCTGGACCGCAACGCCTCCAGGGCGTGCTCGGCGATGTCGGTGGAGGCGAGAGTATCTGGGTTCGAGACCAGGATGCGAGCGACATCGAGAGCGACATTGCCGTTTCCCACGACCACGACCCGTTCACCGCTGAGGTCGTACACCCGTTTGGCATAGTCAGGGTGACCGTTGTACCAGGCGACGAACTCACTGGCCGCGACACTTCCGAGCAGATCCTCTCCCGGCACACCGAGTTTGCGGTCACCGAGTGCGCCGACAGCGTAGATCACCGCGTGGTGGTGCTCGAGCAGTTCGTCGTGTGTGAGGTGCCGACCGACTTCGACATTGAGATGGAACCTGAACCCAGGCCGGGACGACACCCTACGGAAGACATTGGTTATCTCTTTGGTCCCGAGGTGATCTGGTGCTACCCCAGCTCGGATCAGCCCCCAGGGCGTAGGCAAGCGATCGATGACCTCTACCTCGACAGAGCCACTCGAGCTGCGGGAAAGAAGTTCGGCGGCAGCGTAGATTCCGGCCGGACCGGATCCGACGACTGCAACCCGCAGCGGTGTGTCCTCGCGTGGGATCTTGACCGCGGGAGTCACCGAAGCCCGCGAATCTGCGTTATCGAGTGGGTGCCGCCGGAAGTAGTCGGCGTTGATCTCGACGTAACGCTCGTACTCAGGTGGCAGTTCTCCCTCGCTGTAGATCGCGTCGACTGGGCACGCATCGGTGCAGGCCCCGCAGTCGATGCAAGTTTGTGGGTCGATATACAGCATCTCCGTAGTGCGGTACTCGGGATCGTCCGGAGTGGGGCGGATGCAAGACACCGGACATACGTCGACGCACGTCGCATCGTTGCAGCAAGGTTGAGTTACTACGAAGGACATGCGTGGCTCCCCACGGTCGCGAGTACATCGAACGTTGACAGGTAAGTCAGGGCATGATTGCGGGCGAAGGCGAGGCCTTCCGTCTCGTCTGCCATCCTGGTCTCGTCGACCGGAGATACCAGTTCGCACAGCGCGCCCAGCGGCTGCAATCGAGCGACCCGCATCAGATCGACGACTGCTTCGGGAGCACCATAGGTGGGTGTGATGCCGAACATCGCTGACCATGCCGGGTCGTGGGCGATCACCGGTACGACGTGGCCGGGCCGAGACAGGTCGGCCGCAACCGCCCCCGGATCGGCGACGGTCCTGATCGTGTGTGCCCGATCTGCCGCCGATATGCCGGTGCCCACACCCACGACGGCATCGACGCTGACGGCAAGGTTGCGGCGTGGGGCAGCATTGGCCAGCGGCCACATCGGAGGTAACTGCAGGCGCTCACAATCATGTTGGGACACTACGATATTCACGAATCCCGATGTGTGCCGGATAAGAAACGCCAGTTGTTCGGTGGTAGCCGACGCAGCTGCGGCGACCAGGTTTGTCTCACCGCGAATTGGATCGAACAGGACCATTGTGCTACCCAGAGCAGCCGCTGTCAGGGCTTCCTTGGCGCGAAAAGGCACAGCGGATATCTCGGCAGAGTCACTGACGATCAGCCTGCGCTCAGCGGTGCTTCGGCAATGACGGCCGACCGGTGTCATTGCAGGTCCTCACTCGGTACGCGCCGCGCCGCGCGCGCGTTTGCGAAGGCCGCAACTGCGTCTCGGAAACCGGCACCGGCAGTCAGGCGGATCTGTCCGTCGCGTTCACGGGCGAAGGCATTCGCGAGCTCGACCAATGTCGCCTCATTGACAGCGATCTTCGTCTCGACGAGTGCCTCGATGGAAACAAGGGCCAATCGCGAGATTACTGCGTCGAGTTCGCGCTCGAAATCCTCCTCGTCATACACGGCCGCCACCAGACCGATGGCCAGCGCTTCGGAAGCGCCGATGCGCTCCCCCAGCATCGACATCCGCATCGCGGTCGCTCGTCCAACTGATGCGGCAACCAGCGCCGTAGCGCCACCGTCCGGCATCAGTCCGATCGATGTGAACGGCATCGCAAAGAACGCATCCGTGCGGGCAAGCGTGAGGTCGGCGGCGAGAGCGATAGAGACTCCGACGCCTACAGCGGGTCCGCGGACCGATGCGACGACGGGACGTGGGACCCGGCGGATCGCCTCGATGCAGTGAGCCGCAGCGTCGCACGTAGTCGCGGTGTTCTCGACGGACAACGGGTTCTCGACGTCGAGATCGCCGCCGGCACAGAAGGCGCGCCCGGCGCCCGAGAGCACGATCACCCGGACGGCCGGATCAGCGCCGGCGGCGATGACCCTGGCGGCCAACAGGTCTAAAGTGGCACTGTCGACGGCGTTCATGCGTTCGGGTCGGTCGATCAGGATGTGGCGTGTATACCCGCGATCGGTGACGGTGATGGTCACGGCAGAATCTCCCCGAGAAAATGGGCGATCTCGGCGACGCCATCCCTCGCCTGTGGAAGGAAATCGGTGAAGAGAGTCCATGCGTGACAGGTGTCGGGATACACCGACAGGGTGCTGGATCCGCCTGCCTCACTTACCGATTCATGGATACGAACCGCATCGTCGAGCAGGATCTCACTGTCGCTGGCCAGCAACAGGATCGGAGGAAGTCCGGCGAGGTCCGCGTAGACGGGTGACGCGAGCGGATCGAGCGGATCGTGCCCCTGGAGATACGACCCAGCCAACAGGCGTAGAGATCGTTCGGTGATTACGGCGTCGGTGTCCCGGTTCGCGGCGACACTTGTCCCGGTGACCGTGAAGTCCGCAAGGGGTGAGACGAGGACCGCGGCCGCTGGTGTCGGTGCCGCGCGGTCCCGGGCGCTGACGAGCGCGGCGAGGGTCAGCCCACCTCCGGCCGAATCGCCACCGACGGCGGCGTGTTCGGGTCCGTACTCCGCTATGACAGCGTTCAGTACCTGCGCTGCATCCTCGACGGCCGCCGGGAACGGGGCCTCGGGGGCAAGACGGTAGTCGGGCACGATCACGGCCGAGCCCGTCGCTCGCGACAACGCCGCCACGGCATGCCGATAGCCGTGGGCACTGCCCATGACGTATCCGCCTCCGTGGAACCACACAAGAACGTTGTCGTCGATGTCGCATCCGGCCGTGACATACAATACTTCGACACCTCCGACAGTTCGCGGCTCGACCGAGACATCCTCCGCTAGAGTCGGTTCGAGCATCATCGTGTCAAGGTTGCTCCGTAATTGCTCGAGCGACAGTCGCCCGTCGCCGAACACCGACGCGAACGAACTACGCGCACGATCGAGGGTGTCACCGCTGACCGCGACCGCTCTGCTCTGAGTGTGTGACATCGGTTCATCCTTAGGTTTTGTTGATTCTGCGCGGCGTCCTGCGGTCCGGCGCTTCGCTAGATCGCCGCATGGGTTCCGAATCCCCGGCTGTGATACGTCAGGGGCGGAATCGCTTCGCTCTGGACGGCGACCACCCGCCCGAACACGACTGTGTGGTCGGCGATCTCGACGGTCTCCATCACCTCTGCCGCGATCCAGTGCGGGACATCGGCAATTCGGGGAACAGTGTGATCGACCGACCACAGGACGTCCTGGAACTTGTCTTTGCCCTTGCGTGCGAACTGCGCGGCGAGAATCGACTGTTCACGACCGAGCACATTCATCCCGAAAGTCCGCGATTCGAGTGCGAGAGCCAGAAGATCCGAACCCCGGTCCAGTGAGACGAGTACCGACGGCGGCGACATCGACAGCGACGAGAAGGCGCTGACCGTAGTGCCGTGCGGCCGTTCGCCGTCCATTGCTGTGATCACGGCGACCGGAGTACATACCGCGGCCATGGCGTCGCGGAACCGCGCCGCGAATTCGTCGAGTTGCAGGTGGGGCATGGCGGACGCCTTTCATACAGATATCTGTCGATTGGTGTTGCCACCGAGTCTGCCGAGTCGACCCGGCGGCGACGGACGAGTTGTCAGAGTTCGAGGTTCTTGCGGACGAATGATCCTGCCTCGTCCGCGGCCTGGATGCCCTCCGGAAGGATCGAGGAGAACAGCGGCCACACGTGCACCATGTCGTCGTACAGGGAGACGGATGCGAAGCCACCTTGCTCCGAGATGGAAGCCGCTGCTCGACGCGAGTCGTCACGCAGCACCTCGCCGGAACCAACGAGGAACAAGGCCGGAGGCAGGTCTCGATGATCGGCGAATAGCGGCGACGCGAGTGGATCCTTGGGATCGTGCCCCTGTAGGTATCCCTCGCCGAGGTTGGCGATCGATCCCCGCGAGACGGCGATATCCTTACCGTCGAAGAGATCCACGCTCTCACCGCTTGCCGTGAAGTCGAGCAGCGGTGAGATGAAAACTGCTGCTGCCGGCAGGCTTTCACCCTTGTCTCGCATTACGGTCAGTGCCGCCAGAGTCAGTCCGCCGCCCGCCGAGTCGCCACCGACCACGACGTTAGCCGCTCCGTATTCGGCCACAAGTGCGGAAAGTGCGGCAACGCCGTCGTCGACGGCCGCGGGGAACTTGTTCTCAGGAGCGCGTCGATAATCCGGGAGTACGACGGTGACGCCTGCCGCACGAGACAAGGTGTGCCCGAGTTCCTGGAAGCCTTTCGCGCTGCCGAGAACGTACCCGCCACCGTGGAACCACACGAGAACCTTGTCCCGTGCGGCACCTTCAGCCGTGACGAACAGGATGGGAACGCCACCGGCCTCACCCGCCACCGGCTCGATCCCCTCCGGCAAGGGGAATTGCAGTAGCAAGGCGTCGTATGCGGCCCGCAGATCGTCCACGGTCGCTGTCGCCGGGTCCGGAAAGCCGTCGATGTACATCTTCTCGACGCGAGCCAACGCCTCGGTCTTTGCCATGAATCCTCCGAAATAGAGATCGATTTCCGACACTCACTAAAGTCGGCTGTGAGCGATGTTACATAGTTATCATTAACTCTTCTAGAGATTTTCCTGCGTTTTTTTCAAAACTACGCAAAGAATATTCATAACGACTGTTCACCAGATGGAATTTCGCAGGTCGGTGCGCCACCTGACTCCGAAAGTGAAGAAAGGGGCGACGAGACCTGTTCGATGTGCATAATGGGGCGCACCGAGTGCCACGTGCGGCCGCACCCAGAAGTCATCACAGCGAAGCCGTCGACGCAACGCCTGCGGCTCACCGATTCGAGCAATCTCGCAAGTGCCGGGCACCGGCACGACCCGACCGAAGAACCAGAGGCCTCCACACATGACCATCACGTCGAACGACTGCCCTTCCGGCACAACTGAATCAGCCCACACGACGCCGGACCTGATGCCCGCGACGGCACTGGCCCGGGTTCTCGATCCGCGCGTGATTGCCGTCGTCGGACTGAGCGACGCATCACCAGTGGCGCCGTTCATCGCGCCGACGCTCGACAGCAGCGCGGTCGTCCACTTCGTTCACCCCACCGCAGAGTCCGTCCTCGGCCGGCAGCCTCTACGGTCGATCTCCGAAATCTCAGGACCGATCGACGCGGTGCTGTCCGTGATGTCCGCGGATCGAACCGTCGCCCTCGCCGAGGAATGCGTACCCCTCGACTGCGGTGGCCTGATCGTCTACGCCGCGGGATTCGCCGAACTCGGTGTCGAAGGACGAATGCTCGAGCGCCGACTAGTCGACGCTGCTCAGCGCGGCGATATGGCATTGATCGGCCCCAATAGCCTCGGCTACATCAGCGTGCCGCGCAGTATCAGCCTCACCGCGTCGGCAAACTACCGGCCACCGGCCGGTGGAGTCTCCATCGTCTCGCACAGCGGCGCCATGATGGGAGGAATCGCGATCGCGGCGCGCCAACGGACCGGCGTCGGCATCTCCCGGCTGATCTCGGCCGGAAACGAAGCGGTCACGGATGTGGCCGACTACCTCGACTTCCTCGCAGGCGACCCGGACACAACCGCGATAGGCCTGGTGATCGAGGGCATCCGGCGACCCGAGATATTCTTCCGCGCTGCACGCCGCTGCCTCGAGGCCGGCAAGCCGGTGGTGGCGCTAAAGCTTGCCCGCAACAACCGCACTCAGCAGATGGCGGCCTCCCATACCGGCGCTCTGGCGGGAAGTGCCTGGGCCTACGAGGTGGCCTTCCGGAAGGCAGGCATTCAGATGGCGCACGATCTCGAAGAACTGGTCGATCGCCTGTCGATCATCAGCCAGCTGACCCCCTCGACATGGAACGCCGTCGAGCGCCTCGGCGTTGTGGCGGGTACGGGCGGTTTCGCCTCCCTGGCCTTCGACCTGGCCGAAGAGGAGGGCCTGTCCCTGCCACCGCTCGACGGCCTGGTCGGTTGGGTCGAGGCGACAATCCCGGGAATCAAGATTCCAAATCCACTCGACACCACCGGCTTTGGAGCGACCTACTGGACAGACATCGTCGAGAAATACGTAGGGTCACCCGAACTCGACGCCGTCGTCTTCGTCAACATGTGGGGCGAGGGAGACGACTCTCCCCTCTACCGCCGTCTCATCGACGAGGTCACGTCCGCCGCCCGCCGACATGGCAAACCAGTGGCTATTGCAGCGGGTGCCGGCCCAGTCGGCAAATTCGCGCAGGAAGTCATCGGCAACGACGGGGCGACGGCACTCGGCTATGGACTCCGCGGCACCTTGCGCGGACTTCACACCATGGGAACCTTTGTGCGGAATCGACAAAAGTCACACGACCTCCCCGAGCCAATCGCCGCGCTGACCCGGCCGTCGACGGACCTCGTCGACGCCGGTGGGCAAAAATCCTTCCTCCCCTTCGCTGACGTGATGGCCCTACTGGAGAAGTTCTCGATTCCCGTCGCCCCCTACTGCGTCGTGGACACCGACGCACAGGCGCAGCCGGCATTCGAAGGTCCGTATGCCGTCAAACTGGCTGACGTGGCGCACCGCACCGAACTCGGCGCAGTGGCACTTCATGTCGAGCGAGCCGACCTCGACCGTGCCCTGTCTGACATGCGGGCTATCGCCGAACGACACGGCGTCTCCCCTGTCGTCGCGATCCAGCCGATGACCGCGTCCCGCGGCGAACTGCTCGTCGGCATCGAGGGCCGCAGCGAACTCGGCCCGATGGTGGTGTTCGGGCTCGGGGGAATCCTGGTCGAGGTCCTGGACCGGGTCGGTGGCCGCCCCGCACCACTGACCCGAAGCGACGCAGAGGAACTCGTCGAAGAGTTCCGGGACCTACGGCTGATTCACGGCTACCGCGGATCCGAGCCGTGGCATCCGAGTCGAATCGCGGACGTGCTCGTCGGATTCGGGCGCCTCGCCGCAGCCTGCCACGCCTGGATCGAATCCCTGGACGTCAATCCCCTGCTCGTCACCGAGTACGGATTGATAGCGGTCGACGCGCTGTGCATCGTGCGCGACGATGCACCGGCTACGGAAGATGTGCGATCGTGAGCGCCCCAGCTGTCGTCCGGTGCGGCGACGTGGTGCGCTCCCACACCGAGATCCGGGACCGCGCAGCACGTCTGGCGTCGGCACTCGCCGACCTGGGTGTCACTCACGGAGACCGGTACGCGCTCGTCATGCGCAATGAGATCAGCTTCGTCGAGGTGACGCTCGCGGGCGCCGCGATCGGCGCAGTCCCGGTCCCCGCGAACTGGCATGGCAACAACGACGACCTCGGCTACCTGCTCGCCGACAGCCGAAGCAAGGTCGTTGTGGTGCACACCGACCTACTGTCAACCGTGGAGGCCGTGCTGCCCGCCGGCACCACTATCGTCGAGGCCCCGGTATCCCAGATCCTTGCGGACGCATACGGATTCGAGCGACCGCGGCCGACGGGCCGGTATCCGAATCTCGAAGAACTCATCCGCGACGCCGAACCCCACTGCGCCGGTATCGCCGACCCGCCGATGAGCGTGATCTACACCTCCGGAACCACCGGACGGCCCAAGGGAATCCTGCGACACCCCACTCCTCCGGAAGACACCCCGAAACTGCTCGAGGCAGTTGTCGCAGCGTTCGGTTTCCACGACGCACGCTCCACGCTCGTTGCCGCACCGATGTACCACACAGCCCCGAACACGCAGTTCCAGTTCGCTGTTGCACTCGGATTGGACGTGGAGATCATGCCACGATTCGATTCGGAGGACCTGCTCCGGTTGATCGAGGAACGTCGCATCGAACACGTCCAGGCGGTTCCCACGATGTTTGTACGCCTGCTGAAGTTGCCTGCGCGGGTGCGTGAGCGTTACGACATCTCGTCTGTGGTTACCCTCGTCCACGCCGCTGCTCCGTGCCCGCCGGAGGTCAAGCGCGCGATCATCGACTGGTTCGGGCCGATCGTGCACGAGTACTACGGCGGCTCCGAATCCGGTGCCGCAGTGATGTGTACGAGCGAGGAGTGGCTCGCTCATCCAGGTACGGTCGGCCGGCCACTCGCCGACGCCGCCGTGCGAATTCTCTCAGCCGACGGCCAAGATGCGGTTGTCGGGGAAAATGGCGACATCTATCTCAGACCGTTTTCCGCATGGCCGGACTTCACCTATCTGGGCAATGACGAGAAGCGTCGCGCCATGGAGAAGGACGGGTTCGTCACCGTCGGGGACATCGGATACGTCGACGCAGACGGATTCCTGTATTTGAGCGACCGGCGGAACGACATGGTGATCTCCGGTGGAGTTAACATCTACCCCGTCGAGATCGAATCGGTGCTACTCGGCCTCGACGGAGTGGCCGACGTGGCTGTATTCGGGATTCCGGACCCCGAATTCGGGGAAAGCCTCGCCGCCCACATCCAACCGGAGCATGGGTCGACACTCGATGCCGATGCGGTTCGCGCGCACGTGACCCAGCACCTCGCGAGATACAAGGTGCCGAAGGTTGTCGTCTTCGAAGACACCCTTCCACGGGAAGACACCGGAAAGCTGTTCAAACGCAAGTTGAAAGCTCCCTACTGGGATTGCTGAGCACCGGCACCACAGTTCTCAGCACGGGCACCGCAGTTCGATGGCCGCCTACCCGACACGGATAGGCGGCCACTGAACATACCAACTCAGAAAGCGTCCTCGTCCAGCTCCATGACGGAATCGTCGACGACGGTCGCGATCACGCGTTCAGCTGCGACCGTGGGCAGGACATTGCGCGCAAAGTAGCGCGCCGCGGCCACCTTGCCCTCGTAGAACACCCGGTCCGCCCCCGAAACCGAAGTGCCAAGGGCCCGTAGCGAGATATCCGCGCCGCGCAGCAGCAACCACGCCACCACCACATCTCCGAGCACGTACAGCAGACGGGTCGCGTTGAGACCGACACGGTAGATGTTCTTCCTGTCACCACCGTCGACCCGCGGATCCGAACTCGCGAGGTCCGCGGTCATCTTCTCGACGATCGCCTCGAGGTCGGCGAGCGCCGCCGACAGGAGCGCACGTTCGGTGCCCAGTTCGCCGCTTCCCTCGGCGGGATCGACAAATGCCGCGATCTCTCCGGTGATGTGGCCCAGTGCAGCTCCCTCGCCCCGAATGATCTTGCGGAAGAACAGGTCCTGCGCCTGGATGGCAGTGGTTCCCTCGTAGACCGTGTCGATCTTGGCGTCGCGCACGTACTGCTCAATCGGGTAGTCCTGCAGGAAGCCGGATCCCCCGTAGGTTTGCAGAGATTCGGTTCCCAGTAACACCCAGGAACGCTCGGATCCGTAGCCCTTGACGATGGGAAGTAGTAGGTCGTTGACCGCCTCTGCGAGCGAGGCATCCGCGCCGTCCTCCGCGCGCAGCGCGACCTCGTCCTGCCAGGTGGCCGTGTAGAGAATCAGCGACCGCATGCCCTCGGCGTACGCCTTCTGAGTGAGTAACGACCGCCGGATGTCCGGATGGTGCGTAATTGTCACTCTGGGCGCATTCCGATCCGAGGAGTTGGCCAGGTCGGCTCCCTGAACGCGTTGTTTGGCGTAGTCCAGGGCGTTGAGATAGCCCGTCGACAGCGTCGCAATCGCCTTGGAGCCGACCATCATTCGCGCGTCCTCGATGACGTCGAACATCTGGTTGATACCGTCGTGGACCTCCCCGAGGAGCCAGCCTCGCGCAGGGGTATCCGCGCCCATCGTCATCTCGCAGGTCGCGGAGACTTTGACGCCCATCTTCTTCTCGACGTTCGTGGCGTAAATGCCGTTGCGCTCGCCGGTGAGTTCACCGGTGTTGGGATCGAAGTGGTACTTGGGGACGAGAAAGAGACTCAGGCCCTTCGTGCCTGCCCCACCCGCACCTTCGACGCCCACCGGTCGTGCAAGGACCATATGGATGATGTTGTCCGTCAGATCGTGCTCGCCGGCAGTGATGAAGCGTTTCACCCCTACGACGTTCCACGTCCCGTCGTCGTTTCGGTATGCCTTCGCACGGCCTGCACCAACATCGGATCCCGCATCCGGTTCGGTGAGCATCATCGTCGCGCCCCACCGTTTTTCCACTGCGATCCGCGCGATCTTCCGGTCTCGCTCAATTCCGTGGCGCCACACGACACGAGTGGCCGTCGGGAACCCTACATAGGTCCACAGTGTCGGATTTGCGCCCAGAACGAACTCGGCAAGCGCCCAATTCAGCGAGCTAGGCGCACGGGTACCTCCTAGTTCGGGAAGCACTCGCAGGCGCCACCATTCGGCATCCATCCAGGTCTTGTATGTTGCCGCATACGAGGACGGGACGGTGACGGTGTGTGCAACCGGGTCGAAGACGGGCGGGTTGCGGTCGGCGTCCTCGAATGATTCCGCGAGGTCCTCGCGCGCAAGGCGGTCGACCTCGCGCAGTGCGATCCTCGCTGTTTCCAGGTCCACCTCCTCGAACGGTCCGGCACCGAGGACACGATCGCGCTCGAGCAGTTCGAACAGATTGAACTCCACATCGCGGAGATTGCTCTTGTAATGGCCCATCCTGGGTCCCTCTCACGCTCGGCGACCTGCCGGGTAGCAGGTCTGGGAAGTAGCGCTGCGCCCGGAACCGCAGCCGGCTCGCCGACCGATTCCGAGGGTCGACGAGCCGGCTCAAACGCGGCGCGAGTCAATCAGCCACTTTCTGCTCAGGCCTCGGCATTCGTGTAGACCGGGAGCAGCACAGCTGCAGCGTCGACCAACATTTTCGGGTCGACGAGTAGGTGCTGGGTCGCCACGTGCATGTCGCGCACGTAGCGACCGAGAGTGCTGGTCCGGCCGATACTCCGGCTTCCGCCCCAGCGGTGGGCGAAGGCGACGATGTCGGCAGTGACCTCGTGAATCCAAGCCAACATCTGCTGCACCCGGGCGATGTCCTCGGCCGTCACCGAACCACCGGCGTTCACGGTCGCCTCGGCCGACTGCGCAATGTCGTAGCAGTAGAGCCGAGCGGCCTGCAAGCTCGCTTCCCTACGGGCGAAGTCGATGCGGAAGATCTCGGCGTCACCGACCGGAACCGTGTAGTTCGGCCGGAACTTGCCGGCAGTCAGTTCGGCGACCAGTTCGAGCGCACGCGTCGCGATACCGAGCGCGATCGGCGCGTGGGGCAGACCCCCGGTGAACTCGTTAGTGAGCTTGTACAGCGTCTCCGAGCGGAACGGAGTACCACCGAAGGTCGGCGTCGTGTACTCGGCGGGCACGAACGTCTTGTTGATTCGGTAATCGTGACTGCCCGTGCCGGCGAGCCCCCACACATCCCAGTTGTTCTTGATTTCGACCTGGTCCCTGGGTAGGAGAGCGATTCGAGCCTGGGGTTGACCGTTCTCGCCGAGGATCAGGTTCCCATTCTCGTCGGCGACGAGAAAGCCCGCTCCGATCCACGTCGCGTGATCCGACCCGCTCGCGAAGGAGTAATCGCCGTCAATGACGTATCCACCGTCGACCTGGACTCCGGGGTAACGCGGGAGGAGCTGGCCCGCCATGATGAAGCCCTCGTCCTTACTCAGGAGTTCATCGACTACGGACGGCTGGAGTAGGCCGAGGACGCCGGCGGTGGCCCACGAGCTTGCCATCCAGGCCCACCCGGTCGAAGCGTCCGCCTTGGTCATTTCCTCGTACACTCGAAGAGCCTCGCTGGGGAGTAGCCCGCCGCCACCGAGTGCCTCCGGCACCAGCAGCCGATGCAGATCCAGTTCGAGGAGCGCATCAGCGACGGGCTTCGTGATCGTACGATCACGCTCGATGGCGGCAGCTTCTTCCCGGACAAGCGGCGTGATGGAACGAACCCGCTGTATATAGTCGTCAACCCTTCCACTGCCGGCAGTCGTTTCCTGGGTCAGCGTCTCGGTCATGCTCATAGCCTTTCCTGTAGATGTGCGTTCGAAGGCGAGATTTCGTGCGGAGGCGACGCACCCGACTCTCGAGCGGGTCCCCGTATTCAGTCCTTCAAGGCCCCTGGCATCTCCTCACACACCCCGGGAGATGTGCGGGCTGTGATCAAGTTAACATAGTTATCGCTAATGTCAATGACCAAGTACGCAGGTCAGATGCTTTCCATTCGGATATATCTCCAAAACAGTCATTCGCATACTTCAATTCCCTCGCAGATTGTGCATCAAGAGACTCGACAGATGGGGACGCCGGGTGCGGCGGAACAAGCCCCTCGACGCAATGCCGCATGCGGTCCGGACGCCTGCGCGCACCGGCCCCGCGGGCCATAGGCCGAAGGTAACTGCAACAACCTTGCAGTTACCCGACCTCGGCCAGATTTCAGTCTGTTGCCGGACATGTTGGGAACTCCGACCGCACAGATGAATTCGCGCGGTACTGCGCGCCTTGCGCACCTTAGCCATGAACAATACCGTCGGCAACGATCAGATACCGGGGCCCGACAGAGATCGGCGCGGCAACTATCACAAGCCCGGGTACCTGACTCCCGACGCGCCCACGAGCCACTCGGCTCACCTCGGCATCACCGCCCGGCATCCGGCAGCTACAAATTTGCGTCGATAATTAACTTTTAATCGCAATTAGTATCGTTAAAGAACCATTGACGTCCTTGTCTAACTGTAGTTAGCATTAACATTCTTCTTCAAGGCGGCAGTGCCGTCTCCCAGACTCACGGCCGATCAACACGATTGGACGCGAGCGTCACCCATCGCAGCGCGGGCTGCGACTTGCGGAAAGCAGGAATGAACATGCGCATCGGCACAGTACTGGACTTCGGTCCTCGTTTCGATGAAATCGTCTCCCGGACAGTCGACTTCGAGTCCGCAGGTCTGGAATCAGTAACATTGGGAGAGGCGTACTCTTTCGACGCCGTGAGCCAGCTCGGCTATCTCGCCGCGCGCACGTCGAAGGTTGAACTCGCCACCGGGATTCTCGCACTCGACTCACGCACACCTACCACGCTGGCGATGACCGCAGCCGGCCTCGACTACGTGTCGAACGGGCGGTTCCGGCTCGGCCTTGGCGCATCTGGTCCCCAGGTCATCGAAGGATTCCACGGCGTCCCGTTCGGTCACGCACTGGGAAAGACCCGAGAGACCATCGAGATCTGCCGCACTGTGTGGCGGCGGGAGCCTTTGCGACACAACGGGCGTCGTTATCAGATCCCCCTACCAGCCGATCAGGGCACCGGTCTCGGCAAGCCTCTGAAGTTGATCAATCATCCGGTCCGCGCGGATATCCCGATCTCGATCGCGGCCCTCGGCGACCGAATGGTCGAACTCGCCGCCGAAACCGCCCAAGGTTGGGAGCCCATCTTCTTCCATCCCGAGATGATGAACGAGGTGTGGGGCGAGGCGCTGCAGCGCGGCACCGCCAAGCGCCCCGAGCACCTGGGCAATCTCGACATCATCGTCCGGTTACCGTTCGCCGTCACCGAGGACCCTGCGCCCTGGCTGGACCGGGCACGGCCGCAACTCGCCCTTTACCTCGGCGGAATGGGCTCACGGGAAAGCAACTTCTACAACGATCTGGCCTGCCGCTACGGATTCGCCGACGAGGCCCGGCGGATCCAGGACCTGTTCTTGTCCGGACAGCATGCCCAGGCCGCAGCGGCGGTGCCTGACGATCTAGTCCGCGCCACATCGCTGATCGGCTCGGCCGGGTACATCGCGGAGCGACTCTCCCTCCTAAGAGAAGTCGGTGTCGGCCTGCTCAACGTTGTTCCATTGGCCGACACGCACCCCGAACGACTCTCGGCCTTCGAAACCCTTCGATCGCTGCTCGATTGAACTACGAGCTGAACTCAGACCGACCTGAACTCAGACAAGGAGAAACCATGAATCAGACAGTCTCGCCCGATCCGAATCTCGACCGGGACACGGTGTTTGCCGGCGTCACCTCCGGCAACATTCCCTGCCTCCTACCCGTGCTGTATCAGCTGACCGGCGAGGAGAAGTGGCTAGCGGCGCCGTACCTTCCGACTCCGACGAAGGGCTTCGAGGAGCTCAACGACGGAGGACTTTCTCCGGAGATCCAGGAGGAGATCCATGCCGCCGCGACCGATGCCATCCTGGACTGGTCCCGGGGCAAACCGATCGCACAGCCTGTGCCGACCGGCGAGCTGACCCGCCTGATGAGCGCCGTAATGGGCGAACCGATCGACGAGATCTACGCCCCGATGATCGCGGAGCAGTTGGGGCTCGCCCCCTACGTGCCGACTAACGTTGCCGCGCAGGTAGAGTCGGCCATGCCCGATCTCGGCGTCATCGTCGTCGGTGCCGGCATCTCGGGCATGACCTGCGCGATCAACCTGAGTAAGGCCGGGATTCCGTACACAGTGATCGAACGCAACGAGCATGTCGGCGGAACCTGGTGGGAGAACCGCTATCCCGGTGCCCGGGTCGACATTCCGAGCGACCTGTACTCGTTCTCCTTCCACCACAAGAACTGGTCCGAGAACTTCGCCCGACGGAGCGAGATCTTCGCGTATCTCGAGGATGTCGCGCGCGAGTACGACCTGACCGACAACATCCGGCTGGGCCATTCGGTGGACAGTGCCGAGTGGGACGAGAAGGACAAACGGTGGGTCGTCACCGTGACCGGCCCTGACGGACAACAGCAGAAGATGCGCGCCACCGCCCTGGTCACGGCAGCTGGACTGCACAGCACCCCGAACGTTCCCGATTTCCCTGGGCGCGAGAGCTTCCGCGGTGAGGTCCTGCACTCGGCACAGTGGCCTGACGACGTCGACCTCACAGGGAAGCGCGTCGCGGTGGTCGGCAACGGCGCCAGCGCGATGCAGCTGGTCGTGGCGATCGCCGATCAGGTCGAGAGCATGGTCGTCCTGCAGCGCCAGCCGCAGTGGATCGCTCCCAACGAGCACTACTTCCGTCCCTCGGATCCAGCGAAACACTGGCTGTACGAACATGTTCCGTTCTACCGCGAGTGGTACCGGTTCCGCCTCTACTGGCTCTACACCGAACGCACGTTCGCCGCGCTCCCCGTCGACCCGAAGCGCGAGGAGAAGGGCAAGCAGGTCAGCTCGCTCAACGATGCCTACCGCGCCTACTTCACGGACTATCTCCGAACGCAGCTCGATGGTGACGCGGAGCTGATCGGTAAGACGCTGCCCAATCGTCCCCCCTTCGGCAAGCGCCTGCTCATCGACAATGGATGGTTCACCACGCTCCAGAAGCCCAACGTCGAGCTACTCACGCAGCGGGTCGAGCGCCTTACAGAGACCGGGATCGTCACCAGCGAGGCTGAGTCGCGAGACATCGATGTACTGATCCTGTGCACCGGGTTCCAGCAGCAACGGTACCTCTATCCGATGGACATCCGCGGCCGCGACGGCGTCGAACTCCGTCATTCGTGGGACGACGACAACGGACGCGCCTACCTCGGCATCACCACCCCTGGATTCCCGAATTTGTTCTTCCTGTACGGCCCGAACACGAATCCACCGGGCGGCAGCTTCATCACCATCGCCGAGGCGCAGGTCCGCTACGTGGTTGACTCGCTTATCTGGATGGTTACGGACGGCCTGGCGACCGTCGAGTGCCGTCCCGAGCCGTATCAGCAGTACAACGACGAACTCGACGAGGCGAATTCGCGGATGGTGTACGCGATGGACGGCGTGGACAGCTACTACCGAAACTCCACCGGACGCGTCGTCACCAACTCTCCGTGGCCCGTCCCCGAGTACTGGGCCCGAACCCAACGCCCCGAGCCGGCCGACTTCACCGTCACCGTGCGCAGTACCGACTGAAAACTCGGCCGGGCCGTTCTCCCGCGAGCGGCCCGGTCTGTGAGTGAACAGCAGAATGCCGGGTGGTGATCGATCCGATCACCACCCGGCTTCGTTTCTCCCTCGCTACTGTTCGGCGGCTGTAGTCATCCCCAACGTGACCATGTCCGGCACGAACGGCTGGTGCGCCAGCAGTCCGCCGTCCACCCGGATCACCTCACCGTTGATTCCCGAGGAGTCATCGGAGGTAAGAAACAGGTATACCTTGCCCAACTCGGTGGGACCGTTGAGCTCAGGGCTCATCGTGTGGCGACGGTAGATGTCCTTGATCGACTCGGGCAGTGCCTGGGCCGGAGGGGTCGTCGTGGTGCCCGGGCAGATCGCGTTGCACCGCACACCTTCCTTCCCGTACTGGGTTGCAGTGTATTTCGTGAGTGCCAGGAGCGCGGCCTTGGTCGCGCCGTAGCCGGTGAGGCTGCTGTCGCCGGCAAAGGCGTGAGTCGACGCAGTGTTCACGATCGCGCCGCCGCCGTCGCGCAGGTGTGGGAGTGCGTGCTTGGTCAGCAACATCGCCGCACGGACATTCACCGCCATGACGTTGTCCCACGTCTCGATAGCCATGTTCGCGATGTCGCCGTCGTCGATCGGGAAGATGCCTGCGTTGTTGATCAGGATGTCCGGACGACCGAAGTATTCGACAGTCTTAGCGACGAGCTGCTCGATCTCGTTCTCGTTACGTAGATCCACCCCGAACGCGAGCGCTGTCTTCTCCCCGTGTCGTTCGTTGAGAATCGCGGCGAGGCGTTGTGCTCCCTCGATGTTGATGTCCGCCAGGACAACTCGCGCGCCTTCAGCGGCGAGTTCGGTGGCTGCCGCTCCACCGATGTTGAGTCCACCAGGATCGACCGACGTTGCACCGGTAACGATCGCGATCTTGCCCTCTACTCGACCCATTTGCTCGCTCCTTGTTTCGTTGTTTTGTGTCTCGTTGTTTGTGGGATTACAGATCCAACACCAGGCGATCACCGTGGCACCGGGACACGCAGATCAAGATGTACTCGCCGGCCGCCCGTTCCTCCGGGGTGAGAATTTCGTCCCGGTGATCGGGTGTCCCTTCGAGCACGGTCTGCTCGCAGCGGCCGCACATTCCCTGTTGACAGGACGACAGGACGTCGATGCCGTTCGTTTCGAGTGTGCGCAGAATCGTCTCACCGGGTGGTACGACAAACGTGCGGTTCTGTTTCGCGAGAATAACTTCGAACGCTGCGTCCTCCTCTGTCGGACCGGCGTCCCCCGGGACGAACCGTTCGATGTGCAGAGCCCCCGACGGCCATCGGAGGCAGTGTTCTTCGACGGCGTCGAGGAGTGCTGCCGGTCCGCAGGTGTAGACCACCGTCCCTGGTTGTGGGGTACCGAGCAGTCGGACCAGATCGATCGGACCGGTGACCTCCTCGGGAAAGATCTCGACTTTCTCGCCGTACTGCGCGAGTTCGTCCCGAAACGCCATCGTGTCGGTGTTCCGGCCGCCATATACCAAGCGCCAGTGGGCCCCACCCTGCTCTACTTGCCTGATCATCGGCAGTATGGGAGTTATCCCGATTCCGCCGGCGACGAACAGATACCGATCAGAACTTACGAGCGGAAAGTTGTTGCGCGGATTGCTCACTCGAAGTTTCGTGCCGACGCGAACCGAAGCGTGGATGTACTCCGAACCTCCGCGGCCCTTACCGGGAAGCTCACGGAGCACCGCGATCCGCCAGGCGTCACGTTCCGACGGGTCGCCGCACAGTGAGTACTGCCGCACCATCCCTGAGGGAAGGAGAACATCGATGTGGGCCCCGGGATCCCACGACGGCAGCGACATTCCGGTCACCGGTCGCAGAATCAATGACCGAACGCCGTGGGCGACATCCTCGGCGTTTTCGACCACAATATCGAAGTCGTCGCCGATCTCGTCGGCATTGTCGTTGTGTCGAGATGTCAACGCCTGTGCCCTCCCGTCCAGTGTCGTGATTTGCGGAGCTACGAGCGATCCCATGTGATCGGGAGCTGGTGGACGCCGAAGATCCGGGCGTCGTTCTTGAGCCCGATGTCCGCAGCAGGGACAGCGAGCCGGAGGGTCGGAATTCGTTCGAGGACAAGGGAAAACACGACCTGCAGCTCAAGACGCGCAAGCGGAGCTCCCAGGCACGTGTGAATTCCGTGGCCGAACGTCAGGTGCCGACTGGCGTCGCGATGGAAGTCGAGGCGGTCCGGTTCGTCGTATACCGAGGGGTCACGGTTGCCTGCTTCGGTCGAGAACATCAAAAGCTCACCCTTGGCGATCTGCTGACCCTCGATCTCGATATCCTCGGTCGTAGTCCGGGGAAGGTTTCCGATGATGTCGAGATGACGCAGCAGTTCCTCGACGGCCTGCGGCATGAGCTCCGGGTCGTCGCGCAGCTCGGCAAGCTGGTCGGGATGCTCGAGCAACGCGAACAATCCCAGGCCGATCATGTTGCCGGTCGTCTCGTGACCGGCCATGAGTAGGAAGGTGGACATGCCCGCGACGTCGATGACGCCGAGGTCGCCCGACTCGATGTGCTTGACCAGCAAGCTGATCAGGTCGTCGCCGGGTTCCGCTTGCTTGACGGTCACCAGTTCGGCGAGGTAGGCCATGACGTCGCCGATCGCCGCACCGATTTGATCCGGGGTGCTGTCCGCCGCGAGGACGGCGCGTGTCCGATCCTGGAAGAAGTCGTGCTTGTCGTAGGGAACGCCAAGCAACTCGCAGATGACCAGCGACGGCAGCGGGAGCGCAAGGGCGTCGACGAAGTCCACCGGTTCAGTGGACTTCAAGATCTCGTCTATGAGCCCGTTCGCGATCCGCTCGATCGTCGGGCGCATCGCCGCCATGCGACGCGGCGTGAACTCCTTCGCCAGGATCCGGCGAAGGTCGTCGTGCTGCGGCGGATCCATCGCAACGAAGAAGCCGGGAACTGCTTGCTCACCATCGTCGCCGCGGGAGGAGTCGTCGATTCCGCGCACGCTCATGCGGGGATCCGCAAGAACCGCACGCACATTGTTGTACCCGGTGACGAGCCAGCCGGGAGTGCCCTTGAAGTCGATCTTCTGCAATTTCTCGTCGGAGAAAGCCGTGTGCTGTTCGGACAGGGCGAAAGGGCACGAGCGTGGGAACGGGTATTCGGGTAAGCCGTCCGCGATATCGGTGTCGACGGCTTCTGCTGGCTGGGTTGTCATGAATGTTCCTTCGGTAACGGAGGAGGATGAGGCCGGAGTGATGGCGACTCGGTATGCGGTGACACGCTGTCTGCGGGTTACGACCGGAGCCCACTGGTGAGCCGTTTGGGGTTCGACCGCATCGGAGTTCCCATCCCCGAAATGTGACGGGGAACACTGGAATAGTGAACGTTCATATCGTGACACGTTGATCGCTGAACGTCAACGATCCGGTGGGGAATTTATCGACATTCATTTGGACTGTTCCCACACATCAACGTAGACGTACCTAAACATATGCACTACAACAGATTTCAGATTTCTTCGGGCACCGAACTGTCGACAGGATTGTGCAATCCAGATGACGCGAAGGCTGGAAGAATCGATGAGTGTTAGTGCAGACTATGAATTCTGATTGCCGACGATGCGATTTTCGGGCGATGCCCGGTGCGTGATCAGCCGGCAGCGCGGCGGAAATGCGAGAGCAGGTCGGGGTACTTCACCAGGTGCGCCCCGCCGTTGAGATCCAGGTTCTCACCCGTCAACCACATCGCGCGCGTCATGTAGACGGCGGCGTCGGCGATCTCCTCCGGGGTTCCGGGCCGCCCGAGCGGCGTGTTCGCGAGGTAGTCGTCCTCGAGTCCGGGAACGACCATCGACGGACTGGTCAGTGGTGTCATGACAATTCCAGGCGCGATCGCGTTGACTCGAATCCCCTTGGGCGCCAATTCGAGTGCAGCCACCTGGGTTAGCATGGCCAGCCCCGCCTTCGCGGAACAGTAAGCACCCATACCGGTTCCCGGCTGACGCGCATTGAGGGACGACAGCGAGATGATGATGCCGCCTTCGACCATCACCAGCCCAGCATGCTTGATAACCAGGAAAGCCCCAGTCAGACAGACGTCGACGACGCGTCGGAACTTCTCGACCGACAGGTCCGTGACGCTGCCGGCCGCGCTGACACCGGCACTGTTCACCGCGATGTCCACGCTGCCTCGAGCCGCTCGCACCGATTCGAACAGTTCGCGGACCGAGTCCTCGTCCGTCACTTCTACTTGTGCGGCGTCGTGCTTGGGGCCCAATTCGGCCGCCAATGCGGTCGCGAGGTCGATGTTGCGGTCGGCCACCGTCACGGTAGCGCCGTCGGCGGCCAGCCCCCTGGCGATGGCGGCCCCGATTCCGGAGGCCCCTCCTACGACGACCGCGCTGCGGGGTTCGGATGCCCCCGCGCTGCGAGAGTTGTGTACGGACATGATTCGTGGACCCTTCTCGAGGGGTTGAGTGAAGTGATGACGGTCATCGCGGAACAAGATCGGTAGGCAACACCATGGCGCGCGCGAGGACCGAGAGATCCTCCGCGATCCCCCTGCGAGCGCGCAACCGCGGTGTCTGGGAAACGTCGGTGATGACACCGATCACCGATTGAGCAAGTGCGCGGGCGTCGGCTACGGATAGGCCGTCACCGAGTTCGCAGATCGCTTCGACCCACTCGGCAACGTATTCGCGCTGAGTTTCCCGAAGCGCCGACTGTTCGTCGTCGGGCAAGTAGAGCAGATCGGTGGCGAGGATGTGCATGATCCGCCCGTGCACTCCGAGCGCCTGCCGGATGTACGTACGGATCAGGGCATCGAGCGATTCGAGCGGGGTGTCGGCCGTGGCAAGCGCGTCGGCGGTCACATAGAGCAGGCCTTCCGCACCGCGTTCGAGGATCGCCCGGAGCACCTCGGCCTTGCTGCTGACGTGTTGGTAGAGGGTCGCCACGGACATCTCGGACGCCTTGGCGATGTCGTCGATGCGCACGTCGTAGAAACCGCGCGCGTCGAACAGTTCCGCGGATGCCTCCAGTATCCGTTCCCGCCGACCGGCCGGGCGGCGGTGCACCGTGGCAGGCAGCGCGAGAACTTCAGGCCCGTGGTCCGGAAGGTCGCATTCCATGATTGCGTGGGCGAGCGCCGTCTGGATCTCGATCAGTCGATCGGCTGCCAGATTTCCGCGTATGTCAGGCGAATTCGAGTACATCGCTAGGACGGCGAACCCGAGCAGTTCGGCTTCGTGTTCGGTGATCGCGGGGTGTACTGCGGCAATTCCGGCGGCGATCCGGTGGTGGTTCCTGGAGAAGTCCCCCAGAAACTCTTCGCGTTCGGCGGGCTTGAGGTGGCGCTGTTCACGCCGCCACAAGGTCGCCTCGTCGCCGTTCGCGGTCAGGTCTCCGAGACCTGCGAGGAGGATGTCGAGTTGTTCCTTCGGGGATCGACCCTCCGTCTCGGCGCGATCGGCGAGTTCCTCGACGAGCTTGACCTGGCTCTTCAGAGCGCGCACGAGGATGTCGTGCTTACCTTTGAAGTGGCGATACACGGCGGGCCCTGTGAGGCCCACCGCAGAACCGATCTGGTCGATACTGACGTTCTGGTAGCCCAGGTCCTGGAACAGGCGAGCGGCCGCCCGGGCGATCTGCTCGGTCCGCTGTCCCCCTTTCGCCGTCGATCGGGAGCCTGCGTCTACCCGTGTCTCTGTCGCTCGTGCCATATCAGTACTTCTCCATCGACTCGGTCGCCGCACACGTCTCGATCATGGGACAAGTTTCGCATCCCGACCGCATACGGCGATCGCTACCACGCCACCACTGCTGCACCGAGCAGGGTGCGAGTGCCGTCGGCGAGCACCGCCGTCAGGTCCAGGTTGGCGCGTTGTTCACCGTCCACCGTGACGATCTTCGTGATCTGCGCGCTGAGCACCGACTCTGCGAGGACCGGCGTGATCGCGGTGAACCTGGCGGACAATTCCAGGATGCGGCTCTGCGGAATCCAATCCGTAAGTAGGCGACCGAGGTAGGCGAACGACAGCATTCCATGGGCGAAGACGTCGTCGAAGCCGGCGGCTCGCGCGGAGTCGATGTCGATGTGGATCGGGTTGTGATCGCCGGACGCACCAGCGAACAATGCGAGGGTGGTTCGCGAGATCGCTCCAGGACGCAGGTCGGGCACGGTCTCGCTGACGGCAGGCAGGGTTGTGGTCACGATGTACTCCCGGGATTCTTGATGACGCTGACACTCTCGAGTTCGGCCACGACGGCGCCGTCACGGGTAACCGTGGTCCGACGCACCAGGAAGTCAAGTGCGCCTGACGCTTTGGTGTACGCGTCAACGTAGGCGGTGGTGAATTGCAGACGATCGCCGGCGTGGACGTCGGAGAAATAGCGGAACCGCTGCTCCCCGTGCAGGACGTTGCCGAGGTCGACGCCATGGGCGGCCAAGTCCCCGAAGACGTCGGAGTGCTCGAGCTCGAGGCCGAAAAGGAAAGTTGGCGGCGCGAGTACGTCGGAGTGACCCGCCGCGACTGCGGCCTTCTTGTTGCGGTAGATCGGATTCTCCTCACCGATCGCGACCGCGAACTGGCGGATCCGGCTGCGCTCGACGTCGAGGTCGAGGATCGGTGGGGTGATGTCGAGGATTGCGCGATCGAGAGCCATCAGCCCACCTTCTCGTAGAGGGAGACAACGCAGGCGCCGCCGAGACCGAGGTTGTGTTGCAACGCGATTCGCGCTCCCTCAACCTGCCGGTTGCCAGCCTGCCCACGCAGTTGCCACACCAGTTCCGCGCACTGTGCGAGACCCGTCGCACCGAGGGGGTGTCCCTTGGACAGCAGTCCACCGGACGGGTTGGTCACGACTCGGCCGCCGTAGGTGTTGTCGCCGTCGAGAACGAATTTCTCCGCCGTCCCTACCGGGGTGAGTCCGAGACCCTCGTAGGTGATCACTTCGTTGGTACTGAAGCAGTCGTGCAACTCGACGACCGGAATGTCGAGTGGGTCGACACCGGACTGCTCGTAGACCTCCGCGGCTGCCTTGGCGGTCATGTCGTACCCGACGACCTTCATCATGTCGGTGGTGTCGAAGGTGTCGGCGACGTCGGTGACCAGCGACTGGGCTCGCAGCCGAATGCTCGAGTCGAGACCGTGACGGCGGGCGAACTCCTCACTACACACGATCGCAGCGGCGGCGCCGTTGGTCGGGGGGCAGCACATCAGCCGAGTCAGGGGACCCCACACGTGCGGGGCGGACATGACCGAGTCGAGTTCAATCGGATCCCGGAAGACCGCGAGCGGGTTGCGCCCGGCGTGAGTCCTCGCCTTGACCGAGACCCGACCGAACAGCTCTGCCGTGGCGCCGTAGCGCTCCATGTACGTGACACCCGCACCACCGAACAGCTTGGCTGCCATCGGGGCGGCGACGTCGCCACCCGGTTGTGCGGTGGCAATTTCTTCGCCGCGCAAGGTGGGGCTCGGCCTGTCGCCGTAGGCGTTGACGAGTGCGCCGGGTTGCATCTGTTCGAAGCCGAGTGCGAGAACGCAGTCCGCGGCTCCCGATGCGACCGTCTGGCGCGCGAGCCACAGCGCGGTCGACCCGGTCGAGCAGTTGTTGTTGACGTTCACCACAGGGATGCCGGTCATCCCGATGTCGTAGAGCGCGTTCTGTCCGGACGTGGAGTCTCCGTAGACGTATCCGACGAAAGCTTGCTGGACGTCACGGTATTCGAGTCCCGCGTCCTGCAGGGCGGCGGCAACGGCCGCAGCACCCATTCGATCGTAGGTTTCGCTCTTCCCGGGTTTTGCGAACGGCACCATTCCGATGCCGCTGATGCAGACGTTAGTCATTAGGCCTGTCCTTTGCTCGATGCGGTCCCGTTGGGACCAAACCTGGCTCGACTATACATATTCGCTACTAACATTTGTTGAAACATTGCTGCGAAAACTCGCTATTGACGGAACTTATGACTGAAGTTAGCATTCACCCCAGTGACTCGGGTCACAATCATACGTTCGCCTGATTCGACGCCGGGATCTCCGGCATCGACGCCGCGATTGTCTGATCACGCATTCGACGCGAAACCAAGGAGGCAGCACGTGAGCGTGCAGAAACTGCAGGACAAGATCGCACTGGTCTCGGGGTCCGGCCGCGGCATCGGCCGCGCGGTCGCCCTGAAGTTGGCATCCGAGGGTGCCCGGGTCGTCGTGAACGATCTCGATCCCGAACCGGCCAAGGAGGTCGTCGCCGAGATCGAAGCCCTCGGCGGCCAGGCCATCGCGTGCGTCGGCAGCGTCACCGACGAGGAGTTCGCCGACCGTTTCGTCGCGACCGCGGTCGACAACTTCGGTGGCATCGACATCATCGTCAACAACGCCGGCTACACCTGGGACAACGTCGTCCAGAAGATGACCGATCAGCAGTGGGCGGACATCATCGACGTCCACCTCACTGCACCGTTCCGCATTCTGCGGGCCGCGCAGCCGGTAATCAGCGCCGCGGTCAAACGCGAGCGTGAGGCCGGGTTCGTGCCCTGCCGCAAGGTCGTCAACATCTCCTCCACCTCCGGCCTGCAGGGCAATCCCGGTCAGGCGAACTACTCGTCGGCCAAGGCCGGCATGGTCGGCCTTACCAAGACGATCGCGAAAGAGTGGGGTCGTTACAACGTCACCGTCAACGCTGTGGCCTACGGCGTCATCAATACCCGCCTGACCTCGGTGACCACCGAGGCGAAGACGATCAACGTCGACGGCCGCGAAATCAAGGTCGGCGTCAACCCGGCAGTCATGGATGCCGCGACCAATCAGATCGCGCTCGGTCGCGCCGGATCGGTCGACGAGGCCGCCGGTGCCGTCTATCTTCTCTGCAGCCCCGAGTCGAGCTACATCACCGGAGAGATTCTGGTGTGCGGCGGCGGACTATGACCGGCGCTCGTACCTCCCGAGGCTGTGCCGCAGCCGTTTTCGAGGACGTCAGCTACGAACTCGCCGACGGCATTGCTGTGATCACCCTCGACGCCCCCGAGCGCCGCAACGCCATGCGAGTGCCGATGCTCGTCAGCGTTCTTCGGGCACTCGAACTCGCCGATCGAGATCCACACGTGCGTGCGGTGATCGTCACCGGCGCCGGTGAGGCGTTCTCCCTGGGCGCCGCACTCGACGGCCCGGAAACATTGAGCCGGGCGTTGATCGAGGACATCGACGGGCACACTCCCACTGGCTATCGTGAGCCTGCGGGCCGCATCAGCGAGCGACTGTTCGCGATGCAGAAACCTGTAATCGCGGCGATCAACGGGCACGCGGTCGGCGGCGGAGCGACCATCGCGTCCGCAATGGATATCCGAATCGCCAGCGAGAAGGCGCGATTCGGGTTCGTGTTCAACCGTCGCGGTGTGGTGCCAGAAGGCGCCTCCTCGTGGTTCCTGCCGCGCTTGGTCGGAGTCGGGCGTGCCACCGACTGGATCCTGTCCGGTCGTGTCTTCGACGCCGCAGAGGCTCACGCGGCGGGATTCCTCACCCAGGTGGTGCCCGCCGACGAGGTAATGCCCGCCGCGCGCCGGTACGCCGAACAATTCGTGCACGAGACCTCGCCGACGTCGGTGGCACTCGCCAAGCGACTTCTCGCCTCCTCCTGGGGGCATGGCCATCCCGCCGCGGCGGCTGCCGACGAGTCACGGGTGTACGCCTCCCGAGTCGACTCGGAGGACGCACGTGAAGGTGTGCTGTCCTTCCTCGAGCACCGGCCTGCGGTATTTCCCCCGCTCGATCCCGATCCCGCCGAAAGATTCTGACTTACAGCACATTCGACGATCCATCAAGGAGAATGATGATGAGCGATCCGTTCACCGCATGCAAGTACGGCGTAGACGCCGAGAGCACGCACGACTTCACCGGAATCGAAAACTTCAACGAGAGCGTCTATTTCAACTTCGTCGACCCTGTGACTCAACTCGGCGGCCTGGTCCGGATCGGCAACCGCCCGAACCTCGGATACAGCGAGACGTCGGTCCAACTCACACTCCCGGGCGGTGCGATCGCCTTTCGCGCCGGCCGGACACCGAACGAGGCCAACGACAGCTTCGCCGGTCAAGGTCTCGAGATCGTGATCAAGGAACCAACGCGCACTGCAGAGATCAACTACCGCAACACCGTTGCCCGCGTCGTCAACCCGACTCTGATGGCCGAGAACGGCCGGATCGCGCTGAAGAACGCCCCGTCCGAGGAGTGCGAAATCTCCCTCACCTACGAGGCCACCTCGCCGATGTTCGTCATCAACGACGACGGCGACGGCGACTGCACACCGGGCAGTTCCGTGATCGCCAGCGATCACTACGAACAGTTCGGTCACCTGTCCGGCACAATCCGGGTCGGGAGCCGCACCTGGGTACTGAACAAGGTCACCTCGTTCCGCGACCACTCCTGGGGGCCGCGTGAATGGGCGTCCTACACGGGAGAATGGGTTGCCGGTTGGCTCGCGGACGGCACGGCTTTCAGCGCCTACGGCGAGTACGAGCCATCCGGAATTCGCGTCTCCGCAGGTGCGGTCGTCACGACGGACAACGTCGTGCACCCCATCACCGACTACCGCCTTTACACCGACTACAACGGTGAATCCACGTACAGCGGGCGCCATGTCGGCGTCATCACCGCCAAGGACCTGCCGACGATCGTCGTCGACGGCAGTATCCGGCATTTCGTCCCGGTCACCCAACGTACCCAGGATCGCGCGGTCCGCATGGGTCAGATGACGGTCGACCTGGCCGGCGGCCACGGCGGCTGGGCGGTGGCAGAGTTCCTCCGCCCGATCCGCGTGTAACTCCGAGCTGTCATTCCCCGCCCCGCCGACCGAGCATCTCCGAGGAGAACCGTATGTACCCCGGGCGTCATGCCACCGAACACCCCGACCGGCCCGCACTCGTCATGGTCCCAAGCGGAACGATCGTGACCTACGCCGAACTCGATGCGCGGGCCAACCGCCTCGCGGCACTGCTGCGGTCCGATGGCCTCGTCCCGGGCGATCACATCGCGCTGTTCATGGAGAACCACGTGGAGATGATCGTCGCGATGTCGGCAGCTGAGCGGTCCGGGTTGTTCTACACCCCGGTCAACTCGTTCCTGTCGGCCGCAGAAGCCGCATACATCATCGACGACTCCCAGTCGCAGTTGGTGATCACCACGGCGACAAAGGCCGAGGTGGCCCGGGAACTTCCCGGGTTGTGTCCGCGTGTTCGTCGGTGGCTCATGGTCGACGCCCCGCCCGGTTCGACTGCCCTGACCGAACCGTTCGAGTCGTTCGCGGTCGCTGTCGCGGCCTACGACGCGGCGCCTGGGGAGAACGAACGTCTCGGAACGCCGATGTTCTACTCGTCCGGCACCACCGGACGTCCCAAGGCGATCAAACGCGCTGTGCCCGAAAGTCATCCGGGAGAGATCCTCGCGATCGAGGACTTCGGCCGCAAACTGTTCCATCTGCGGGAGGGCATGCGATTCCTCTCCCCTGCCCCGCTGTACCACTCGGGACCACAGTCGACGGTCGCGATCGCCCTGAGGCTCGGTGCGACGGTGGTCGTGATGGAACGCTTCGACGCCGAGCAGTACCTCGACATGATCGAAAAGCACCGCATCACCCACTCCATGGTGGTGCCGACGATGTTCTCCCGAATGCTCAAACTGCCCGCCGAAAAGCGTAACCAGGACCTGTCGTCACTCGAGGTCGTGGTGCACGGCGCCGCCCCGTGTCCGGTGGCGGTGAAGGAGGCCATGCTCGACTGGTGGGGGCCGGTGATCTACGAGTACTACGGCGGCACCGAGGCCAATGGAATGTGTGGCGCTACACCCGAAGAGTGGCTCGCGCACAAGGGAACCGTCGGCCGCCCCTTCATGGGTGAGCCGGTGATCCTCGACGACGACGGCAACGAGTGTCCTCCCGGCGTCGCCGGAACCATCTGGTTCCGCGGCGAGGGAAGCGGTTTCGAGTACTTCAACGATCCCGGAAAGACCACAGAAGCCAAGGACGACACCGGCACGATGTCGAAGATCGGCGACATCGGATACCTGGACGAGGACGGATTCCTCTACCTCACCGACCGCCAGGCCTTCGTGATCATCTCGGGCGGCGTGAACATCTACCCGCAGGAGATCGAGAATCTCCTCGTCACGCATCCGAAGGTGATGGACGCTGCTGTCTTCGGTGTCCCCGACGAGGATTTCGGGGAAGCTGTCAAGGCCGTGATCCAGGCGGTCGACCCCACAGATGTCGGGCCGGACCTGGCTACCGAACTGGGCGAGTTCTGCCGGGAGAGCCTTGCAAAGTTCAAGTGCCCCAAGTCGTTCGACTTCATCGAACACATGCCGCGACTGCCCACGGGCAAGCTCTACAAGAAGTCGCTGCGCGATACCTATTGGGCCGCGGCGGACAGCGCGGCCACCCAAGTCTCGGTCTGATCGCGGAAGTCACGCGTGAATTGCGCAACCATCACCAGAACAGGACCCGAAATGCCTCATGACGTGTACGTGTACGACGCCTTCCGCACCCCTCGAGGTCGCGGCCGTGGCGGAGCCCTGCACGGAGTCAAGCCGATCTCGCTCGTCGTCGGCCTGATCCATGCGCTCCAGGAGCGCAACCCGAGTCTCGATCCCAAGCGAGTCGACGATCTGATTCTCGGCGTCGTGAGCCCGTTGCGTGATCAAGGCGCGGACATCGCACGCATCGCCGCCGTCGCCGCGGGTTTACCCGAAACCGTGGCAGGCGTCCAGATGAACCGGTTCTGCGCGTCGGGCCTCGAAGCCGTGAACACCGCCTCGCAGAAGGTGGCGTCAGGCTGGGAGTCACTGGTGCTCGCAGGCGGTGTCGAAAGTATGTCGCGCGTATCGATGGGCTCTGACGGCGGCGCGTGGGCGAACGACCCCGAGACCAACCTCACTACCGGATTCGTCCCGCAGGGTATCGGCGCCGACTTGATTGCCACGATCGAGGGTTTCACCCGCGAGGACGTCGACGCATTTGCGGCCGAGTCGCAGCGCCGCGCGTCGACCGCCTGGGACGAGGGCCGGTTCGCCCGCTCGATAGTTCCGGTGCTCGACCGCAACGGACAGACGATCCTCGACCACGACGAGCACATTCGTCGCGGCACCACCGTCGAATCGCTCGGCACGATCAAGCCCGCGTTCGCGACGCTGGGTGCGCAAGGCGGATTCGACGCGGTCGCGCTGCAGAAGTACCACTGGATCGAGAAGATCGATCACGTTCACACCGGCGGCAACTCGTCAGGCATCGTCGACGGTGCGGCACTCGTGGCTGTCGGCAACGAGAAGGTCGGTACCGACCTGGGCCTGACGCCGCGCGCCCGCGTCGTCGCCGGCGCAGTAAGCGGATCCGATCCGACCATCATGCTGACCGGCCCGGCACCCGCGTGCCGCAAGGCGCTCGAGACTGCGGGCCTGAGCGTCGACGACATCGACCTGTTCGAGATCAACGAGGCATTCTCGTCGGTGGCGCTACGTTTCATGAAAGACCTCGACCTCCCCCACGAGAAGGTGAACGTCAACGGCGGAGCGATCGCGTTGGGACACCCGCTCGGCGCGACCGGCGCAATGCTCGTCTCCACAGTGATCGACGAACTCGAACGTCGGGGTCAGCGCCGCGCCATGATCACCCTGTGCGTGGGCGGCGGCATGGGCATCGCCACGATCATCGAACGGGTGTGAGCGGCAATGACGGATCTTTCCCACCGCCCGACATCCCACCCGGAGAAGAGTGACAGCACGATGAGCGAAGCTACCCCCGCGCGTACCACTGAGACCATTGCGTGGACCCAGGACGAATCAGGTTTCGTCACACTGACATTCGACGATCCGACCCAATCGGTGAACACGATGACCGCGGCCTGGTCCGCGTCCCTGTCCGCCGCGCTCGACCGGCTCGCCGACCTCGGTCCGACATTGACTGGCGTCATCCTCACTTCCGGGAAGAAGACCTTCTTCGCTGGCGGCGACCTCGGAGATTTACTGGCGACCACCCCCGGGCAGGCGGGTGAGCTCACCGCGTTCGCCGATAGCGCCAAGGCGATGCTGCGTCGCCTCGAGACCCTCGGTGTGCCGGTAGTCGCTGCCCTGTCCGGCAGCGCCCTCGGCGGCGGTCTCGAGATCGCGCTCGCGTGTCATCACCGCATCGCCGTCGATTCTCCGAGCATCCGTATCGGGCTGCCCGAGGTCACGCTCGGACTGCTGCCCGGCGGCGGTGGCATCGTACGCACCGTGCGCCTACTCGGCCTCGATGCAGCCCTCGACAAAGTACTCCTCCCCGGCACCGCACACGGCGTCCAGGACGCCCTGGCGCTCGGCCTGATCGACAGCGTCGTTCCGAACTCCGACTATCTTATTCCCGCTGCCCGCGAATGGATTTCGTCGAACACCGAAGCCAAACAGCCGTGGGACCGCGGCGAATCGATCCCCGGCGGCACCGCCTACACCCCGACCGTCGAGGCGATGCTGCCGGCTCGCAACTCGGCACTGCGCGCTCGGCACAAGGGTGCACCGATGCCCGCTCCGGCCGCCATCCTCAGCGCCGCTGTCGAGAGCACACAGGTCGACTTCGACACCGCGTCCGCGATCGAAACCCGGTACTTCGTTGACCTCGCGACCGGCCCGATCTCCAAGAACATCATCTCGGGAACCTTCTTCGACCGGAGGACCGTCAAGTCAGGTGCGAGCCGCCCGAAGGGCTTCCCCACCTACGAGGCGAGCTTCGCCGCCGTCCTCGGAGCGGGCATGATGGGCGCCGGTGTCGCATTGTCGTGCGCACTCGTCGGAATCCGAGTCGCGCTCAAGGACGTCGACGTCGTCGCAGCCGAACGGGGCAAGGACTATGCCCGCAAAGTGCTCAGCAAGCAGGTCGACTCCGGCAAGCGCACCCGCGAGAGCGCGGATGCGGTCCTGCGTCTCATCACCCCTACCGCGTCGGTGTCCGACCTGGCCGGTGCGGACCTGGTAATCGAAGCCGTCTTCGAAGACCCCGCCCTCAAGAAGAAGGTCTTCGCCGAGGTGCTCGACGTAGTGTCACCCGAGGCGTTGCTCGCCTCGAACACCTCGACCCTGCCCATCACCGACCTCGCGAGCGAGGTGCCCCGGCCAGACGAGTTCATCGGACTGCACTTCTTCTCGCCGGTCGACCGGATGGAACTGATCGAGATCATCGTCGGCGACAAAACCAGCGATGCCACGCTGGCCAAGGCATTCGACATCGCCCTGCAGATGCGAAAGACTCCGATCGTCGTCGGCGACGGGCGCGGATTCTTCACCAGCCGCGTCATCCTGCAGCGACTCGTCGAAGCCGCCGCCATGGTCGGAGAGGGCATCGCGCCGCAGTCGATCGAACAAGCGTCGTTGCAGGCCGGTTACCCTGTGGGCACCCTCGCGCTGCTCGACGAGTTGACGCTGACGCTGCCCTTGAAGATCCGTGGCCAGTTCCGCGAGGTCGCACAGCAACAGGGAGCCGAACTCGCCGATCACCCGGGCGACGGGGTGCTGACCGCGATGATCGACGAACTGGGTCGTTCCAGCCGCGCCGTCGGCGCCGGATTCTACGAGTACTTCGACGGCAAGCGCGGAGCGTTGTGGTCGGGTTTGCAGAAGCGCTTTCCCGTCTCCGACGCTCCGGCAGACCTGAACGACTTGCGTGATCGCCTGCTATTCGCCGAAGTACTCGAGACGGTGCGCTGCCACGACGACGGCATCCTGCGCTCCACCGCGGACGCGAATGTCGGATCGATCCTCGGCATCGGCTTCCCGACGTGGACCGGTGGAACCAGCCAGTTCATCGCCGGATACCCCGGCGGCACTGCTGCGTTCGTCGCTCGCGCACACGAACTCGCCGACGCGTACGGTCCGCGGTTCACCCCGCCGGCCTCGCTGCTGGAGGGCTGATCGGTGCACAGGACCATCTACACCGCCGAGCACGAGACGTTCCGGTCGGCGTTTCGCGCGTTGCTCGACCGCGAGGCGGTGCCCAATGTCGACAAGTGGGAGCATGCCGGAACCGTGGACCGCGACTTCATCACCGCGGCAGCCGAATCCGGATTCCTCGGGTTCGAATTCGATGCCGAGTACGGCGGCCTGGGTATCTCGGACTTTCGCTACAACGCCGTGATGACCGAAGAGGTCGTACGCTCCGGCATGGCCGGTGACACGTTCAGCATGCAGAACGACATCATCGTTCCGTATCTACGCGACCTCGCGACCGACGAGCAGAAGCAGCGCTGGCTACCGAAGTTCACTCGCGGTGAGTGCGTCACCTCGCTGGGCATGACCGAACCCGGCGCAGGCTCCGACCTTGCGTCGATCCGGACGAGCGCGGTGCGCGAGGACGGCGACCTGATTATCAACGGCACCAAGACATTCATCACGAGCGGTGCCACCTGCGACATGGCAATCGTGCTGGTGCGGACCGGGGAACGCGACGGCCGTGGCACGTCGCTTGTCGTCGTCGAACATGGCACCCCCGGCTTCGAACGTGGAAAACCGATGCACAAGATCGGCCGCAAGGCCCAGGACACTGCCGAGTTGGTGTTCACCGACTGCCGAGTCCCGCTGTCCAACATCCTCGGAGAACCAGGGCGCGGATTCGGGTCGGCCATCGCGAACCTGCCTCGAGAGCGCCTGTCGATTGCGGTGTCCGGCGTAGCGTCTGCGGCTCACGCGCTTGGCCTGGCACTCGACCACGTCCGGTCCCGCGTCGCGTTCGGCGCCCCGCTCGCCGACCTGCAGTCAGTGCGCATGTCTATCGCCGAGATGCACACCGACATTCAGGTTCTCGAGCACTACGTCGACGGTTGCGTCGCCGCGCTCGGTCGCGGCGAGTTGACCGCCGACGACGCTGCGGGCGCCAAATACAAGGCAACCGAACTGCAGTGGGAGGTCGTAGATCGGTGCCTTCAGCTGTTCGGTGGCTATGGCTACATGGAGGAATACCCGATCGCACGGATCTGGCGCGATGCGCGCATCCAGCGTATCTACGGAGGAGCGAACGAAGTGATGAAGGATCTTGTCGGCCGAGCGGTCGTAGCCCAGTGAGCGCCGCATCAGGAACCCGGCCACTCGCCGGTCGCACTGCCATCGTCACCGGAGGGTCGCGGGGAGTCGGACGGGCGGTCGCACTACGGCTGGCACGAGACGGCGCCGCGGTCGCCGTGAACTATCGCCGTGACGGAGCAGCAGCTGAAGAGGTCGTCGACTTGATCGTTGCCGCCGGAGGATACGCGCGGGCATATCAGGCGTCGATCGACGACGAGAACGCCGTCGCGGACATGGTTGCAGCGATTCACTCCGATTTGGGGACGGTGGATCTCGTTGTCAGTAACGCCGGCTCCGCCAGCCGCGGACACGACGTCGCCTCCACACCTCGAGCCGACTACGTGCAACAGCTGCAGGTGCACACTTTGGGTCCGATCGGACTGCTCCAGCAGGTACTTCCGGACATGCGCAAAGCCGCCGCCGGCGCCGTGGGGCGCGGCGACATCGTCATGATCTCGAGCAACACGACATCGTCGGCGCCACCGAATTCGGCGCCCTACACCATGGCCAAGGCTGCGATGGAAACGTGTATACGCACCATCGCGAGGGAGGAACGTTCCTACGGCATCCATGCGAACATCGTCGCGCCCGGGCTCATCGCCACCGAGATGGGCAAGCGGCTGGTCTCGGCGTCACAGGGTGCTGACATCAGTGATCTGGACGCCGATTCTCCGTTCGGCCGGGTATGCCGGCCCGAGGATGTTGCCGGCACCGTGGCGTTCCTGGTGTCACCGGATTCCGGATACGTCACAGGACAGCGGCTCGTCGTCGACGGCGGCGGCCCCAATCCGACCATTTTCTAAAAGGACCGACCCGAGTGAGGCTCCAGTGACATCCGTAGCGGAAACAACCAACGGCGCACCCGAGCGCAGCGATTTCTTCGACGAGTTGACCGCGGCTCTCGACACCGCGCTGTCTGCCGACGGCTCCTTGCACCTGACCGACGTCGACCAGCGTGGTGAGGGAAACTCGTGGGAGACCTACCTGGTCACCGCGAAGTGGACCGAATCCGAGCGCACGAACACCGCGACATACGCAGTCAAGCGCCAACCGGTCAGCGGCATCACCGGCGACTACGACGTAGACCGGGAGGTGCAACTGCTCACAGCTGCAGAGCGGATCGGGATGCGTGTGCCTGCCGTGATCACCCACCGCGGTGCGATGGCCGGTGAGCGCGGGTTCTTCGTCATGGAGAAGGTGCCCGGAATCATCCCGATGCCGAACACGGTGTCGCGCTTGATCCCCGACACCATGACACGCGCGAACCTCGGCCGCGAGGTCGCGCGTGAAATGGCGCGACTGCACACCGCGGATCCGGCCGAGTTGGGCCTCGACGTCCTCGGTCCGATCCCGGATGGCGCTGTCACCGGACGAATCGAGAACGACACCTGGTCACGGATGTACCGCGAGGTAGCCGACATCCCGATTCCGGTGTTGGACCTGGCCTGCGCATGGCTCGACCACCGGAGCGACGCAGTATCCGGCCGAGTCGCATTGGTCCACAACGATTTCCGAATCGGGAATTTGGTTGTGCAAGACGGCGCCATATCGGGGGTGCTCGACTGGGAGACCGCACACTTCTCCGACCCCACCGCCGACATCGCGTGGTTCGCCCAGCGCACCTCGCGCGGGCGCTCACCGTTGCTGTGCAAGCTGATCGAACTCGCACCGTTCCTCGACGAGTACGAATCCGCAGGCGGATCGCGACCGAGCGCCGAAGCCCTCACCTGGTGGTCGGTGCAATCGCTCGTCAAGACCGCAGTGGGCTGCCTTCAGGCGGTGGACATCTACAAGCGCGGCGACCGTGACGAACTGCGTTACTCGAACATGGCGCACAGCGTCTACTACAGCGTGGGGTGGCTGGGAAAAATGCTGCGCGACGGCGAATGGGGATACTGACATGACCGTCTACTCGACCGATCTGAACCAACTGATCACCACTATCAGGAACACCCTCGTCCATAAGGTGGTACCTGGAGTCACCGACGACGACGCCCGACGCGAACTCGCCTCGGTACTCGAACAACTCGACAACCTCGCCGAACGAGTCGGGTGGGATCACGGTCGCCTCGCGGATGCCTGCACGCGCAGCGACGAACTCGCGGCGCGAATCGGATTTCCCAACGGCCCCGACACGGCAGTAGATGTCGATCGACTACGGGCACGTCGGCGCGAAATCGCGACTGCTCTGCGCGGCGTGTACTCCGGCAGCGATCCGGCACGCATGGTCGAAGCGGTAACCGAGTTCACCGATGCAGATGTGACAGAACAGATTTCGACCATACTGCGCGCAGGGCTGGCAGACTGACAACGAGAGGTGTCCCGCGATGCGTGTTCACGAACTGCTCGACCACTGGGCAGAGCGTCGACCTGACGAGGCATACGTCAGTGATGATCATCGGAGCCTGACCTGGGAGGAGATGCGCCTGTGGACTCACCGGATCGGCAACTGGCTGGCAGCTACCCTGCAACCCGGCGAACGGTTCGCAGTACTCGACCGCAATTCCCTGGAGATGATTGCGCTCTATTTCGGCGCCTCGCGGGCCGGTGTGGTGCCGGTCCCGCTGAACTTCCGGTTGGCGCCGCCCGAGTGGAAATACATCGCGATGGATGCCGGATGCACACTGGCTGTCGTCCATGAAGACTACTCGGCCGCTCTCACTTCGGCCCTACCCGATATCGCGGTGTCGGTCCTCCGTGAGGATGCCCCAGCACTGCTCCGGTTCAGCCGGGAGATACTCGCGTTGGCGGACGACGAAGTCGATCGGGACATCTCACCGGACGCGGTCTACCACCAGATGTACACCAGCGGAACCACGGGAAAACCGAAGGGCGCGATGGTCACCCATCGTTCGGCGTGTATGAACGCACTCCAGATTCAGATGGCCCTCGGCTCGACGGACAAGGCCACACTCTGCGTGATGCCCCTCTTCCATGCCGGCGCTGCGCTCCAAGTTCTCGCATACACCTCGGGTGGGTGCTCGATTCACATCGTCCGCGACTTCGACCAAGCCGGTGTGCTTCAGCGAATGGCCGACCATCAGATCACGCTTCTCACCCTCGCACCGGCGATGATCCAAGCGATGATCGCCGATCCCCTCGCCTCCCAGCTTGACCTGAGCGCACTTGACACCGTGGTCTACGGATCAGCGCCAATGGCAGTGACGGTTCTAGAACGGGCAATCGAGGTCTTCAGCTGTGACTTCATTCAGGCCTATGGCATGACCGAGTCCTGCGCCGTGGCAACGATTCTCACTCCCGCAGACCACATTCTCGCATTGCGCTCACGGCCGAAAATCCTAACCTCGGCGGGTCGGCCGGTGCTGGGGACCGCGATTCGTGTCGTGGATCGAAACGGTCAGGCGCTTGCCATCGGCGAGGTCGGCGAGATCCTCGTCCGCGGCCCACAACTGATGAGCGGCTACTGGAACCTCGAGGAGGCCACCAGGGAGGCGCTTGCCGGCGGGTGGTTACGCACCGGCGACGCGGGCCACATCGACGAGAATGGCTATCTGTACATCTCGGACCGTGTAAAGGACATGATCATCTCCGGCGGTGAGAACATCTACCCTCGCGAGGTTGAGGACGTCCTCTTCGCGATGGACGAAATCGTGGACGCCGCAGTCATCGCCGTGCCCAGCGAGAAGTGGGGCGAAAGCCCGATCGCGATCGTCGTCACCGCTACAGGAACAACCCTGGCCGAACAGGACGTGCTCGACCATTGCCGAGAGCATCTAGCCAAGTTCAAATGCCCGGTCTCGATCGTCTTCGTCGACGAACTACCTCGCAGCGCCATCGGCAAGGTACTCAAACGTGAACTGCGCGAACCCTACTGGCAGAAAACAAGCCGCAGCATCAACTGAGCCGATCCGATGCTCAAGCCTTACCCCACTTTGAATGCTCCTTCAGAATCAGAGGGCAGATATGGGTTCGCGTTTAACGAGCCGATGTGCCCCGAGTTTCGTGGAGTCAGATCTGACCGCACCCGCTTCACCTCAGAGTGAATTTGTTCTCCGGTTCACTACCGTGGCATACCGGCCAAACGCCGAGATCGCGAGCACACTCATGGTTCGTTTCACTCTCAGATCAATCAGAATCGATTGGAGCGCAACCAGCCACAGGCACTGGCTCGCAGCAATGGAACTACTCCAGAGTGGTGTGATCAAGAACCCCAAGCAGGCGTGACTACCAATCAGAAATGTAGCCCAAGCCACTGGGTTGGACGCAATGCCTGCCAGAGCTCCGGAGATCATCCGACGCGGGTGATGCCGTCGTCGATACTGACCGTTGATGATCTGTGGCATGGACCAAACACATCCGACATCTGAGACACCCTATGAATTCTCCGGGGGC
>NZ_DATCVM010000021.1:0-20016 GCF_036566845.1 Williamsia sp.
CTGCCGCCGCAGCCCGTCTGGGCGGCAGCACCACGACTTTCACACTGTGGAGTTGTCAATTTTCGTGCGCGGTCCCGGCGAGATGCCGGGTGCGACAAGGGAAGTCAGTGGCTCGACCGGCCAGGGGTCAGGCCGCGAGAGTCAATGTCCGCCGGTTGTAGGCCGGCAGCGGTCTTCGCTGCGGATCGATATCAGCCGGCGGGATCAGCCACGGATGCCCATCGAATCCCATGATCACGTCCCAATCGGTGTGGTGGACGGCCATGTGGCAGGTGCGGCACAGCAAGCATCCGTTGTCCAGGGTGGTGGCTCCGCCGTCCGCGAAGTGCACGATGTGGTGGCAGTCTGCCCAGGTCACCGAGTTGCCGCACTTCACGCAACATTCATCGCGGACGATGATCGCTTTACGCACCAGCCCGGTGAACAGTCGTTTGGGCGGACTCAGATCAATCGGGACCTGTTCACCGTCGAGGGTGATCGAGGTGATCGACGAATCACACGCCACCACTTCGGCAGTTGCTGCGGTGATCGGTCCCATCCACCGCAACGACGACATCTCTGGGTGATCGGCGGGCACGGTCATAAAGACCTCGGTCCGGGGCGTCGACACCACGTCCTGCCCGCCGCCGCCGCAATCCAATAGTTGGTGCAGTGCATCAGCGCGGCGCTGTGTGGGGGTGCGGGCATCGTCGCTGCCGTCGGGTTCGGGGCGGGGTTTGGACCAGGAATCCAAGGCGGAGAACAACTTCTCCCCGATCACCGCATCCACATCAAACTTGCCGACACAGCGACCCTCGGGATTGACGCCGTAGTCCAGACTGTTCGCCGAGCGGTCGTCGGCCGGCGGCAGGCCACCGGACTCGTTGGCAACCTCGTTCCCCACCGCGCGCGCGACCGCACCGATCTCCGACGGCGGCGACCCGGAGATGGCATGGCTCAACAGTGTCCGCTCGAACTCCACCCGATCCTCGCCAGACACCGGATCCTCGGACCGGTCGACGACGTGCCCAACACCCTTCACCACCGCGTCCACATGTTCCGAGGACAAGAATCCGTCCCGCGAATACCCCGAAGTACGATCCAAACCAGATAATCGTGAACCGATGCGTAGCCACCGATATGCCGCACCCGGTGCAGCGCCGTTGGCCTGCAACAACTTTGCTGTGGTCGACCCCGCTTTGCGCGCGATACCTGATTGATCGATCGCCGCCGCACACACCGCAAGCTGATGCTCGGTGGCATTGCGTACGGTGATCAGGTCTTTGGTCAGGGCCATCAGATCAGCGGGATCATCGGGGATGACCAGGTCGACCAGAGAGTCGACCACATCGAGAAGTCGCATCACAGAACACCCTCCAGGCAGAAAAACAGCAGGAAAGCTGACCAATTCTCTGGGGGAAGGTGGTGTAACGCGACTCGTCATATCTATTCGGTCAACTGTTCTCAGGCTACCGGATCGCACACATGTTCGCAAGGTTTGGTCTGGGTTTCTCGCTGATTCCGCATCGCTTGAACACGGTGAACTGGACAGCGGCATTCCGAAATGCGCCAGACCAGTCCATCCCGGTGATGGTGCGCTGAATGTTGAGCCCGTCCGCCTCGATCTGATCGCCGATCGTGGTGGCGCCGCCGGCCGCGGTGGGCAACTTGTCGAACGTGAAGCCGGACACTTGAGTCTTGGTCGGTCGCACGCGTCACCCCTGCGGGCGGATATTGAAGTCGCCCAGCGCTTCTAGACGCCGCGTGCTGTCTTCCTCAGCTGTCTGAAAAGTTTCAGCTGACTCGGTCAGAATCGAGGTCCATGCACTGATTCGCGAACGCACCACCTCGATGGGCGGTCACGGCCGTGCTGGCCGCTGTGGTCAAAGCCGTCGAGGTATTCGTGCCCGAAATGCCGGTTCCACCGAACCGCATGGAACTCGTAGCTGTGTCGGGCGAGACACGGAAAGACGGAGCGTTCGGTTCCCGACCCAACCCAGCGGTTGACCCTGCTCGCGAGAACGCCCTGGCGAACCACCTAGATGAGGCGTTTGGATGCGGCTGCGACAGCAGTTTGGATGGATCCGACAGAAAGCCGTGATGCTCTGAGAGCATCACGGCTTGCTGATCGTGAATGTGGAGGTACGGGACCTGCCTACCGCGCGCTTGAACAGCTCATCCCGAGCGGATGGTGTGGCATCCGGCGCACGAAGCTCTACCGCTTCGTAGAGAAGGTCATGTCGTCTTGTTCTGCTTTGCGAGTTTGGCTTCGTGCTTCGCAATGACGGAGCCGAACATCATGTTGAACCTCGAACCCTGGGGCCAGCCCACGTAATAGCAGAGGAACAGCGCGATTTCGAGGAGTTCGTCGCCGGTGAGCTCGTTGTTCGCGAGCGCCGCCCCGGCCTGGATCTCGGCCACATCGGACTGCCCGCTCGCGGCGAGAACGCCGAAGAGGATCAGTCGACGATCCCGGATGGTCAGGCCTTCGCGGTTCCACACGTCGGCGAACAGATGCTCGGTGAGATAGGCGAAGAAATCACCAGGGCCATCCTGCATCTCGAAGCCGTACACCTTGGCCATCGTGTCCAGGCCTTTTTGGCGCAGCTCCGATGTCGGCGGCAATTCACCGTTCGGCGATGCCTTTTCGCTTGTCATTTCTGTTCCTTTCCACTGGTCGAGCTCCGCTCCGCTGCGTCTCCGCCCACGCCCAGACCGTCGGCGAAACGGTCGAGAGCTATTTCTCCCAGTGGAAGGTCTACCCCCAGTTCACCGCCCAGCGCCAGGGCGAGACCGAGATCCTTCTCGCCGAGGTCGCGGACGTGACTGAGGATGTCGTACCAGAAGTCGTCCGGTGGGATCGGAGCCGTGTTGTCCCGCAGGATGATCGAGCCGGCGCCGCCGGTGATCGCGTCGGTGTGGCGGACCACCTTGCCGAGCTTGATGACATCGATGCCGGCGGCTTCTGCCAGCCTCGCTGCCTCGGTGGCGGCGGTGAACGAGACGAAGTGCAGCAGGTTGCGGGCCAGCTTCATCTTGGTTCCGGCGCCGATCGGGCCCGCGTGGATCAGCATGTCGGACATCAGCGAATACGGCGGCTTCAACTTCAGGTAGGCCTCACGCTCACCGCCCACCATGATCGCCAGACGGCCTTCCTTGGCGCCGCCGGCACCGCCGGACACGGGTGCGTCGACCAGCGAAACCCCCTGCGCGGCGCACACCTTCTCCAGATCGATCGCGGTCTGCGGACCGATCGTCGAATGGATGGCGATGACGGTTCCCGGCGCAGCGGTCTCGAGGATGCCGTTCGTGCCGGCGACGACGGTGTTGACCTGCGCGTCGTTGAGGACTGTCACGCCGATGACGGTGGCGGTCTTGGCGACCTCCGCGGGGGACTCGGCGCGGGTCGAACCCTCGACGGTGGCCTCGGGACGGGTATCGCAGACCACCAGGCCGCCCGGCCATTTCGCCAGACGTGCGGCCATGGGTGCACCCATGTTGCCCAGTCCGATGAATCCGACGGGTGCATTGTGTTCCGCGGAGGCGTCAGAAGCCTGTTGTTCGCTCATGATCGGATGATCTGTCCGCCGTCGACGTTGAAGATCTGTCCGGTGATCCAGCCGGCCTCGTCGGAGAGCAGGAACAGACACATGCCCACCAGGTCGTCGGGAGTTCCCATGCGCGACAACGGGAGTTTGCCGACCATGTCCTTGACCATGTTGCTCGGTGTGGTGGAGCGGGTGGCCTCGGTGTCGATCGGCCCGGGAGCGATCGCGTTGATGCGGATACCGGAACCACCGAGTTCGGTGGCGAGCTGCTGTGTCAGGCCGTTGACCCCGACCTTGGCCAGACCATAGAAGCCGCTGTACAGCCATGCGGCGGTGGAGGACTGGTTCACGATGGCGCTGCCGGGCTTCATATGTCCGTAGATCGCCCGGGTCATGTTCAGTGCGCCGTCGAGGTTCACGCTCATGAACTTCTTGTAGTAGTCCCATGGGACCGTGATCAGGAAGTCGAGCTGCATGCCGCCGTAGATCGCGGCGTTGTTCACCAGGTAGTCGATCTGGCCATAGGCTTCCAGCGTGGCGGTCGCCAGGCCCTGTGCCGATTCCGGTTCGGCGACATCGGTGTTGACGTACAGCCCGCCGATGTCCGCGGCCACCTGCTTGCCGGCTTCGTCGTTGAGGTCGGCGACCACGACGTTGGCACCCTCGGCAGCGAGCCGGCGGGCGTAGACCTCGCCGATACCGCCCGCAGCGCCGGTGACAATCGCGGTCTTGCCTTCAAATCTGTTGTTGCTCATCGGTCGATCTCCTTATGCAGGCGTTGCTACCGCTTTGATTTCCAAATATTCTTCGAATCCGGCCACGCCCATCTCGCGGCCGATTCCGGACTGCTTGTAACCGCCGAACGGGACGTCGGCGGAGTACCAGATGCCGCCGTTGATGCCCATGGTTCCGGTGCGAACTCCGTCGACGACCTTCTTGATCCGATCCGGGTCGGTGCCCCACACCGCGCCGGACAGGCCGTAGGGGGAGTCGTTGGCGATGGCTATCGCGTCGTCATCACCGTCGTGCGGGATGATCACCAGTACCGGCCCGAAGATCTCTTCCTGCGCGACGCGGGCCGAGTTCTCCAGCCCCGAGATCAGGGTCGGTTCGATGAAGTAGCCCTTGTCCTTGTCGGCCGGTCGTCCGCCGCCGATCTCGATCGTGCCCCCTTCGTCACGGGCCAGTTGCAGATAGCCCTCGATCCGCTCACGCTGGCCGGCAGAGATGACCGGACCGCAGATGGTTCCGGGATTCGCCGGATCGCCGGCCGGAAGTCCGGCCATCCCGGCCTTGACCAGTTCGATTGCCTCGCTGTATTTTTCGCGCGGCACCAGCATGCGGGTGGTCAGTGCGCAGCCCTGACCGGCGTGGGTGACCACTGAGAACGCGGCCATCGAGCAGGCCGAGCCGAGGTCGGCGTCGTCGAGGACGATGTACGCCGATTTGCCGCCGAGTTCGAGGAAGACGCGCTTGAGGGTCTCGGCCGCGGCGATCATCACCTTCTTACCGGTGGCGGTTGACCCGGTGAAGGAGACCACGTCGACCCGTGCATCGGACGACAGCAACGCCCCGACGCTGTGATCACTCGACGTGACGATGTTGATGACACCGGGCGGGAAATCGGTCTCTTCGGCGATCACCTTGCCCACCAGCGCTGCACACCACGGTGTGTCGGGTGCGGGCTTGAGGACCACTGTGCAGCCGGCGGCGAGCGCCGGACCGATCTTCGCGAAGTTGATCTGGTGGGGGAAGTTCCAGGGGGTGATCGCGCCGACCACGCCGGCCGCTTCGCGCTGCACGGTGCGGTTGGTCTTGATCCCCATCGGCTTGGCGCGACCGAGGTCGGTTTCCCACTCGTAGCTCTCGGCCAGGTCGGCGAAGTAGCCCAGGTCGGCGATGGGTCCTTCGAGCTGCGGACCGGAGGTCAGGAACGCCGGTGCGCCGACCTCGGCGATGGTGATCTCGCGGAGTTCTTCGATGTGACCCTGCAGTGCGTCCCGGAGCTGTCGCAGGCAATGTGCCCGGAAGCTGTGGTCGCGGGACCAACTGGTGGTGTCGAACGCGGTCCGGGCGGCGCCGATGGCGGCCTCCATGTCCCCGGTCGTGCCGTCAGCGGCGTGTCCGATGACCTCTTCTGTTGCCGGGTTGATGATCGCGAACGTACCACCCGATCCTGGTACCAACTTCCCGTCGATCAGCAGTTCGGAGCTGGTTTCGGGTCTGAGCGCCATTGCTGGTCGCCTCCTTCTGGACAGGTGTCTGGACGTCGGTTTGAACGTAGTGTAACGTCAGTGTCCATGTCCAGTCCTGTTTCTTTCGAATCCACTCGTCGCCGGCTCACCACAGCGCAGGCAGAGACCGTCGGCAAGCTCACCGCCGCGGCGATCGAGGTGCTCCGTGAGGACGGATATGACGCGCTCACGGTGAGGTCGGTCGCCAAACGTGCAGGGGTGGCTCCGGCCACCGCGTACACCTACTTCAGCTCCAAAGGGCACGTGGTCGCCGAGCTGTTCTGGCGGCGGCTGGCCGAAAGCATCGTCGAGCCTGATCCGGCAACTCCGCGGGTGGATCGGGTGTCCGTGGTGCTGCGAGCGGTGTCGCTGGCCGTCGAAGACGACAGTCACCTCGCGCGCGCGGTGACCGCATCACTACTGGGATCCGACCCCGACGTCGAGCACCTTCGATTGCGCATCGGATTGCTTATCCGCCAACGAATTTCGGATGCGCTTGTCGGTGACAGCGGCGAGCCGGTGAACGAAGCGGAGCTGGAAGCTCTTGAAATGCTCTACTCCGGTGCTCTGGTTCGCGCCGGAATGGGTTACGAATCGTATTCCGCCATTGCCGATCGGCTGGTTGCCGCGGCAAAACTACTGCTGGAGAACCGATGACCGCGCAGACGCAGCTTTCCTTCGACCCCTACGACTACAACTTTCACGAGGATCCGTATCCCACCTACGCCCGCCTGCGTGCCGAAGCGCCGGTCTATCACAACGCGGACATGGACTTCTGGGCGTTCGCCAAGCACGAGGACGTCCGCAACGGATTCCGTGACGCGACGCGGCTGTCGAACAGCTGGGGAGTCTCGCTCGACCCCGCCGCGTACGGACCCGATGCACACAAGTCGATGTCCTTTCTGGCACTGGATGATCCGAAGCACATGCGCATCCGCAAGCTGGTGTCGAAGGGGTTCACGCCCAAGCGTGTTGCCGAACTGGCCGACCGGATCGGTGAGCTCACACAGCAACATTGGAGCCGCTGCCTGGAGATGGGTGAGTTTGACTACGTCACCGAGTTCGCCGGACTTCTGCCGATGGACGTTGTCTCCGAACTGCTCGACGTGCCGGTCGGTGACCGGGCCCATCTGCGCACCCAGTCCGATCTGCTGATCCATCGGGACGAAGGGGTTTTCGACGTCCCCGAGGCAGCGGTCCTCGCGTACTTCGAACTGCATCGGTACTACTCGGAACTGCTTGTGGCGCGCCGCAAGAATCCTGGCACCGACCTGGTGTCCGCACTGCTCGATGCCGAGATACTCGACGACGAGACGGGAGAGAAGACCCGCCTCACCGAAGACGAGATCATCGGCTTCATGATCCTGATGATCGTCGCCGGCAACGAGACGACCACCAAGTTGCTCTCCAACGCGGTGTATTGGGGCTGGCGGTTCCCGGATCAGCTGGCGATTCCGATGGCTGATCACGAAGCTGTGCCGCAGTGGACGGAAGAGACTCTGCGATACGATAATTCGACTCAGATCGTGCTGCGCCGGGTCATCGAGGACGTCGAGTACGGTGGCTACACGATTCCTGCGGGGCAGCGGGTTCTGCTGCTCCTCGGGTCGGCCAATCGCGACGAGGACGTCTTCGATGATGCCGACCGTTACGTGATCGGCCGGGACAGTGCACAGACACTCACCAGTTTCGGCCTCGGTACCCACTTCTGCCTCGGCGCGCATCTGGCGCGGCTGGAGGCGAATGTGGCGCTTGCCCAAATCGTGGAGTCGATCAACCAGGTCGACATCGACATCGACAACGCAGTCCGCGTGCACTCGGTCAACGTGCGTGGATTTGCCTCGCTACCCATGAAGGTGAAGGTGCGCTGATGCCCCGTTTCCCAGCTCATCCCGATCGTCGTCCGGTGATCGTGGCCGGCGCGTCGTCCGGTATCGGCGCCGCCACGGCCGTGATGCTCGGCGCGGCCGGATATCCGGTTGCACTGGGCGCCAGGCGAGTTGGCAAGTCGCAGGAGTTCGTCGACCAGATCATCGCGGCCGGCGGTGAAGCGGTGGCATTGCCGCTCGACGTCACCGATGTCGACTCGATCGACGAGTTCGTCACCAAGGCCGAAGCGCAACTCGGCCCGATCGAGGTCGCGGTCTCCGGGGCCGGCGACCTGGACCCGGGGCGCGCCCACGAACTGAGCAATGACGATTTCGCCGCCCAGATCGACATCCACCTCCTGGGAGCCCAGCGGCTGTTCCGCCGCGTCGTCCCGGAGATGATCAAGCGCAGACGCGGTGACTTCGTCTTCGTCAGCTCTGACGTCGTCACCTGGCCCCGACCGCAGATGGCTGCGTACGTCGCAGCCAAACGCGGTGTCGAGGGTCTGTCCGACGTCGCGCGAATGGAGCTTGAAGGCACCGGTGTCCGGTCCAGCCTGGTCCGACCGGGCCAGGTCATGACGGGCATGGGCATGAACTTCACACCCGAGGTCGCCGAGTCGGTCCTCAATGACTGGGTTCCGTGGGGCCTTGCCCGTCACGGCAACTTCTTGAAACCAGAGCATCTCGCAACAGCCATCACGACCATCGTGTCCATGCCTCGAGGAGCCCACATGCGCCTGGTCGAGGTTGAGGCCGAAGCTCCCATCGAACGCAGTGAAGGAGACAAATCATGACCCTCACCAAGCCGAAACGTGTATCCGGTGGCGAAGGCGAACACGGCCACCTCGACGAACTCGCCAGCGACCCGATCGGGCTGTTCTGGCGGGTTCGTGAGGAGTGTGGTGACGTCGGAGTGTTCCAACTCGCCGATCGAGAAGTCGCCCTGGTTTCCGGCGCCGCCGCCAGCGAGGTGTTCTTCCGCGCATCGGAAGAGGACCTCGATCAGGCCGCCGCCTACCCGTTCATGACACCGATCTTCGGTGAAGGCGTGGTGTTCGACGCCAGCCCTGAACGTCGCTCGGAGATGCTGCACAACCAGGCGCTCAAGGGTGCCCACATGAAGCAGCACGCCATCACGATTCCCGAGGAGACCGAGCGCATCATCGCACGGTGGGGCGACGAAGGCGAGATCGACCTGCTGGAGTTCTTTGCCGAACTGACCATCTACACGTCGTCGGCCTGCTTGGTGGGCAAGAAGTTTCGCGAGCAGCTCGACGGCCGGTTCGCGCATCTGTACCACGATCTGGAGAAGGGCACCGACCCGATCGCCTACGTCGATGCCTACGCCGACATCGAGAGCTTCCGTAAGCGCGATGCCGCACGCGTCGGCCTGGTTGCGCTGGTGCAGGAGATCATGGACACCCGGCTCGCCGGAGAGCCCCCGACCGACGAAGATCGCGATCTGCTCGACGTCCTGATCTCGATCAAGGACGAAGAAGGCAACCTCCGGTTCACCGCGGACACGATCACCGGCATGTTCATCTCGATGATGTTCGCCGGTCACCACACCACGTCGGGTACTGCGGCGTGGACGTTGATCGAGCTTCTCCGCCACCCGGATTACATGGCCCAGGTCACCGCAGAACTCGACGAGATCTATTCCGATGGAGCCGAATACAGCTTCGGAGCCATGCGACAGATCCCCAAACTCGAATCGGCACTGAAAGAAGCGCTCCGGCTGCATCCGCCGCTCATCGTGTTGATGCGGGTGGTTCAGAACGAGTTCGTGGTCGAGGACTTCCAGCTCGAGCCCGGCCAGTCGATCGCGGTCTCGCCGGCCATCTCGAACCGTCTGCCCGAGGATTTCCCGAACCCCGACAGCTTCGACCCGGATCGCTATCTCGAGCCGCGTCAAGAAGATCTGGTGAACCGGTGGACCTGGATCCCGTTTGGTGCGGGCCGACATCGTTGTGTTGGTGCACAATTCGCGATCATGCAGCTCAAGGCGATCTTCTCGGTGCTGTTGCAGAACTACGAGTTCGAGATGGCCCAGCCGTCGGAGTCGTACAAGAACGATCACTCGAAAATGGTTGTGCAGCTCGCACAACCCTGCAAAGTCAAGTACCGCAAGCGCAGTAGCTAGTGCCGGAGGATCTCGTGAGAATCGAAGTAGATCTGGACCTGTGCCAGGGCCATGGGATGTGTGAGATGGAAGCTCCCGATATCTTCGAGGCCGAGCGTGATTCGGTGAACCTCCTTGACCCGCAACCAGATAGCAGTCATTCGGCAGACGTGGAACGTGCTGTGCGTTACTGTCCGACCCAAGCCCTCAAAATCGTTGAAGAATGAAAGTTGGTTATTGACATGTCATTTGAACGCGCTGAACTGGACGAGATGGTTGAGCGTTGGCTGCAGGCCAATGTCGATTGCGAGAAGACCGGCGACTGGCGCCCACTCGCGGAGTTCTACACCGAAGACGCTACCTACGGGTGGAACTACGGCGCCAAACACGATTTCATGGCCATCGGGCGCGATCAGATCCGTGACTACGCAATCGGATACGAGATGGACGGCCTCGACGGCTGGACCTACCCGTACCAGTCCTGGGTCATCGACGAGAAGACCGGCGACATGATGGGCCTGTGGAAGCAGATCTTCGAGGCCACCCGCGAGGACGGTACTCACTACGGCCTCGAAGGCATCCAGGGCAGCTGGTTCAAGTACGCTGGCAATTTCCAGTGGGGATGGCAGCGCGACTTCTTCGACTACGGGAATGTCACGGCGCTGTTCATGGAGATGATGACCGACGGTGTGATGAGCAAGGGGATGCAAGGACGTATCGACCGCGTCCTCAACGCCAAAGAACTGCTGCCCGGCTGGTATCCACTGGGTAAAACGCCCGTCGAGATGTGGTGAGCATTGCGATGTCGTATGCCGAACTCGATCGCGCGACTCTGGCCAGGCTGCTGCCGGAGTTGCTTCTGTCGGGACAACTGATAGACCGTTCCGGTATGGCGCACTGCATCGGAGCTTTCGGGCGAGAAACCATGGCTCAGATCGCGATCGACGAGTGGATGTCGGCGAGCCCCGTCTACACGAAGCGGATGCGCTCGGCCCTGAAGATCACCGGCGACGGTGTGGCGGACATGTTCAAATGTCTGCAACTCGATATCGGTGCACCACCACAGTTCATGGACTTCCGCTACACGATCCACGACGAGTATCACGGTGAGTTTGTACTGAATCACTGTGGCGCACTGATGGATGTCGAGCCGATGGGGGACGACTACGTCACCTCGATGTGTCATGACATCGAGGATCCGACGTTCGACGCGACCGCGATCGCCACCAACCGGCGAGCGCGGATTCGTCCGATCCACCGTCCGCCACGTCGTCCGGCAGATCAGCACCCGCACTGCGCGTGGACAGTGACCATCGAACCCGACCGCGACGAATTGCCGTTGCCGGAGGGGTCGATCATCATGGGTACCACGCGGGCCGCCAACGTCGAACTGTCCCCGATCACAGCGGGTGGGGAAGGCCATAACAACTACATCGGAGCAGTCTGGGAAGACCTGCGATTCGCCGACTGGTCGCATTCGGCTCTGATTCGAATGGCGGAAGAGGTTGCGCTGCAACATCAACTACTCGCATTGGGCTTTGCGATGTCGGTGCGGGAGAAGTCCGCGAGCGAAGCGCAAGCCGATGAGATCTTCCGCAAGCAGTTGACCGGGATCTCAGGTCTGAGCGCCGATCGACTCCGCCACTGCCTCGCAGTCGAACCGGACGCAGAAGGGCTCGCGGCCGTCCTGCGGATACACCCGATTCTCGGACCCGAGCAGTACGTCGGGGCGCGGATCACGATCAACGGCGAAGGGGCACAGCGATCGGTTCAGCTGCGGCTGCCGGGGAACTCCGATGCGATCGCCGACAACGGCTGGATCGCATTCATCGACCCCGAACATCTCGAGCCGGTTTTGGCGATGGCGTCGGCAGTACATCCCACGTGGTCTGCCGTCACCGGTCATCGCGACGGGGAGGACCTGGTGATCGACATCGCCCGTGGTGCGGCGATCAAGGAATCGGGTGAGGTTGCCATCGCGCGATTCAGCAGTGGCGCCACTTTCGAGTTCGCGGACCGTGGGATCCCGCTCTCGATCACTCCGGTCTCGGCAGGGTGAGTCCGCAGGCACTCGCGGGCAAGCGGGCCGTGGTCGCCGGTTCGAGTCGGGGGATCGGACTGGCGGTGGCGAGCAAGCTTGCCGCCGAAGGTGCGTCGGTGGTGGTCAACGGCCGCGACGAGTCGACCGCGAAGGCCGCCGCCGCGCAGATCGTCGGTGACGGAGGTGTTGCGGTCCCGGTGGGCGGCAACGCAGCTGACGAGGCGACAGCCACGCGGATGGTGTCCACGGCGATGATCGAGTTCGGTGGTCTCGACGTGGTGATCAACTGCGCAGGTGTGGCCGAGCCCGATGGATCGTCGATCCTGACGATGAGCAGCCGGGACTTCTCGGCACAGCTCGACGCTCACCTGGTGAGCACGTTCGAGCTGGTGCGCGCGGCGGCTCCGATACTCACCCGTCAAGGGTCCGGTGCGATCGTCACCACCGGATCGGCGGCGTCGGCGGGCAACTTCGGTGGAACGGGATATCCGGCAGGCAAAGGCGGCGTCAACAGCCTGTCGCTGGCACTGGCCGCAGACCTGCGGCCCCACGGTGTCCGGGTCAACGTCGTCTGCCCGGGTGGCAAGACGAGGTTGTCGACCGGAGCCGGATACGAGACGCACATCAAAAGCCTGTTCGAGCGGGGGCTGCTCGACGAGTTCACCCGGGACGCCGCGTTGAATCCGGCACCGCCGGAGTTCGTTGCTCCTTTATACGCCTATCTCGCCAGCGATCTGGCTACCGGCATCACCGGTCAGATCTACAGTGCCGCAGGTGGATTCATCGGTCGGTACCCGGCTTTCGAGCCGGAGTTCGTGGCGTACCGGGGCCATGAGGACAACCCGCCGTACACACTCGAGGATGTACACGGCTTTCTCGCCGGTTGAAGGTCATGGTCCGGCGCGTGATAGGCGTGTTCTGACGACGCTGACCAACGACCCCATGGAAGTGCTCGGTATCGAGTACGGTCTTCGACAGTGCAATCGAGACTGTCACTGTCGGTCCCGAGCCCGGTGAAACTCGGGAGTACGGCCGCCGGTGCCGGCCGCATGGTCGGAAGCGCGGATGGGCACGGTATGACGTCCGCGGAGCTTTCCGATGATTCGGGCGCAGTCATCTGTGTGGCGACCGGACGCGGTGTCCTGGTGAGCCGCGCGACCGGCGAGAAGCCTGCCCGGGAGACCGGACGGCTGGCCGGTGCAGGTCAACGCTATGTTGTGGTCGACATCTCGGTGAGCTTCCTCCCATCTCCCGCCCTCGATCAGGGTGATCTGACAGTCTCGGTGAAGCAGGTCAAGTCGGGCCGACGCATCTGCTCGGTCATCGCAACCATGCTTCAGTCAGGCCGTGGTCGCCCGGGCAACCGCCGACGCGACCGCCATCTGATCCGCCGATCGGGCACCACCCTTGGTCGACCGCACGGTCGGCGGGTGGAAGGGCACGCTCGGGGGTGGGGTAGGGCCGGGGACGGAGAGAAAACAAGCGCAACTGCTTGCTTTTGTGTTCGGCGCGTGTGATGCTGGCCGCGTGAGCATCGTTGCCGAACTTGTGGCCGAGCTGTCCGCGGAGACCGAGGTTGTCGACGGAATGGTCTCCGGACTGGACGAGAGTGGCTGGAACACACCAACTCCCGCTGCCGGATGGGCGATCCGTGAACAGATTGCGCACCTGTCCTGGACCGACGCGCAGGCAACCGCTGCGGCCACCGATCCGACGGTGTTCGACCAAGTCCTGGTGCAGGCCTGGCAGGATCCGACCGGCTTTGTCGATGTCGCCGCCCGCGACGAGGCACGAAAGCCGTCGTCGCAGCTGCTGGCAGACTGGCGGCACCGACGCCGCGCTCTCGCCGACGCACTCATCGAGGTTCCCTCGGGAAAGAAGCTGCCCTGGTTCGGGCCGCCGATGTCGGCCGCCTCGATGGCCACGGCCCGGCTGATGGAGGTCTGGGCGCACGGCCTGGACATCGCTGATGCACTCGGTGTTGTCAATCCACCGAGCCCGAGGCTCAAATCCGTTGCTCACCTGGGTGTCCGCACGCGTGACTTCGCATATCAGGTCAACAACCAGACGCCCCCCGCCGAGGACTTCCGGGTAGAACTGCAGGCACCCGACGGCTCGACGTGGACGTGGGGCCCGGAAGGCGGGGCCCAGCGGATCACCGGCCCCGCACTCGACTTCTGTCAGTTGGTCACCCAGCGGCGCAGCCCACGTGACCTCGACATCGTTGCCGTCGGCGACGACGCCCGCCACTGGATCACCATCGCGCAGTGCTTTGCCGGACCCGCCGGAGGTGGACGATGATCCAGGCCATTCGGATCGGCAACGCCTCCGGTTTCTACGGCGACCGGTTCTCTGCCATGCAGGAAATGCTCACCGGGGGCGACCTCGACTGCCTGACGGGCGACTACCTCGCCGAGCTGACGATGCTGATCCTGGGCCGCGACCGACTCAAGGATCCCAAGACCGGGTACGCGAAGACCTTTCTGCGGCAACTCGAATCCAGTCTGGGCACCGCGATGGACGCCGGCGTCACGATCGTCAGCAACGCCGGTGGAGTGAACCCCGCGGGACTCGCCGCCGCGATCGGTGCACTGGCGGAGAAGCTCGGGCTCGCACCGAAGATCGCGTACGTCGACGGCGACGACCTCGGAGACCGGGCGGCAGATCTGGGCCTCGGTACGCCTTTGACGGCCAACGCCTATCTCGGAGGTTTCGGAATCGCGGCGGCGTTGCGTTCGGGTGCTGACATCGTGGTCACCGGCCGGGTCACCGATGCCTCGCTGACCGTCGGTCCGGCGGCGGCGCACTTCGGTTGGTGCCCTGACGATCTGGACCAGCTGGCCGGCGCCGTCGCGGCCGGGCACATCATCGAATGCGGAACGCAGGCCACGGGCGGCAACTACTCGTTCTTCACCGAGATCAACGACATGGGGCACCTGGGGTTCCCGATCGCAGAGATCTCGGCGAGCGGGGACTCCGTCATCACCAAACACGCCGGGACCGGCGGTGCGGTCACCGTGGGCACCGTCACCGCGCAGTTGCTCTACGAAGTCGGTGGCCCCCGGTACCTCGGTCCGGACGTGACAACCCGGCTCGACAGCATCACCCTCACCGATCTCGGGGACGACCGCGTCCGGGTGAGCGCCGTACGCGGAGAGGCGCCGCCAGAGACACTCAAGGTGTCGCTCAACCACCTCGCCGGATTCCGGAACGAGGTGACGATGGTCCTGACCGGTCTCGACATCGAGGCCAAAGCCGAACTCGCGCGTGGCCAATTCGAAGCCGAGCTGACCACCCGGCCGGCTGATCTGACCTGGACCCTGACGCGGCTCGACCAGAAGGACGCGCCCACCGAGCAGCAGGCCAGTGCGTTGCTGCAGTGTGTTGCAAAGGATACCGATCAGAAGGTGGTGGGGCGCCAGTTCTCCTCGGCTGCAGTCGAGTTGGCGTTGGCCAGCTACCCGGGTTTCACGATGACCGCTCCACCGGCTGCCGGCTCGCCCTATGCAGTGTTCGAGGCCGGATACGTTCCGGCGCACGAGGTCAGCCATACCGTGCATCTCGCCGACGGGACCACGCAGGTGATCGAGCCGCCGTCGGCGACCGGGTCGGTGCCGTCCGAACCGGTGGCGGCGTCGCACGCTACGATATCGGGCACTCACTGGGGGCCGACGCGCGTCGCGCCACTGGGCGAGATTGCCGGAGCCCGCAGTGGCGACAAGGGTGGCAACGCCAATGTCGGTGTGTGGGTGCGCAATCGAGAGCACTTCGACTGGCTGGCAGCGACCCTGACCACCAATCTGTTCACACAGCTGATCCCGGAGGCGGAGGCTCTCGAGGTCCACCGCCACGAACTACCCAATCTTTTGGCCCTGAACTTCGTGATCGACGGGATACTCGGCCGCGGTGTGGCCGACAACGTCCGGTTCGATCCGCAAGCCAAGGGACTCGGGGAATGGCTGCGTTCGCGCCACGTCCCGATCCCGATCCGATTTGGAGGATAGATGAAAGTCCTTGAGTCCAAGGTGTGGAACACTCCGCAGCGGCAGCAGCTCCGCCAGTCCGTCCGGACATTCGCCGAGCGGCACATCCTGCCGTTTCAGGATGAGTGGGAACGCAGCGGTGAGCTGCCGCTCGATCTCCACAAGCAGACCGCTGCGGCCGGATTGCTCGGATTGGGCTTCCCGGAGGCCGTCGGCGGCTCCGGAGGCGACCTCATCGACGCCACCATCTGCGGTGAGGCACTGCACGGAAGTGGCGTTGCGGGCGGCGTCTTCTCGTCGCTGTTCATCTGTGGGATCGCGCTACCCCACCTGATCGCGGCGAAGGACCCTGAGCAGATCGACAAGTGGGTGATCCCCACACTTGCGGGGGAGAAGATCGGCAGTCTCGCGATCACCGAGCCCGGTGGCGGCAGCGACGTCGGGCACCTGACCACCTCGGCTGTCCGCGACGGCGACGACTTCGTCGTGAACGGCTCCAAGACGTACATCACCTCCGGTGTCCGTGCCGATTTCGTGGTGACAGCCGTCCGGACCGGAGGCCCGGGCGCCGGAGGTGTCTCGCTGCTGGTAATCGAGAAGGACACACCGGGGTTCACTGTCACCCGCAAACTCGACAAGATGGGCTGGCGCGCATCGGATACCGCTGAGCTGTCGTACGTCGACGCACGGGTTCCGGTTCGCAACCTGGTGGGCGCCGAGAACTCCGGGTTCTTCCAGATCGCCGGCGCGTTCGTCACCGAGCGGGTGGCGCTGGCCGTCCAGGCCTACGGAAGTGCCCAGCGATGCCTCGACCTCACCCTCGAATGGGTCAGGAGCCGGGAGACGTTCGGCAAGCCGTTGATCGCCCGGCAGTCGGTGCAGGAGTCCGTCACCGAGATGGCGCGCAAGATCGATGTGGCGCGGACCTACACCCACGCGGTGGTCGATGCGGCGGTGGCCGGCGAGACAGACCTGATCGCGGAGGTCTGTTTCGCCAAGAACACCGCCGTCGAAGCCGGAGAATGGGTGGCGGACAAAGCGGTTCAGCTCTTCGGCGGTGCCGGCTACATGACCGGCACCGAGGTCGAGCGTCAATATCGGGACATGCGGATCCTCGGGATCGGCGGCGGTACCACCGAGATCCTCACCGGTCTGGCGGGCAAGCGGCTGGGATACCACACATGAGTATCACCGAACACGGATCGGCCACCGAGACGATGCTCACCAAGATCGGTGAACTGGAGGCGCTGTTCGCCCAGGCCCTGGCCGGTGGCGGCGAGAAGAAGGTCGCGCGCCACCGCGAACGCGGCAAGCTGCTGGCGAGGGAACGGATAGAGCTGCTCATCGACGAGGACAGCGCCTTCCTCGAACTCGCTCCGATCGCGGCGTACGGATCCGAGTTCCCGGTGGGTGCGTCCATCGTCAGCGGTATCGGCGTGGTGGAGGGAGTCGAATGCGTGCTCGTCGCCAACGACCCCACCGTTCGCGGCGGGACCTCCAACCCCTGGACGCTGCGTAAAGGGTTGCGGGCCAATCAGATCGCGCTGGAGAACCGGCTGCCGTTGATCAACCTGGTGGAATCCGGCGGAGCTGATCTGCCGACGCAAAAGGAAGTGTTCATCCCCGGTGGGGCCATGTTCCGAGACATCACCCGGTTGTCGGCGGCCGGCATCCCCACCATCGCACTGGTTTTCGGCAACTCCACGGCCGGCGGCGCCTATCTGCCGGGGATGTCGGATCACACGGTGATGATCGAGGGGCAGTCCAAGGTCTTCCTCGGTGGCCCGCCGCTGGTGAAGATGGCGACCGGCGAGGTCAGTGATGATGAGTCGCTCGGTGGTGCACAGATGCACGCCCGCCAGTCCGGTCTGGCCGACTACTACGCCAGCGACGAGCAGGATGCGATCCGGCTCGGGCGGCGGATCGTCGCCCGGCTCAACTGGCGCAAGCAAGGACCGGGTCCGGTGGCAGCGTCGATCGACCCGAAGTTCCCGGCCGAGGATCTGCTGGGCATCGTTCCCGGCGACCTGCGGATCCCGTTCGATCCGCGCGAGGTGATCACCAGGATCGTCGACGAGAGCCTGTTCGACGAGTTCAAGCCCGAGTACGGTTCGTCGTTGTGTACCGGATGGGCGCGAATCCACGGATACCCGATCGGGATCCTGGCCAACGCACAGGGTGTGCTGTTCAGTGCGGAGTCGCAGAAGGCGACCCAGTTCATCCAGCTGGCGAACCGCTCCAACACTCCGTTGTTGTTCCTGCACAACACAACCGGGTACATGGTGGGACAGGAGTACGAGCGCGGGGGCATCATCAAGCACGGTTCGATGATGATCAATGCGGTGTCGAACTCGACTGTCCCGCACATCTCGATGCTGATCGGTGCCAGCTACGGTGCCGGGCACTACGGGATGTGCGGTAGGGCGTACAACCCCCGCTTCTTGTTCACATGGCCGAGTGCCAAATCCGCGGTGATGGGTGCAGCCCAGCTGGCCGGCGTGATCTCGATGGTCTCCCGCAGTGCCACAGAAGCCCGCGGCGGCACCGTCGACGAAGAGGCCGACGCGGGGATGCGGGCCATGATCGAGGCCCAGATCGAGAAGGAGTCGATGCCGGCGTTCCTGTCCGGCATGTTGTACGACGACGGCATCATCGATCCCCGTGACAGCAGAACCGTTCTCGGACTGTGCCTCTCGGCGATCGACAACGGACCCGTTCAGGGGACGAGCAACTTCGGCGTTTTCCGGATGTGATGGGTGATGATCAAAACGATGTTCGACAAGGCTCTGGGGTGTGGTCGGTGACTATCGAATCAAGCGTGACCTGCGTGCTTGTTGCCAACCGGGGTGAGATCGCCCGGCGGGTGTTCGCCACCTGCCGCAGGCTCGGGATCGGTTCCGTCGCGGTGTATTCCGATGCGGACTCCGGCGCTCCCCATGTGGGGGAGGCCGACGTCGCGGTGCGGCTGCCGGGCAACATCTCCGCCGAAACCTATCTCGATTCCGCTGCGGTGATCGCCGCAGCTGTGGCCGCGGGTGCCGATGCCGTCCACCCCGGTTACGGATTCCTGTCGGAGAACGCGGAATTCGCCCAAGCGGTGCTCGATGCCGGCCTGACCTGGATCGGGCCGGATCCCGCCGCGATCGCCTCGATGGGATCAAAGGTCAATGCCAAGGCGATGATGAAACGCGCCGGCATCCCCACCCTGGACAACCTCGATCCGGCCGCGGTGACCGCTGACCAGTTGCCGGTCCTGATCAAGGCTTCGGCCGGTGGCGGCGGACGTGGCATGCGCCTCGTCCGCGACCTGGACCAACTCACCGGACAGGTGGAGGATGCCCGTCGAGAGGCGTTGTCGGCGTTCGGCGACGACACCGTGTTCTGCGAACCGTTCATCGAACGCGGCCACCACATCGAGGTTCAGGTGCTGGGCGACCACGCCGGCACGATGTGGGCCGTCGGTGAACGCGAGTGCTCGATCCAGCGCCGTCATCAGAAGGTCATCGAGGAGGCGCCCTCGCCGCTGGTCGATCGCATCGGAATCGGGCTGCGCGACAAGTTGTTCGATGCTGCCCGAGCCGCCGCGTCGGCCATCGGATACACCGGGGCCGGAACCGTGGAGTTCCTCGCCGACGACGACGGCAGGTTCTACTTCCTGGAGATGAACACCCGCCTGCAGGTGGAACACCCGGTGACCGAGGAGACCACCAAACTGGATCTGGTCGCCTGGCAACTGCAGATCGCTCGCGGCGACCTGCTTCCGGCGCATCCACCGGAACTGCAGGGACATTCGATCGAGGTCCGGCTGTACGCCGAAGATCCGGCGGCCGACTGGCAGCCGCAGTCCGGGCAGTTCCATCGGTTCGCGGTGGATGCCGACGTTCGGTTCGGACGGCTCACCGAACCCGGTGTGCGCGTCGATTCCGGCATCGTCGACGGCGGTGAAGTGTCGACCTTCTACGATCCGATGCTGGCCAAAGTCATCAGCTGGGCGCCCGATCGGAACTCGGCGATCGACATCCTGGCGCGCGCGCTGGCATCGGCCCAGTTGCACGGACCCCGCACCAACCGCGACATGCTCGTGAACATGCTGCGTCACAGAGAGTTCCGCAGTGGTGACACGACCACCAAGTTCATCGAAGAGCTGGGTCTCGATGTGCTCGCGGCTCCGCTCGCCGACGGCGGCCGCGTGCGTCAGGCCGCCGTTGCTGTCGCGTTGGCGGACGCGGAGGCGAACC
>NZ_DATCVM010000022.1:0-11925 GCF_036566845.1 Williamsia sp.
ACAAAGGAGTTCTGCGAATATGACTACTGCGACAACCGCCACCATCACCGTCTACACCAAGCCTGCCTGCGTTCAGTGCAACGCCACCTACAAAGCTCTCGAGAAGAACGGCCTCGATTACGAGATCGTCGATATCACCGAGGACGCCGAGGCCCGCGACTACGTCATGGCGCTCGGTTACCTGCAGGCTCCGGTTGTCGTGACCGGTGACAGCCACTGGTCGGGATTCCGTCCCGACCGCATCAAGGCGCTCGTCGCAGCAGCTGCCTGATTCGTCGGTCCTCTCTCGTCAGACGTTCTACCTGTCATCTATTTCGTGGAGGTCGGGACATGGGGAAGGTTCCCGTACACACCACAGATGCAGAGTCGAAGGCTCAGCCGGAGTTCCACCACCATTCGGGACAGTCCTCCGAGGCGCCGCTGGTCGTCTATTTCTCGAGCGTCTCGGAGAACACGCACCGATTCGTCGAGAAGCTCGGTTTGCGAGCCCGGCGGATACCTCTCATTGATCGCGACGGCAGTTTCACCGTCGACGAGCCGTATGTGCTGATCTGCCCCACGTATGGGGGTGGCAAGGCCTCTGGTGAGTCGGGCGGATTCGTGCCCAAGCAAGTCATCAGATTTCTCAACGACAAATCCAATCGTTCCCTGATCCGCGCGGTCATCGCTGCGGGCAACACCAACTTCGGGGAAGAGTTCTGTTACGCCGGAGACATCATCTCTCGCAAGTGTCGGGTGCCCTATCTCTATCGGTTTGAGCTGATGGGCGACAGCGAGGACGTCGAGCGTGTCAGAACCGGTCTCTATCATTTTGCGCAATCGCCAGATATTTCTCACAAGGAGTCGCCACAGTGTCGCCAACCGCAGCCTCAGTAACTGATGTGAGAGCAGAGAACTCCAGCATCAAATCGGGCACGCATGCCGACCCGTCCGGTCGCGATCCGGGGGAGATGGATTTCCACTCGCTCAACGCGATGCTGAACCTGTACGACGCCGACGGCAAGATCCAGTTCGAGAAGGATCGGCAGGCGGCCAACCAGTACTTCCTCCAGCACGTCAACCAGAACACGGTCTTCTTCCACAACCTGGAGGAGAAGCTCGACTACCTGGTGGAGGAAAACTATTACGAGCCAGAGGTTCTGGACAAGTACGACCGCTCCTTTGTGAAAGAACTCTTCGACCACGCGTACAGCAAGAAGTTCCGGTTCCCGACCTTCCTGGGTGCGTTCAAGTACTACACCTCGTACACACTGAAGACGTTCGACGGCAAGCGATACCTCGAGCGGTTCGAAGATCGGGTGTCGATGGTGGCGTTGACGCTCGCCGACGGTGACACCGCGCTGGCCCGCAATCTCGTCGACGAGATCATCGAAGGCCGGTTCCAGCCGGCCACCCCGACGTTCCTCAACTCGGGCAAGAAGCAGCGCGGCGAGCCCGTCTCGTGCTTCCTCCTGCGTATCGAGGACAATATGGAATCGATCGGCCGTTCCATCAACTCGGCCCTGCAGCTGTCCAAGCGCGGCGGCGGAGTTGCGTTGCTGCTGAGCAACATTCGTGAGCACGGTGCCCCGATCAAGAAGATCGAGAACCAGAGCTCGGGTGTCATCCCGATCATGAAACTGCTCGAGGACTCGTTCAGCTACGCCAACCAGCTCGGTGCGCGTCAGGGTGCCGGCGCGGTGTACCTGCACGCCCATCACCCCGACATCTACCGCTTCCTCGACACCAAGCGTGAGAACGCGGACGAGAAGATCCGGATCAAGACCTTGTCGCTGGGTGTTGTCATCCCGGACATCACGTTCGAGCTGGCGAAGAAGAACGACGACATGTACCTGTTCAGCCCGTACGACGTCGAGCGCATCTACGGTGTGCCGTTCGCCGACATCAGTGTCAGCGAGAAGTACCACGAGATGGTCGAAGACCGCCGGATCCGCAAGACCAAGATCAAGGCGCGTGAGTTTTTCCAGACCCTCGCGGAGCTGCAGTTCGAGTCGGGCTACCCGTACATCATGTTCGAGGACACGGTGAACAACGCCAACCCGATCGACGGCAAGATCACCCACTCCAACCTGTGCTCGGAGATCCTGCAGGTCTCGACTGCGTCGACGTTCAACGACGATCTCTCGTATTCGACCATCGGCAAAGACATCTCGTGCAACCTCGGGTCGCTCAACATCGCCAAGACCATGGATTCGCCCGACATCGCCCACACCATCGAGACCGCGATCCGCGGACTCACCGCGGTGTCGGATCAGACGGCCATCACCTCGGTGCCGTCGATCCAGAAGGGCAACGACGACTCCCATGCGATCGGTCTCGGGCAGATGAACCTGCACGGGTACCTGGCGCGTGAGCACGTCTACTACGGGTCCGAAGAGGGCATCGACTTCACGAACATCTACTTCTACACGGTGCTGTTCTACGCGCTGCGCGCCTCGAACCGGATCGCCAAGGAGCGGGGCAAGGCGTTTGGTGGCTTCGAGCGTTCGAAGTATGCCACCGGTGAGTTCTTCGACAAGTACACCGAAAAGGTGTGGGCGCCGGAAACCGACAAGGTCCGAGATATGTTCGGGCAGGCCGGGATTGCGATCCCGACGCAGGACGACTGGCGTGAGCTGAAGGCGAGCGTGCAGGAACACGGCATCTACAACCAGAACCTCCAGGCGGTTCCGCCGACCGGTTCGATCAGCTACATCAACCACTCGACGAGCTCGATCCACCCCGTCGCGGCGAAGGTCGAGATCCGCAAAGAGGGCAAGATCGGCCGCGTCTACTACCCGGCGCCCTTCATGGACAACGACAACCTGGATTACTACCAGGACGCGTACGAGATCGGCTACGAGAAGATCATCGACACCTACGCCGCCGCGACGCAGCATGTCGATCAGGGCCTGAGCCTGACACTGTTCTTCAAGGACACCGCCACCACCCGCGACGTCAACAAGGCGCAGATCTACGCATGGCGTGCGGGCATCAAGACGCTCTACTACATCCGCTTGCGGCAGCTGGCCCTCGAAGGGACTGAGGTGGAAAATTGCGTCTCATGCATGCTGTAAGGGTTCGAGCATTGAACACCGCTGACAGAACAACTTCGATCAGCACACTTTCGAGCATCAGGGGAGCACGATGACGTCCACCCACAGCCCCGCAGACGGAGCGCCCATCAAGTTGGTCAGCCGGGTATCGGCGATCAACTGGAACCGGGTGCCCGATGAAAAAGACGCCGAGGTCTGGGATCGCCTGACCGGCAACTTCTGGCTACCCGAGAAGGTGCCGGTGTCCAACGACATCCCGTCGTGGGGCACCCTCACCCCGCTCGAGCAGCAGCTCACGATGCGCGTGTTCACGGGCTTGACCCTGCTCGACACCATTCAGGGCACCGTCGGCGCGGTCAGCCTCATCCCGGATGCGACCACACCGCACGAAGAGGCGGTGCTGACCAACATCGCGTTCATGGAGTCGGTGCACGCCAAGAGCTACAGCTCGATCTTCTCCACGCTGTGTTCCACCAAGGAGATCGACGAGGCGTTCCGCTGGTCCGAGGAGAACGAGCAACTCCAGACCAAGGCCCGGATCGTCATGGACTACTACCGTGGCGACGACCCGCTCAAGCGCAAGGTCGCCTCGACCCTGCTCGAGTCGTTCCTCTTCTACAGCGGTTTCTACCTGCCGATGTACTGGTCTTCTCGTGCCAAGCTCACCAACACCGCCGACCTCATCCGGTTGATCATCCGTGACGAGGCCGTCCACGGGTATTACATCGGATACAAGTACCAGCGTGCGCTGGAGACGCAGTCGCCCGAGCGCCGGCAGGAACTGAAGGACTACACCTTCGAGTTGCTGTTCGAGCTCTACGACAATGAAACCGACTACACCGAAGCGCTGTACGACGATGTCGGCCTGAGCGAAGACGTGAAGAAGTTTCTGCGGTACAACGCAAACAAGGCCCTGATGAACCTGGGTTACGAGGCGATGTTCCCGCGGGACGAGACCGACGTGAATCCGGCGATCCTGTCGGCACTCTCACCCAACGCGGACGAGAACCACGACTTCTTCTCAGGGTCGGGCAGCTCGTACGTCATCGGCAAGGCAGTCATCACCGAAGACGACGATTGGGACTTCTGACCGTCTCAGACCTGCACTCCAAACAACATCCGCACCGATACCTCGGTGCGGATGTTGTCTTTTTCGGCCCGCTCGGCGGTCGGATCGGCCCGCTCGGCGGGGGTCCACCGTCGAACGTGCCGAAATCACCGCCCAGCGTGCCTTCGTTTCCATCGAGTGGGCCGATGATCAGTCGTATTGTGGTGTCCGGAGGTGGTCACGATGGCGACCATGGTGAGGCAGTACCTGATGTCGGCGCTCGGGAGTCTGCGATACGAACCCACAACCAAGATGGTGACGGTGTGCTCGGCGGATCAGGTCATCGCGCGCACCGACAACGCCGTGCTGGTCTGGGAACCGCAGCGGATCGTCCCGTCCTACGCCGTTCCCGTCGTGGATCTGCAGGTGAAGATCGAAGAGGCGCGTCCGTTCGCGCTGGAGGAGACACCCGCCGGGATGCTCGATCCGGGCAAAAGCTTTGCCGAACACACGTGTGCCGGTCGCACGGCGGTGGTGTCGGGTGCCGCCGGCCCGGGGGAGGTGTTCCTGCCCGACGACCTCGACGGGTACGCCGTGCTCGGCTTCTTCTCCTTCGACTGGTTCGAAGAGGACGAACGGATCTTCGGCCATCCGCGAGACCCGTTCTCACGCATAGACATCCGGCACAGTGCCCGCGTGGTCCACGTGGTGTCCGGGGGTGACATCCTCGCCGAATCCGGGCATCCGCTGATGCTGTTCGAGACCCACCTGCCGCCGCGGTTCTATCTCTCGCCGGGCGACGTGCTGGCAGATCTGGTCCGTAGTGATACGTCGACCACGTGCGCCTACAAAGGTGAAGCGACCCACTGGTCTGCGCCGAGGCTCGGCGGCGCCGGCATCGACATCGCCTGGAGCTACGAGAATCCGCCGCCGGAGATGCACCAGATCACCGGGCGAGTCTGTTTCTATCAGGAAAAAGTCGACTTCGTCATCGACGGGGTCAGGGGCGACCGGCCTGTCACACCGTGGTCGCCGTGAGTTCACCTGCAATGATTCCTGGGTGACGATCACCACCAATGCGGTAGACGAGCCTGCCGCAGAAGATCATGCGGGACACCTTCTCTGGCAGGGCGGCGACGGCAGCCTCATCGGACGCGCCCGGGTCCCGGAGCATCGCGGTCCCGGGCGGGCCTCCCGCAAGATCGTGCCGCGCAGTTCGCTGGGGGCGTGGAATCCGGCAACCCGTGGACACGACGCGCTCGAGACCATCCTCGCGCAGAACGAGATCCGCGCGGCCGACCTGCTGCCGATCCGGCACGGCCGGATGAGCCATTCGCCGTGGACGTATTACCGCGGCGCGGCGGCGGTGATGGCGGCCGACCTCGCCTCGACCCCGAACACCGGTATCGTCGTGCAGCTGTGCGGTGATGCGCACGTTCTCAACTTCGGATTGTGGAACACCCCCGAGCGCAACCTCGCGTTCGATCTGCGCGACTTCGACGAGACCCTGCCTGGGCCGTTCGAATGGGACGTGAAGAGATTCGTGGCGAGTCTGGTGGTACTCGCGCGCAGCAACAACGTGTCGAAGTCCGATGCCAGGTCGGCGGTGTCGGCGGCGTATCGCGGCTATCGCGAACGGATCGGGATCTACGCACACATGCCGGAGATCGACGTCTGGTACGACCGCGTCGACGTCGGTCAGCTCATCGAATACACAGCCCAGGACGACGAGGATCGCCTCGACGCGATGATCGACAAACAGGCCCGCAAGCGGTCGAGTCGTGGGGCGTCGAAGAAGCTCACGAATGTGGTTGACGGACAACGGATGATCAGCGAGGATCCGCCGTTCCGAACGCACGCGCTCGCCGGGTACGCGGGGCTGCTCGACCAGATCATCAGGCGATATCAGAGTTCGGTGCCCGATCACGTCTCGAGCCTGCTGTCGCGCTTCGATGTCGTCGATGCGGTGCGTCAGGTTGTCGGTGTCGGCAGTGTCGGCATGCGGGTGTTCCTCACCCTCATCGAGGAACGCCGCACCGCCGACCCGCTGTTCCTGCAGATCAAACAGGCCGGCCCGTCGGTATACGAACAGTTCCTCCCGGCCAGCCGCTACGACAACCACGGTGAGCGGGTTGTCCACGGCCAGCGCATGATCCAGAGCGCCACCGACTCTTTTGTCGGCTGGACCACCATCGACGACATGCACTTCTACGTTCGGCAATTCCGTGACGGCAAAGTGATCCCCAAGGGCGAGGTCGTGGCCACCCGGCTGCCGCAATTCGCATCGGCCTGCGGACACGTCCTGGCCAGGGCTCATGCCCGCAGTGGCGACGCCGCCGCGATCGCCGACTACCTCGGGACCTCGCACAAGGTCGAGGACGCATTCGTGGAGTACGCCTTTGCCTACGCCGACCAGAACGATCGAGATCATGCACAACTCGTCAAGGCGATCGGCGACGGCGACGTCGAGGCGGTCCCCGGCTGGCCGGAGTAGTAGGCCAGGCCGAAGGGGGGGTCAGGACGCCGCGGCGCTGCTGCCCTCGATGGCGGAGACGACCAGGTTGCTCTTGGGCAGCTCGGCGCCGGCCGTGGCCGCATCGGTCCACTCGGCGGTGGTGGCGACCGCCGCGAAGTTCGATTGCAGCAACACCATGAGAGTGTTGTGCAGGTCCTCGGCCGAGACCTTTCCCGCCTCGTTCGCCAGGTGTATCGCGCCGCTGGCGTCGGAGAGGATCTCGGCCGCGAATCCCAGGCCCTCGGCCTCCACCGCTGAGGCCAGGTCGCAGTTGTTGGTCATGAAGCCGACCAAGGTGATGGTGTTGATGTTGTTGTCGCCCAACCACGTTGCGAGATCGGTGCCGGCGAAGACACTTCCGAACTGCTTGTGGACGTGCTTTCGCGATCCTCCCGCGACCGCCTCGATGCGCGGGTGAAGTGACCATCCCGGTGTCCCCTCGACAAAGACCGGGGCGCCCGCGGGCATCTGGTGCTGCACGACAACCACCGGGATCTCGTGAGCGTCGGCGACCTCGATCGCGCCGACGATGTTGGCCAGCGAGTCCTCACGGGGCGGGTACTGGATCTGGAGTGGTCCGTCGAAGTACTCCTGCTGGACGTCGACAACAACTAGGGCGCGGCGTGGTGCGGTCATGGTCACTCCTGTGGGTGGGATCGTGCCTGGTGAGTTCGTGCGCTTCTCATTGTTTCTCTCGTTCGAGTGCATCCGCGAGTGGCATAGATGCATAATTTCGATGAGATCGGGCCAACTTGGGAGTGCATGTGCGGATCGGAATCTATGCGTTCGACGGCATCACGATGTTCCACCTCGCGGCGCCCCTGATGGTCTTCGGGGAGCTCGGTCGCCTCGGTCTGGCAACCGACTGGGAGACGAGGCTGTGGTCGGATAGCGCAGGCGCGGTGCGCACGGCCGAAGGCCTGTCGGTCGGTGGGGTGGCGGATTCGAGCACCGTCGGCTGGGCCGACATCGTGGTCATTCCGTCCTGGCCGGTGCCGCTGACCCCGCCGACAGACAGCTTCCGCAACGAGGTGGTGCAGGCCCACGAGCGCGGAGCGGTGATCGCCGGCCTGTGTCTCGGCGCCTTTGCCGTCGCGGATTCCGGCGTGCTCGAAGGACGTTCGGCGGTGACGCACTGGTCGATGATGCCGGCCCTGGCCGAGCGCAGTCCCCGCAGTCAGATCGATGCCTCGGTGCTCTACATCGATCACGGCGATGTGATGACGTCGGCCGGAACCGCGTCGTCGATCGATGCCTGCCTGCACCTGGTCCGCAGATATTTGGGTTCGGCGGTCGCGACCCGCGTCGCTCGCAGCCTCGTGGTCGCCCCGCACCGTGACGGCGGGCAAGCGCAATACATCGAGCGCCCACTCTCACGGCTCGCCGAGGAGACCGCGATATCGGTGGTGCAGGAGTGGGCCCTGGGCCGGCTCCAGGAGACGCTGTCGGTCGACCGCCTCGCGGCGCAGGCCCGGATGAGCCGCCGGAGCTTTGCGCGGCAATTCCAACGGGCGACGGGCACCACGCCGGCCCGCTGGGTGCTCGATCAGCGTCTCAATGAGGCGCGGGTGCTCCTCGAGACCACCGACTGGGGTGTCGACGAGATCGCATCGGCGTGTGGATTCGGCAGTGGGGTCACGTTTCGGCAGAACTTCGTAGCCGCGTACGCCACCACACCGACCACTTATCGTCGACAGTTCGCGAGTACCGCGGTGTGATCGCGGACCTGAGTCCACTCATACCACTCATCGGGTGAAGTCTGCGGTCTTCCCGGCAGGGGCGGCGTCTGACTGCCATACTTGGCATTTCACCCATGTACAGCGAGGTGCAGCGATGACGATCACTCCGGTTCCCGAGACACCGGCTCATGAAAGCCCGGCTCCCGAAACTCAGGCTCCCGAACACACACCGGCCGGCCGTGAAGCCAGGGCTCGTGTTCCACGCCGAGAGCTGGGCACATGGAACCCGGCAACCCGCGGACACGACGCGTTGGCAACGATCTTGGCGCAGAGTGACATTCGTGCTCCTGATCTGCTTCCGATCCGCCACGGACGAATGAGTCACTCGCCGTGGACGTACTACCGCGGCGCCGCGGCGGTGATGGCTGCCGATCTCGCATCGACCCCGCACACCGGGATCATGGTCCAGATCTGCGGTGACGCCCACATCCTCAACTACGGCATGTGGGTCTCGCCCGAGCGGCATCTGATCTTCGACCTCCGCGACTTCGACGAGACACTGCCGGGGCCGTTCGAGTGGGACCTCAAGCGCTATCTCGCCAGCGTGATCGTCCTGGGCCGGGACAACGGACTGACGGAAGCTGTTGGGCAAGAAGCGGTTCGGAGCGGCTACCGAAGCTACCGAAAGCACATCAGACGCTACGCGCAGACTCCACAGATCGATGTCTGGTACGACAAGATCGAGGTCGAACAGCTCCTCAAATACGCGAAGAAGGAGAACGAGGAGGCCCTCGATCAGTTGATCGAGAGCAAGGCCAAGAAGCGCACCAGCCGGGGTGCGTCGAAGAAGCTCCTCACCACAGTCGAAGGCCGGCGACAGATCACCGAGGAACCGCCCTACCGGACCCATCGGCTCGGTGACGAAGCCGAGCCGATTCTCCAGAGTGTGCTCGCCGAATACCACAAGTCCGTTCCCGATCACCTCGAACACCTGCTGTCCCGCTACGACCCGGTGGATGCGGTGCGTCAGGTCGTCGGGGTCGGCAGTGTCGGGATGCGGGTGTTCCTGACGCTGCTGGAGGAACGGCGCTCCGGTGATCCGTTGTTCCTTCAGGTGAAGCAGGCCGGGCCGTCGGTGTACGAGCAGTTCTTGGGGAAGAGCAAGTACGAGAACCACGGTGAGCGAGTTGTCCGGGGGCAGCGCCTGATTCAGAGCGCGTCCGACATGTTCGTGGGCTGGACGTCTTTCCAGTACCCCGAGCTGGACTTGGACATGGACTTCTACGTCCGGCAATACCGCGACGGCAAGGTCATTCCGAAGGGGGAGGGTGTGGCACCTGTGCTGCCACGCTTCGCCGCCGCCTGCGGTCACGCGCTGGCGCGGGCCCACGCGCGCAGCGGCGATGCGTCGGCGATCGCGGACTACCTCGGAAACAGCAACAAAGCCGAAGACGCGCTGGTCGAGTTCGCCAGTGCGTACGCCGATCAGAACACGGCCGACCATGCGCAATTGGCCAGGGCCGTCGAGAACGGTGACATCCCATCCGAGAAAGGCTGGCCGGACATCCCGTGAACTGATTCGACCGGGCGCTGAATCCGCGTGTGCCACATCAAAAAGCTCCACCGGCATCTATGCCGGTGGAGCTTTTTGATGTGGCACCGACGTGGTGGGCGAACAGGGGTCAGGGTTCGACCTCGCGGAGTTTGCCCATGGCGACGTCGAAGATGAACCCGCGCAGCGATGTGGTCCTGGTGATGAACGGAGAGTTCTTGATTCGGGTGTCAGAGGGTGCCGCGGAGGTTGAGGAGAACGATGTTGGCGGCCGACAGTCCGCCGCTGCGGTACCAGACCTCGTCTTCGACGATCCGGGTGCGACCCCAACTCGGGGCGCCCATGTCGAGCCAGCGGTCGGTCTCGAGAACCGAGGTGCCGTGGTCCTGACCTTCCTTGCCATCGAAGCCGACGTAGGCGACATCACCGTCGGCGATCTCGAAGTTCTTGTCATCGAGCACTGTCGGTTCGGGCTCCCGCTGGCCCGGGGGTCGCTGAGCACCGACATCTGTGAGTACCCGCGCGGCAAATGCGTCGGTGCCCAGGACGACCGTCGAATCGGCGGTGAACCGAACCAGCGACGCCTGCGTGTACCGGGCGCCCACGCGGTTGCCGATCGCCTTGGCCGTATCGAGATATCCTTGCAGGCGCTCGTCTCCGGCCTCCGTCCGGCCGACCGCCGCCGCGACGGCGACAAACCGCTGCTTCCAGTCCGCTGCCGGATCGACGACGGCGTCCGGCACGTCGCCGAGGGACGCGGTGACGGGGGAGTCGCCGAGCGTGAGGACGAGATCGGGATCGGACGCGACGGCCTTGGCGTCGTCCGGTGCCGTGACGTCGCCGATGGTGGGCAGCGAATGCACCGCGTCGCCCATATACATCGGAAGGGTGCCGTCGATCGTGGTCGTGGCGACGACGCGGTCCTGCATTCCCAGTGCGCACAGTGCGTCGAGCAGGCTCGGATCGGCGACCAGGATGCGTTGCGGATCCGGTGCGCCGGCATCGGGTGCCGCCGTGGGCTGACACGTCGTGTTGGCATCCCGGTCGGGGTTGACGAGATCGACCGCGGCGATTCGTGATGTCGTCCTGGTCACCGAACCCTCGCCGCCGGGGACCGACGAATCGATACAGGCGGTCGCGCCGACGCTGACCAGTGCTGCCAATGCCAACACCGCCATGCCGCGCGGGCGGCGGATCACATCGCTCACTGCCACTCTTTCGTGATGACTTCCAGATGGTCGAATTCCCGACCAAACTAGCACTGCCCGAATCGATCGAGGTTGCCCTCGGCGCGCCGGATCGGACAACGCTCATCGAAATACGACACTTCGTAGGAGCCCGCTCGGTCCCGTCTCGAGGGAGGGTTTACGATCTTCTCAGCGCACATTCATCGCCGTGCCCTCATGTCGTGTGTGGAAGGTTCTTCGCCACGACGGACCGGAGTGGCCACGCAGGTAGGAGGATCAGTGACCGCGGTAGACCAGCCCACCACTTCGGTGGCACCGGTTAGGCCTTACCCCGAGCGCACGGGGCCCAAGGGGTCGTTCATCTACAAGATGCTGACGACAACTGATCACAAGATGCTCGGCATCATGTACTTGGTTGTGTGTTTCGCGTTCTTCCTCATCGGTGGCCTGATGGCCCTGCTGATGCGAAGCGAGCTCGCCGCACCCGGCTTGCAGTTCTTGTCGACCGAGCAGTTCAACCAGTTGTTCACGATGCACGGCACCGTGATGTTGCTGATGTACGCGACCCCGATCGTGATCGGCTTCGCCAACGTTGTCCTGCCGCTGCAGATCGGTGCTCCCGACGTTGCGTTCCCGCGTCTGAACGCCTTCAGCTTCTGGCTGTTCCTCTTCGGCTCGTCTGTTGCACTCCTCGGCTTCGTCACCCCCGGTGGTGCCGCTGACTTCGGTTGGACGGCGTACACACCGTTGACCGACGCCGTGCACTCACCCGGCGCCGGCGCCGACCTCTGGATTCTCGGACTCGGTGTGTCCGGTCTGGGCACCATCCTCGGTGCGGTCAACATGATCACCACCGTCGTCTGCCTCCGTGCACCGGGTATGACCATGTTCCGCATGCCGATTTTCACC
>NZ_DATCVM010000023.1:0-9945 GCF_036566845.1 Williamsia sp.
CGGGTGCAACGACGTCGATCCCGCCGGTGCCATCGGAGAAGAGCGTGATCCGATCATCGTGCGGCACAACGTGTCCCGGCTCGCTACCACCGAACGTCAATGCGGTCATCGCCGGCGGCGCTGTGTAGTAGTGGCCGTGATCTCCGTGCTGACGCGTCCACGTGCCCATGTCGAGCACGGTGAATCCGTTCGACCGCGAGACGAACACGTGGCGCCCGTCGCCGGCCGGGTTGAGGCGGATGAATCCTTCGGTCGCGATCTCTTCGACCGGTTCGAGGCTGTCCGCGTCGACGATCACGATGCCGTCGTCGTGGGTGAATGCCAGCCGCTCGGTGGCCGATGACTGTTCGACGGGGTCGGTGTCGGACACTGCGCTATCGGAGCTTTCCGAACTTGTTGTGTTGCTGCCGGTTCCGCAGGCGACCAGCAGGCCACCGGCGCAGAGCAACGAGATAAGTGGGAGTGCACGAGTAATTTTCACTTCCGAATGATCGTCACTATTGACAATCATTGTCAAAACGCAATATGTGCATCGCTCGGCGGTGACCCGACCAAAGACAAACCCGCCCCCGGCCAGAAGGCCGGGGGCGGGTTTGATCTAGTGCTCTATCAGGCGTTGCCCGAAAGCTTTTCGCGCAGAGCAGCAAGCTGCTCGTCGCTGGCCAGCGAGCCACCGCTCTTCGGAGCGGACGACGAAGACGACGAAGAGGATGCGGTTGCGGCCTCGTCACCACCCTTGTCAGCCGAATCCGACGAGTACTCGGACGGTGCGTTGGCAGCGGCCTCGGCGGCAGCGGCGAACTTCTCCATCTGAGTGGTGTGCATCTTGTGACGACGCTCGGCCTCGGCGTAGCGCGACTCCCACGCTTCCCGCTGCTTGTCGAAGCCCTCGAGCCATTCGTTGGTCTCGGGATCGAAGCCCTCGGGGAAGATGTAGTTGCCCTGCTCGTCGTAGCTGTCGGCCATGCCGTACTTCGAGGGGTCGAACTCTTCGGTGTAGTCCTCGTTGGCCTGCTTGAGGCTCAGCGAGATCCGGCGACGCTCGAGGTCGATGTCGATGACCTTGACCATCGCGTCGTCACCGACGGCGACAACCTGATCCGGCACCTCGACGTGGCGCTCGGCCAGCTCCGAGATGTGGACGAGGCCTTCGATGCCCTCTTCGACCCGCACGAATGCACCGAACGGAACCAGCTTGGTGACCTTGCCGGGAACGATCTGGCCGATGGCGTGGGTACGAGCGAACTGGCGCCACGGATCTTCCTGCGTCGCCTTGAGCGACAGCGACACGCGCTCGCGGTCCAGATCGACGTCGAGAACCTCGACGGTGACCTCGTCGCCGACGGCGACAACCTCGGACGGGTGATCGATGTGCTTCCAAGACAGCTCGGAAACGTGAACCAGGCCGTCGACTCCACCGAGATCGACGAATGCACCGAAGTTGACGATCGAGGACACGACGCCCTTGCGGACCTGGCCCTTCTGCAACTGGTGCAGGAACTCGCTACGCACCTCGGACTGGGTCTGCTCGAGCCATGCACGACGCGAGAGGACGACGTTGTTCCGGTTCTTGTCCAGCTCGATGATCTTGGCTTCGATCTCCTTGCCGATGTACGGCTGCAGATCGCGCACGCGACGCATCTCCACCAGCGATGCGGGGAGGAATCCACGCAGGCCGATGTCCAGGATCAGGCCGCCCTTGACGACCTCGATGACGGTGCCCTTGACGGCCTCGTCCTTCTCCTTGAGCTCTTCGATGGTGCCCCACGCCCGCTCGTACTGTGCGCGCTTCTTGGACAGGATCAACCGACCCTCTTTGTCCTCCTTGGTGAGGACCAGTGCTTCCACCGCGTCGCCGACGCTGACAACCTCGCTGGGGTCGACGTCGTGCTTGATGGACAGTTCACGGGACGGGATCACTCCCTCGGTCTTGTAACCGATGTCGAGCAGCACTTCGTCACGATCGACTTTGACGATGGTGCCCTCGACGATGTCGCCATCATTGAAGTACTTGATAGTTGCATCAATAGCGGCAAGAAAATCCTCAGCCGAGCCAATATCGTTAATGGCTACTTGCGGTGAGGTGATGGTCGTGGACGACATATGTTAGATGGCTCCGGACAGGTTGGGTTGTAGGGACAGATATTGCGGTTACTGCTGGATCAAAATGGATCACCGTGAAGTGATCCACATGAAGAACCGCGCGAGCACAGGCACGCGCGTGGTCGAGGATACGCCAGGCCCGATGGCCTGGGCAAATACACCCCCCTGGCGAGCCCGCCGACAACCCTCCGCAAACTATCCTGCAACACGACCGGGCCGGGGCGGCGCCGATGAAGCGGCCCCTCGACCGGGCCGGATCCGGACACCACACATGAGACCACGGGGGCACTGTGAACGGGAACCACTACGGCCAAGGCTTCCACAGCCCGGGCAACCACGGAGACGGGGGAGCCGTGAGTTCGGGACGAGCGCTGGTCATCGTGCTGTTGACCATCGCGATGCCGGCAGTGATCGCGGCGGTGATCATCGCCATTGTGGCGAACGCCGACAACGATGGCGACGGCAAGAACCCGCAGATGTTCAGCGCCGGGAGCTCGGATCCGCCGACCGTTTCGGATCCTTCCGGGTCGCCGACCGGCAGCAACGAATCCGGCAGCGAGTCCGGGGCCTCCGACCAACCGTCAGCCGGCTCGACCTACACCACCGCCCCCACGCCGGCCCCGATCCTGTACGGCGGGATCGCGTACAACGGCGCGGGCGGGGCCACCTACCGCTCCGGCTACACCGACGGCTACCTGGCGAAGGAGGAAGCCGTCAACGAATGCAACCAGGAGATATGGAGTGCCGGCTGGCCCGGGGACGCATATTGCGGCTATGTCAGCCTGAAAACCGGTGAATGTGGTTCGGTTGCTGTCGGCACGCTGCCCAGTGGCTGGGGTCCGACGGGCTGGTCCGTCGCTTCCACCCGGTCCCAAGTGGTTCAGGCGGCGATCGACCAATGTGTCGGGGTCGGTCAGGGCGAGTGCCGTGAGTTGTACACCCTGTGCATGTGAGTCGTCTGATTGACTGACACCGTGCCCAATTCGATCGCATCGATCCCGGGAAGACTCTCATGACCTCCCCCGGCCAGCCACCACCACCGCGCCGACCACTCGGCGAGATCGATTCGGTGACCAGCGAGCGCGCGAACCGGTCCTGGTGGGATTCCGATGCCGAGGAGTATCACCGCACTCACGGTGAGTTCCTCGGGGCCGGCAGTGAGTCCGGCGACTTCGTCTGGTGCCCCGAGGGTCTCCGTGAAGAGGACGTCCACCTGCTCGGCGACATCGCCGGAAAGACCGTTCTCGAGATCGGCTGTGGGTCGGCACCGTGCAGCCGTTGGCTCACTGCGAACGGCGCCCACGCGGTGGGCCTCGATCTGTCGCGGCAGATGCTGCGCCGGGGCCAGATCGCGATGGCCGGCGGTGGACCACAGCCCCCGCTGGTGCAGGCGGGCGCCGAACAACTCCCCTTCCGCAGCGGCGTGTTCGACCTGGTTTGTTCAGCGTTCGGCGCGGTGCCGTTCGTCGCCGATTCCGCTGCCGTGATGACCGAGGTGGCACGTGTGCTGAAGCCCGGCGGTCGGTGGGTTTTCTCGGTGAACCATCCGATGCGGTGGATGTTCCCCGACGATCCGGGGCCGGCCGGCCTGACCGTGATGCTCTCCTACTTCGACCGCACCCCATATGTGGAAACCGAGACCGACGGGACGGTGTCCTATGTCGAGCATCACCGCACCGTCGGTGACCGGATCCGCGAGATCCGCGCGGCCGGGCTGATCCTCGATGACCTCATCGAACCGGAGTGGCCCGAAGGCTTCGACCGGGAATGGGGACAGTGGAGTCCGCTTCGCGGACAACACTTCCCGGGCACCGCCATATTTTGCTGCCGAAAGCCCGACCCGAATACCTGAGGCGCGGCTACAGAGCGGCGACGACCGCGTCGGCGAATTCGGTGGTGGTGGCCTGACCACCGAGGTCGCGTGTAGCGATGCCCTTCGCCAGGGTCGTTCCGACGGCATCGCGAATCCGGGTGGCGGCGACGGCGAGGTTGTTGTCGCCGGTCCGAACCGCCTGCCGATCCAGCATCATCGCGGCCGATCCGATGATCCCCAGCGGATTCGCGATGTTCTGCCCGGCGATGTCCGGCGCCGCGCCGTGGGCGGCTTGGGCCATCACCTTGGTGGCGGAACTGTTCACCGACGCCGCCGACCCCAGTGAGCCCGCGAGTTCGGCGGCGAGGTCGGACAGGATGTCGCCGAAGAGGTTTTCGGTGACCACCACATCGAATTCATGCCCGCGCCGCACGAGATGTGCGGCCATGGCGTCCACATGTTGCTCGGTGATCTGCACCTGCGGATAGCTCTCACCGACCTCCCGGCAGACGTCCCGGAACAATCCGGTTGTCATCGTCAGCACGTTGGCCTTGTGCACGATCGTCACCTGCTTGCGCCGCGTCATCGCAAGCTCGAACGCCGACACCGCAATTCGTTCGGTGGCCGGGCGTGTGATCAGGCCGACCGCCAGGGCGACGTCGGGTGTCGGCATGAACTCACCGGTCCCCCGCGCCATGTTCCGGTCGGCGTACAGACCCTCGCTGTTTTCGCGCACGATGATCAAATCCATCTGCGGGCTCACCGCGGGTATCCCGGCATAGGCCACCGCGGGGCGGATGTTGGCGTACAGATCGAAGCGTTTGCGGATCACTGCCCCGGTGCCAGGCCGGTCCGATGCTCGGGCGGATAGCCGGCGGAGTCGTGGGGTCCCAGGATCCACATGTCGAGGTCATCCAGTGCGGAGAGGGTTTGTTCGGGGATCGCATCGCCGACGGAGTCGATGGCGCTACGACCGATGTCCAGGGGTACCCATTCGACGGAGCGGCCGGCGCAGGTCAGCGCGACGTCCACGATTCGTCCGGCTGCCGGCACCACTTCGGGGCCGATCCCGTCGCCGTTGATGAGTCCGATCCGGTAGCGCGGTGTCATGGCACCGATGCTTCCAGACACGACAACTGCAACACTGAGGTACATGCCTGTCGAAGGATTCGTCAACAGTTCGCACTGGGGCGTGTTCACGGCCTCCGTCGATACCGATGGCCTGAGTGTCACCCCCGACGCCGCCGACCCCGACCCCTCGCCCCTGCTGGGGAACATCCCGGGGGCGCTCGACACCGGCGCCCGGATCCTGCACCCGTATGTGCGCCGCCAGTGGCTGACAGACGGTCCCGGCGCCGGGAATGCCCGCGGTGACGACGAGTTCGTCGAAGTGACGTGGGATCATGCTCTCGATCTCGCGGCTCGGGAGTTGGAGCGCGTCCGCAGCACCTTCGGGAATGCGGCGATCTTCGGCGGTTCGTACGGGTGGGCCAGCGCCGGCCGATTCCACCACGCGCAGAGCCAATTACATCGCTTTCTCAATTGCATCGGCGGTTACACCCGGTCGCGGCACACCTACAGCCACGGCGCGTCGGAGGTGCTGCTCCCTCATGTTGTCGGCGATGATGCACCGATCTATTCGCCGACGACGTGGGAGGTGATGAGCGACAACACCGACCTGTTTGTCTGTTTCGGCGGCATGCCCGCCAAGAACTCCCAAGTCAACGGCGGCGGTGTCAGCAAGCACATCGTTCGTGGCGCCATCGAGACCGCCCAGGGCAATGGCGCCCGATTCGTGTTGATCGGGCCACTCGCCGACGACCTCGAGCTGACATCGAACGACGAGTGGATCGCGATCACCCCGGCCACGGACACCGCCCTGATGCTGGCGCTGTGCTGGGTACTGCTCGACGAGAACCTGTGCAACAGAGACTTTCTCGACCGCTACTGCGTGGGCTTCGAGCGGTTTGCCGACTATCTCCGCGGCGGACCCGACGGCGTCGTGAAGGATCCACGCTGGGCAGCCCAGATCTGCGGGGTGGCCCCCGACACGATCACCACGCTGGCGAGGCGGATGGCGGCCGGGCGCACGATGGTCACGACATCGTGGTCGCTGCAACGCGCCACCTACGGCGAGCAACCGCTGTGGGCGTCCATCGCCCTCGCCGCGTTCCTCGGCCAGATCGGGCTTCCCGGAGGCGGTTTCGGACACGGCTACGGTTCGACCGGCGGTATGGGCGCGGCCAAACTCCCCTACTCGCTGCCCACGTTCTTTCAGGGCGCCAACCCGGTACGCGAGTCGATCCCGGTGGCCCGTATTGCCGACATGCTGCTCCATCCCGGCGAGAGCTACGAGTTCAACGGTCGCACCGAGGTCTACCCCGACACCAAGCTCGTCTATTGGGCCGGCGGCAATCCGTTCCATCACCATCAAGATCTGGTCCGGCTGCGACAGGCGTTCGCACGGCCCGACACTGTCATCGTCCACGAGCCGTTCTGGACTGCGACCGCACGTCACGCCGACATCGTGTTCCCGGTGACCACCACCTTCGAACGCAACGACATCGGCTGCGGGCGGTACGACCCGACGATGGTCGCCATGCGGCAGGTCACCGAACCGCTCGGTGAGGCGAAGAGCGACTACGCGATTCTCGCCCAACTGAGCAAACGGCTCGGAGTCCACGACGACTTCACAGAGAATCTCGATGAATGGGGCTGGCTCGAGAAGATGTACGAGGACTGGCGCAGGTCCGCTCCCCGCGAGCACAGCCCGCGCGAGACCTTCGCCGAGTTCTGGGAGAAAGGTCGCCTGGAACTCACGGGCCGGGTCGCCACATCTGATCTGTACCAAGAGTTTCGGAGCGACCCCGCGGCCCACCCACTCCACACGCCGAGCGGCCGCATCGAGATCGTCTCGGACACTATTGCCGGCTTCGAGTACGACGACTGCCCGCCGCACCCGACCTGGCTCGCACCGCCGGAAGCCGATGGAGTCGGTTCCGGTCAGTACCCGCTGTGCCTGATCGCCAACAATCCGAAAACACGCCTGCACAGCCAACTCGACCACGGCGCGTTCAGCGTCGGATCAAAAGTTCAAGGGCGCGAGCCGATTCGACTCCACCCCGACGATGCGGCTTCTCGATCCATCTCCGACGGCGATCTGGTCCTGGTCCGCAGCGAGACCGGACAGTTGCTGGCCGGCGCGGTCATCGACAGCAGCGTCGCACCCCATATCGCCCAGCTGTCCACCGGCGCCTGGTTCGACTACAGCGCACCCGATGTCGCTTCATGCGTGCACGGGAACCCGAATGTGCTGACCCCCGACGTCGGCACGTCCCGGTTGTCGCAGGCCTGCACCGGGCAGATCGTTCGGGTCGAGATCGAGAAGTTCCGGGAAGACGCTCCGTCCGTCACCGTTCACGACCGGGAGAAGTGGAACCGCACAACCGGCCCCTGGGCCAGAGATGACACGCGTAGGGACCGGTTTCAACTGCCGGGGGCGGAAGGCTCCAGATCGGGTTCGTCCACCAGCGGCGAATCAGCGAGCGAAGGAGGAGTGGACGGTTGATCGACCGCGGGGTCCGATTCGGGAACAGCGGGCGGCGTGACAGGAGCATTCGGGACTGCCGGCGGTGGCTGGGCCTCTGGTAGAGCGATGACCCAACCGGCGGTACCGGGAGGCCGCCACGTGATCGCGTCGCCGGAGCTGCTTGTCGCGACAGTAATCCATCCGGAATAGTCCTGTGCCGGCTCGAACGTCGCAGGCAGCGTTGGTCTGATGCCTGCGTCGCCGCGCACAACTGCACTGTCTGCTCCGACCACGCTGAAGTCCGCGTCCCTGACCCCCGTGAGTCGCTCGTCGCCGGTCACCTCAGTGGTGGTGATCGCCATCAGCATCGAAACATTCACGGCGCCGTCGGTTGCCGAGATGCTTTCGATCTGGTCAATCCGTGCGCGCGCCACTATGGTTCCGTCCGTGGCAACGACGTCGAAGTCGGAGCCGACGACCACGGGAAGCGCAGCGGTGGCGATCGGTTCGGTGGGAATCGGCAGCACTGGGTCATCAACGGTCGCGTCCGGTCCGGTGTGCTCATCCCCAGGGTCGTCGATGGGGGCCGGCGAGGCCGAAGGTATGGGGGCCGGCGAGGCCGAAGGTGTCGAGATGGTCGACCCATCGGGGCCGACGCTACCGGTACCCGTCGATGTGGTCGCACTGGTCGGTCCGACTGGATGGTCGGATTCCGACGGGTTTGGTACAGCCGTCGCAGTGGTCGGCTCCGTGGATTCGATCGACGTGACATCCGCCGCGCCGCGCTCGCCCTCCACAGTCAGCGCCGAGGGTGCATTGCGGTTCGCTGCGGGCGAAGCCAGTCCACATTGAGCCTGCACAAGGGTGGTCTGCATATCCCAGAGCGTCGTACCGAACGGGGTGATTTCCCTGAGGTGCAAGGCGAGCGTCGACGATGCCGACCGGCTACCGATCGACTGGGTGTAGGTCAGTTCGCCACGCATTCGGTAGGTTCCGATGCCAGGAACGGCGATGTCAAAAGGGGTTGAAGCGTTGGGTCCGGGAACCGCGATGGTTTGTCCACCGACATTTACCGTCCCGCCCTGCGGCGCCACAACGCTCGGCGCGGCGGTGGGCGTGCATGCCACCGACGTGGTGATGGTTCCCGTGGTCTGGGCGCGGACCCACGTCCCGGAGGTTCTGACAAGCAGGTCACGCGTGGATGCCGACGCCGCGCCGCCGTTGACGGGATGGAAGGTGACCGTCGACTGACCGCTTGCCTGGGCGTGAAATACGCCAGAAGTGATGTTGTAGCCACCCCATGGGGTCGTGGTGGTACCCGGATTCAGATGCGTGCGCTCGGCAGTGGCCGCAACACTGTTGTCGAGTGTGCCCGCCACACCCCGGGCATAGCCTTCGATTGCGGCCGAGCCTTTGAAGGAGGACTGCGCCCATACCGACCTCGACCACGCCGCCAATACGCCTGTGGTCTGGGCGACGACACCGAGCACCATGAGTGCCCCGATCGCCGCAATCGTCACTTTTGTGCCCCTGCTGCTGTTCATGATTCCGGGTTCATGTCAGCCGTTGTTTGTGCTGCTTCCTCCCGCTTTCTCGGCCAGAATGCCCATAACACAAGCAGAGCTGCGCTGATGGTGATGGATCCGAGTACGTATGGATTTGAAAGCCACACCACGCCATGAGCGAGGCCAGGGGCCGACCACAGTACTTTTCGCACCGTGGTTACCTGATATCCGCCCGGATCGTCGAAATTGTTCGCATCGCCACGCAATTCGAGCAACGTCGTCCCCGCATCCCCTGGCGACGTTTCGACCACCCGATGTGTGACGGGAAGCTGATCTTTGCGATCAATTGTCACGACATCTCCAACCGCCACCGAATTGGCCGGAAGCTCTCGAACGACGGCCAAGGAACCAGCGGGGATGGCCGGGGACATCGAACCTGTTTTGAACATGATCAGCGAGATATTGAAGAAGACTGCGCAAAGGACAACCACGATGCAGACGACACCACAGACAGCAAGTGTGTTCAGAAGCCAATCACCAATCCTGCTTCCGCGGGATCGGCGAGAAACGTTCGTTTGCTCGGAGAGATCGTGATCAATCGAAGTCATGCCGACCGACCCAGTTGTCAATGCCAGTGCGAGCACATCGGGTCACGACGCGCCCGCACCCGCACAATTGCGGATGCCGCATCAGGGCGCGACGCTGGTTGCCTGGAACTCCCAGAGCACCGGACCTGTGGCATCTGTGGTCAGAGGTGGCGTGTTCGTCGGAAGTTCGACGTAGAAGCAGAACTCTCGAGGTGTGCTGTCACCTTCGAGTGTGATGGGTGTGGCACCCCCGGCACTGGAGAGGACACCGTCGCTGGGCCATCCGGCAGGGACGACGCCACTGCCATCGCATACTGCACTCTCGCGCACCGTCAGACGTAGTGCGCTGGCCAGCTCAGAGGTGTTTCCGGACGGTTGCAGGGTAACCGAGGCGTTCAGTTCCGAAGT
>NZ_DATCVM010000024.1:0-12359 GCF_036566845.1 Williamsia sp.
ATCACTCACACGTCGAATCCGGCCTCATCGAGTGGATTGGGGCATTACCCGTGACTTAGACCGTACCCTGCCACGGGCCACCGATGCATAAACCCGCTGCACAAGTTGCGTGCCCGAGCCGTGATCCGCCGCGCGCTATCCGGACGTGATCGCCCCATATCCGGCGGCATCGAGCATCTCGCCCACCAGTTCGTCCAGGTCGTCGTCGGCTCCGACGGTGATCTCGACCAGCCAGCCACCCGCGTAGGGCGCCGCATTGACGAGGTCGGGGCTCGCTTCCAGGTCCTCGTTGACCGCCGAGATCACACCACCCAGCGGACCGAAGATGTCGGACACGCTCTTGGTCGATTCCACCTCGGCAAACGATTCCCCGACCTCGACCACATCGTCGATGGCCGGCAGCTGAACGAACACGACGTCGCCCAGTTGGTCTTGCGCGTAGTCGGTGATCCCGATCCGTACGGTCCGGTCCGACACCTTCTGCACCCACTCGTGCTCGGCGGTGTAGCGAAGATCGTCAGGTGCCTGCTTCTCGGTCACGTGTGCTGCCTTTCACCTCTTCGCATGGACGTCGTACTTTGTGAGAATCTAGCGCACCGGGGGCAGTGCGCGAACAACCAGCACCGCTTGCACCCAGTACAGAACGAAAGACCACAGGTACATCCCGGTACCCCAGATCAGAAACGCCCAACCGCAGGGGTAGAAGATGTCGCCGATGATCGAATCCAATTGCCCTGCAAGGACCATCGGAAACCCGTACATCAACGCGAAGGTCGCGGCCTTGCCGATGTAGATCGTCGGGAGTGCGGTGATGCCCCGGCTCCGCAGCAGGGGCGCCGACGCCAACAGCAGCAGATCTCGACCGACCAGGAGGCCGAGCAGCCACCACGGGATCATGCCGCGAATCGCGAGCCCGAGTGGGACCGCGAGCATGTACAGGCGATCCGCGGCCGGATCGAGCAGTGCCCCCAGCTTCGACGATTGGTTCATCAGCCTGGCGATCTTGCCGTCTGCCCAATCCGAGAGGCCCGCGAAGAACAGGATCGCGAACGCCCAGCCGTCGGCCTCCTCGACCAGCAGTACCCACAAGAAGACCGGTATCAGTACCAGCCTCAGCCCGCTGAGCAGGTTGGGAACAGTGAACACCCGATCCGACTCTACAACCGGACCCGGATCGGTCTCCTCCATGCCGACAAGCCTGTCATACCCGCCGCGCGGGCTCATCGTCCCGTTGCTACCGGAAAATCCCGACGATGCCCTGCAGCGCCTTGGCACCACCCGACGAGAACGGGCTGTCGTGGACCATGTACGTCCAGGTGGTGGTCGAACGACGCAGGTCGGCCTGGTCCAGGTCGACTCCGTCGGCCGTGATCACCGCTTCGCGGAACGTCTTGCGCGCGTTGTCGACTGCGTCTGTGGGCAGCTTGCTGAACTCGGCGAGGATCAGCTTGTGGAATTCGTCGAGCGGAGATTCCCGGCCGATGGAACGCAGGTGGATGCTGGCGCGCACGTCGGCGACGTACGCCAGGTGATCAGCCCATGCCCGGTCGAGGTGGAACAGCATGATCTCGCGGGCCGCCTGCTCGAGCACTTCATGGGGAATCGGATCGGCCTGCGCCGGGGTCGTGACGCTGTCGTCGGCGGTCTCGGCTGATTCGGTCTCGGCGGGCCCTGCTTCGGCGCCGGAATCCGAATCCCTGACTTCCGCTGCCTTTTCGGCCTCTTCCGCCTTCTCAGCTTTGTCTGCTTTGTCTGCTTTGTCTGCTTTGTCGGCCTTCTCTGACTTCGCGGGCTTGCCGGTCTCGTCTGCCTTCTCCGGCTCGACAGCCTCGCCGGTGAGCTCGCGATAGCGGTCGGGCTCGGCTTCTTTGAACTCCTCCAGCGCGGCGTCGGTGGTCAGGAGGCTCGTGCGGCGTTTGATGATGATCTCGCGCTGCTGGTTCACCAGCTGGTTGTACCGCCAGGTGTTGGCGTGCAGTTCGAGCATCACGCCTTCGGCGATCCGCTGCGCCTGCTCGATGGTGTCGACGCCCTTCGATCCCAGGGATCCGTCTTCGGACGAACTGACCGGATCACGCTTGAGCGTGAGGTTCCGGGTGACCACCGGATCTTCGACGCTCGAGAAGAACACCGACCGGCCGGGGTCGCCCTGTCGCCCTGCGCGTCCACGGAGTTGGTTGTCGAGTCGCTCGGTGTCGTGACGACCGGTTCCGACCACACACAGGCCGCCGAGTTCGACGACCTCGTCGCGTTCGGCGCTCGATTCGCCACCGTCTTTCTGGCCCGCGGAACCGCCCAATTTGATGTCGGTGCCACGTCCGGCCATCTGCGTGGACACGGTCACCGCATCCTTGGCACCTGCCTCCGCGATGATCTTGGCCTCTTCGGCATCGTTCTTGGCGTTGAGGACCACAGCCTCCACACCGGCGCGGCCGAGCAGGTGGGCGAGTTCCTCCGATTCGGCGACGTCGTGTGTGCCGATGAGGACCGGCTGTCCGGTCTCGTGGATCTCTTTCACGAACTCGACGACGGCCTCGGCCTTGTTCGCCTTGTTGTCGAAGACACGATCTGTCTCGTCGACGCGGATGTTCTTGGTGTTCGGCGGGATCTGCGACACCGCGAGCTGATAGAACTGCCGCAGTTGCTCACCGGCCGCGACCGCGGTACCGGTCATCCCGCAGACCTTGGGGTAGCGGCCGATCAGAGCCTGCACGGTGATCGTGTCGATGACCTCGCCCGAATCCGTCTGCGCCAGTCCTTCTTTCAACTCGACTGCGGCCTGCAGACCGTCGGGCCAGCGCTGCAGCTGCGCCACGCGGCCACGGGAGGCATTGATCAGATGGACACCACCGTCGCGGACGATGTAGTGGACATCGCGCTCGACGAGGATGTGGGCGTGCATCGCGACGTTGACATGGACCAGTGTGGTGCCGACGTGCTCTTCGTCGTACAGGTTGATCCCACCGAGCTCGCCCTCGATGAAGGCTGCGCCTTCGTCGGTCAGGTAGACGTTGCGACCCTCGGTGTCGATTTCGTAGTGGTTCTTCTTGAGCTTGCCGACGGCGTCGTGAATGGGTTTGTCGGGTACCTCACCGATCGCCGAACCGGCCAGGATCAGCGGCACCAGCGCCTCGTCGACGAGCACCGAGTCGGCCTCGTCGATGATCGCCACATCAGGTTTCGGCGAGACGAGGTCTTCGGGCCGGGTGACGAGTTGGTCGCGCAGCACGTCGAACCCGATCTCGTTCACCGACCCGTAGACGATGTCGGCGTCGTACGCCGCTTTGCGTTCGTCCCGAGTCGACTTCTCGGAGACCGAATCCGAGGCGATGTCGAAGAGGTCGAAGAGCGGCTTCATCCACGCGGCGTCGCGGGTCGCGAGGTAGTCGTTCACAGAGATGACATGAATCCGGTGGCCCTGCAACACGAACCCGACCGCTGCGATCGCGCCGGCCAAGGTCTTTCCCTCACCGGTGGCCATTTCGATGACGTCGCCCTCGAGCAGACGTAGCGCGCCCTGCAACTGCACGTCGAAGGGGCGCATGTCGAGGGTGCGCTCACCGGCCTCACGAACCAGTGCCAGGAAGCGGGCCCGATCGTCGCCTTCGGGATCGGTGATGTCGAGCTTCTCCGCAGCGGCGGCGAAGTCCTTGTCCTCGAGGTCGGCGGCCCAACTGTCGTGGGAGTTGGCCTTCTTGATGAGCGCCAGGGACTTCGACTGATTACGCGAGGATTGTGCCCCGAGCAGCCGCCACATGTTGTTCGTGAGCTTTCCCACCGAGCCGTACTCCTTAGTCCATCCGACAAAAACAGCCGTGCTCCACCGTACGCGGAGGGCGTATCGCAATTACCGTACGCGGCGGTGTCGGACGCAGGTCCGAACTCCTTCGACTTCCGCGCTGGTCACAGTGCCAATAGGATGCGACAGGGCCAATCGGATGCGACAGGCCGTTGAGATACGACAGCCAACAGATTCGAGCCGGAGGTCTGGAGATGGGCACTACTCGCGGTCCCATGGGGTCCCCAACTTTTCGGCAGACCGCCCGGGCGACTCTCGCTGGTGCACTGCTGGGCTGCGGCGTGGGTCTGGGGGCCTACAACCACTGGGTGGTGGCGTTGGTGGTCGGGGTTCCGCTCGCGGTAGCCGCCATCTTGGTGGCCCCGCGCCCCCGCCGGATCGACGGGCTCGTGGCGGGAGGCCATTCGTCGACGAACATCCCGGTGCTCGTCGAGGCGGTGACCCGCTCGAGTCTGGACGCATCGAATGTCCAGCCGACGTTGGTCACCGCCACCATCTCTCCGCCCAATGACACCGAGTACGGGGCCCGATGGCTGTCGGCGATGCCCAAGGGCATGGTTGCGAATCTCCTCCACGACGCCGACAACCGCTTGCCGTCGAGCTTCATCCCACCGCGCCCGAACTCGACGTTGCCGGACGAGAGCGACCTGGCGCCGGCACCGGACATCGCGTTCGGCGATCACCCGGCGAAACCAACCGTTGTGCTTCCGGTGATCACCATCGCGATCGCCGCGGTCCTGTTCTTCGGTGTGGGTACGGGCTGGCATGTCTCGGTCTCGTTGCCCGACACCGGGTTCAGCTCGTCCACCGGTTCCGGCGACGCGTCCGAGCGCCCTGCCCAGGAGCGGGTGGACGCCATGCTGGCCGAGGTCGACGAGTTGGGGCCCGGTGCGTCGAGCAACATCTTCGCCCTGAGTCTCGGGACCGACGGTAGCGACCGGATCCAGGTCTACGATCCGGCCACCGGCGAATCGGTCAGCATGAACTACTCATCGAGTAGCGACTCCTGGTATGGACCGAATCGCTCCAGTACCGCGTGGCGGTCACCGCGCACCTTCCGGGCCGACGAACTGTCGCAGATGCAGTTCACCACCATCGTCGAGCGGATGGGCGCTGCGCTGCCGGAGCAGTCCCGCGATTTCCAGTCGATGGAGATCGCCCGCAGCGGCGATGGTCTACCGGTCGTTGCGACCGCGACCTTCGGCGAGAGTTACGAAAACGAAGTCGATATCCAGGCCGATACCGACAGCAACATCGCGATCTGGTTCGACCCCGCCGACTTCGGGGTCGCGATGACACTCGCACAGGAGACGATGACCGAAGTCGCTCTGCAGACCGATCTCCCGATCATCGAGCGGTTCGAGATCCGCGGAACGGCCCCGGGGACACCGATCATGCGGGCCGGCGAGATCCAGAATTCTGGTGGCGTACTGATCGACTTCACCGCCCCGGACCGCACCGGATCCTTGAGCATCGTCCCGGGCTTCTTCCCGGCACTGCGCTCGTCGGAGAACACCTCCGGCAGGACCAGAGACGGATCGGTGGCTTTCGAGGACCTGTCGGCAGACACGTTCGAGGCGGTCCGCGACGACTACATGCGCCGCAATCAGGTCGACGCCTTCGACCGTGCCGCCGTCGACATCCAGACGTCGCACCAGTACGTGCTACACGACTATCAGACCACGATCATGGTGCAGGTGGGACCCAACGATCCCATCGCGTACTACACCCTCGACGGGCAGTTCCTCACCGGCGACTGAGCTTTCCGTGGCGAGGCGTCATTCGGCCTCCAGCGCCCGCCGCCGGCCGGCCTCGATCTCGTCGAAGGCCTGCTGCTGGGGGTGCACGCTCCCCCGGTCCGCCAGGTCGGTGACGATCTGGTGAATCCGGTCGAGATAGTCGGCCTGGGCACTGCCCTGGGACACCCGGGCGGTCTCCAGCAACGACAACGCGGTGGAGAGTTCCTTCTGATCGCCGGCACCCAGGAGCCCGGAACCGATTGCACGACCGTCTCTCTCGCACTTCGCCCAGGCCTTGCCCGCCTCGACAACCGCTTGCTGGTACTCGTCTGCGCGATCGAGACTCATCGGGAACTCGTCGCTCCGCAGTTCCTGTGCCCGAGCCAGCGCGGTGTGGAAGGCGGCCACCGATTCGACCGAGACATCGGTGACGGCCGGATACCGCAACACCAATTCGGGTTCGAGTTCGTATTGGGCGTAGTCGACGAGTATCGCGTCGTGTTGGCGGCAGGCAGCCTGCCACAGCCGCTGCGCCGCTTCTTTGCTGCCGGCGTTGGCGATACGGGCAACAGCACGACCCTGGCCGGGGTCCGCCGGACGATAGCCGGGCTGCGCCGCCGCAGGCTTCGCCAGATTCCCCGCAGCGTTGCCCTCACTCCCGTTGCCGATCAACACCTTCCGTTTGGCCGGCTGGTGCGCGCGCAGACGGGCGAGCACTTCCGCGGCCGCCGGATCGGATTCGATGACGGCGACCTGCCACTCCTGATCGGGATTGTCGGAGAAGCGGAGCTGCAGGTAGCGGCACCCCTTGATCCGGAACTGATCGGCGCGGCTCGACCTCGACATCGAAGAGTCGGTGGACAATTCGGTGCTCTGCTTGACCGAGAGCAGATCATCCAGCGCGAACGAGTTGATCGCCACGCCCGCGTTGCCGAGGTGCACAGCTGTGTCATCGACCGTCAGACTCACTGCGGGTAGATCGATCACTCTCCCGACCGCGGCGATCACCAGGCCCAGACCCAGGGTGGCGATGACTGCGACTCCGGTTTTCTTCGGGTCCACATCGACGATGGTCAGCACAACCAGCTCCAACATCGCGGCGATCGCAAGCGCACTCGCAATGGTGGCCAGGCGATCATGTATCGGCAACCGGTATTCGGTCCGGCAGGTGACCGATACCGGACCTGAGCTGTTCGCCACGTGGTGTCCTCCCCAGTGCGCTGCGCTGGGCGGGCAACGATGTGGACAGATTTTACCCTCTCCGTTGCTCACATCGCCATAACTCTGGAACCAACCGAATCCGTCCTCCGGTGCTTAAACTACCCGGGTGAGCGTGCGCCGATATTCGCTGTTCGGAGGCCTGTCGGCCACGATTGACGGTGTCGACGCCGCCATCGGCACCCGTAAGCAGCGGGCGGTTCTGGCGCAGCTGATCCTTGCTGCCGGACACGGTGTCACCAGCGATCGACTGATCGACGGGATCTGGGGTGATTCCGCACCCGATCGCGCCGAGGCCTCCCTGCAGGCGTACGTCTCCGGTCTGCGTCGCATCCTCGAACCCGAACGTGCTCCCCGAGCTCAGCCGAGCGTGCTGGTCACCAGAGGATCCGGCTACGCCCTGGTCATCACGGCCGACGACAACCTGGACCTGAGTCGTTTCACCCGCGCCATCGAGCGAGCCCGGGAACTGCACACCCGCCACGAATCGGACACTGCGGCAGCCACATTGCGAACTGCACTCGACATGTATGCGCCGCTGCTCCCCGAGTTCGAAGGTTTGTCGTTCCGTGACGAAGCCGCCGACCACGTCGCCCGCCTGCACGGTGCCGCACTGGAGTTGTCCTACGAGATCCGCCTTGAACTCGGCGAGACCCAGCTCCTGGCGACAGACCTCGAACAGGCACTGCGGACACAGCCCCTCAACGAACGCCTGTGGGCCCTGCTCGCCACATCCCGTTACCGGATGGGACGCCAATCCGACGCGCTCGCCGCGCTGGCCGCCGCCCGGCGGATCCTCTCCGACCAGATCGGCGTCGACCCCGGCCCCGCCCTACGCGACCTGGAAAAGGACATTCTCGCCCAGGCCCCGCATCTGAGCCCTCCGTCGAGTCTTCCGTCGAGTCCTCCGTTGAGACCTCCGCCGGGCACCGCCGTGCCGGTTCCGGTACCAGCGGAAGCAACCGTCACCGACGGGCGGGGCACACCAGCGCCACGCGCCGAGCTGCCGCTCATCGGCCGAATCGACGAACTCGCCCGGATCAACAACGCGATCTCCGCAGCATCCGGCGGCGTCGGATCCGTGATCATCGTGGAGGGTGAGGCGGGCGCGGGCAAGACCACACTGATCAACGCCGCGTCCCACCACACCCGGCGCCCCGACCACACCCGCACCGTCTGGGGACATTGCCTGGAAGGCGGAGCCGCACCCGCGATGTGGCCGTGGGTCAGGATCCTCGGCCACATCGAGCCGCAGCTGACGGACACCGAACGAGAGATGTTGTCCGGAAACGAACTCGGCGAGCTCATCGAGGGCCGGGGCCCGATCTCTCAGGAGCCTGAGATCCCGGATGCAGCAGCCAGGTTCAGACTCCACACCCAGGTGACCGCACTCCTGTCACAGGTGTCTCACCGCATGCCGTTGATCGTTGTCCTCGATGACATCCAGTGGGCCGACAGCGCGTCCCTCGAACTCGTTGCGCATGTGGCGAAGGCGCAACTGACACAGCTGGTCCTGATCTGCGCGATCCGATCCGGAGACGGACGCGCACGCGAAACGGTCCGGAACACGCTTGCCGAGCTCAGTCGACTTCCGTGGCAGTTGCGAATCACCGTCGGCCCCCTCGGCGAAGACGACATCGGCGAACTCATCCATCGCGAAACGGGCCGCCGACCGATCCCCCAAGTTGTCGAATCGGTGCGTCAGCGCACCAAAGGGAACGCATTCTTTGCCCGCGAACTGGCTCGTACCCTGACCGACGACGGCGAACTGGCGCCGCTCACCGCAGCCGTACCGGGCGGTGTTCCCGCCGGGGTGCGAGACGTGGTCCGCGGGCGCCTCGACCACATGCCGGCCGAGACGATGGAGCTGCTCGAGGTGGCCGCGCTCATCGGCAAGCGGGTGGACCTCGAACTGCTCGCCGGAGCGGCATCCATGCCCATCGGTGCCGTCCTCGACACCCTCGAACCCGCGGAGGCGCGCTCGGTGATCGAAACCGGTGACAACGATCCGTACACCATCTTCTTCGCGCACGATCTGGTTCGCGAAGCCATTGTCGAGGGCATAGCACCGCTCCGCGCCCGGCGTCTGCACATGAAGATCGCCGGGCATCTCACCCGCACCGGAACCAGGGCGAGACTCGGAGAGCTTGCGCACCATCTGTGGTCGGCCGGACCGTTGTCGGAGCGTCAGGCCACTGCGCGCGCCCTGATGGCCGCGGCACAGGAGTCGCTGATGGGCTTTTCCTACGAATCCGCGCAGTCGCAACTCCAGGCATGCATTTCGCTGGCCGAGGACGACGGAGACGAGCGTCTCGAACTCGACGCGATCGGCCTTCTCGTCGCGGTGATCGGCGCCCGGGACGGGTATTTGGCCGCGGCAGCGGAGTACTTCGATCGTGGCGAGCAACTCGCGGCGGCCATCGGCGACCTTCGCAATGTTGCCGACTTCCGATACTCGCGATGGGCATCGTGTTCGCAATCCTTGGCTCTCGACCGCGCACACGAGCTTGCGACCGAGATGTATACCGCAGCAATGGAATCCGAGGACCCGGCGATCGGGATCATCGGATATCAGGCGTGGGGCGTGACTGAATGGGATCGGGGCAAGATCGGCAGTTCCTACCGATCCCTCGCTCACGCCCAGGAGATCCGCAAGCGGATGGACATGACCTCGATGCACGGACTCCAGCACGATTGGGACCTGCTCGGCCAGGCATTCTTCGCCTGGATGACCACCATGCATGTCGGCCTCGAACCCGGACAGGACTACTTCGAACGCTTGATCCACAGGACACCCGACGCCTACGGACGCAATGCTGCCGGTAGCTTTGCGATGCTCGCCGGGGCATTGGCAGCCGAGCCCCGGTGGACGGCAAAAGTCGGGCGAGAATGGCTGGCGTCGGTGGCGGACGGCCCGTTCGACTTCCTGCGCGCGTTCAGCGAATCGATGTTCAGGTGTGCCGAAGTGATACTCGGAGACCACGATCAGGCACTGAAGCGACTGCGCGAGTTGCGGCCTGCGGTGGAGGCCGGGCCGAATACCGGAGGTTCCGCCTACTACGGCCTGTATGCCGAGGCCGCGTTGGCCGCGGGCCGCCTCGATGACGCGGCAGAGTTGCTGGCGTCCGCCGAGCGGCACCTGCTGACCTTCGGCCAGCGGTATGCCGAACCGCACCTGTACCTCACCGCGGCCCGCTATCAGTACGTGGTCGGCGACAGGGAATCCGCACGAGCCGCATACTCGAAAGCCCGCCAGGTGGCCCGCAATCAGGAGTCGACCACACTTCTGCAACGCATCGAGAGTTTCGGGCCGAAGTTCGCCCGGTGAGCCAGTAGGCTTCTTTGATGGGAAAGAACGGATCCACGGTCAAGAGCGCCGGCAAGAACTCGAGCAAGGCGAAGAGCCCGAAGCCGAAGAAAGTCCCCAACGACGTCTACGAGGCCGAACTCTTCCGTCTGCAAACGGAGTTCGTCAAACTGCAGGAGTGGGTCAAGGAGACCCGAGCCCGTGTGGTTGTCATCTTCGAAGGGCGCGACGCGGCAGGCAAAGGCGGCACGATCAAGCGGATCACCGAATATCTGTCCCCGCGCGTTGTCCGGGTCGCCGCGTTGCCCGCCCCCACCGACCGGGAGCGCGGTCAGTGGTACTACCAGCGGTACATCGCCCACTTGCCCGCGCCCGGTGAGATCACCATCTTCGACCGCTCTTGGTACAACCGGGCAGGCGTCGAGAAGGTCATGGGTTTCTGCACGCCGCAAGAGCACTCACTCTTCCTGCGCCAGACGCCGGTATTCGAGCAGATGCTTCTCGACGACGGGATCATCCTGCGGAAGTACTGGTTCTCGGTCTCCGACGGCGAGCAGCTCCGCCGGTTCCGGTCGCGCCTCGACGATCCGGTGCGCCAATGGAAATTGAGTCCGATGGACCTCGAGTCGGTGTACCGGTGGGAAGACTATTCCCGCGCCAAAGACGAGATGATGGTCCATACCGACACACCCAACAGTCCCTGGTACATCGTCGAGTCCGACGTCAAGAAGCACGCACGGCTCAACATGATGTCGCATCTGCTGTCGACGATCTCCTACCACGAGGTCGTCAAGCCCAAAGTGGAACTGCCCGACCATCCGATCGATACCGGAACCTACCGGCGTCCGTCTCGAGAGATCAGTACCTACGTGCCGAATCATGTTGCCGAGCTGATGGGTGACGTCGAAACCTGATGGACCAGGAGATCAATTTCCTCACCTTCGCCACCGAGGATCTCGACGCGGTCCGCCGGTTCTATCTGGACGGGCTGGGCTGGGCGCCGTTGCTCGACGTTCCCGGTGAGATCATCTTTTTCCAGATCGCACCCCGGGTGACGCTGGGCTTCTTCGACAGCGACAAATTCGTCGACGACCTGGGTGACGAGCTGCCCCCAGACCTGCGAAGCCGCTCGGCGCGCGGAGTCACGCTGGCGCACAACGTCAGCAGCCGGACGGAGGTCGAAGACCTGATGGCGGCAATGGTTCGTTCCGGCGGCCGTGTCCTGAAGTCGGCGCGGGACAGCGCCTTTGGTGGCACCTTCCACGGGCATGTGCTGGATCCCAACGACCTGATCTGGGAGATCGCCCACAACCCCGGCTGGAGAGTCGACGCCGACGGGAATGTCTCCTTCGACTGACGGCCTTGGCCCAAACCGCGTGTCAGACCCCTCACCTAGACTCACATGTATGTTCGAGGGGGAGATCGAAGATGCTGGTGGGGACGATGATTTCGGCCCCGCCTGTCTGTTGCGCACCAGCGAGTTGTTGCGGAATGCAACGTTGGCGATGGCGCGGCAGAGTCGGATGGAATGGGAACGTTATACCGCTGCCGCGATGGTCCACCGGCAGTCGGTGGAGCCCACGATCGGGACTGAGTCGGAGATGCGTGCGCTCGATCCGTTCGCGCAATGTGCGGCGAGGCTCGCGATGGCACAAGGCCTCACTCAGCACGCCGCCGAACTGCAGATCAACCGGGCGCTCGCGCTACGAGATCGGCTGCCTGAGGTCAATGGGTTGTTGAAGGCAGGACGGGTTGCGGCGCATCATATTCCGGACATCATCGCGCGTACTGAGTTGATCGACGGCTCCGAGCATCGGGCGGAGATCGATCGGGCGATCGCCGAGGCGTTGGGTCGGCGGGGGTCGTGGTCGAAGAATCGGATGCGGGACATGGTTGATGCGATCATCTTCCGCCGTGACCCGGACCTGGTGCGCCGCGCTCGTGAGGACGCGAAGAACAATCGTGGTGTGTGGGCTTCGAACGCTGATCACGGTATGGCGGCGATGGATGCATGCTCGACGGCCGAAGAGTTGTCGATGATCATGGCGCGGTTGGACAAGCTCGCGATGTCGACGTGTAAGGCCGACCCCCGACGCAAATCGGATCGGCTGGCCGATGCGTTGTTTGCGACGGTGATGGGCCGTGAGTTTGCTTGCCAGTGCTCGATTGACCCGAAACATCCGTGCACCGCCGACATCGTGACTGTTCCCGCGGGGCAGGTGATCTCGGGTGTGGATGTGAAGATCGTTCTGCATGTGATCACCGATCAGGCGACGCTCGATGGGACTGCTGACAA
>NZ_DATCVM010000025.1:0-2651 GCF_036566845.1 Williamsia sp.
CTGATTGACCAACCTGCGCACACCCCAGAAGTACGTGAGCAACGGCATGGTGCACCACAAGACGTTGATGAGGACGAATTTGACCCACATCTCGGCCGGCGAGGACATGCTTTCGAGGTTGTTGGCGATCTCCACACCGAAATACACAGCGGGCAGCGTGACCTCGACAATCATGCCAGCCATGATCAACGAAAGCTGAATATTGGTGAAACGGCGGCGGTTCCGAAAGAACTGGAACAGGGCGTAGGCTTCGAACACTCCGACGAACAGCGCGATCCACTCCATACAGACGATCAGCGGGTCACCGTTGAGGTAGCGGGCGTCACCGCCGAGCAGAATGGGCGCCCACATATAGGTCCACAGCGAGCCCTTCTCGACGCCCTCCACAATCTGATCGAAGAAAAACAGCCACGGCAGCTCCCAGATGAACCGTGGAATGAGGGCAATGAAGACCCACACGATCACCATCGCCCCCAGGCGATCGGGGCGTGTCCAGTCACGACGGTCTCCGACACGCAGCCACGGCATGACCAGGGCCGCAACGAAGCAGCCCACGACGACCACCACCATGACCGTCGACGCCACCGGTTGCGGAACCCCGGCATGCATCTCGAGGTACCAGAACAGCGGATGGATGGCGAAAAAGAAAGCGAGAATGGCGAATAGGGATTTCTGCAGTGAGGAGAACCCGCGCCGCGACGGCGCCTTCCCTCCCCCGTCGTGTCTGATCGTCTCGGTCATGGCGAGGCCTCCGCGTCGAGGGTAGTTATAGCTCACATAGTCAGGTTGAGGACTTAGGCGTCCGCTTCGTCGGCCTCAGGGATTCTGCCGCGCTCGATGAGCCGCCGACACTAGTTTTATATCACGCGTGATGTTATAACGGTCGATAGTTTTTGAATGGTTCGACGAGAGGAGTGGTGGGCGGCGCGGCCCGCTCGCTCGGTTGACGGTGGCTCCGCCACCGCCGCCACACCGCTGCGACGGTATCCATCCTGTCCTCGAGTGCACAGAGGACGTGTTCATCTGCGACAGACAGGCGTGCGGTGATAAGGCAGTGGGCTCGACACACGAAAGTGCGTGTGGCTGCCGCGATCCTGACCGCCGGCTTCATGGCTGCGACCGCTGTGACCTACCTTGGCTACCAGGGCGCCTTCACGTCTACGGCCACCGTGACCTTGACGTCCTCGCGAGCGGGCTTGGTGATGGACCGCGATGCCAAAGTGAAGTTCCTCGGGGTGCCGATCGGCAGAGTCTCCGCCGTCGCCTACGACGGCGAGTCCGCCGAACTGACGTTGGCCATCCGCACCCAGGAGCTCGCCAAGCTGCCGGCCAATGTCACCGCGCGGATCGCAAGCAGCACGATCTTCGGCGCCAAATCCGTCGAGCTGCTTCCTCCCGCGCAGCCCACGGCCGACCGACTCGCTAGGGGTGCGCACCTGCAGGCCTCCGACGTCAGCGTCGAGGTCAACACGTTGTTCCAGACATTGCTCGACACCCTGAACAAGATCGATCCGGTGCAACTGAACACCACGATGACAGCGCTGGGAGATGGACTGCGGGGCAACGGAAACGACCTGGGCGTCGGGCTGTCCACACTCAGTGACTTCCTCGGCGCGCTCAACCCGCGCCTGTCGACATTGCAGACGCGCCTACAGCAGCTCGCCACCACGGGCGACATTTACAACGCGGCCGCCAACGACCTGGTGTCCACCCTGGGTAACGTTCCCACCCTCAGCGCAACCATTGTCGACGAACGCGACAACCTCAGCGCTACCCTTCTCGCCACCACCGGCCTGGCCACCGTCGGTGCCGACACCCTGGCACCGGCAGAAGACAACCTGACCGCCGCCATCCAGCGGCTCCGCGCCCCGCTGGGCGTGCTGCGCCAATACTCCCCCGAATTCGGTTGTCTGATCACGTCATTGGCAGATGCCTTCAAAAAGTTCGGGCCCAACATCGGCGGTGTGCAACCAGCACTGTTCGTCAATGCCGGCTTCATCCCCGGTTCAGCGGTCTACACCTACCCGGAGAGTCTGCCGGTGGTCAACGCCTCCGGCGGGCCCAACTGCCGTGGCCTGTCCAATCTGCCGTCCAAGCAGGGATCCGGGTCCTGGTACCGGCCGCCGTTCCTGGTGACCGACAACGCCTACGTTCCCTATCAGCCCAACACCGAACTGCAATTCGACTCCCCGTCGACACTGCAGTTCCTGTTCAACGGCGCCTATGCCGAAAGAGACGACTACTGATGGCAACCCACCGCATCGGACTCAAGGTCGGCATCTTCACCGCCGTCATGCTGCTTGTGCTGGCCGCGCTGATCGTCACGTTCGGTCAGTTCCGGTTCGGTTCCAACAACACTTACACCGCCGAATTCAGCTCCGTGTCCCGGTTGAAGACGGGGCAGGACGTGCGTATCGCCGGTATCCCCGTGGGGAGCGTGGATGACATCGTCATCGACGATGACCACGCCACCGTGACGTTCACCGTGGACAAGCGCCAACAGCTCTACACCTCGACTCGGGCGGCAATCCGGTACCAGAACCTCACAGGTGACCGGTATCTAGAGATCCTGGCCGGGCCCGGCGACCTCCGCAAACTGCCTGCCGGAGCGACGATTCCGCTCAGCAACACCGAACCCGCCCTCGATCTTG
>NZ_DATCVM010000026.1:0-26575 GCF_036566845.1 Williamsia sp.
CAACTCATAGGCCTGTGCCCCTGCCATCCGATCCACCGGCACCGTCTTGGTGTGCTTGATCAGAAAGCGCATGACGGCGATCTTCTGCATCTCCGACTTGATCATGAACCGGACCCGCCGACGGCGGTGATAGACGCCCAGAGCCGCCGGAAGAAAGTCGAGATAGCCCGTGTGGTTGATCGCCAGGACCACTCCGCCGCTGGCCGGCAACTTGTCCAGACCGACGAAGTCGAGCTTCAGTCCCTGAGCCTTGACCAGCACCATCGCCGTCACCTCGAGCGCCCGAAAAACCGGTTCCATGGCGGTCAGCCTAATTCTCGCTTCCGGGCGAAACCAACGTATCGTCCCATTGCTCAATGCGTTCGGGCGTCAGTTCATCGGGCGAGCGGCAGGATGTCCGCATCGGCATCACCAATTGTGTAAATATGAACGAGGTCGGGTGCAGAAAGCAGCCGTCCAGACGAATGTCACAGCGCACAAGGGGTTTCGATGGACTCGATCGACGGGCAGGCGAACCATGCCCGCGAAGCCAGCGATCTGCCGGCCGGCACCGGCCTCACCATCTCCATCGATCGTCGCGGCGGAATCGTGGTCCTGGCCGTACGCGGCAGTATCGACGTCTTGACCGCTCCGCAGTTGTCGGACGCGGTCAATGATGCGATGACCGCGACCCCGACCGCTCTCATCATCGACATCTCAGCGGTCGACTTCCTGTCGTCGGCGGGGATGACCACATTGGTGACCGCGCACGAGAACATCGCCCCCACCGGAGTCCTGGCGGTGGTGGCCGACGGCCCGGCAACCTCCCGTCCCATGCACCTGGTGGGGCTGGACAAGACCATCGCGGTATACCCGACAGTGGACGATGCTGTCGCCCGTTTGGGTGAAGAACGCCGCACCGATCCCTCGTCCGCATAGAACCCATCCGCCCTGGGTAACACCGAAGGGTGGATGCCGAGCGAATCATGACGAACTCGCCGACCGAGACTCCCGCGCTCGCGTTTACCGACGTGACCGCTGACCCGGCGTCGGCGACGCGGCTCCGCAAACACCTGGCGGCGTGGCTCCAGGAAGTGGTCCCCGAGGCGCACGACCGCGCCGACGCGATAGCCCTCGCGGTGTACGAAGCTTTGGCGAACGCCGTGGAGCACGCCTACATCCACCTCGCCGAGGCCGGGACGATGAGCTTGAACGCCACCTACCATCGGGGCGCTCGACTGCTCAACGTCACGGTTCAGGACCACGGCCGATGGCAGAAGGTGAAGGCGTCCTCGGCTGCGGGTTTGCGCGGTCGCGGAATCCCACTGATGCAGGCATTGTCGGATCACCCCCGCATCAGCCCGACCGCGACCGGCACCACCGTGATCCTGGAATGGAATCTCCCCCGGGATACACAGCAGGCCGAAGCCTGAATGGCGAATCAGCTCGGGCTGATGACCACCTTCAGTGCCTGGTTGTCCGCCGCGTACGCAAAGACGTCGTACGCTTCCTCGATCTGATCGAACGTGAAGTGATGGGTCCCCATCTTCTCCGCGGGCAGCCGATCCGATGCGACCATCTTGAGAAGCGTCGGGATGGACACGGTGTCGACCAACCCCATCGTCATGGTCAGGTTCTGGATCCACATGTCCTGCATCGGCAGCGTGACCGGGACGCCATGTACACCGACATTGGCGATGGTTCCGCCCGGACGAACCAAAGATGCTGCAGTGAGCAAGGTTTCGGGATAACCGACGGCTTCGATTGCCACGTCGACGCCCAGCCCGTCGGTGAGCGCGAGGACATCGGCCACGGTGTTCGGCCCCGCCTCGAACACGTCGGTGGCGCCGAACTCATACGCCTTCTCCAGGCGGAATTTGTTCGAATCGATGGCGATGGTGCGCGATGCACCCCAGAGACCGGTGGCGAGGATCGATGAGAGACCGACCGCGCCGGGACCAGGACCCGGTCACCGCCGTCGAAGCCGGTCACCGCCGATCCCTTCTCGGTGACCACACCAACGGCCTCGTGGCCGAGGATGCGTCCGTCGGTGACTGCCGGGACGTCTCCGGACAGGATGTGGAGATCGGTTCCGCAAATGGTTGTCGTATCGACGCGAACGATCACGTCTGTGGGATCTGTGATGGTGGGATCTGTGATGGTGGGATCGGGGACATCTTCCCAGGCCTTGCGGCCCGGACCGTGGTAGCCAAGTGCCTTCAGGACCTACGCTCCTGGAGGAATGTTCACGCATCGGATGATGCAATTCCGACGGTAGGCACAGCGGGGAGGGCCGAGGCGGATTTGTCTGAAAGTGAGACGGCCCCCGAACCCGATGCGAGGTCAGTTGTTGCGGCCCTCGGCCTGCTTTGCGGCACGCTTGGCAGCCTTCTCCGCCTGTTCGTCGGCATCCATCTGATTCGCCTCAACCAGGGTCGGCGCGCCGCCTCCCAGGCGCGCGGGAACCCAGAACTCGCCCTGAGGGTAGGGGCCGTAGGTCTCCTGCAGACCGTGCAGTAGCTCGCTCATCGCCCTGTGCAGTTCTGCGGTGACCTCGGTCGGGTCACCCGATGCGTCGATCGGTGTGCCCACGCCGATCGAGATCGGGATGTTGGTCCGGCCCAGCCGCTTGGGGTGGCCCTTGGTCCACACCCGCTGCGCGCCCCAGATCACCACCGGCACGATCGGCACGCCGGCTTCCTGCGCCATCCGGGCCGCACCCGACTTGAACGCCTTGATCTCGAAGCTGCGACTGATGGTGGCCTCGGGATAGACACCCACGAGCTCCCCGTCCCGCAGGTAGTCGACCGCAGTCCGATAGCTGTCGGCCCCCGCACCCCGATCGACCGGGATGTGCCGGAGGCTGCGCATGATCGGCCCGCTGATCTTGTTGTCGAAGACCTCTTTTTTGGCCATGAACCGGACCTTGCGTTTCCCCTGCAGGAACGCGGGCAGGCCGGCGTAGGTGAAGTCGAGATACCCGGTGTGGTTGACGGCGATCACAGCGCCGCCGGACTTCGGTACGTTCTCGACACCGGAAACCGTGAACTTCAGCCCTTCGGCCGCCCACAGCGAACGGGCCAGGGCAATGACTGTGTCGTAGACCGGTTCCATGCCGCGAGCTTAGCGTTGGCTGACCCGCCATTGACCTCACGTGGTCGATACTCTGGTGGCCGCGGAAAGAGCACGAAGAATACGGAGGCAGTGCGTGCAGGTCACGAGCGTTGGACATGCGGGATTCCACATCCAGACGGCGGCAGGGTCCATCCTGTGCGACCCCTGGGTCAATCCCGCGTACTTCGCGTCGTGGGTCCCGTTCCCCGACAACAGTGATCTGGACTGGAAGTCGCTCGGCGATTGCGACTACCTGTACGTCAGCCATCTGCACCGCGACCACTTCGACGAGCAGAACCTGCGCGAGAACGTCAACAAAGACGCCACCGTTTTGCTGCCCGACTATCCGGTCCCCGATCTGCGGCGCGAACTGGAGAAGCTCGGCTTCCACAAGTTCGTGGAGACCGAGGATTCGGTCAAGACCACCGTCACCGGTGACAAAGGCAGTCTCGACATCATGATCGTGGCGTTGCGCGCGCCCGCCGACGGCCCGATCGGAGACAGCGGGATCGTCGTCGACGACGGGCAGACCACGCTGTTCAACATGAACGACGCCCGGCCGGTCGATCTCGACGTCATCGCCGAGCAGTTCGGGCACATCGACGTCCATCTGCTGCAGTATTCGGGCGCCATCTGGTATCCGATGGTGTATGACATCCCCAAGCGTTCCAAGGCCAACTTCGCGTCGCAGAAACGGCAGCGCGGCATGGATCGTGCCCGTTCGTACATCGAACAGGTCGGCGCCACCTGGGTGGTGCCGTCGGCGGGTCCTCCGATGTTCCTCGATGAGGAACTGCGCTACCTCAACGACATCGAGAACGATCCCACGAGCATCTTCCCCGATCAGGAAACCTTCCTCGAACAGATGAAGGAACACGGCACCGACGACGGCGTCAAACACCGCGGACTGATGATGGTCTCGGGTTCGGCGGCGGTGTTCACCGGTTCGCAACTCGATGAGATCAGCCATCCGTACCCACCTGAGCAGGTCTTCGGCGAGAACAAGGCCGCATACCTCGACAAGATGGCGGTGAAGTTCGCCCCGGTGATCGCCGCGCAGAAGGCGTCCTGGGCGCCGGCGGAAGGCGAACCGCTTCTCGCACCCCTGAAAGCGCTGTTCGAGCCGATCATGGCCCTGAGCGACCAGATCTGCGACGGCATCGGCTACCCCGTCGGACTGGTGATGGGTGACGAGACCGTTGTCCTCGATTTCCCGAGCCGCACGGTTCGTGAACCCAAGGAGAACGACGGCAAGTACCGATACGGCTTCCGTATCGCGCCTGAGTTGGTACGAACTGTCTTGCGGGACAACGAACCCGACTGGGTGAACACGATCTTCCTCTCGACCCGGTTCACCACCTGGCGCATCGGCGGCTACAACGAATTCCTCTACACCTTCTTCAAATGCCTCACCGACGAGCGGATCGCATACGCGGACGGGTGGTTTGCCGAGGCGCACGACGATTCGTCGTCGATTGAGAAGGACGGCTGGGAGATTCAGCGACGCTGCCCACACCTGAAGGCAGATCTGAGCAAGTTCGGTGTCATCGAGGGTGAAAAACTGACCTGCAACCTGCACGGCTGGTCGTGGGATCTGGCCAGTGGACGCTGCCTGACCTCCAAGGGTCACGAACTGCGCAGCACCAAGATCGACTCCTGACAAGGAGTCACCCCGGCCGCGAAGTTTGGGTACACCGCCGATCGGCAACTCTGAATGCATGTCGCCACGACCAACGACCGTGGCACCGTGACACATTCACAGACTCGTCGAAGGCGGCTCGCATGGAAATCCTCGGCTTCGTTCTCATCGCCGTCGTGATCATCGCCGTGGTGGTGTTCGTACCACTTCGACGGAAATCGCAGAAGCCCAAGAGCGGTCACCCTCATCTGAAGCATGAGCACCGGGCCGGACGGGCGCGCGCTCTACGCGACCGGCTCCGTTCCAAGACACCCCCGACTGATTCGGGCGTTTGATCCCCGCAACGCATTCAGACGTCGCGTAGGCGGCCACCCCAAAGATCTACGGCCCCACGGCCCCACAGCTTCGACTGACGCAGGGCAAGGAGCCTCAGCGTGGCCGATTTGTCGCAATTGACACGCCTGACCAGGCAAAGTTAGCCTAACCTCATATCGTAACAGCACTTACGGCACCTCAGGTTTCGCCGCTCCGCGCGGCTGCCACAAGCGCGTCAATCAGGCCCCGGCCATCCAGCCGGGGCCCTGTCGTTCTATTTAGTTCTGCTAAGCAAATGCGGAGGTCATTGTGAAGGTTTGTGTCGTCGGGGCCGGTCCATGCGGGCTGACCACCATCAAGCAGCTGCTCGACGAAGGACACGAGGTTGTCTGCTTCGACAAAAACGAAGAAGTCGGCGGTATCTGGCTTCGTGACGACGGCGACGACGGCGACACCAAGGTGAAGGCGTACGACAACCTCTACCTGACCATCTCCATGAAACTGATGGCCTACTCGGACCACCCGTTCCAGGGAGACCGGGTGTTCTATACACGGCGGCAGTACTTCGACTATCTCAAGCAATACAGCGACACCTACGGCCTCGGCGACCGCATCCGTTTCGCCAGCGAGGTCACAAACATCCAGCGAGATCCGAACTCGGAAGGCTGGACGGTGTCGGTGCGCCGCGACGGCCTCGATTCCACCGAGCTCTTCGACGCCGTCGCGATCTGTTCTGGGCCCTTCAAGACCCCCAACCGGGACATTGCCGGGCTCGAGGGCTTCTCCGGAGAGATCGTCCACTCCGCGGAGTACCGGAACAACGAGCGATTCCGCGGCAAGCGGGTCCTCATCGTCGGCCTCGCGGAGTCCGGCGGCGACATCGTGCGAGAGATCGGCGACGTCGCCGACGCTGCCACTCTGTCCATCCGCTCATACACATTCGTGCTGCCGCGAGTGTTCAACCGCGACAGGACAACTGATCATGGCACGGTGAGATCGCACGTGCACGAGATGTGCCGGCGGTCCAGCGATCAGCCATTTGTCCTCGACTCGTTCTGGGGACGCAACCCGATCGCGAAAGCCGTATTCCTGGCCATGTCCGTCGTCTACGGCATCTTCGCGACTGCCCAGGGCGCCGTCCGCCACATCGGCGACAAGCTCATTCCGGGCAAGCGCACTGTTCGCGCCACCGGCCTCAACCCGCTCGGCGAGCCGCTCGACCCGCCGAAGCTCGACGTGGGAACACTGCAGAACGACGAGAACTGGGACATGATCCGGACGTGGAATCGCAGATCCCATCCAGACGGGACCTGGGCCCAGCGCGGCATCTTCTGCAAGAACGCAAGCTTCATACCCAGCATCGTCAGCGGCCGAGTCTCGTTGAACGACGCGGGGATCGACCGATCCGACGGCAACAAGGTCTTCTTCAAGGATGCCGATGTCGAAGAGTTCGACACCATCGTGCTGTGCACCGGCTTCAGCAACGAAGGGCTCTCCGTCGGAGACCTTCAGGTGAAGGACGGCAACGTCCGCAACCTGTACAAGCACTTCCTCCATCCCGAGCACAACGGAACCGCGGCCTTCATCGGATTCATCCGCCCCTTCTCCGGCGGGATCCCCATCTGCGCTGAGATGCAGGCACGCTATTTCGCTCTGGTGTGCAGCGGAAAGCAGCAGCTTCCCGGAAATCTCGACGAGATCGTCGGACGCGAGAAGGAATGGGAAGAGCACTGGACGGCCCTGAGCCCACGGCACACAGAGGCCATTCCCTCACAGGTCCTCTACCTGGATGCGCTCGCGCGTGAAATCGGCGCCCTGATACCAATGCGCACAATGATCCTCAACCCGAAGCTGTTCATCCAACTCTGGTTCGGCAGCTTCAACCCGGCCTGCTACCGGGTTGTCGGCCCCCACAACCGGGGAGCGGACGCACTTGCCGACCTCTATTCCGAGCCGGTGGGGAACCGGAAAGAGATGGCCCTGCGAATGCCACTGCTGCAGCTGTTGCCGTCGTCCGTTCACCCGAAGAACTTGATCTGAACCCTTATTTCGAGAGTTCGATGGCGACCACACGTCCGCCGTTCTCGACCGCACCCTCCTGCACGGTGACGGTGTCGGTCAGAGTCTGAAGGACATGCCAGCCGAATCCGGTTTGCGACAACGATTTCGAGACCGGGACCCACGACTGGACGACGGCACGGAACTCACGGACATCCGTGCTGAACCCGACGACGAGGTCGGCTTCCGGTGCGGCGCAGACGATGATCGACGTCGCGGCCTCATCGACCGCCAACTTGATGTCGGCCACCTCGTCGAGGGAGAAATCGGCGAGCACCGCCAATGTCTCGGCGATGGCGCGCACCATCGGCACCTGCGATCGCTCGGCTCTGACTCGGATGCTCACCGGAGCCACGGCTGTCCCGTCGATGTCCACGACCTCACCCACTACGTTCGCCTCCCCTACCCGGCAGGCTACTACGCCTGGGTCGTTGTACCCGTTCCAACACCGTGACAACCCTTCTGTTGATCCACTTCTCGTGTACCCCACCCCGTCGACCGTCAATCAGGCCGGTCATCCCAGGAGCTCACTCACATCGGTTTCGTCGTCCGGTCCGAGTTCCTCGCGGAGCTTCTTCAGCGTGCTCGACAGGATGCGGGACACGTGCATCTGAGAGATCCCCAGCTGTTTGGCGATCTCGGTCTGCGTCTGTGACCCGAAGAAGCGCAGCACCAGGATCCGCCGTTCCCGTTCCGTCAGCTTGGCGAGGGCCGGCCTGATCATGACGTAGCTCTCGACGTGTTCGTACTCGGGATCCTCTTCGCCGATCGTCTCGAGCAGCGGCGCCCCGAGCTCGTCGTCCGCGGCACCGGAATCGGTCGACAGTGCCTGGTACGCCCCTCTGGCGAGCAAGCCCTCGGTCACCTCGGCAACATCGAGATCCAGTTCGGCGGCGATCTCACTGGCCGACGGTGACCGCCCCAGCCGGTGGGACAAGTCCTCCGACGCATCGTTGATCGACTTGTGAAGTTCCTTGAGACGCCGCGGAACCCGGGTCGCCCACGCGGCGTCGCGGAAGTGCCTGCGCACCTCACCCATGATCGTCGGCACCGCAAACGAGACGAACTCCGAGCCGTGCTCCGGATTGAAGCGGTCGACCGCGTTCACGAGGCCGAGTCGAGCGACCTGCACAAGATCGTCATGATTCTCGCCGCGTCCGCCGAAGCGCCGTGCGATGTTCTCCGCCAGCGGCAGACAGCGCGTGATCACGTCCTCGCGAAGGCGTTCGGTCTCGACGGCGTCGGGTTGACCGGCACGTACCCGTTCGATCAGGCCGACGACGTCGGAGTAGTCGTCCGAGACGCGGCCCTTCTGGTCAGGTCGGTCCAAAACGGTCCCATCTTCGCGATTGTGTCGACACCCTGCTGGCGTACCCACAGCCCGTCTTCTCAAACAAAACTCGGTTGGTTCCCGAGCTCACAGTGCCACGTTCCGGCGACCACATCCACCGGGTGATTGCCGCCGGCCGATCACGGGTACGTGGTGTGACAACACTCGAATTGAACAAGGAGCCGACATGAGAGCCGTGACCTGGCAGGGCAAGCGGGATGTGCGGGTGGAAACCGTTCCGGACCCGAAGATCGAGGATCCGACGGACGTGATCATCTCACTGACGACCACCAACATCTGCGGATCGGACCTTCATCTCTACGAGGTGTTCGGTCCGTTCATGACCCCGGGTGACATCCTCGGCCACGAACCGATGGGCACGGTGGTCGAGGTCGGATCGGCGGTCAAGAACCTCGCGATCGGTGACCGGGTGGTGATCCCGTTCCAGATCGCCTGCGGCAGTTGTCACATGTGCAGCCACCAATTGCCGACCCAGTGCGAGACCACCCAGGTGAAGTCGCAGGGTCGTGGCGCGGCATTGTTCGGGTTCTCGAAACTCTACGGTCAGGTGCCGGGTGGCCAAGCGGAGTATCTGCGGGTGCCGCACGCGGACTTCACGCACATCAAGGTTCCGGAGGGTCCGCCCGATTCCCGCTTCGTCTACCTGTCCGACGTGTTGCCGACGGCCTGGCAGTCGGTCGAGTACGCCGACATCCCCGAGGGTGGGTCGGTGACGGTCCTGGGGCTGGGTCCCATCGGTGACATGGCGGCCCGTATCGCCGCCCACAAGGGCTATCAGGTGACTGCGGTCGACCTGGTTCCCGAACGTCTCGAGCGCGCACGGTCCCGGGGCATCGACACCATCGACCTGTCGGAGCACAAGGACGTCGCCGAGGTCGTCCGGGAACGAACGCACGGCCGCGGAACGGATTCGGTGATCGACGCCGTCGGTACGGAGGCCCACAGTTCGCTCGGTGCCAAGGTGGCGCAGGCGGTCACGGGTAGGTTGCCTGATGCCATCGCGCAGCCGCTGTTCAAGGCTGCCGGGGTGGACCGGCTCAACGCTGTCTACACCGCCCTCGACGCGGTCCGTCGCGGCGGCACCGTGTCGCTGATCGGGGTCTACGGCGGCGACATGGATCCGCTGCCACTGGGCACGATGTTCGACAAACAGGTCACCCTGCGGATGGGGCAGGCCAACGTGAAACGTTGGGTCGACGACATCATGCCGCTGCTCACCGACGACGATCCCCTGGGCGTGGAGTCGTTTGCCACCCACGAGCTACCACTGGAAGACGCGCCGCACGCCTACGAGATCTTCCAGAAAAAGCAGGATGGCGCCGTCAAGATCCTGCTGCATCCGTGACGCTTCGCATGGCCGCCGCGATCTCGATGTGCCGCACCAGAAATGCCCGCTCGTCGAGTTTCTTGCGGCGCAACCACGCGGTGACCTCGTCATTGCACTTACTTGCGTTGCACGAGCCGCATGCCGGTGCGATGTTGTCGATCGTGTAGCGCCCACCTCTGGAGATCGGCAGGACGCAATCACGCTGCAGCGGTTTGTCGGTCGCGCCGCAGTAGGCGCATCCACCCCAGGCCGATTTGAGTTCGGACCACTGTTCGGGGCTCAGATCGTGCTCGACGGCATCCATCCGACGTTTGCGGCGACGCGCGTACTTGGCCTTACGGCTCCGATTGACCGGCACCAGGACATCGTAGGTCCCGACCCGGCAGATCCGGGCAAACCCGGCCGCTACGGATTCTTCGCGTCGGTGATCGCCGCCCGGATCGCCTCCGCACATTCCGCGCCGGCAGGTTCGGGACCCAGTCCGATGTAGAACGTGCCGGCCTGGCCGTGGTCGCCGGGGAATCCGCCGATGGTGATACCGGAATCCTCGATGGCGGTGAACGACGTCTCCAGTGCGCTGCCGACGCGTACCGAGGCCTGCGACAGCGGCACGGAAAGTGCTGCGGTGCCACGATTTCTCCCGGATGTCACCAACAGGAGATGTGTGGGGTGGAGCACCACCAGCACGTCGTGTGCGGCGTCCTTGTCCGTGCCGTTGGCCCTGCGCCCGAACAACTTTCCCAGAAAGGACTGCGACGGCAGATTGACGCTGTGGGTGAGCCAGGCAGGCATGTCCTCGGCAAGCGTCAGCTGCTGACTCTCCGAATGCTTTGCCAGGGCCTCGGTCATCGCCATCGACAATTCGTTGTACCGCACCATCTTTGTAGAACGTTCATACAGCTGCGTACTCATGCTGATGCCTTCTCCCCGCCTCGTTCTGCTTCTGCACTGGCCTCCACTGCCCCGGACCAGGCGACCGCAACAGCCCCGACAACAGCAAAGATGAATCCGAGTACAGCCAACCAGGTGCGGCCCGGGAGCGCATTGTCGCCGAGCCAGATGATCCCGACCAGCCCGGGAACCACGGTCTCACCGACCACCAGGGCCGCGGTGGCACCGTTCACCGAACCCAATTGCAGCGCAACGGTATGAAGATAGAAGCCGCCGATGCCGGCGATCGCCAGCGAATACGCCGCGGGGTCGGCGAGGATTTTGGCGAGGTCGAAGTCGGTGACACCGTCCATGACCCGGACCGAGATCGCCACCACACCGAACATCGTTCCGGCACAGAGACCCGCGGCAATCGCGGCCCGGGATCCGAGCCACTGGATCAAGCCGATCGACCCCGCCATCAGGACCACGGTGATCGCCAACAGACCCCAGTGGAACCAGGCGGAGTCGTGACCCGTGCCCTCCGGCTCAGCGGAGAACCCCAATGCGAACAGCGCCATGATCACCACGGCGATCGCGATCCAGTCGCGGCGGAACAAGTTGATCCCCAACACGAAGATGCCGAGGATCGCAGTCACCACCAGGTTGGCGCTGATGATCGTCTGCGACAAGAACAACGGGATCAAACGGGCCGAAACCGCGCCGCCGACGAAACCGAATACGTCCAAACACGTTCCGACGATGAATGCCACCGTCAACACCGCGGCTATGGTCGACTTCATGGAGGGGGCACCGGTTTCGGTTTCGAAACCCTCGATCCCGGCGGCCGCCGCCTTCTGTTTGGACTGTCGTGCGCCGTAAGCCTGCAACACCGACGAGACGCCGTATGCAACGCAGGCGAACAGCGCCGCGAGAACTCCGATGATCATCCACAAAGTATGGCGGTGCCAACGTTATTCCGCGTGCGAACGTGTTCGGGCGCGGCGCCGGAGGCTACTTCGGAGTCAGCACATCGGTACCGACAAACGGCACCAATGCCGCCGGCACACGCACACTTCCGTCGGGCTGCTGATGGTTCTCGAGGATCGCCACGATCCAGCGTGTGGTCGCCAGTGTGCCGTTGAGCGTGGCCGCGATCTGCGGTTTGCCGTTCTCGCCGCGGTAACGCACATGGAGCCGACGGGCCTGGTACGTGGTGCAGTTCGATGTCGAGGTCAGCTCGCGATAGGTGTTCTGGGTGGGAACCCAGGCCTCGCAGTCGAACTTCCGGGCCGCGGACGACCCGAGGTCACCGCCGGCGACGTCGATCACGCGGTACGGAACTTCGATGGCCGCGAGCATTTCTTTCTGCCATCCCAAGAGCTTCTCGTGTTCGGCCTCGGCGTCTTCGGGTCGGCAGTAGACGAAGCCCTCGACCTTGTCGAACTGGTGTACCCGGATGATCCCGCGGGTGTCCTTGCCGTAACTGCCGGCCTCACGCCGGAAGCAGCTCGACCAGCCGGCGTACCGCTTCGGTCCGTCCGACAGGTCCAGGATCTCGTTCATGTGATAGCCGGCCATCGGCACCTCGGAGGTACCGACGAGGAACAGGTCGTCGTCCTGGAGGTGGTAGACCTCGGCTGAATGCTCGCCCAGGAATCCGGTGCCCTCCATGACCTCGGGCCGCACCAGGACCGGCGGGATCATCATCGTGAAACCGTTGGCGGTGGCCTTCTGCGCGGCGAGTTGGAGCAGACCGAGCTGCAACATCGCACCGGCACCGGTGAGGAAGTAGAAGCGCGATCCGGAGACCTTGGCTCCGCGCTCCATGTCGATCAGCCCGAGGCTCTCACCGAGTTCGAGGTGGTCTTTCGGATTCTCGATGTCGGGGGCCTCACCGACCGTCTCGAGGAGGACGAAGTCTTCTTCGCCACCGGCCGGGGCCTGCGGGGCCACGATGTTGTTGATCGCCCGGTGAGCGGTGACCATCCGGTCGTTGGCACCGGATTCGCGGGCGTGCGCGGACTTGACCTTCTCGGCCAGTTCCTTGCCCTTGGCGAGCAGCTCCTGTTTCTCGTCGGCCGGGGCCTTGCCGATCAGCTTTCCGAGGTCTTTCTGCTCGGACCGCAGCTGGTCGGCCTCCACGATGGCGCTGCGCCGTTCGGTATCGGCGGCGAGCAGCACATCGACGAGGGCCGGGTCCTGACCACGCGTGCGCTGGGAAGCTCGGACCACATCAGGATGCTCACGCAGAATCTTCAGGTCGATCACGAATAGAACCCTACTTGCCGAGCAAACCCAGGTAATCTTCGCGCCCGAACATGTGGGCCGCGTCCCGGGCGGTCGGGGTGCCCGCGTCCGGATCGGCGCCGGCCCCGATGAGGGCCCGCACCACTTCGTCGTGTGATTTGAACACCGCACCGGCCAACGGCGTCTGGTCCTTGTCGTTGGCGCGATCGACATCGGCACCGCGCTCCAGCAGGCCTGCCACCAGCGCCGAATTGCCGTGATAGGCGGCCAGCATCAACACCGTGTCACCGGCCTGGTTGGTCAGATTCACCGGTACACCCGCGTCGATGTACTCCAGCATCGCCAGATCGCCCGATCTCGCCATGTCGAACATCCGTCCGGCGAGTTCGACCACGTCGGCGGCCGGCTCTGCGTTGTCGGGGTTCTCGGGATCGGCCGATTCGCCGTGCGCGTGCGCATCCATGGGCCGACGATAGCGCCATTCACACTCCCCAACACGCGGAAATTGTGGCCCGGCGGGTCACGATGGCTGCGCTCAAGGGCATTATGGACAGCGATGGCTGAGATGGAGAAGGGCGACGGTCCGCCCGCGGAGCAGGGCGACAGTGCCCCCGCGGGGCAGCGCGACAATTCCTCCGCAGAAAGCCGACGAGGTCGGCTGGGGCAGTTGATGCACGAGCACCCGGTCCGGGTATTGCTCGCAGCGATACTCGTCGGTGCCGTGGTCTGCGCCGGAGTGGTGGGACTCTTCGGAGGCTTCGACGACGCCGGCAAGGTGCAGGGTGACGAGATCGGTGATGCGAAGCCCACCGCGGAGGCCACGCCGTTCTCGAAGTCGCAGGCCGGGGACTGCCTCACGTGGCCGCCCGAGGATCCGACGCGGCAGTCGCTGGTCGACTGCAACGCCGAGCACATGTTCGAGGTCGCCGGTGCGGTCGACACCTCCGTGTACCCGGGTGTCCAATTCGGGGAGGACGCCCCGTGGCCCGGAGACGACCAGTTCGCCACCATCCGGGACGAATACTGCCCCACCGTCGTCAACACCTACCTCGGCGGCATGCTCGATCCGGTCGGCCGATTCACCATCAACCTGATGTTCCCCGCGCAGGAGCAGTGGATCGACGGCGAGCGCAGCCTGCGGTGCGGCCTGCAGCAGTCCGGCACCACCGGGACCCTGCAGCCGATCACCGGCTTCGTCCGCGACCTGGATCAGGCTCAGCAGTGGCCGGTGGGCACTTGCATCGGTATCGATGCCGCCACCCGCAAGCCCACCGATCCGGTGGATTGCTCCGAGCCACACGCTTTCCAGGTCACCGGTGTGATCGACCTGGGTGTCAAGTTCGGAGCCGCCGGTTCAGGTCAGCCATGGCCGAACGTCGACGCGCAGAACGAATACCTCGAGACGACCTGTCCAGGTGTCACCGACCAATTCCTCGGCGGCACAGACAAACTCGCCCAGAGCACACTGAATCTGCAGTGGTCGACGCTCGCGGAGACGAGTTGGATGGCGGGTAGCCGAACGTCCGTGTGCTACATCGGATTACCTGATGCGGACGGATTCGCGACTCTGGTCGGAGACGCCAAGGGCAGCCTGTTGATCAACGGCCAGGTCCCCGTGCCGCCGCCGGCAGAGCCGCCCGGCCGGATCATCCCGACACCGGTACCGCTACCTCCGGGCGTCGAACCCAATCCGCTCGAGACCCCGGCGCCGGCCGGTGGCGGTGGTGGCTGAGCAGATGCCGGTTGCGATGACCGACAAGGATTTCGACAACCTTGTCTCCGACGCCCTCGACACCATTCCCGAAGATCTAGCCGCCGCGATGAACAACGTGGTGATACTCGTGGAACCGTTCAACCCCGAGGAGCCCGACATCCTCGGGCTGTACTTCGGCATAGCGCTGACCGAACGCGACAGCCACTACGGCGGCACGCTGCCGGACACCATCACGATCTACCGTGAACCGATCCTCGACATGTGCGACAGCGAAGAACAGGTGGTCTCGGAGGTCGCGATCACCGTCGTCCACGAAATCGCCCACCACTTCGGCATTTCCGACGATTGGCTTCATGCCAACGGCTGGGGCTAGTGCCCTGGGGGACTGCGCCTCAGCCCATCGGATCGCGGGCGAGTTCGGCCGGATCGCTGGTGTGGAACGGGGGCAGCTCCAGGCCCCACCGCCGGCAGGTCCACCCATCGGCCGTGCGCTCCAGCACGATCGAGCCGGTGTTCTTCAGGTGATGCTTCAGCGCGAATTCGGCGGGCATGTTGACCAGTCGGGCGGCGATGAGACGGATCGCGGCCCCGTGGCTGACCACGTGGACGTCCGGTCCGTCGGGCGCGGCAAGATGTTCGTCGGCGATCTCGTCGATGACCGGCAGGTAGCGGGCATAGAGGTCGTCGAGAGATTCACCACCGGGCATCCGTGCCGAGGTCTGCCCCTCGAACCACGTGCGGACGGTTTTCGAGAAGACCTGGTGCGATTCCACCGACGTGTGATCCTCGAGGTCTCCCACCTGGATCTCGAAGAGCCCGTCCCGCACCTGATTCTGCACCGACCACACCGAACCGATCAGCTCGGCCGTCTGCTGGGCGCGGGATGCCTGCGACGAGATGAGCACCGGCGCACCGGGTTCGGGATGCTCCAGGGCGTACCGGACGGCCTGCCGGGCGCCGAAGTCGGTCAGGGTGGCGCCGGGCAGTGCAGTGTCCAAGCGCTGCAACACATTCGAGGTGGTCTCGCCGTGGCGGACCAGATACAGCCGGCTCATGGCTCCAGACCCTGTCGAATCGATTCCAGCCAGCGATCACTCGCGGCATGGCGCGGTGGCGGGGTGCCGTTGGGGCGCGCAGACGGCCACGAACCCAGGAAATGCAGTGCGGGCGCCCGGCGGTACAGCGCGCCCAGGGCTTCCGCGATCGGCGGATCATCCAGATGGCCGACCACATCGAGGTTGAAATAGAAGCCTCCGGTGCGCCGCGGACGCGACTCGATCCTGGTGAGATCGATACCGCGGCTGGCGAACTCATACATCGCCGACATCAGCGAACCCGGGACGTTCGGCAGATCCAGGGTGACCGATGTACGGTCCTGTCCAGTTCGCGCCGGCACTTTTCCCGGTCTGCCGACCAGCACAAACCGGGTGTTGGCATCGTCGGAGTCGACGATCCCGGCGGCGATGTCGTGAAGATCGTGCAGACGTGCTGCCACCGGCGTGGTCACCGCGGCATCGACGACACCGTCCGCCGCGTCCTTGGCCGCCGCCGCGTTGGATGCACTGGTGACCACCTGGGCATCGGGAAATCGTGCCGCCAGCGTTTCTCGCACCTGGGCCGCCGCCACCGGATACGCGCCGATCGTCTTGATGTCGCCGGGCGGCATGGCTTCGCGAGCTGCCAGCGTGAACGCGATGTCGAGCACCGTCTCGGCAAAGATCTGCAATCGGGTGCCCTTGATCAGCGCATCGAGCGTGGCCGGCACCGAACCCTCGATCGAGCTCTCGATGGGTACACACCCGTACGAGGCCTGACCGTCGCGGACCAGCGCCAAGGCAGCACCTGGACTGTTCGCGCTGATCCGATCGAGATCGCCGTCGGAGGTGAGCCACGGATTCTCGATCAACAGGCGGTCGAGCGCCATCTCGGTGAAGGTTCCGGATGGGCCGAAGTAAGCGATCGCAGGCACGTCCCGAGGTTACGGCAGTGCGGAAAGCGAATTGAGGCTTGCCATAGATCTATCGGGGTGGTTAGGGTAGCTTTACCTACAGAGCGTGAACCGAATTACCCGAGGACCGCAGATGCCAAAAACAGTGACCGACCGCCCCACCGACGCCGAGTTCATCCGTACCGCATGTATGCACGTGACGGACGCGATGCTCGCGATCGAGGGGAGCGAACCGACACCGGTCACCATGGTGCATCTGTACGACTCGCAGGCGTTTGTCCTGGTCCCCTCCGACAGCGCGGCCTGCGCATTGGCCTGGCAGGCCGGCAGCGCCGGACTTCCGGCGATGGTCGAGGTGACCGACATGGCCCCCATCGAGCTGCGTGAGCAGGTCCGCTCCCTCATCTGGCTCAACGGCACCCTGCACTCGGTTCCGTCCGATCTCGAACGTGACCTGGCCTGCGAGATCGCCACCGATCACCCGTCGCCCGGTCTTCTCGACATCGGGCACGGGTACTCACTGCTCCGCCTCGGTCTGTCATCCGCCGTCCTGGCCAACAGTTCCGGAGCCGCCTCGGTGACCTGCACCGATCTCGCTCAGGCCGACCCCGACCCCTTCTGGGAGTTCGAAGCCGACTGGATCGCCCACATGGACTCCGATCACGCTGACATGATCACCGCGCTGAGCAGTCGGCTCCCGGCCGAACTTCGCGACGGACGGGTTCGCCCGCTCGGCATCGACCGCTTCGGGATCCGATTCCGCGTGGAGGGCTCCGAAAGCGATTCGGACGTTCGACTGTCATTCCCACGACCGGTGAATGACCTCCCGGAACTGTCCCGCGCGATCCGCACCCTCGCCGGCTGCCCGTTTCTGAACAGCCTGCCCGGCCAAGCCTGAGACGCTCACCCTCCGCAACCGTCAGTAATCTCGAACGGGTGAACCTGCGCCCGTGGCTGCAACCTGCTTCTCCGGCGCAGCCGGAAGTCGTCACCGACCCGATCCAGCGCCGCGCGATCGGGATCGAGATCACCATCGTCCTGGTTCTGACGTTCGGCTTGTCGGCGATGTCGTCGATACTTTCTCTGATCGAGAAGGCGATGTCCGAACGCGGCATCAGCGGCAGCTCCGTGGCCCTCAACGTCAGTTCGTCCGACCTCGACGTCATCGACTTCTTTCGGCAGCTGCTGTCCGCCACCAAGCTCTTCGGCATCGCGGCGCTGGCCGTCTACCTGATCTGGCGTGCCGGTGTTCCGTTGGCGCGCATAGGTTTACCCGCGATCCGCGCGAAGTTCGACATCCCACTCGGCATCGGGCTCGCCGCCCTCATCGGCATCCCCGGCCTGGGTCTCTACGTCGCCGCCCGCGCCATGGACCTCAACGTCCAGGTGGTGCCGTCAGATCTCAACGAAACGTTCTGGCGCTTGCCGATGCTGGTGTTCTCGGCCATCGGGAACGCCGCGGCCGAAGAACTCCTCGTTGTGGCCTACCTCATCACCCGGCTGCGTCAACTGGGTTGGAGCGAGAACCGCAGCTTGCTGTTCTCGGCGGTCCTGCGCGGCGGCTACCACCTGTACCAGGGCATCGGCGGCGGGCTCGGCAACTTCGTGATGGGGCTTGTCTATGGCCGGGTTTTTCAACGGACATCGAGGGTGTGGCCGCTGATCATCGGGCATGCGCTGATCGACACCGTCGCGTTTGTGGGGTACGCGCTCCTGAGGGACCATCTCAGCTGGCTTGACTAGAGTTTGTGGGATGACTGACCAGGACGAGCCCTTCATCCGCCGCCCCGGCGGTGCGAGGCGTCCCGATCAGGGTGCGGTTCCCCCGCCCGCATCACCGCCGCATGGGCCGACCCGTCGGATGGTGCCCGGTCCGGCCGGACCGCCTTCCCAACACGGTCAGCGTCCGTCGCAGGCGCCCCGCCCGCCCCAGCAAGGTCCGCATCAGCAGGGTGCGGGCCGGCCGGGTATCGGGCCGCAACAGGCGCCGCCCCGGACCACCCAGGTCGGGCCGCCTCCCGGCAACGCCGGCTACCAGCCACCGCGGGCGTGGTCCCAGTCCGAGAGTCCCGAGACGCGCACCGCTCGGCCCGCGCAACGTCCGGCGCCGCCGGTCATGGCCTACAACCGTCCGCCGCCCGGACCACCGCAGGGCCCTCCTCGCCAGGTCGGGCCCACACCGCAGCGACCGCCGGAACGCAGCCGCCGTCGACGACGTATCCCGATCATCCGTACGCTGCTGATACTGCTGCTGGTGATGGTGCTCGGCACGATCGGACTCGTCGTCTACTTCGACACCAAACTCACCCGGGTCGACGCGCTCTCGAATTACGCGGGACGGGTGTCGAGCAGCGCCGGGACCACCTGGCTGCTCGTGGGTTCGGATTCCCGCGAGGGTTTGAGCGACGAGGAACGCGCCACGCTCTCGACCGGCGACAGCGAGGGATCGCGAACCGACACGATCATGCTCGTGCACTACGGGTCCGGCGGGAAACCGATGATCATCTCGATCCCGCGCGACCTCTACGTCGACATCCCCGACAACGGCGCCCACAAGATCAACGCCGCCTTCTCCATCGGCGGCCCACAGTTGTTGGTGCAGACCATCGAAACGAACACCGGGTTGCGGATCGACCACTACGCGGAGATCGGATTCGGCGGCTTCGACAAAATGGTCGATGCTGTCGGGGGCATCGAAATGTGTTTGGATGCACCGATCGACGACCCACTGGCCGGCATCAACCTGGAAGCCGGTTGCCAAACCCTGAACGGCCGTGAGGCACTGGGCTTCGTCCGCACCCGCGCGTTCGCCAACGCCGACCTCGCCCGCGTGGTGAATCAGCGAAACTTCATGGCGGCGTTGATGAAGAAGTCGACCAGCTTCTCCACGATTCTCAACCCGTTCCGCATGTGGCCCCTCGTCAACGGTGTGGTGGACTCACTGATCGTCGACAGCGGTGACCACATCTGGCATCTGGCCCGGCTCGCCTGGGCGTTGCGCAGCGACCCGGTCACCGTGACCACCCCCAACGCCGGCCCGGTCTTCACCGACGATGGCGACTCATTGAGCTGGGGCGACAACACAACCCAGTTCTTCAAGGCCATCGCCGACGGCGACGAGGTTCCGCCGGAACTCCTCCAGACGAATTGATTCCGGTCCGGTCCGGAAAGGACACCTGATATCTCCTCGACGCCCACGCGAACGGAACAGACAGCACTCACCTGGTCGACTTCTTCCTGAATTGAGGCGTGATCGGCGTAACCGGTGCTACGACCACCGGTAGTACATGGGTATCGTGGCAACCTATGGACTCACGAATCACGCTGCTAGCGCGCCTGCGCGGAGCGTTCGTGGGTTCGATGGCCTGGGCGACGAGCATCGCCGGTCACGGCCTTGGTGGCGGCACGATGGCGCTCACCGAATCCGACCTCCTGCTGTTGACCCTGAGCTGCGCGGCGGTCGGTGCCGTCGTTTCACCTTCTCAGGTTCGAAAGAACCAGTGGCTCCCCCTCCTGGCACTCCTCGGTGGTGGGCAGATCCTCGGTCACACCATTCTCACCTTCAGCCACGGCCATGCGATGCCGGGAATCATGCCGTCAGTGCCCATGTTGGCCGGTCACATCACAGTGATGTTCACGACCGCCGCACTGGTGCGCTGCGCCGAGCACGGGCTGCTCCGGGTCTTCGGAATGGTCCGCAAGCTCCTGAAGGCACTCGCCGGGCCAGGGGCCACGGCACCCTTGTGGGTTGCTGTTCTCACCGCCCAGAACTGGGCCTGCAGATTTCTTCTCTGGTGTTCGACCGCCGGCACCCGCGGCCCGCCCGTCCCCGCCTGAATCTTCCTCTCCCGCAGTGACCGTCGCAGTGCGCGCCGGTCACCCGATGACGTCCGCACGGTGGTTTCCGTACCGCCACTTCCCGGCGCGTCAGCGGACGAATCCGTCCTTCCCATCTCCCTGATTCACCCACATCTGAATTGAGAGTCATGTCGATCACCCGATCCGACCATGACCACACCGGCGCGCCCGACGCGCCCGGTTCAGCGACGACACTGCCTGCCCCGACGGCTCTCCGTGTTCGTCCTCTGGTTATGCGTCTGCACTTCTACGCGGGGCTGTTCATCGCCCCATTCCTCATCATCGCCGCCATCAGCGGCGGTCTCTACGCGATCGCACCCGCTGCCGAGCAGTGGGTGTACAGCGACTACCTGCACACCGATTCCACCGGTCCGGCCGCACCCCTGTCCGCCCAGATCCGGGCAGCGCAGGAGATCGAACCGGATCTGCAGGTGGCCGCAGTCCGGCCGGCCGCAGACAGCGGCCAGACAACGACTGTCCTGTTCGACGATCCTTCGCTGGGGGAGTCCGAACGCAGGGCCGTGTTCATCGATCCCGTCACCACCACAGCGCAGGGTCAATTGGTCTCTTACGGTTCCAGCGGCTCACTCCCGATGCGTACATGGATCGCTCAGTTCCACAAGAACCTGCATCTCGGCGAACCGGGGCGTATCTACAGTGAGCTCGCGGCCTCGTGGCTGTGGATCATCGCCTTGGGCGGTTTGATCCTGTGGGTACAGCGTTACCGAAAGCTCAAGACCGCCAGGGGTTCGGCCAATCTGCTCACCATCGACCGCCGCAGCAAAGGTCGCAACCGAACACTGAACTGGCATGGCGTGGTGGGTATCTGGATTGCCGTCGTTCTGGTCTTCTTGTCCGCCACCGGGCTGACGTGGTCACGCTACGCGGGTGAGAACATCGGCGAACTGAGGCAATCACTGAGCTGGACAACGCCTCCTCTGAAGAGTTCACTGTCGCCCGGAGAGGAACCGGCCGCGGCCTCGGGTCACAACCACGGCGGCGGGCACGACTCTGGTGATGTCGACCAGAGCGTTGTCTCCCGGAACATCTCCGCGGTCGGATCGGTACTGTCCACCGCGCGGGCGACCGGTGTCAGCGGCGCGGTCGAGGTCAGCATCCCGGCCGATGCCGAGACCGCGATGGTGGTCAAGCAGGTCCGTACGCCCTGGCAGATCGAAACCAATTCTGCTGCAATTGATCCGAGCACCGACACTGTCGTCGATTCATCGTCGTCCTCGGATTGGCCTTTGGCTGCCCAGTTGACGAGCTGGGGCATCGCGCTACACATGGGTTTGTTGTTCGGCATCGTCAACCAGCTCGTCCTGCTCGTCGTGGCCGTCGGTCTGGTCACACTGGCGGCTCGCGGATATCTGATGTGGTGGAAGCGACGGCCCACCCGAGGCAGTCGAACCGCCCTTCCGAAGCCGCCGGCTCGGGGCGCGCTACAGAAGCTCAACCCCGTGATTGCCGCAGGCGTCGTCTCCGGTGCCGTGGTGATCGGCTGGTTCGTCCCACTACTGGGACTCAGTCTGCTCGCCTTTGTACTGGTCGACTTGGCAGTCGGGGCGTATCAGCGAACACGTCTGCGCCACAGTATGAAACCACCCGCCTCACAGGCCACGGAAGGCAAATGAGAATGAGAAGAACCGTTTATCGCACCGCCGGCATGCTCACTGCGGCGACACTCTGTGGCGCCTTCTTGGCCGGGTGCGGAGGCGACGACAGCCAGGGCACCCAGGCCGACTCAATCGTCTACTCCGATCAGTGGGTCAAAGCCGCCGAGAGCGGCATGACCGCTGCGTTCGGCGAACTCGCCAATACCGGTGACGCAGATGTGAACCTGGTTGCGATTTCCAGTCCGATCACCGGGCGAATGGAGATACACGAGATGGCAACCGGCGAGACCGGGTCCATGGTGATGCGGGAAAAGCAAGGTGGCCTGATCATTCCAGCCAACGGTTCGCACAGCCTGGAGCCGGGCGGCGACCACCTCATGTTCATGGATATCATCGCACCGTTGACCGCCGGTCAAACGATCGACCTGACACTGCAATTCGCGGATGGGTCGCAGCAAGACGTCCAGGCCCAGGTCCGGGATTTCAGCGGTAACGAGGAGAACTACGACCCCGGAACCGATGGTTCGCCCGAAGGGTCCATGGAAATGGCACCCGGCACCCCGCAGCACAGTGGCTGACCGGAACCCTCAACGGTCCGGTTTCACCCGGCGGCGCCTCCTCGGAGGGGCCGCCGGGCTCGGGGCCGTCGGCATCGGCGCCGGAATCGGCTGGGGTGCAGCAGAAGCCACGGCCGCGATCGGCACCGACGGGTCGTCCGGATCCATGACCGAGCCATTCCACGGTCTCCATCAGGGTGGAATTGCCACCGAACCCCAGGCGCATGCGCAATTCGTGGGTATCAACCTCGTCGACGGTGCCGATCGGGCCACGTTGGCCGGCATCCTGAAGGTCTGGACACAGGATGCCGCCCGGCTCACCGCCGGGCGACCGGCACTGGCCGACACCGAACCCGAGTTGTCCGCGGTGCCTGCCCGGCTCACGGTGACCGTGGGACTCGGTTCACGCGCATTCGCGATTGCCGACCGGATCGACCGAAAGCCACGATGGCTCCAGCCGCTGCCCTCGTTCACCATCGATCAACTCGACGAAATATCTTGGGGGCAAACAGATATCCTGCTCCAGGTGTGTTCAGATGATCCGATGACCGTCGCCCACGCGGTGCGGGTGCTGACCAAGAATGTCCGGTCGATGGTGCAGATCGCCTGGGTTCAAAGGGGATTCCGAAATGCCAGGGGCAGTCTCGGATCCGGAACCACGATGCGCAATCTGATGGGACAGGTGGACGGTACCGTCAACCCCGGTCAGGGCGATGACTTCGACAAGTTCGTCTGGGATGACGGCTCCGCCGGGCAGCCGTGGTTCGCCGGCGGTACCGCGCTCGTGTTGCGCCGGATTTCGATGCAACTCGACACGTGGGAAGAACTCGACAGGCATGCGCGGGAACTCTCCGTCGGCCGCACCATCGGTACGGGCGCACCGCTGACCGGCACCGAAGAAGGCGACGAGCCCGATTTCGATGCCACAAAGATGGGAATTCCGGTCATTCCGCCGTCGTCGCACATAGCCCGGGCACACCGGCGTACAGAGGGTGAGCAGTTCCTCCGACGTGGATACAACTACGACGATCCGCCGGCCCCGGGCCAGACATCGAACTCCGGTCTCATCTTCGCCGCCTACCAACGGGACATCGACAGCCAGATCCTGCCGGCACTACAGCGGCTCGACGAACACGATTCACTCAACGAATGGACCACTCCGATCGGGTCGGCCGTCTACGCGATCCTGCCGGGCACCGACGAACGGGGTTACTTGGGCTCGACCTTGCTGTAATCCGTTGCATTGCTAACAATCAATCTGATTGATCAATTTGGTTGTAGACTTTCGTCGTGCCTCCAACTCAGTCCACTGCTCAGCAACTCCGCGAAGCGTTGCATCCGATCTGGCGGAGACTGACCGCCGACCGGACGATCTCCGTGGGCAAGCTAGGCATTCTCGGATACCTCACCAAGAACGGCCCCGCGACCGCGTCCACGCTCGCCTCATCGGAAAAGGTGAGTCCGCAAGCGATCACCACGGCGGTCCGGGAGATGGAGAACCTCGGCCTGCTCGTTCGGACTCCCGACGAGCACGACCGGCGCCGGATCTGGATCGAGGTCACGGAGGCCGGCCGGCTTCGGCTCGCCGAGGAACGCGCCGTGGGTGCCGACTGGCTGCAGGAAGCAATCTCGGCGCGGCTGCGCCCCGACGAGGAGAAGATCCTCGAGCAGGTGATCCCGATACTTCACAAGTTGGTGTCAGATGACAACATCGACTGAGGTCCGCGTACACCCAAGGCTGTTGCCGGCCTTGGTTTTTGCCGCCCTCACCACGGCTGTGGTGAGCTCGCTCGGCATGTTGCTGGTACCGACCATCTCGCAGGAGTTCGGTGTCCAGGTCAGCACCGCACAGTGGATGCTCACGGTGAACCTCCTGGTCGGCGCGATCTCGACACCCATCATGGGTCGCCTGAGCGATGGTCCTCACAAGAAGCGCCTGCTCCTCGGGGCGCTCGCCGGCATTCTCGTCGGCTCGATTCTGGCAGCCACCTCACCGAACTTCACCCTGTTCCTGGTCGGTCGGGCATTGCAGGGACTGAGCTACGGAATCGTTCCGGTGACGATCGCGATGGCCCAGCGCTACCTCACCCACGACAAGGTCCGGGTCGGCATCTCGAGTCTGTCCGTCACCGTGGCAACGGGTTTGGGTGTGGGCTATCCGCTGACCGGCATCCTCGCCTCGCTGCTGAGCTTCCGCTTCGCGTTCTGGTTCGCCGCCCTGTTCCTGGTCTGCGCAATCCTCGTCGTGTGGCGGGTGGTGCCCGATGGCCCCGACGAGTCCGCACCGCGCACCCCGTTCGACTTCCCCGGCACACTGCTCATCGGATTGGGATTGTCCTGCCTCCTCCTGGCTATCAGCGAGGGCTCGCATTGGGGCTGGATTTCGCCGTGGACGCTCGGATTCTTCTGCGCCACAGCTGTTCTCCTGACCACATGGTGCCTCGTCGAGCTCCGGACGGAACACCCCCTGATCAACCTCCGCGTGCTGCGCAACGCCGATGTGCTGGTCGCGAACAGCACGGCGATCGGGCTCGGAGCGGTGATGTACATCGGCCTGTCCATCGTCAGCCTCATCGCCCAGGCCCCCGCCTCCACCACGTACGGAATCGCGATGCCACTATTCTGGGCCGGTTTTGTGATGCTCCCGTTGTCGGTGGGAAGTTTCGGTGCCAATCGGCTGGTCCGGCTGATCGCGCACCGGGTTCGCATGCGCACCCTGTTGCTGTGTGGCGCCGGCCTGTTCACCGTGTCGAGTGTGCACATGGCGCTCGACCACAACTCCCTCTGGGAGATCCTCATCGGCACATTCGGATTCGGGATCGGCACGGGCATGACCTATGCGGCGATGCCGGCCCTCATCGCCAGAAGCGTTGCCCAGACCGAACTCGGCAGCGCGGTGAGCTTCAACCAGGTGCTGCGAACCGTCGGCGGCGCGTTCGGTAGCGCGTTGTCCGGTGCGGTCCTTGCCGCCCACGTGGGCCCCGATCTCCGCCCGACCGCCCACGGCCTTCAGTTGGCACTCGGAATCGGTGCCATCGCATCGATTGCCGTGTTCGCCGCCCTGATCGTCAACCACCTCTCATCGACATCTGAATAGACGAGCCGGGATGGGGGTGGCATTGAGATACCCACCACACTCGGCAGTTCGGCACCCAAAGTCAGTTGTGTCCTGTGCCACAACGGGAATACGGTTCACGATGCGGCGCTGCTCGCCCAGCGAGCACCGTCTGCACGCGGACAGGTATCGAAAACCCCTGCCAGGACACACCCTTCGAGGAAACACTCGAGCGCGAACCGACGTCTCGGAACCGCCCCCAGGGCCCCATCGGGTTCAGGCGACCCGCGTAATGTGCTGCCAGCCAAGGTAATCCTTGCCTGAAAGGTGTTTGGACAAGGCATCCTAAGTAAGGCCGAGCTTGGATGACAGGGCCCTGACCAGCACCTACGCTCGTTTTCATGAGCACCAAACGAACACATTTCCATGCCCTCCTGCACGACCAGATCCGCCAGGAGTTCTCGGCTGCGCAGCAGTACATCGCAGTGGCCACGTACTACGACAACGAAGACCTCCCGCAACTGGCCAAGCACTTCTACGGCCAGGCGGTCGAAGAGCGCAACCACGCGATGATGATCATGCAGTACTTCCTCGACCGTGACATGGTCGTGCACACCCCGGGTATCGATCAGCCGGAGAACGGCTTCGCCGACTACCTGGCCCCGATCAAGCTGGCACTGGCGCAGGAACAGCGCGTCACCGACCAGATCATCGAACTGGCCAAGGCCGCCCGCGACGAGGGCGACTACCTCGGCGAGCAGTTCATGCAGTGGTTCCTCAAGGAACAGCTGGAAGAGGTCGCCACCGTGCGCACCTTGCAGACCGTCGCGCAGCGTTGCGACGGAAACCTGTTCGACCTGGAAGACTTCATCGCCCGTGAGATCGGCTCGGCTGCAAAGCCCGACGTCACGGCTCCGGCGGTTG
>NZ_DATCVM010000027.1:0-2229 GCF_036566845.1 Williamsia sp.
CGAGCAACCGCCGTACTCGATCCTGGTCCGCGGCATCGAGGAGGACGTCCTGCCCACGACGTTGCGCTACGGTATCGGAACATTGGTCTACAGCCCGCTGTCCAGCGGTTGGCTCACTGGTCGGTGGCGCAAGGACGCGCCGGGCACCCCCGCCTCGGCCGTCCGTACCAGCGCTCGATACGACATGAGCAAGCCGGCAAACCAGCGCAAGCTCGAGGTCGTCGAAGAGCTCGCGGTACTCGCCGAGCAATCGGGAATGACGCTGATCGAACTGGCACTTGCATGGGCGATTAATCACCCGGGCGTTACGTCGGCAATTATCGGTCCCCGGACCATGGGGCAGCTCGAATCTCAGCTTCCGGCAGCCGACATCAGCCTGAGCTCTGAAATCCTCGATCGCGTCGACGCGTTGGTCGCACCCGGCGTGACGTTGAACGCGGAAGACACCAGCTACGGAGCCTCCGAACTGACGCCCGCGGCACGCCGACGGTAGGGACCGGCCACGCGGCCTATTCCAGGACCCCGCACGACTGAGGCAACGACGTCGACGGCCGCCATCCGCGCCAATTGCACCCGCTGAGAATCTGTCACAATCAACGCCGCAGCAACCATGACCCATTCCAACAGATAACCATGTTATTTTAGCGACGGATCACTAGCGTTGGGTTGGATGTACACGCCCGTTCGGTTGTTGCTCATGGGCTCGTCGATGACGATGGGCCGGTGGTCAAAGCACGGTTGTCGCCTGATTTTGAGTCGATCATCGCCTGGTTGATGGCGTTGGCGGGGCCGGTACAGGTGGCCTATGAGGCTGGTCCGACAGGGTTCAGATTGGCGCGGACGATCATCGCCGCCGGGATGGGCTGCGTGGTGGTGGCGCCGTCGAAATTGCAACGGCCAGTATGTGATCGAGTGAAAACAGACGCCAAAGACGCGGCACATCTGGCGAAGTTGTTGCGGTTGGGTGAGCTGGTCGCGGTGACCCTTCCCGATCCGGATCGGATACCGAAGCGGCCCGTGATGTGGTCCGTGCGCGTGATGATGCCCGAGGTGATCTGATGCGGGCGCGGCGCCGGTTGTCCAAACTGTTTGTGCGACAGGGGATTGTCTACTACGACGGGGCGGCGTGGAGCGGGAACCATGAACTGTGGCAGCGTAACCAGCGGTTCGAGGCCCGGGCGCCGCAGGCCACTTTCGACAACGACTTTGACGCGGTGCTGACCGTCAACGCACGGCGCGATCGCCTCGACGAGAAGATCGCCGTGATGGCCAGACCGAGCCGTGGGCTCCGGTGGTGACCCGACTGACGTGTCTACGCGGTGTCTAGACGTTGACCGCGTTAGGGTTGGCCGTGGAGGTCGGCGACTGGACCCGACTGAACGGGTCGACGATTGGTGCTTACGCTGGCCACTGGTCCCGAGCGAGTACTCCTCGGGCGATTCGCGTAGTCAGGGCACGATCACACGACCGGGAACACCCATGTGCCCCGGTTGCTGGTCGAAGCGGCCTGGCATCACCGCTGGCCCTATGACAATCCGGCCGGACGATGCGCACTCGCTGGCAGGCTGCTGGGCCGGTCGCCAAAGCCTGTGGACATGCCGGGAACCGGCGGCGTCTGCATCACCGGTGGGACACCTTTGACGCCCGCAAGAAAAACGCCTGCGTGGCGAACATCGCAGTTGCCCGCGAACTGGCCGGCTGGAGTTGGTCACTGGCCACCCCTCGAACCCTGACTGGTCGGCGAAGCGCGCAAAGATGCGCCAGACATGACGTCGGCTAGTGAATCCACAGAGTCAGCCTCGACACTCTTCACTCTTCGAATGGCGCCACATCGTTGACATTCATGAACGATCTTCCAGCCCCTGGAGTTCGCGAGGATCTCTATTGGTGCCATCTGTCCGAGACACTCTGCAGCTCGGTCGCCTGGATTCACGTCGACATGCTTTGACCAAAGGCAACTCGGACAATGATTTGTGTACCCGTTGCCGACGACATGCTCACCGCAGCGCTCGCAGTCGAAGTCCTCCACTCTCCTTGAGAAGCGAGGGTCAGGCATCTGCGCCGACCATGCTCGCGAGAGCGGCGATTCCTGCGATGGGCACGAAGATCCACCCCCAGCCGGCGTCGGCTTCAAGAATTCCACCCGAGATGAGCGGACCGAGGGCGAGCCCCATCACCAGGCCGGTGGCCCACAATGCGATGTAGGGCCCACGCTTTCGCGGATCAGGT
>NZ_DATCVM010000028.1:0-76939 GCF_036566845.1 Williamsia sp.
GGGGGGGGGGGGGGGGGCGTTCAGCGCTGCAGTGTCTTGTCGAACTTGGTCCGGAGGTGATCACCCAGCTGGTTCAGGGCGAAAACGGTGAAGAAGATCGCGATCGCCGGTACGAACACCAGGTGCGGCGACGTGGAGAGAGCGTCCTTGCCTTCGCTGATCATCCCGCCCCAGCTGGGTGTGGGTGGCGGGATGCCGAGGCCCAGAAAGCTCAGTGAACCTTCGGCGACGATCAGCGCGGCCATCACGATCGGCAGGTAGGCCGCCAGCGGTGCGAGCACGTTGGGCAGGATCTCCTTGAACAGGATCCGGGAATGGCCCGCACCCATGTTTCTTGCCGCCCTGACGAACTCACGTGACGACCACGCCATCGAGTTGGCACGTGCGAGCCGGATGAATGCCGGAATGACAACGAGCGTCAGCCCGAGAAGGATGGTCTGGGCGCTCGGTTCGAGAATGGACGCCAGCGCCAGCAACAGGATCAGCGGCGGAAACGCCAGCATCGCATCGGTGAGCAGCGAGATCCCGTTGTCGAGGTGACGACCGAAGTAGCCGCCGACCAGACCGATGAGCGAGCCGATGATGAAACCGAACAGACCGGCGAGTGTGCCCACCACGAGGGACACCCGCGCACCGTAGATGATCCTGGAGAGCTCGGAACGGCCGAAGGTGTCGGTCCCCAGAAGTAGATCCAGGGAGCCGAACGATGGGCTCAGTCGAGGTGCCCCGACCGGTACGTCGTACGGCGCGATGGGCAGGACATTGGCGAAACACGCAGCCAGGATCAGGGCGGCGAGCCAGATGACAGACAAGATCACGAGGATCGAGCGCCGTTGGCGTACCACCGGAACCACCAGTGCGGGTGCGGCCAGTTCTTCGGTGTCGGACGGGTCGGCCGGCTTCTTGGCGATGATTTCGGTCATGCGGCTGCCGCCACCTTTCTGACGCGAGGATCGATCAGGCCGTAGCTGAGATCGACGATTGTGTTGATTCCGACATAGACGACGGCGATGAAGACGACGATTCCCTGGACCATGATCAGGTCACGGTTGGTAATCGACGAAGCGATGAGCTGCCCGAGTCCTGGCAGCCCGAACAACGTTTCCACGATCACCGTTCCACCGATGAGGCGTCCGAGGTTCATGCCCGCGAGCGTGATCAAGGAGAAGGATGATGGCCGGAAGGCGTGCCGGAACATGACGTAGCCGGCGGACATACCTTTTGCACGCGCTGCCGCGATGTAGTCCTCGCCGAGCGTGGAGATCAGGTCCGTGCGTAGCAGACGGTGGAACGACGCGATTTCGGTGAGGGCGATCGCTATGGCCGGCAGGATTGCGCTCTGCAGGTTTGCGCCGAGCCCTTCGCTGATGTCTGACCATCCCAGGACTGGGAAGATCTGCAGCTGGATCGCGAAGAAGTAGATGAGGATCGGTCCGGCGATGAAGGCCGGCACCGAAAGGAACACCGCGGACAACGCGTTGGTGCCACGATCGAGTGCGGATCCGGGACGCGAGGCGGAGATGACACCCATCAACACCGCGACAGTGAGTGCGATGAACAACCCGAGGGCGGCCAGTTCCAAGGTGACGGGTAGTCGCTCCATGATTGCATCGGTCACCGATTGGCTGGTCAATGGCGAAGAGCCGAGATCTCCTTGCACCGCGTTCTTGAGCCAGTCGAAGTACTGCATCCAGATCGACTGATCGAGTCCGAGCTGTTCGTCCATCTCGGCGACGGCCTCGGGAGTGGCATTCTCGCCGAGGATCACCTCTGAGGCCGAACCTGGTGCCAGGCTCAACAAGGCAACCACGGCGATGGTCACCAAGAGAACCACGGCGATGCTACGTCCGAGACGCGTCGCGATGGTGAGAAACATTGATGGTCAACTTTCGTCCTGCGCAAGGGCTTGAGAAATCCTCGGCATGCGGCGTCAGACGGTGGATTATCCACGCGGAACGGGCCGTGTTCCGAGATCCGTGCTGTTACTGCTCGAGGAGGAGGGGCTGTGACAAACATCGCAGTATGTGATGGTTGTGGGCTCCACCATAGAGATATTCGGACACGGATGGCAAGCACAGAAATCAATTGTTTTGAGATCGATTTCGGCTGAGCGACTGATCAGCATTCGGGCATGAATTGCGAAAAGCACTGAAGCTCAATCAATTTGGAAATAGATGCTGTAACGAGTCCCGTTATCGGCCACGATCAGGTCGCCGAGAGTAGGTTTACTGCAACATGTTCAATTCTGCGAAGCGTGAATATGGCACCAGCGGAATTGTTTTCGCGTGCGGGGTCGATCGGTATGTATCTGAATGTCAGGGCGCGTGGGAGCGCCACCGATCGGGCGGTCGGGCCGTGGGATGGCCTTCGCGAGCGCTTGTGCCTCTGATTTTCTTGTAGCACAGGCGATTTGCAGCAGGATGCCTCAGGGAAGCGTTGTGTGCCTTGACATTCGGGAATGTCAAGGCTCGCGCAGTCGGGACGTCGGCGTCGGACTCTCGCGATCGTGTGAGTAAACGTACGAGATTGGTGATCTGATTGTCAAGAGGAGTGTTCTTGGAACTCGGAATGCCATTCCGGGTAGGTCGGGCGCGCCACCGCAGGGGCACTCCTACTCGTACTTGACCTTGATCGACGGCGTATTCGGTACGGCCTGGCAGGTGAGCACCATTCCGTCGGCGACCTCGTCGTCGTCGAGTGCGTTGTTGGCGCGCATGGTGGCGCTGCCTTCCAGGACCTCGCCGATGCAGGTGGCGCAGTTGCCCGACTCGCAGGAGAACGGCGGCGACAGACCGGCGCGGCGGGCGCTTTCGAGGATCGTCTCGCCGGGCTTGCGCCCGATCTCCACCTTCTTGCGGCCGAGCTGGATGTATACGGTGCCGAGCTCGGCCGGTGCGACGGTTGTCCCGGTCCCGGTCCCGATCTCGGTCCCGATCTCGGTCTCGAGTCCGGCGTCGGGGACGGTTTGTGCTGCTGCTCCGAACTCCTCTGCGATGACCCGGCCGGGTCCCGGCAGTGCCGATTTGATGACGGCCATGAAGGGGTCGGGACCGCAGAGATAGCTGTCGGCGTCGGTGTCGTCGCCGACGAACTCGAGGACCTTTGCAGCGTCGAGAAATCCGTCCACGACGTCGAAACTGCGCACCACGGACAACCGGTCGGGGTATTGGGCGGCGAGCTCGTCGATGGCGGTGTGGAAGATCGCCGCTGCGGGATCTCGGTCAGCGCACAGCAACCGGATCCGGCGATCGGTGGTCTTGAGAGCGCTCTTGGTCAGTGAGAGGATCGGCGTGATACCGCTACCGCCGGCGAATCCGAGCAGGGGTGCGGAGGTGTCGCTCAGGCAGAACAGACCGGCGGCACGGGTGATCTCGACCTCGTCACCCTCGCTGATGTTGTCGTGCATCCAGTTCGAGACCTTGCCGCCGGGAACTCGCTTGACGGTGGTCATCAGCTCGGAATCGGTCTCCGGGGCGCTCGACATCGAGTACGAGCGGAACAGCTCTGCACCGTCGACGTGCACCTTGAACGTGATGAACTGGCCGGCGCGATACGAGATCGGTGCCTCGTGCGGGGACAGCACATATGTACGGGCGTCTGCGGTCTCCTTGACGATCCTCGTCACGGTCGCGCGCTGGAACATAGGGGGCCTCGCCATGAGCCACCTCCTTCGTGTCGTGTGCAGCTTACCGAGAATGATACGTAGATTCTACTGGATGAGAATAGTATTCTCTCCAGTGAGCTAGGATCCTCTCAAGTTGATTCGGTAGAAGGCTGCACGGCGACAACCGCCGCTCGATGCCTGGTTAGGACAAGGACATGGACGGGCCCGCCGCCCTGGCATTCGAGGGGCGCAGCTACACGTTGCCGCAGCTCGACGCCTTGACGGCGGGGCTGGCGGCAACACTCACCGCCCGTGGGGTGGTTCCGGGGAGCCGGGTGGCCCTGATGTCGTCGAATCGTCCGGAGTTCGTCATCGCAGTACTCGCGATCTGGCGGGTGGGCGCCGCCGTGGTGCTGATCAGTCCCGCGTACAAGCGCTCGGAGGTGGAGCATGCGCTGGCCACAACCGGAGCCGACCACGCAATCGGCGACAGCGCGGTCCTTGCCGAACTGATGCCGATGCACAGCCTCGACGAGCCGATCGAACCCGTCGAAGCCACGTCCGCCGCGATCAACTGCGCCGACCAGAAGCTCGACAGCGATGCGTTGCTGGTCTTCAGTTCGGGAACCACAGGGATGCCCAAAGCTGTCCGACACAGCCACCGCTCGTTCGGAGCTGCCGTCCGGCACTGGCGGGACGCGCTCGAACTGACGTCCGACGACCGCCTGCAGATCCTCACGCCGCCATCCCACATCCTCGGGATCCTCAATGTCGTCACCGCACTCGACACCGGCGCCTGGGTGCGGTTGCACCGCAGATTCGACCTGGAGCTGATGTTGAGGCACATCGAGTCCGACCGGATCACCATCGAAATGGCCGTGGCGCCAATCGCGTTGGCCCTCGCCTCCGAACCGGATCTCGAAAACTACGATCTGTCGTCGCTGCGCTACATCATGTGGGGCGCCACCCCGGTGACGCCCAGCATTGCCGAGCGGGTGACCGGCCGGACCGGCGTGCGGTGGGTACCGGCATACGGGGCCAGTGAGTTGCCGGTCATCACGTGCAATCCGATCGATTCGCCTCGCCTGGACAGCGTGGGTCGTGCGGGCGCCGGCGTCAGTCTCCGGGTGGTGTCGGTCGAGACCGGAAGGGTTCTTGGTGCCGGTGAGCCCGGCGAGATCCAGGCCCGGTCGGAATCGGTCATGTCCGGATACCTTCCGGCCGAGGCCAATTCAGATGCATTCTGCGACAGCTGGTACCGGACCGGAGACATCGGGACGATCGACGCCGACGGCTGGGTGCGGTTGACCGACCGCTCCAAGGAGATGATCAAGGTCAAGGGGTTCCAGGTCGCACCCGCCGAAGTCGAGGCGGTATTGCACGGCCACCGGTCGGTGGCCGACTGCGCGGTGTTCGGAGTCCCCGACGCGGTGACCGGTGAGGCGATCATCGCCGCGGTGACCGTCACCGACCCCGGCACCGATGAACTCGTCGAGTTGGCCACTGAACTCACCGATCTGATCGGTGATCGGTTGGCGAAGTACAAGCGACCCAGCGAGGTCATTTTTGTGTCTGTTATTCCGCGCCTGCCATCCGGCAAGGTGCTGCGCCGAGTGCTGAAGGAGCGCTATGGACGTTCGTCTGACGAGTGAGCAGCGGCAATTACGCGATGCTGCTTCGAAATTGGCCGATGATCTGGGACCGTCCGCGGTCTCCGATCTCGACGACGAGAGCCGCATCGCACGGCTGGAAAAAGTGGTCGACTCCACGGGCTGGCGTGATCTGCGCTCCGACGGTGCCTCGGCGGTCGAGGTTGCGATCGTCGCCGAGGAGTTCGGCCGCGGGCTGGTGGACGTTCCCTTCTTGGGGCCGGTGCTCGCCGATGATGTTCTGCGCCACCTGAACGATGGGCCGCATCGCCTCACTGCCGTGGTCGGCGCCGGGGCGATTGATGCCCGCGGATTCGACAAGGGCGTGGTGCTGGACGGGAACACGGTCAGCACGATCGATCTCGGGACGACCCACGATGGTGTCGACCTGACAAGGCTTCGTTCCGACGTGAACGGCGAACCCACCGCGGTGGGAGACCTGACGGCGGAGCAGGTGGAGCGGAACCTCGCGCTGGCGCTGGTCGCCACGACGGCCGATCTGGTCGGGTCCGCCCGCGGAGCGCATGCCGCCGCGGTCGAGTACGCCAAGTTGCGCGAACAGTACGGCGCGACAATCGGGTCGTACCAGGCGGTGGCGCATCTGCTCGCCGAGGGCCTGGCACTGATCGAGGGATCGATCAGTGTGTTGCGGCACGCGGCCTGGGCCGTCGACGAACTGCCGACCGATGAGGCGCTGCAGGCAGGCCGCATCGCGAAGCTCTACTGTGCGCGCACCGCACGGACGATCTGCGAGACCTCGATCCAGGTGCACGGTGGCATCGGCAACACCTGGGAGTGCGTGGTGCACGTGTTCCTGCGCCGGGCCCTGACATCCACCGAACTGTTCCCAGTGAGTCTGGAGGAGATCCAAATTGGACTTTCGTGACACCACAGAAGAAGCCGCGTTCCGTGAGCGGATGCGAGCTTGGCTTTCCGAACGCAAGGGTGTGTTCGCGACGACGGGCGACGAATACTTCTCCCGGATGGGTGAATGGCATCGAGCGCTGTACGAGGCCGGGTTCTTCGGCCTGAGCTGGCCGGAAGAGTATGGCGGCCAGGGCCTTCCGGCGGTGTACGACGTGATCCTCGACGAAGAGCTGGCGCGTGCCGCCTTCCCGCCGCGGCCGAGCCTGGGCTATCTTGTCTTCGGACTGGGGCACCACGGCAGTGAAGAGATCCGCAAGCGTTTCGTGCCGGGCATGATCAACGGAACCGAACGCTGGTGCCAGGGCTTTTCCGAACCCGGCGCAGGTTCGGATCTCGCGTCGCTGACCACCACCGCCACTCGTGACGGAGACGACTATGTCATCCACGGTCACAAGATCTGGACCAGCTACTCAGACAACGCCGACTGGTGCCTGCTGCTTGCCCGCACCGACAAGGATGTGCCGCGGCACAAGGGGATCTCGGGTTTCATCGTGCCGATGAACCAGCCCGGGATCGAGCAGCGACCGCTGAAGATGATCAGCGGGGTGACCACGGAATTCGGTCAAGTGCTCTTTGACGGGGCTCGGGTTCCGGCCGAGAACATGGTCGGCGCGCCCGGCGACGGCTGGAAACTGGCGATGACCGTTGTCGGGCATGAGCGCGAGCCCTCCACCCTCGGCTTCGCCGCGCGGTACAGCAAGCTGGTCAACCAGATCGCCGCGAAGTCCGGCGGCACACCCTCGGCCGACCTGGCCTGGGCCGCAATCGAAACCGAGATGCTCAGACTGCACGTGCGTCGCCGGCTGTCGGAACAACTCGACGGTGTTCAGCACAGTTCGGAAGGGTCGCTCGACAAACTGCTGATGACCTGGGTCGAACAGGCTGTGGGTCATGCCGCACTCGATGTGGTCGGGACCACCGATCCCGAACTGCTCAGTGCATACCTCTACAGCCGGGCCCAGAGCGTCATGGGCGGCACCTCGCAGATTCAGAAGAACATCATCGCATCGCGAATCCTAGGATTGGGAGTTTGACCATGTACGACATGCCCGACGAGATCGACGTCCAGGCCGACGGTCCGCTGCGTATCATCACGCTGAACCGGCCGGATGCGCTCAATGCGGTGAACCATGCCCTGCATGTGGGCTTGGCGCGACTGTGGCCACAACTGAGTGCGGACCGAACCGCGCGCGTCGCAGTTCTTACCGGAGCGGGCACAGCCTTTTCTGCCGGAGGTGATTTCGCGTACCTCGCGGAATTGGCCAAGGACGACGAACTGCGTGCACAGACCATTGCCGACGGTCGCGAGATCGTGCTCGGTATGGCGCGGTGCCGAATCCCGGTGATCTCAGCGGTGAACGGACCCGCGGTCGGGCTGGGCTGCAGTCTCACGTCGCTCAGTGACATGGTCTTCATCGGCGAGAAGGCCTACCTGGCCGATCCGCACGTGCAGGTGGGGCTTGTTGCGGCCGATGGTGGTCCGGTCACGTGGCCATTGCACACCAGCCTTCTGCTGGCCAAGGAATACGCTCTCACCGGCGCCCGGATCTCGGCGGAACGTGCGTGTGAGATCGGGCTGGCCAACAAGGTGGTCTCCGACCCTCTCGTCGAAGCCCTGGCGTGTGCGAAACGGATGCTGGATCAGCCCCAGCAAGCGGTGGAGGCAACCAAACGTCTGCTCAATCTGCACCTCGAGCGGGCGGTGCTGGCCACCCTTGACTTCGCGATGAGTGCTGAGCATCAGTCGTTCACCACCAAGGACTTCCAGACGAACATCGCTCGACTGACGGCCAACAAGAACTGACGACGCGTACCGGGTCGGACCGACCGATAGTGGTGGGATTTGGTGAGAGAACGCCCAGTTCGACCTCACCAGAACCCACCACTATTGGGTTGATCAGGCTCGGAGGTCCTCGGCCCGTCGGTAGACATCGAGTGACGGTGCGTCACGCAGGCCGATGATGATCTCGAACGGTCCATCATCTGTGCCACCGAAGGCATTTCGATTGTGTTCATGAAAGCGGTGCCACACCAGAACTTCATTCTGCGATTCTATTTATCGCGCACTCTCGATGTCGCGCAATCGAATTCTCGATCATGACACATCGGATAGTCTGCTCGAATGAGTGATGATCTGGGAGCCGGTGGCCTGAAGTTCGAGCGGGAAGGTCCGATCGGGTGGTGCACGATCGACCGTCCGGCAGCGCGCAACGCGTTCACACCTGCAATGTATTACGGGTTGAAACGGGCTGTGCGTCTGGTGAATTCGGATCCAGATCTGGCGGCCCTGATCATCACCGGCGCCGGTGACGTCTTTGCCCCCGGTGGCGATCTGGGTGGACGTGCCGAACCGGGTGACAACCTCCCCGAAGGCATCGGCCATGATGTGCTGCCGTTCTTGACGATCCGGGACAGCCGGGCGCCGGTCATCTCGGCGGTCAACGGCATCTGTCAGGCCGGCGGGCTCCTGGTCGCCATGATGTCCGACATCGCGGTCGCCAGTGACCGGGCCACGTTCCGAGTCCCTGAGCTGCTGCGTGGAATCCCCGATGCCACCTATGCCGCAGCACTTCCCGCACACGTGGGTCTGGCGGCGGCGCGCGACCTCATCTTGTCCGCCCGCAGATTCGACGCGGCGGAAGCCTTGCGCCTCGGCGTCATCTCACGGGTGGTGCCCCACGAGGAATTGCGGTCGGCCGCGCTGACCGCGGCGCGCGAGATCCTCCAGACCGCACCCGAGGCGCGGGCTCAGGTCAAACGGATGCTCAACGAGCGGTATGGCCTCATCGACTACCAGACGATGTTCGGTGCACTCGAGAACTCGCCGGAGCCGCGAGAAGGTATGCGCGCCTTCATGGAGAAGCGTGACCCGAGCTGGATCCCCGCCGACATCCCAGACTAGTCCCAACTACCCCCCCGAATTCGCTCCGCGTACCGTCGTTCGCTCCAGTTGCAACAGGAGCGAACGACGGTACGCGGAGCGAATTTGGTTGTCAGGCCCGGGGAATCATGCTCTCCGAGCGCTGGATCGTTCCGGTGATACCGGCTGCATCCTGTTGCGCGAGCACCAGCGCGGCCTTGCCCATGGTCTCCGGGGGTTCGATGGCCTCCGGTGGGATCTTCTGTCCGCCACCGGCTGAGGCCCACCCCTCGGTGAGAACCACCCGGGACGGGCTCAGGCAGTTGACCGCGATGTTGTCCACCTTGAGGTCTGATGCGAGTCCGCGATAGAGCCGTTCGACCGCAGCCTTCGACACCCAGTACGCATTCGAGCCGCGATCGATCATGTCGACACCGGTGGTGGTGACGGCGATCAGCGATCCACCGCCCCGCGCCCGCAGGTGCGGGATCACAGCCTGGGTCATCAGGAAGACCCCGGTCAGGTTGACGTCGAGGCAGAGTTGCCACCGCTTGAGTGGCGTCTTCTCGATCGGCCCCATCCAGAGCACGCCGGCGTTGGCGATCAGAATGTCGATGCCACCGAACTCAGAGACGGCCTGATCGACCGCCGCGGTGATCGACTCCTCCGACGTGACGTCACAGGACACCGGGATCGCCCGGCCGCCGGATGCGGTGATCCGCTCGGCCACCGAATGAATCGTGCCCGGCACTTTCCCTTCGGCCTCGGAACGTGCCGCAACGGCGACGGAGGCACCCGCATCGGCGAGCGCCACCGCGATGGCTGCACCGATGCCCCGGCTCGCGCCGGCCACGAATGCAACCTTGCCGTCGAGCGGCTTGCTGTCCGTCACTTCGGCGGGAACCGCAGCGCGCCATCGAGACGGATGACATCACCGTTGAGGTAGTCATTCTCGACGATGGCGGCCACCAGCGAGGCGTACTCGGTGGAACGGCCCATGCGCTTGGGGTGCGGAACCTGAGGGCCCCAGTAGGCCTCGAGTTGGTCGGCGGCCTTGCCGTACGCGGGGGTGTTGATGGTGCCCGGGGCGATGCCCATGACCCGGATACCCAGCGGGGAGAGGTCGCGGGCGGCGACCAGGGTCATGCCGACCACGCCGCCCTTTGCGGCGGCGTACGGGAGCTGACCGATCTGGCCCTCGTAGGCGGCGATCGACGCGGTGTTGATGATGACTCCGCGGGTGCCCTCGTCGAGAGGTTCCTGCCGCGCGAGAGCGGCGGCGGCCAGCCGGGTCACGTTGAAGGTCCAGACGAGGTACGAGCTGATCGTCTTGGTGAAGGCTTCGAGCTCCATGGGGCTTCCGTCCTTGCCGACCAGACGGCCACCACCGGCGGGGCCGCCGTGGCAATCCACGGACACGCGGAAAGGACCCAGGGACTCGGCTTCGGCGATTGCCGCGTTGACCGAGGCCTCGTCGCTGGCGTCGGTACGGACATACCGCACACCGAGCTCGCTTTCGAGCGCTTTGCCCTTGTCATCGGCAACATCGGCCACAACGACCTTGGCGCCTGCGGCATGCAGACGACGTACCGTTGCCTCGCCGAGTCCACCGGTGCCTCCGACGACGATGGCGGAACTGCCATTGATTTCCATGTGGTTTCCCTTCTTGCAATTGACGATCTCAGTCTGAGAGAATCATGTTCTCATGAATATCACGATGATCCTTGAAATGGCAGCATCGGCGGACGATCGAGCCGTCGTGACGGCAAATGGCCGGTCGAGTTCGGCCGGGGAGTTACTGGACCTGGCTCGTCGGGCGGCGACCGGCTTCGCCGAGTACCCGGCGATCCTCTACTCCGGGGTGAACCACGTGGCGTATCCCGTCGCACTGTTCGGTGCCGCGATTGCAGGAGTCCCGTTTGTGCCGCTCAACTACCGCCTGGGTGAGGCGCAGTTGGACGCACTCCGGGACCGGCATCCCGGAGCGCTGGTCCTCGATCAGAAGGACCTCGATTCCTGGATCGAGTCCTTGGCCGGCAGCGTCCCGATGGATGATGCCGAGCGCCCGGCTGCGCACTACGACGGTGATGCCGTCGCCGTGATCATCTACACCAGCGGCACCACCGCCGCACCCAAGGCTGCGATCCTGCGCCACCGTCATCTGTTGGCCTACGTTCTCAACACCATCGAGTTCTCCTCTGCTGCAACGGAAGACGCAACCGTCGTTGCCGTGCCGCCGTATCACATCGCGGGATTGACCAACCTGATGTCGAATCTCTACAGCGGGCGCCGGGTGGTCTACGTCGACGCTTTCGAACCGCGGGCGTGGATCGAGACGGTGCGCAGCGAGAAGGTCACACACGCCATGGTCGTGCCGACGATGCTGGCCCGTATCGTCGATGCCACCACGGAAGAGGATGCGGGGCAACCGTTCCTGAAGAGCCTGGCCTATGGTGGCGCGCGGACACCCAGGCCGGTGCTGGAACGTGCGCTCGCGTTGTTCCCGGACACCAACTTCGTCAACGCCTACGGGCTGACCGAGACCGCGTCATCCATCGCGGTTCTCGGACCTGACGATCACCGGACCGCCTTCGCCTCGTCCGATCCCGCGGTGCGCGATCGTCTCGGCTCGGTAGGACAGCCGTTGCCGGGTATCGAGATCGCGATCCGTGGAGAAGACGGAACACCCACCCCTGAGGGTGAGACCGGGCTGGTGTTCGTTCGTGGCGAACAGATTTCGGGTGAGTACGGTGGCCGGAGCGTGCTCGACGACGAAGGCTGGTTCGCCACCCGCGACCTCGGCCACCTCGACGCGGGCGGCTACCTGTTCATCGAGGGACGGTCGGACGACACGATCATCCGCGGTGGCGAGAACATCGCCCCGGCCGAGATCGAAGACGTTTTGCACGACCACCCGGGCATCGTCGAGGCCGCCGTCATCGGTGTGCCAGATCCCGAATGGGGACAACGCCTTGTCGCCGTCGTCGTGGGTGCCGGCGATCCGGACGAGATCAAGCAGTTCGTCCGGGATCGGCTCCGCTCGTCAAAGACCCCGGACGTGATCGTGTTCCAGAACGAGCTCCCACGTACCGAGACCGGAAAGCTATTGCGCCGCAACCTTGTGGCAGAACTGGAGAACAACAATGCCTGAAGCCGTTATCGTATCGGCGCTGCGCACCCCGATCGGCAGCGCGGTCAAGGGGACTCTGCGCGATACCGACGCCTACGTTCTGGCCGACCACGTGGTAAATGCGGCGGTCAGCACGCTGGATCCGGATCTGGTCGACGACATCTACCTCGCCGAGGGACTCTATGGCGGCGGCGTGATCGCCCGTCACGCGGCGATCACCGCCGGCCTGACCGGGGTTCCCGGGCTTGCCGTCAACCGGCATTGCGCGGCCAGCCTGTCCGCCGTGTCCACCGCTGCCGGCAGTATCCGTTCGGGCATGGACCAGCTGATCCTGGCCGGCGGCGTGAACTCCTCGTCGACCTCACCGAAGGCGCGATTCCGCGTCGGTGAGGATTGGATCGATCCGTGGATGTCCCCGACTCACCCCGACCGTCCGGACGCTCCGAACCGGGACATGTCCATCACGGTCGGCTGGAATGCGGCGCAGAAGGCCGGCGTCACCCGCGAAGAGATGGACGCCTGGGCGTACCGGTCGCACATGAAGGCGATCGCCGCGATCGACGAGGGTCGGTTCGACGACGAGGTCGTGCCGATCAAGACGGTCCACGGACTGTTCGAGGTCGACGAGCATCCGCGCCGCGGAACGAGCCTGGAAAAGCTTGCCTCCCTGAAGGTTCTCCATCCCGAGATCGAAGGCTTCTCGATCACTGCGGGCAACTCGAGCGGCGCCAACGACGCGGCCGCGATCCTGACCGTCGCCAGCAGCGATCTCGGGCTGCCGGCACTGGCGACCGTTCGTTCCTGGGCGTCGGTGGGCATCGATCCGGCGTTCACCGGTCTGGCCCCCGTCGAGGCCATCCCGAAAGCGCTTGCGCGAGTGGGTCTGAAGGTCGACGATGTCGACCTGTTCGAGATCAACGAGGCGTTTGCGGCACAGTGTGTCGCCAACATCAAGTTGCTCGACATCAACCCCGACATCGTCAACACGAGCGGCAGCGGTTGCTCACTGGGCCATCCGGTGGCGGCCAGCGGTGCGCGCATGCTGACCACCCTCGTTCACGAACTCCGCCGTCGTGGTGGCGGTATCGGTGTGGCGGCCATGTGCGCCGGCGGCGGCATGGGATCTGCGGTTGTCGTCGAGGTCCACGCGTGAGTTCGTCCTCCCACAATCACTGCCTCGTATGACGGTCGATGAACTGATCACCGCGGCGCGGGCCGGATCCGAGCGGGCAACGGGTAAGTTGCTCACCCTGGTCGAAGGTCCGCGTCGCGATGAGGTCCTGGCGGCCACCGGGTCCGGGAGTCCGCGTGTTGTCGGTCTGACGGGCCCGCCGGGCGCCGGAAAATCAACCACTGTCGCGGCCCTGGTGACCGCATATCGGGAGCGCGGTCTGAAGGTCGCGGTGCTCGCGGTCGATCCATCGTCGCCCTATTCCGGTGGCGCGCTGCTCGGTGACCGGATCCGGATGGCCGCACACATCAACGACACCGGTGTGCTGATCCGCTCCATGGCCACCCGCGGTCACCTGGGTGGACTCTCGGCGGCTGTGCCCGCCGCGATCCGGCTGCTCGGCGCCATCTCCTACGATCTGATCGTCCTGGAGACGGTCGGTGTCGGACAATCGGAGGTCGAGGTGGCGGCGATCGCCGACCCGACTGTGGTTGTCCTGAATCCCGGTGCCGGAGACGCGATTCAGGCCGCGAAGGCAGGTCTGCTCGAAGTGGCCGACATCCTCGTGGTGAACAAGGCCGACCGCGACGGCGCAGATCAGACCGTCCGGGACCTGCGAGCAGAATCGCACGTCCCGATCCTCAAACTCGTTGCCGTCCGCGGTGAGGGGATCGATGAGCTCGTCGACGTCATCGACGCTCATCACCGGGACGACAACGCCGATCGGAAGTCGGCGCGGGCGCGGGTTCAGATCTTGTCATTGGCCCAGACTCTTCTCCAGATGCATCCGGATCTCTCACGGTTGGCCGACGCGGTGGCCGCTGGTGAGATCGACCCGTACGGTGCGGCGGAGATGTTGATCGCCGCACCGGCAGAGGTCAGCCCAATCTCGCGATGATCTGAGGCAGATCGGCGGTGGTACGGATTCCTGCAGGTGCCGCGCACACGTAGGGGACCGCGTTGACCGCCCGGTTGGCGGTATACCCGGGAGTCGTCGCGGCCATGTCCTCCAGCGCAATCGGGAATTTGATGTCGATCTGTAGTGGTGCATCCCCCTCGACGGTGATCCGCCAGCCGGTGGAGAGGAGATCCCAGTCGGCGTCGAAGTCGTTGGTGCAGTACCAATTCGCCCGAAACGTGATCAGTGGCTTGCCGTTGCGCATGCCGTTTGCACTGATCCGCTGAGCCGCGACGCTTCCTTTCTTGATTGTGCCGGCCGCGATCTCGACGTCCTTCGTTGCGACACCGATTTCACCACCGGCTTCTATCGAATCAAGTGTCAGGCCAAGGGCATCGGCGGTCTGTTGCATCGACGGTCCGAAGCTGGTCCGTGCGTGTTCGAGTCGGGCGTCGTTGAATTCGGCGGGCGCCTGTCCGAAGCCCATGATCCCGAACAAGAGTTCCGGCGAGTTACGTGACGAGAGATCGGCGTATTCGTCGATGGTCAGTTTGTCGAGGCGCCGCTGAATCGACGTCACCACCAGGGGTAGGGCCTCTGTGCTGAACCCGGGACTGCTTCCGGTGCTGTGAATGGAAGCCTGGCCGGTGCGGCAGGCCGCTTCGACCGCAGTGCGCAGTTCGGGATCCATACTGTCCGGATGGTGGAACTCGCCGCGGGTGGTGACGATATTGATACCCGCGGCCAGCAGCCGGCACACCTCATCGACGTCGAGCGCGGCCGGCATGTACACAACACAATCCGGCCCGAGAGCGATCACGTCGTCGATATTGCTCGTGGCCATCACCCCGATCGGTCCGATGCCACAGAGTTCACCGGCATCGGCACCGGCCTTTTGCCGGCTGTGGACGTAGACGCCGACAAGCGACAGCGTCGGGTGCTCGATGAGCTCCCGCAATGACTTGGTGCCGATGTTGCCGGTCGCCCACTGGACCACCCGGTTCGGTGCGGTGTTGATCGCCATGTGCCCTCAGATCTGTTGTGACTCTTGGATATCCGACTAGATTGGATCAGGACTTGATGCGGACCATCGCTTCTTGTGCAAACGAGGCGACCAGCGCGCCGTCCTCGGTGAGGATGTCGCCGCGGCCGAAGGTCCGGGCGTGCGCGACCAGTGGGCTGTGCTGGCGGAGCAACAACCACTCGTCGGTGCGGAAGGGACGGTGGAACCAGATGGTGTGCGAGGTGACCGCGGAGACAAATGCGGTGCCGTTGCCGGTCTGGCTGTAGCCCTCCAGCGGCAGCAGAGCCGTGCCGATGATGGTCAGATCGGTGGCGTAGGCCGCCAGCGCGGGTGCGAGTGCGGCGTCCACGGTGGGTGTGCGCATCCAGAACTCGAACTCGGGAGCCGAGACGCCAGTGGAGTTGAGGTCGCCTGCGGTCCGGATCTCCCACGGGATGAGGTTGAAGTCGACCGTGTGGTCGGCCGACAGGAGCGGCGACGGGGAACCGATCTCCTGGAGTTCGGGGCCGTCCTCGGAGGTGTGCATCGAGACCGCCGCCGAGGCGATGACGCCGTGTGCCTGATATGCGGTGATCAGCAGACTCGCAAAGGTGCGTCCCTCTTGCTGCCTGACCACTCGGTAGGTCACGGGCTCGTCCGCACGTCCTTCTTTGCTGAAGACCGAGTGGATCGACTTGATCGACTTGTCCGGAGACGTGGCGAGTGAGGCCGCGATGAACTGGCCGAGGATCTGGCCGCCGAACAAACGGTGGTATTCGAGATTCTGGTTCTGCCCTTCGAATACCGCGGCGGTGGTTCCGGGGTCCTGCTCGGGTGTGTCGGAACTGGTGTCTGGGGTCAGCTCTCGTAGTTCGAGACAGCTGAGAAGGTCATTCCACATATCGGCCATCTACCGATTGTAAGCAGAATTCTTAAAGAGGAGAACAGCATTCTCGCAATTAGGAAGCGGAGAATCCCTTGGCGCAGAACTGCCAGACTTCTTCTGCGGTGATCGGCTGAATGGTGGCGTCGTCGGTCGAGGCGCTTGATTGCGCGATGAACATCACTGTCTGCATCGTCATCGCGGCAGTCCGTTTGGGATTCGCGTCAGGACGCAGCTGGCCGGCCTCCTGGGCGAGTTCCATCAGTTCTGTGAACAGCGCCAACTGCGGTGCGTGGGCGATCTTGACCTCGGCGGGGTGCGTCAGCAACAACTGGGGTGCGAAGTCGTTGAAGAGCGGTCGTTTGGCGTCGGGGTCGGGACGGCAGAGCTCAAAGAGCAGCTCTACGGCCACTCGCAGGCGTTCCATGGGATCGGTGGGTCCGGCCGCCGCCGCGCGGATCTGGTCGGCGGATCGGCCGAGGGCATCCTCGAAGAGCGCGAGCAGCAGTTCATGCTTGCCGTCGAACTGTAGATAGAAGCTCCGCAGCGACTGTCGTGACCGGTCCACCACTTCCTGGACGGTGAACTCCGTCGTGCCCTTTTCTGTGATGATCGCCTGTGCGGCGTCCAGAAACTTCTGTACGCGCTGTTCAGCGCGAAGCTTGGCTGTCTTGATGGAGCGCTCGACCGCGCGCTGCTTCCAGGCGGGTTCTTCGCTGGGACTGGTCACGATCGGATCGTTTCTCGGCCTTTGTCGGACGATGGTCCGCGGCGAAGTGTGAAGAACATGGCTGGCACTCTACCGGACCTGGGGCCGAAAAAGTGGCCTGGGGACTATCTCGTGGACACTTCTGAGATTCACACTGACAATATGCGAGAATGATATTCTCGCGATGTCGCGGAAATGCGACGTGGAAGGAGGCATGCCGACATGCTGTTGGAGTTCGATTCGGACCAACGCCTATGGCGCGACACCATCCGCGACGTGGTCGCGAAGGAGTGTTCACCCGCATTCATACGCAGCGTCGTCGACGAAGGGGTCGACCCCGGGCCGCTGTGGAAGCTGTACAACAAACTCGGATGGACAGAACTGACCGACCGCGCCGACGCCGTCGAACTGGCGATCGTGCTCGAGGAACTCGGCCGGTCGACCGATCCCACGCCCTACCTTGCGACCATGACCCACTTCGCACCCCTCGTACCCGGATTCCAACTCGACGGTGCGGCCGGAACCGCGGTGTTCTCCGGCGTCAACGCCCGGCGCGACGGCTCCGGTTGGATCCTCGACGGCACGGCCAAGCACATCCTGGACGGCGATCGCGCTGATCGGATCGCGGTGGTCACCTCCGCCGGAACGTTTGTGGTCCGAGCTGATCAGGTCTCGGCCACCCGAACCCAGGTGTTCGATCCCGCGCTGCACATCGCCGAGGTGTCGTTCTCCGGTGTCCGGGCCGATGCCGCTGACCGCGCCGACGTCGACGTGTCCTTGGCGATGCCGGTGGCGTTGACCGGGCTCGCGCTCACGACAGTTGGTGCCTGCCAGCGGATCCTCGACATGGTGCTCGAGCACGTGAAGTCCCGTCAGCAGTTCGGCGTCCAAATCGGATCGTTCCAGGCGGTCAAACACAAGGCCGCCGACATGCACGTAGCCATCGAACGTGCCCGTGCCCTGTCCTACTACGCCGCGTTGACAATTGCGGCCGGCGACGACCGGACCTGCGCGGTGGCGGCGTCGATGGCCAAGGCGTCGGCCGGTGAGTGTCAGTCCCTGGTCTTCCGCCACGGTTTGCAATTGCACGGCGCAATGGGATTCACGTGGGAGAACGATCTGCAGTTCGCGCTCAAACGGGCGAAGTCCGGCGAACTGTTACTGGGCGGCGCCGCGGAGCACCGTGCCCGCATCTTCGAGGAGCGACATGCAGTTGACATTTGATCCCGAGTTGGAGGCTTTTCGCCAGGAGTTCATCGCGTTCCTCGACGAACACGTGCCCGCGGAGGCCGACACCGCCGAGCGGTCGCATTCGAGTGCGGACATGCCCGAATGGGCGCGTCGATGGCAGCGTGTGCAGTTCGATCACGGATGGCTGTTGCCGGGAAACCCTCCGGAATTCGGTGGCCGGAACGCAACGATCCTGCAGCAGTACGTACATCTGCGGGAGCTGTCGCGGCGGCGGATCTACCACAGCTTCAATCCCCAGGGTCTCGGGATCATCGCGGCATCGATCCTGTCGTTCGGGACCGATGAACAGAAAAATCATTGGGCGGCAAGGATTCTGCGGGGTGAGATCACTGCTGCACTCGGCATGAGTGAACCGGGTGCCGGTTCGGACCTGGCTTCGCTGCGCACGCGTGCCGTCCGCGACGGAGACCACTTCGTTGTCAACGGCCAGAAGATCTGGACGTCCGGTGCGCACCATGCCGACGTGCTCCTGGCCTTTGTCCGAACAGATCCTGATGTGCCCAAGCACAAGGGGATCAGCGTTCTGCTGATCCCGACGGACCTGCCGGGCGTCACGCGGCGTCCGTTCGCATCGGTCTGCCGAGCGGATGACACCGACTTCAATGAGGTCTTCTTCGACGACGTGCGCGTGCCGGCGGAGAATCTGGTGGGTCCGCTGAACGGCGGTTGGGGTGTTGCTTCCGGCTCCCTGGGCCATGAACGCAATCTGCTGTGGATGGGCTTCGCCGATCGGCTGCAGGATCTCATCGGAGATTTCGAGCCGAACACACCACTGGACCGCGACCGATATGCCACCCTGCTCATGGACGCCAAGGCGTTGAGCCTGTTGGGTTCGGCGGCACTGGCCCGCACTGCTCGTGGTGAGGAGGACGTCGCGGCGTTGTCGGTGTTGAAAGTGCTCGGGTCCGAAGCGGTGCAGGCCGCGTCGGAGGTCGCGCTGAACGCCGCCGGGGTCGACGGTCTTATCCATCCCGCGGTCAGCGCGCCCCACATGCCGTTGAACAACGATGATTTCAGTGGGAGCTGGTTCGACCGCTATGCCCGGAGCTTTGCCGGAACCATCGCCGGTGGTACGTCCGAAGTGCAGCGCAACATCATTGCCGAGCGCGTGCTCGGGCTACCGAGGGGGTAAGGCCAGTGACGTACATCGAATATTCGGTCGCCGATAAGATCGCAACCATCACGCTCAATCGTCCTGAGCGGGCAAATGCCCAAAACGGCGCTCTGCTCGACGAACTGGATGCAGCCTGGATGCGGGCTGCCGGTGACCCGGACGTCGTTGTCATCGTTCTGCGTGCCGAGGGCAAGCACTTCTCGGCCGGTCACGACCTCAAGAGCGGGGAACCGGTCCCTGACAAGATCACCCTGGAATTGATCTATCAGAACGAAAGCCGCCGCTACCTGGAGTATTCGTTGCGATGGCGCAACATCCCCAAACCGTCGATCGCGGCGGTCCAGGGGCGCTGTATCTCCGGTGGTCTGTTGCTTTGCTGGCCTTGCGATCTGATCGTTGCAGCGGACGACGCCCAGTTCTCGGACCCGGTGGTGCTGATGGGTATCGGTGGCGTCGAATATCACGGTCACACATGGGAACTCGGTCCGCGTAAGGCCAAGGAGATCTTGTTCACCGGTCGCCCAGTCACCGCGGTGGAGGCGGAGCAGGTGGGAATGGTGAACAAGGTGGTGCCCCGTGCCGAGCTCGACGTCGAGACGACAAAGCTCGCGCAGCACATCGCCTCGATGCCTCCCTTCGGCCTGCGTCAGGCAAAGCGGGCCGTCAACCAGACGCTGGACGTACAAGGCTTTTACGCCGCGATCCAGTCTGTGTTCGACGTCCACCAGACCGGGCATGGAAATGCGTTGAGTGTCAGTGGTTATCCGGTTCTGGCCCGACTCGATGAAATGAAGTCGAAGATCACTTGAGAGCGTGAGGCTCGCAGTCGGCCGGAGGGCTGACGAGTCCCAAAGATGCTGGTAAACCGATTTCTCCGAATCCCTCAAGGACACTCGGAGAGTGTCGTACGATCTTTCCGAGAATGCAATTATCAGTCTCAGTCGTCGTCGCGGATGAGTGGGGGCACAAGCGAAATCGCGCGCCCGCTCATCGGCCGGAGACTTCAGTTTCACTTCAGTGGCGGAATACTCTGTCCACGAGAAAGGATTCACCCATGCGTAATTCGATCCTCCGTAGGGCTCTCACCGCCGGCGCCTGCGCTGCTGTTCTGGTCGGACTCGTTGCCGGCTGTAGCGACGACAGCGACGACAACTCGTCGACGTCTGCTGCGGCCACCTCGTCGGCCGCTGCCACCACCTCGAGTGAGGCTGCCGCCGCCACCGCGGACGCCGCAACCACCGAGGCGATCACCACCGCGTACGAGACCTTCTTCAACGGGGCAGCTCCGGTCGAGGAGCGTACGGCGTACATCGAGAACCCCGCGGTCTTCGGCCCGGTGCTGCAGGGCATGAGCACAAACCCGCAGGCCGCGGGCACCACTGCATCCGTCCAGTCGGTCACCCTCGACGCACCCGACAAGGCAACCGTTGTCTGGGACCTGGAACTGGGCGGCAATCCCGTGCTCCCCGGCCAGAGCGGTGAGGCCGTGCTGGTCGACGGCACGTGGGTCGTTGCGGGCGTGACCTTCTGCACCGTCCTGGCCGTGCAGGGCTCCGGCGAAGCGATTCCGGGCTGCTGATCTCGTACAATCAGAAACAACACACGGGCCGGTGCTCCCTCGGGGAGTGCCGGCCCTGTGCGTATGCGCTCGCAACACCGGGCGGGCAAACAGGTCAGGGCCTGTTCCCCCGTGGTGGGGGGCAGGCCCTGATCTCTCGGTGAAAAGTAGTGCTGTTCAGTATGTTCAGATGCGCTGGGCGGTCACAGGTCGACCAGCCGCGGAGCCGAACCCTGTTGTCGAATGATGGCGCCGGCTTCCCGTGTCAGCTCGCGGGCACTCCCGAAGAGTCCGTCGAGAACATGCGCTCGTTTGATGTGGCGCTGCAGGTCGTGTTCTTCGGTGAAGCCGATACCGCCCAGGATCTGCTGGCAATGCTTGGCAGCGGTCAGAGCAGCCTGTCCGGCAGCAGCTTTCGCGAGTATCGAACCCAATTCGTCCGCATTTGATGGTCGATCTCCGCTGCGCTGCGTCTCGGCCATCCGGAGGGTCGCCTCTGCGCCCTCGATCGCGACGTAGGTCTCGGCGAGCTTGTGCCGAATCGCCTGGAAACCCGCCACCGGCTTCCCGAACTGGGTGCGACTCAACGCGTGTTCGCGTGCCAGCGACAACATTGTTCGGCTGGTGCCGATGAGCCACCATCCGATTGCCCGCTGTGCTGCGGCGAGCGTGGCCGTGGGTAGTGGAGTCCCACTGCAGGATCCGACCACTTCCAGGGGCAACTCTGGATCAAGTGTTGCTCCGGAGGCCTCGCTCTTCCGATGCCAGACGACCCAGGAACCACCGGCGAAGGGCAGCGGGATGTATGCCCCGACAACGTCGTTTATCACCGAGGCGTGCGCGCCGGTTTCCCCGAGAAGCCGAAACACGATGGGCACAGCGATCTCCGGAATCTCGGCGAGCATCTCGGTCCATCCGAGTTGGACAAGGGCCGCGTCGAGCGCAGGCCCGGATGACCCGGTCATTGCCTTGCGGAATGTCTCTGTGAGTAAAAGGAGTTCGTCGTCGTCCATGTTCACTCCTTCCCGAGATCGAGCAGTCGTCGCGCGATGATGTTGCGTTGGATCTCCGCGGTGCCGCCGTAGATGGTGGCAGCGCGCGAATAGAGGTATTCGATCCGCCATTCCGATTCAGAGAGCTCAATCGCTCCCGGCAACAGATCGCGTGCGGTGTTGAACAGTTGTTGCTCGGCGGTGGCCAGCAGCACCTTGTCCACGGACGTCTCGGGTCCCAGTTGGGCTCCCTCGGCCAGACGCTGTTGCGTCATCCTGGAACGGCAACGAATGGTGTGCAGTGCCAGATACGCCGCACCGAGTTCGGCGTCGTCTGCGGCCGTGGTGATCGGTGCCGACTCGGTGAGCAACCGGTCGAGACGGGTGAACAGGTAGGCGATGCGATGCCAGAAACAGGTCGACCGCTCGTGGGGGAGCAGATCCATCGCCACACCCCAGCCATCGCCGGGTTTACCGAGCATCCGGTCGGCAGGAACCACAACGTTGTCGAAGTAGACCTCGGCGAACTCATCGACACCGTGCATGGTCCTCAGTGGCCGAACGGTGATCCCCGGGGTGTCCATGTCGACAAAGAATGCGGTGATTCCATTGTGTCCTGGACCGGTCCGGGTCAACAGGACGCAGCGAGAAGCGTACTGGGCCAGGCTGGTCCACACCTTCTGTCCCGAGATGACCCAGTTGTCGCCCTGCTGTACGGCTTTGGTGGTGAGTGACGCCAGATCGCTGCCCGAGCCGGGCTCTGAGAATCCTTGGCACCATTGCTCGCGGCCGCTGAGCATCAGCGGGACCATCTCCGCGGCGAGTTCCGGTGTCGCGTACGACATCATCGTCGGTACGAGGACTTCGATCATCGAATAGAGGCCCGGTTCGGCGAGATCGCGGATCGCGACTTCTTCGCCGAGCACAGCCCGCAACTCGGCGGGTCCGCCCAGTCCACCGACCTCTTCGGGCCATCCGTAACGCATCCACCCGGCATCGAAAAGGGCTCGACGCACCCGATTCAACTGCTCGACCTGACCATCCAGAGAATGGTCGGGTCCAGGAGTCAGATCATTGGCGTCGAGCCACTCACGAACAGCCGAGCGGAAGTCCGCCGTGTTCATGCCCCCGAGCGTTCGAATGCGTGGGGGATACCCGAATCGTGTTCGCCGCTGCGGCGGATGAACGTCATCTTGCGGGTACGGATACGCCACCCGGCCTCGGTCCGCGCATAGGTGTCGTTGTAGTAGCCGATGCGCATGTCGTGCGTCGCGTCGTGGACGAAACACAGTGGCTGCGTGCCGGTTCCGGTGTCACCGTCGATCTCGAGCAGTGGCAGACCGGTCATGAACAGACCCTTGGGTGCCGCTGCTACGAGTTCAGGGAACTGGTCGAGCCCGAACTCGTCGCCGAATGCGCTGTAGGTCCCGTCCGGGGTGAAGACCGCGACGACACCTTCGACGTCGTTCTTGGTCATGTTCACCGCGTAGCGGGCCAACAACTGCTGGAGTTCCAGCAGATCGTCATTTGTTGACATAAACTTTTCCGCCTTTCATGACGAACCGCACGTCTTGCGTGACGGTGATGTCTTCCAAGGGATCTCCGGGCAGACCGACGATGTCGGCCAGTAGCCCTTCGACGAGTCGGCCGCGGTCGGTGACGTTGATCAGGTCTGCGGCGACGGTGGTGGCCGCGCGCAGGACTGCCAGCGGGGGCAGTCCGCGGTCGACCAGGGCGACGAGCTCGTCCGCGTTCTTGCCGTGCGGAATTGCCGGTGCATCGGTTCCGACCGCGATCTTGACACCGGCGTCGTACGCCTTCTTGACCGCGATGCGGGCCTTGGGGAACATCTCCGCGGCCTTCTCTTTCAGCTCGTCCGGAGCGTGAGAGATGTCCATACCGTCGATCAGCCGGGTTGTCGGCACGAGGAAGGTGTCGTTGTCGATCATCATCTGGATCGCCTCGTCATCGACGAGGAAACCGTGCTCGATGCAATCGATGCCGGCCTTGATGGCCTGCTTGACCGCCTCGGCGCCGTGGGTGTGCGAAGCCACCCGCAAACCGCGCCGATGAGCCTCGTCGACGATGGCAACCAGCTCGTCGAACGAATAGTGCTGGGCCCCGGCTGTTCCCGTGTGGGACATGACCCCACCGGAGACGCACACCTTGATCAGCTGTGCGCCGTGCTTGATCTGGTACCGGACGGCCTTCTGGACCTCTGCCACACCGTTGGCGATGCCTTCTTCGATGGTCAGATCCAGGACGCCGGGCATGAAGGCCGCGAACATCGTGGGGTCGAGATGACCGCCGGTGGGGGTGATGGCGTGGCCGGCCGGGATGACCCGGGGACCGTCGACCCAACCGGCGTCGATTGCCTTGCCGAGTGCAACGTCCAGGAGATATCCGCCGGTCTTGACGAAGAGACCGAGGTTGCGGACGGTGGTGAAGCCCGCACGCAGCGTGCGGCGGGCATTGCCCACCGCACGCAACATTCGTATCGGCGGATCATCCTGGACCATTGAGGCGACCGGCTTTTCGCCGCGACCGCCCATGAGCAGATTGACCTCCATGTCCATGAAACCGGGGACGAGGATGAGGTCACCGAGGTCGATGACCTCGCCTTCTGGAGAACCGCCCACGCCGACTATGTGCTCACCGTCGACCCGGATGATCCCGGGCCGGACGATTTCGCCGGAGTCGATGTCGAGCAATCCCGCCGCTACGAGTGTCTGCATGTCAGAACGCCGGCTGCCGCACGGTTTCAACCCATGCCGCACCGCTGTCGAGCACGCGGGGCTGCTTCCAGACCTCGATCGGGAACGAGACCATGATGACCGACTGCATCAGGTACATCAGTGCCCGCTCCGGATCCGGCAGGTCGTACAGGTCGAAGTTGTCGAGATGGTCCAGTGCGGCGTCCATTTTTTCCATACCGGCGTCGTAGAACACCTGCATGTCGTCCATGCTCGTCTCGAGGCGCTTGGCGTAACGCTCCTCTTCGGTGGCCAGGATCCAGTCCGAGAACTTCTCGAGATCGGCGAAATCAGCTGGTAGCTGCGGCATTTTTGTGCTCCCTTACTTCATCTTTGACCACCTTGTGGAGGTGGCGGAGGAGGATTTCCTGGTCACAGAGCGGGAACTCGCTGACCGTCTTGGTTGCGAGCATCGTCTGCGTTGCTTCGAGGGTGTTGGCGTCCTGGAACGCGTACTCCTTGAACGTGACTGCGGCGAGTTCCTGCGCAAGCCGTTCGCGGCAGGTCTTGGCCGGGACGAAGTACAGGTTGGCCTCGAAGACGTGCTGGTTCACCGCGGTGGGCCAGTAGTGGTACGTGAGGTACCAGCCCGGCGCCCAGAACAGCAGCGACATGTTCGGGAAGAACTCGAACTCGTCGACGCCCCAAGGCTTTGCACCGGCGGGGTTGATGCCTGCCGGCAATGGGTCGAGACCTTCGATGTCGGGGCGATCCCAGGGGCCGAAGAGGCCGCTGCGGAGCTTCCGCTCGATGGGCTTGACCATGCTCTCGTCCTTGGGCGGCGACATGCCTCCCCAGCTGGAGATCATCGAGTGCGGGGTGTCGAGGTCATAGTGCAGGGCCTCGAAGCCGAAGTGCAGAAGCTTCTCGGCTTCTTCCTTGGTGGCCTGCTTCTGGTGCAGCACCGGTGCGTGGTAGAACTCGGCGAACGCGTCGATGAACAGCTTCCAGTTGCTGTTGATCGTCGACTTGTAGCTGTAGACCTCGGTCATCTCACCGAACGGGTAGCCTTCGACACCCTTGGCGAAGCGGCCCAGGTAGTCGGTCAGTGGCCCGGCGTTGTCATCCATGTTGACCCAGATGAAGCCTTCCCAGACCTCACAGCGCACGGAGACAAGTCCGTACTGGTTCTTGTCGAGGTCGAAGAACTCGCCTTCCTGCTGCACGTACGTCAGGTCGCCTTCGAGGCTGTAGCGCCAGGCGTGGTACTTGCAGGTGAACTGGCGGCAGGTACCCGAGGTTTCTTCGTTCGGGTAGTCGTTCCAGACCAGCTTGTTTCCGCGGTGGCGGCACACGTTGTGGAATGCGCGAACTTCGAGGTTGGAATCGCGAACGATGATCAGCGAGGTGCCGAGTGCGGCGATCTCACGGGTGAAGAAGTTCCCCTTCTTGGGGATGGTCTCAACGCGTCCGATGTTGACCCACTTCTTCTTGAAGATGGCGTCGATCTCGGCCTGGTAGAACTCGGGATCGGTGGAGTCGGAGTAATCGACCGGCTCGGTACCGAGCTCCGGCCAATGCTCCGTCCAGCTGCCTGCAGCTGGTTTCTTGAAGTGGGCCATTGATTTACCTTTCCTTTTCAAGCTGGACGTCAAAAGTATTGATTGCCATTGCGAGCATTCGATAGGAACCGACCGTGAAGACCAGGTCCATCCGCTGCTTTTCGTCGAGGTGGTCGGACAATGCCGCCCAGGTCTCGTCCGAGATTCGAGATTCCCTGTTTAATTCATCGACTGAGCGCAGGGCGGCGCTGTCGAAGTCATTGAGTCCCTTGCCGAGCAGGGCGGCGGAGATCTCCTCATCCGTCAACCCTGCCTCCTTACCGAGTTCGGCGTGATGGTTGGCCTCGTACTCGCAGTTCGACAGGGTCGAGATCCGCAGGATCATGAGCTCGCGGAGCCGGGCCGGCAGGGTCGAGTTGAACAAGATGTACACGTTGAATCCGAGGTACGCCTGAGTCAGGGCCGGGTGACGTACCAGGGTCGCCAGGATCGTTCCGGCATTCTCCGGGTTCCTCCGCCATCTCGGCAGCATCCCCTTAAGGGCAGTGTCGACGGTCTCGTCCCATTGGTCCGCGGGTAACGGGGGCAGACGCATCCACCACCTCCTCTCGTTCGGTAGGAGAATCGCATTCTCACTTTCGAACACCTAGATTTCCATGAAGTCCCCGGTTAGTCAATCCTGCGGGGAAATTTGTCGATCGCGCGTCTTCGTCGTCCATGCTGTGCTGATCCGGCGACGGGCGGGGCCCTTGACTTGGATGTGCAGATGCGAATGTCCGATGTGGAGTCGCCCCACCTGCCGAAACACGTCCGGGCCGGCAGTTGAAGATGCCCCCGGTGTCCGATTTGCCGATGGTCACAGTTCCGGTACGGTGTGATCTGCGTCCTACAAAATCTTGATTCTTCAAATGGGAGAAGCTAGTTTCCTACTAGCGAAAGCGCAACGGCCCGCGACGTGGTGTCGATCCGTCGGGGGCAGGGTCCACAAACCCGTCTCGGATCGCTACATCCGCAGGCGGAACGCACGCACTCGAGAGGAAACAATGTGAGACCACAACGCATGGTGATCGCCCTGATGGCGGCCACGTTGCTTGTTGCCGGCTGTGGCCGGGACGGCAGCGACACGGGCTCGGAAGAAGGCGGCGGTGGCGGCGGCACGACTGCAGCGGCCAGCGCTTCGGCCGACTTCGGTGATCTGTCGGACGTCTGCCAGTCGGGCTCCCCGAAAGGCGCTCCCGCGCAAGGTGTCACAGACTCGCAGATCCAGGTGGGGGTCTTCTCAGATGTCGGTTTCACCAAGAACTCGGAGTTCGTGGACGCGGCCAAGGTCTTCACCTCGTGGTGTAACGAACTCGGCGGTATCAACGGACGCGAGCTCGTAGCCAACACCCGTGATAGCAAGCTCATGGAGGTTCGCCAGCAGATGATCGCCGCGTGCCGAGAAGACTTCGCTCTGGTCGGCGGCGGTGCCGCGCTGGACGGACTAGGCGTCAAAGAGCGTCTGAACTGCACGCTTCCGAGCTTCCCGGCCCAGATCGCACAGGCCCAGTCCGCCGGTGCCGAACTCGAGATCGCGGCAGACCCCAGCCTGACCGTCGGCTACGACCCCTACTACGGCTTCCGGAGCTGGCTCCTCAATGAGGCCTACCCCGATTCCAAGGGTGCGGTCGGCATCATCAACGGTGATTCACCCGTGACAAAGGTCCTGGGCGAACAGGCTGTCGAATCGACCACCGCGGCCGGTGGCACGTTCGTCTACAACGACCTGTATCCGGCGATGGGTGTCTCGGACTGGACCCCCTACGCGCAGGCGATGAAGAGCAAGGGCGTCAAGGGCCTGATCTACTATGGCGACTTCAAACAGCTCGCAAAGCTCGAAAGTGTGCTCACCAGTATCGATTACAAGCTCGACTGGATCGACACCAACAACAACGCATACGGCGGCCAGTTCATCGAGTTGGCCGGTACCTCGGCCGCCGAACAGAACAACTACCTCGACCTCGGTGGCAATGCGCCGATCACCAGCGACGTTCCGGCGATGGAGCAGCTCAACGAGTTGTGGGAGAAGTACTCGCCCGATACCGAGATGACCCTGCCGGCGATCCGTGCGTTCTCGTCGTGGCTGTTGTTCGCGAAGTCGGCCGCAGCCTGTGGCGACGACCTCACCCGGGCCTGCCTCGTGGAAAAGGCAAAGAGCGAAACCGCCTGGACTGCAGGTGGATTGCATGCGCCTAACAACATGCTCGCACCGGTTCCGCCGAACGGCTGTTTCAACGTCGAGAAGTCGACCGCCGACGGCTGGGAGTCTGTCGACATCGGTGCGACCGACGGAGAATTCTACCGCTGCGCGCAGCCGTACAAGTACACCAAGGACTATGGGACCCCGCTGACCCTGGCCGATGTCGGCAAGAGCATGAGTGATGTGAAGTAATGGATCAATTCCTCACCTTCGGAATCGTTGGTCTGACGACCGCTGCGATCTACGCAGTGATCGGCAGCGGCCTGGTACTCACGTACACGACCACCGGCGTCTTCAACTTCGCGCACGGCGCGGCCGGCATGTTCGCCGCCTTCACATACTGGCAGCTCTCCATCGGATGGGGTGTGCCCGTATGGCTCTCGCTGATCATCATTCTCGGTGTCCTGGCACCGGGGTTCGCGCTCCTTGTCGAATTGGCGATGCGACCGGTCCAACGATTGGGTGAGGCCGAGAAGATGGTGATGACGATCGCTCTGTTGAGCGCTCTCATCGCCGTTGCACGGTGGATCTGGGATCCGAACGACGCCAAGTCGATTCCCCGGTTCTTCGCCGAAAGGTCTCCGATCCACATCGGTTCCGCCACCATCACCTGGCATCAGGCAGTGACGATGGCGGTGGCAATTGCAGTGGCAATCGGCTTACGGGTGTTGATGTTCAACACCCGTATCGGAACCGAGATGCGGGCAACCGTCGACGACCGGGGACTGGTCGGCCTCACCGGAGCAAATCCGGTGCGGGCCAACCGCGTGGCCTGGATCCTCGGAACCGAACTCGCCGCGATCGGCGGCATCTTGATCGCTTCGATGGTGGCCCTCGATGCCATGCAGCTGTCGCTGCTCATCATCAGCGCCTACGCCGCAGCCATCTTCGGCCGACTCAAGAGCCTGCCGATGACGTTTGTCGGCGCGATCGTGGTCGGCTGCATGGAGGCGTACCTGGCGGGATACCTGCCGCAGAACGCGTACCTCCCGGGTCTGCGCCTGGCAGCGCCTGCGATCTTGTTGCTGCTCGCACTCCTCCTGTTCCCGCACGGCCGGCTACGTGGCCGCGACCGTCGACTCACCAGGGTTCCGCTACCCACAGTTCGCGGCACCCTGATCTTCGGTGCGGTGATCGTCGTGTTCGCGGTGGTGCTGACCACCGTTCTGGGTGAAGGCGATCTGATCAGCTTCGGGTTGATCTTCCCGATGAGTATCATCGCGCTCTCGTTTGTCCCCCTGGCGGGCTTCGCCGGCCAGATCTCGTTGTGTCAGTTGACGATGGCCGGGATCGGTGCGGCCGCCTGCGCCTACTTCGGTGGAAGCGGGCAGTGGTGGGCACTGATCGCCGCGGTGGTGGTCTCGGCAATCGCGGGTGCACTCGTCGCGATTCCGGCGCTGCGGCTATCGGGTGTCTATCTGGCGCTCGGAACCGCCGCGTTCGCGGTCATCATGGATCGCTGGATATTCACGCTGCCGGAGTTCAATCTCTTCGGGGCGGACATCTCGATCTTCGACCAGGGATCGGTGGAGCTGGTGGGACCGAATCTGTTCGGGTTCCATTTCGACACCACGGCGAGAGTCACGATTCTCTCGGCGGTGTTCCTCGCCCTGGCGACACTGATGGTGGCACTGGTTCGCCGTAGTCGCTTCGGACGCAGGCTCATCGCCCAGCGTGACAGCGAGGCGGCCTATGCCACGCTCGGTGGCAACCTCCTGATGGCCAAGGTCGCAGTGTTCGCACTCGGTGCCGGTATCGCCGGACTCGGCGGAGCGCTGTACGGAATGCAATTGCAGTCGGTCACCGCCGATCAGTTCAATTTTGTTGCAGGACTGCCGCTGTTCCTGATTGCGGTCATCGCCGGACTCGGCTCGGTCGGAGCCGGCTTCTTCACCGGATTCATGTTGGCTGGCCCGTTTGTTGCTGTGGTCATGATCTGGCCGGACTCCGCCGACCTGGTGCAGGTGATCCCTGGCCTGCTCGGAATCGCCTTCGCCGGTGGCATCATCAGTTCGGGTGCCATCCCGCAGATGCGCAAGGAGTGGGATCCGGTTTTCGCTGACCGCATTGGGGTATCAGCATTCCTGAGCTGGTTCGTGTTGCTCTGGGCACTGCGCCTGGCCGATGTGATCGACGGTTGGATGTTCTTCTTCGGCATCGTCGCCGGAGTGGTGGCACTGCGGGTGTGGGTGGCCGTCAAGCCGAAGCCCACAATCGATCCGGACGACATCGATTCGCAGAATTCGGACACATCGGGCCCGAATGGGGCCATCGTGGAATCAGACATCCCGGTCGAGTGGTGGGGTATCAAACGCCCTTGGCGCGCCGAGGACGAGGAGGTGTTGGACCATGCCGTTGCAACTCGAGGTTAGTGGCGTGACGGTGGCCTTTGGTGGCCATCGGGCGCTCGAGGACGTTGCGCTGTCCGCCGAGGCCGGGAAGATCACCGGCTTGATCGGCCCCAACGGCGCCGGAAAGAGCACGCTGTTCGACGTCGTCACCGGATTGCGCAAGCCGGTGTCGGGCACGGTGATCATGGACGGCCATGACGTCACCCGGGAAGGACCCTCGAAACGGGCCCGGCGCGGCCTGGCCCGCACCTTCCAGCGACTGGAATTGTTCGGTCGCTTGAGCGTTCGGGACAACCTGCTGGTCGCCGCCGAACTCGGTCCGCACCGCCGGAACTCGGCGGAAGTGGTGGACGAGATCATCGAGCGACTCGACCTCGGCGATATCGCCGACGAGAGTTCCGACGAATTGCCCACGGGTATAGGTCGTTTGGTGGAGGTGGCGCGCGCCCTCGCCGTCAAACCGAGCTTGCTGCTGCTCGACGAACCTGCGGCCGGTCAGGATCCCGAGGAGACGGAGCGTTTCGCGCTCCTCCTTCGCACCATCGCTGACCGCGGTGCAGCGATCCTGCTGGTCGAACACGACATGGAACTGGTCATGGAGGTCTGTGACCAGGTGTTCGTGCTCGACCTCGGCAGGATCATCGCATCCGGCCCGCCCGACGTCATCCGCAAGGACGAAAAGGTTCTGGCGGCATACCTGGGGACGGAAGCATGACTCCTTTGTTGGAATTGAAGGACGTCCGTGCGGCGTATGACGCGATCACGGTGCTCCACGGCATCGATCTGAGTGTCTCCGCCGGGCAAGTTGTCGCGCTGCTCGGCCCCAACGGTGCCGGCAAGACCACAACGCTGAACGTGGCGGCCGGAAACCATCCCGTCAAGTCGGGTCAACTCTGGCTCGGTGGACGGGACGCCACCGGAATGGCATTGGGAGACGTCGCCCGTTCGGGCGTGTGCCTGATCCCGGAAGGCCGCGGGGTCTTCCCGAACCTGACGGTTCGCGAGAACCTCCAGATGATGACGTTCACCGGGCGTTCGCGTGAGGAGATCGAGGAGATCGCATTCAGGCGATTCCCGATTCTCGGAAAGCGCGCATCGCAGACCGCCGGGACCATGTCCGGCGGTGAGCAGCAGATGTTGGCCCTGACCCGGGGTCTGGCAACCGATCCCGCGGTTTTGCTGCTCGACGAATTGTCGATGGGGCTCGCGCCCCTGATCGTCGCCGAGCTCTACGAGCAGGTGGCCGAGATCGCCCGGCAGGGCGTCGCGGTCCTGGTTGTCGAGCAGTTTGCGGCGGCCGTTCTCGACTATGCAGACCATGCCGCGGTACTCGTCCGTGGCCGGGTCGAACACCAGGGTCGTCCCGACGACGAATTCAAGAAAGAACTGGCAGCCCTCTACCTAGGAAGTTCATCATGACCGCACCCGAATCTCGCGCCGATCGCTTCACCCGTGAGTTGTCCGAGCTGAAGATCCCCGATCCGTCGGCCGGCCGGTCGCAGCTCTGGCTGCGCATCGGTCTGGCACTGATGGTGGTGGGCCCGGTGCTCGCGATCATCGCCTACTTCATGTCACACGGCACCTCGAATCCGCTGGAGCAGCGCGATGCGATCGTGATCGCACTCATCGGCATTTCGCTGGCTGTCGTAGGATCGGCAGTGTTCCTGCGCTATTCGCTCACCGACTTCCTGCGATTCTGGTTGGCGCGGCAGGCATTTGACTTCAGCAACCTGTCGGAACAATTGTCCCCCAACGATAAACTTCTCGTCGAAAAGGATATTCACGATGACACAGCAAAGCACGCCGTTGCGCCCCGGTGACCAGCTGGCAAGTACCACCTGCGCCACTCGCGTCGTGATCGTCAAGGCTCCGAGTGACGGTGCCGCGGTTGTGAGCTGCGGCGGCAGCCCGATGGTTCCGGCGGCCACAGCCGAAAAGATAGCGGGTGACGGTGCCGCTCCTGCAACACTTCTCGGAAAGCGCTATGTTGATGCGGAGGGCTCCATCGAGCTGCTCTGCACATCGGCGGGCACCGGAACATTGAGCATCAATGGTGTGGAGCTGAGTATCAAGAGCCCCAAGCCGCTGCCGGCGTCAGACTGATCGGGTACTGGGCACGCCAAACGTCGTCGTCGCGGGGGGCCCGAAATCCGGCCTCCCGCAGCGGCGAATTCTTCTGCGTTCGCTCGCGGACGTGGTGACTCGACACGAAATCGGAAGGAATGCGTTGTGTCCACCGGAATGAACTTCGACTTGACCGAGGATCAGGAGCTGATCCGCAAGTCGGTATCTGAGCTGGCAAGCCGTTTTGATGACCAGTATTGGATGGAAAAGGATCTCGCGCACGAGTTTCCGAAAGAATTCTACAAAGCGATCGCCGACGGTGGCTGGCTGGGAATGACCATGCCCGAGGAATACGGCGGTCACGGGCTCGGCATCACCGAGGCGACCTTGCTTCTCGAGGCGGTGTCCCGTTCCGGAGGAGCGATGAACGCCGCGAGTTCGATCCACCTATCGATCTTCGGCATGCATCCGGTGGTGGTGCACGGATCCGACGAGCTGAAGGCGCGCACGCTTCCCCGAATCGTGAACGGCGACTTGCACGTCTGCTTCGGTGTCACCGAACCCGGTGCCGGATTGGATACTTCACGGATCACCACCTTCGCCAAGCGTGATGGTGACAGCTATGTGGTCAACGGCCGCAAGGTCTGGATCTCGAAGGCCATGGAGTCGGAGAAGATCCTCCTCCTCACCCGCACCACGAAGTACGAAGACGTCGAGAAGAAGACCGACGGCATGACGCTGTTCCTCACCGATCTGGATCGCAGCAAGGTGACGATCCGGCCGATCCCCAAGATGGGCCGAAATGCGGTGACCTCGAACGAGTTGTTCATCGATGATCTTCGGATCCCTGTCGAGGACCGTGTCGGTGAGGAGGGCCAGGGCTTCAAGTACCTGCTCGACGGCCTGAATCCAGAGCGGATGCTGATCGCCTCCGAGGCGCTGGGCATCGGCCGGGTGGCCCTGGAGAAGGCTGTCAAGTACGGCGGTGAGCGCGTTGTGTTCAACCGGCCGATCGGGATGAACCAGGGGATTCAGTTTCCGCTGGCCGATGCATTGGCGCACCTCGATGCGGCAGAGCTGGTGCTGCGCAAGGCAACCTGGCTCTACGACAATGGAAAGCCCTGTGGCCGTGAGGCGAACACGGCGAAGTATCTTTGTGCCGAGGCGGGTTTTGCTGCGGCCGACCGCGCCCTGCAGACGCATGGCGGTATGGGTTACTCCGAGGAGTACCACGTCGCACGGTACTTCCGTGAGGCCCGTCTGATGCGGATCGCCCCGATCAGCCAGGAAATGATTCTGAACTATCTGGGTTCACACACTTTGGGAATGCCGAGGAGCTACTGATGACTGTCAAGAGTGGGATGTTTGATCTGACCGGCCGGTCTGCGCTGGTGACCGGCGCTGCCGGTGGCATCGGTTCGGCCGTGGCCGAGGCCTTCGCGGCCGCCGGGGCATCCGTGCTGGTGACCGACATCAATGGTGAGGCGGCTACGCTGGTCGCCAAGCGAATTGTCGAATCCGGCGGAAAGGCCGAAGGTTTCGAGCTCGACGTCAGCGACCGCGAAGGTGCCGATGCGGCAGCGGCGGCCGCGGCGGCACTCACCGACGGTGTGTTGCACATCGTTGTCAACAACGCCGGGGTCACGGCGCCCGCGATGTTCAAGGACACGACCGGAGAGTCGTTCCAGCGCATGCTCGACATCCACCTCAAGGGCGCGTTCAACTGCTCACAGGCGGCACTTCGGTTCCTGCCGACGGACGGCACCGGCCGCATCATCAACGTGACGTCGGCTGCCGGCATCACCGGAACACTGGGTCAGGTCAACTATTCCGCGGCCAAGGCCGGGATCATCGGTCTGACGAAGTCGCTGGCCCGCGAACTCGCACGCAAGCAGATCCTGGTGAATGCGCTGGCCCCGCTGGCCGCCACACCGATGACCAAGACGATTCGCACCAACGAGAAGTTCTCGGAGACAATGCTGAACCGGATCCCGCTGCGACGCTGGGCCGAGCCGGAGGAGATCGCCGGTGCGTTCCTGTTCCTCGCCTCGGACGCTGCGTCCTTCGTCACCGGACAGGTGTTGCCGGTTGACGGCGGCACGGTGATGTGATGACCGACGCCGACCCATCGGTGACACCCGATCACCCAGGCAACCACCCGCAGGCGGGCCCGCTCGCGGGCGTCACGGTGGTGACCCTGGAGCAGGCCATTTCGGCGCCGATGTGTACCCGTACGCTCGCCGACTTCGGTGCCCGGGTGATCAAGGTGGAGAACCCGAAGGGTGGCGACTTCGCACGGCACTACGACGACGTGGTGAAAGGTCAAGCAGCCCACTTTGTCTGGGCCAATCGCGGCAAGGAGTCGGTCACCCTCGATCTCAAGTCCGAGGCCGGAATCGATCTGCTGCACCGGTTGCTTGATGAGGCCGACGCGCTGGTGTCGAATCTGGCCCCGGGTGCGACTGTACGGCTCGGCCTGTCGGGGGACGAGCTGGCACAACGGCACCCGAACCTCATCGCCGTGGAGATCGACGGGTACGGCAGCGGAGGTCCGCTGTCGCACAAGCGGGCGTATGACTTGCTCGTGCAGGCAGAGGCCGGGGTCTGCGCGGTCACCGGCTTCCCGGGTGAACCGGCGAAACCCGGTCCGCCGGTGGCGGATGTCTCGACGGGACTCTATGCGGCACTGTCGATCATCTCGCTGCTCTACTCGCGAGATCGACGCGTGGCACAGGGCAAGGGATCGGCCGAGGTCAAGGTGAGTTTGTTCGACACGGCCGCCGAGGTCATGGGTTATCAGCTGAACTACACCCGCCATTCGGGCGTCGACCAGCAACCTCTGGGCATGAGTTCACCGGCGGTGTCGCCGTACGGTTCGTATCGGACCGCGGATGGGCAGACGGTGGTGCTGGGCACCACCAATGACAGCGAGTGGCAACGTCTGGCACGCGAGATCATCAAACGGGACGACCTCGCCGACGATGCACGTTTCGCGAACAACAGTGGGCGGGTCGCGAACCGCGATGTCCTGCAGAAGGCAGTAGGGGCGTGGTGTGCCGAGCACGACCTGGCCGAGATCCAGCGGATTGCGGACGACGCGGGTATCGGCAACGCGCGGTACAACCTACCGAGTGAGGTCATCGCGCATCCTCAGCTGTCTGAACGAGATCGGTGGCGTGAGATAGATACGCCGAACGGACCGATTCCCGCACTGCTGCCGCCGCCGATCATCTCGGACTTCGATCCGCCGATGGGCGCGGTACCGGGGCTCGGCGAACACACCGAGAAGATCCTGGCCGAAGTCGGGATCGACGAAACCCAGCTGGCGGACTTGCGAGTTCAGGGCGCAGTGGGTCCGGTGTATGAACGCTGAGCCGATCCTGCTGTGCGCTGATCGTGAGGGAGTTCGTACTCTCACGCTGAATCGGCCGCACTGTAAGAATGCGATCAGTCGGGAACTCTGGATTGCCCTGCGAGATGCGCTCATCGCCGCGGGAGACGATCGGGGTGTTCGTGCACTGGTCCTGTCCGGCGCCGGCGGTGCATTCTGCTCTGGTGCTGACATCGCCACCCCGGATCCGACACATCCGACGTACAAGCTGCGGAACCTGACTGCGGTTGCCGAGTTGTTGCACAACCTTCCGATACCGACCATTGCGAAAGTGGATGGTGTCGCTGTGGGTGCAGGATGGAACCTGGCGCTTGGTTGCGATTTCGTGATCGCCACACCCGGATCGGAGTTCTCGCAGATCTTTGTCAAACGCGGTCTGTCGATGGATCTCGGTGGGTCTTGGCTTCTCCCGAAACTTGTTGGTCTGCAACAGGCCAAACGGCTGACAATGCTCGCCGAGACGATCGATGCCGAGCAGGCGCACAAACTCAATCTCGTCACCTGGGTTGTTGCCGCCGATGAGATCGACGGATTCGTCGAGGACCTCACCGGCCGTCTCGCGTCCGGACCGCCGATTGCGTTGGCCCAGACCAAGGCATTGCTCAACGAGGGTGCCGATCGCACGCTGCACGACGCACTTGCCAATGAGGCCCGGGCACAGGCGGCCAACTTTGCAACCGGCGATGCCCAGGAGGCGTTCGCTGCGTTCAGCCAGCGGAGAGCACCGGAGTTCACCGGCCGCTGGGCAGTTCCCAGACCTTCAGCAGAGAACACCGAAGTGGAGAAGTAGATGCGTGAAGTAGTAATTGTCGAGGCGGTTCGTACCCCGGTCGGAAAGCGGAACGGTGGATTGGCCGGCATCCATCCGGTGGACCTGTCGGCTCACGTGCTCGGTGCGCTGGTCGAACGCAGCGGTGTTGATCCCGCGATCATCGATGACGTTGTGTGGGGCTGTGTTTCGCAGGTCGGTGACCAGTCCAGCAACGTCGGCCGCTATTCGGTCCTCGCGGCCGGCTGGCCCGAGTCGATTCCTGGGGTCACGATCAACCGGGCCTGCGGGTCGAGCCAGCAGGCGCTCGATTTCGCGGTCCAGGCCGTCATGTCGGGTCAACAGGACGTTGTTGTCGCCGGCGGCGTCGAGGTGATGAGCCGGGTACCACTGGGTGCGGCTCGCTCCACGGGTGCACCGTACGGACCCAAAGCGCTTGGCCGCTATGAAGGATTTGCCTTCAACCAGGGAATTTCGGCGGAGAAGATCGCTCAGAAGTGGGGCTTCGACCGAACTGCTGTCGACGAGTACTCGGTGCTCTCGCACGAACGGGCCGCGCTCGCACAGGATGCCGGAGCCTTCGAATCCCAGATCGCCGCGGTTCAGACCGACGACGGTGTGGTCACCGCCGACGAGGGCATCCGCCGGGGGAGCACGGTCGAAAGACTCGGAAACCTCAAGCCCGCGTTCACCGATGACGGTGTGATCCACGCCGGGAACTCGTCGCAGATCTCCGACGGTGCGGCCGCCCTGTTGGTGATGACCCCGGAGAAGGCCCGCGAACTCGGACTGAATCCATTGGTGCGCTACACCGCGGGTGCGGTTGTCGGCGACGACCCGGTGCTCATGCTCACCGGCCCGATCCCGGCCACCGCCAAGGTGCTCGACAAGGCCGGGGTGAAGCTGTCCGAGGTCGGGGTGTTCGAGGTGAACGAGGCCTTCGCGCCCGTGCCGATGGCCTGGCTGGCCGAGACGGGTGCCGATCCCGACCTGCTCAATCCACTCGGCGGCGCGATCGCTCTGGGCCATCCGCTCGGTGGATCGGGCGCTGTACTGATGACCCGCATGATCAATCACATGCGTGACAACGGGGTCCGATATGGACTGCAGACGATGTGTGAGGGCGGCGGCACAGCCAACGCCACCCTCGTCGAACTGGTCTCGTGAGAGAGGAATCGAAATGAGACGCGAGGTATTCACCGAGGATCACGAGGAGTTCCGGTCCCTGGCGCGCGACTTCATCAACAAGCGTGTCGTCCCGGAGTATCCGGTCTGGGAGAAGGCGGGCCAGATGCCCCGCGAGATCTTCGCCGAACTCGGGTCGCTGGGATTGCTGGGAATCGCGATTCCCGAGGAATTCGGGGGCGCCGGCCTGCGCGATTACCGCTACAACGTGATTCTCCAGGAGGAGGCGGCCCGCGCACTGGTTACCCTGAGCACGGTCCGGACCCAGCTCGACGTGATCCTCCCGTACTTCCTCGAGTACGCCAATGAGGAGCAGCGCACCCGCTGGTTCCCGGGACTCGCCAAAGGCACCCTGCTCTCGGCCATTGCCATGACCGAACCGGGTACCGGTTCCGATCTGGCCGGCGTCAAGACGAACGCTGTCCGGGAAGGCGATGACTATGTGCTGAACGGAGCCAAGACGTTCATCACCGGCGGATTGCTCGCCGACCTGGTGATAGTCCTGGCCCGTACGTCCACCGATCCGGATAACCGCCGCGGTGGGCTGTCGTTGCTGGTGGTCGAGAACGGCATGCCTGGATTCGAACGCGGCCGGGTGCTCGACAAGATGGGCTGCAAAGTGCAGGACACCGTCGAACTCTCGTTTGATGACGTCCGCGTCCCCGTGAAGAACCTGCTCGGTGAAGAAGGCAAAGCCTTCGGGTACCTCGGACGGAACCTGGCGCAGGAACGTATCGCTGTGGCGGTCGGGTCGGTTGCCCAGGCTCGTGCGGCCGTGGCCACCACGATCGACTACGTGAAAGAGCGCAAAGCGTTCGGCACGCCGGTCAGCTCGTTCCAGAACACCAAGTTCGAACTCGCCGCCATGTCGGCCGAGATCGAGGCCGGCCAGGCGATGCTCGATCGGGCGGTCCTCGACCTCGTCGACGACGAGCTGTCCGGTTCGGATGCCGCGCGGGTGAAATTGTTCTGTACCGAAATGCAGGCGCGAGTCGTTGATCGGTGCTTGCAGCTCTTCGGTGGGTATGGGTACATGGCCGAATACCCGATCGCGAGGCTTTACACGGATGCCCGCGTCGCCCGCATTTATGCAGGTACAAGCGAAGTCATGAAGGTGATCATCGCCAAGTCGCTTGGCTTGTGAGCTGGGTCCCGGGCCGATTTCTGTGAGACCCTTGTCACACGGGCGAAACCAACCTACTATCTGTTCAGTTGGTTGTCCGTGACGAAGGAGCGAAGTGGCTCGCGATCGACCGTATGAAGCTCTCCTTGTCAAGGGGGAGGAGCGCAAACGGCAGATTCTTGACGTTGCGCAACGGTTGCTCGCACGCAATGGTTGGCGAAATACGACTCTGTCGCAGATCGCTGCCGAAGCCGGCGTCAGCTCCGCCGGTTTGCTCCACCATTTCGAGTCCAAGGCACAGCTCTTGCACGCGGTGCTCGAAATGCGCGATGCGGACGACGACCAACATGCCGATCGCGAGGGTGATCTGCTGGAAGGCATCGTGAGAGTCGCCGAGCGATTCGAACGATCGCCTGAATTGATAGGAACGTTTGCGGTTCTCCAAATAGAGAACCTCGAACCGGATGCTCCGTTGCATGATCGCCTGGTCGCCAGGCATCGTGCCTCAATTGACACCGTTGCCGCTGGTATCCGGCGCGGACAGGTCGATGGCAGATACCGCCCGGACTTCGATGCGGACCTGAAGGCCGTCGAAATAGTCGCCTTTCTCAACGGGATGGAAACATCATGGCTGCTGGATCAATCAGTTCCACTCACGGACGTGTTCAAGGAATACGCGCAGGCGCTGGCGAAGGACTTCATGCCGGCGACGAATACATGAAGTACCGCCTGGTGGTCGTTGCACCCACCGCAAACGAGGTCATCCAATACGCGGGGGGCCTGGTGTTCGACCGCGGAATGGCCGGTTGGGACGTCACCGTTCTCGTGCAGGACGATCCCAGCGCTCGAGCACTCCAGATTCTCGGTGCGCATACGGTCGACTTCGATCAGGGGTTCCAGTGGCGTGGGTACGGTTTTCACCCGCAGGCCGTGGTCACCGCAGGATCGCTGTACGAGCGCGACGATCGGGTGCGCGAGGGTGTGCAGCAGATCCTCGGAGATGGCGAGACCGAAGTGACGCTGTTCGGCGACAGCCTGCCGTCCGGACTCGACAAACAGATCGGTACGGTGCGGCACCGTCTCAGCGTTGCCGCCCGGGCGTTCAAGGCGCAGGCGCTTGCGGCAGCATCTCTGCCCACCGAAACCGCCGGTGTCGCGGAGATGTTTCGCTGCAGCAAGACCAGGTCGTGGTGCGGCCTGTCGGATCTGGTTCCGGCCTGATCCGCCTCGATCTCACCTGTGCCCCAACGCAGTAGCGTTGGGGCACAGGTGTTTTCGAGGTATGGGGCGACCGGTCAGGTGAGATGGAGTGCCGGCGCTGCCGCAGTGTGCGAGGTGTTGCCGACGAAGGACTCGATCGGGACGACATCTGCGGCGGCTCCCGACGTGGCGGCCAGCGCGTGTGATTTGAATGCGCGGGCCGCTCTGCTGAGTTGATGTTCGACCGGTATGGCGTCGTTGTCGTCCACTGTCGGCCGGTGCGGGCCCCACAACATTGTGTTGGTGTCGCCGTGGTCGAAAGAATCCAGAACCGCCTCGTGCAACCTGTCGTTGTGAGCGCATAGATCGCCGGCCAGAACCACCTTGTGAGGCCAGGGGCTGCGGCGCCGTGAGGCGAGTGCGGGTTCGAGGTCCATCGCGAGCGCGGTTTCCAGGTCGATGATCCGCGTGCCGAGTATGCGAAGCGGCCGCGGATCAGCTTCGGCCGGTACCAGGACGGTGACGTTCCAGCCTGCCATGACGTGGTCGAACAGCAGACCGCCGGCGTGCTGGACGAGGTCGGTCGGATCGTTGCCCAGGACCGCGAGCCGGTACGGCAGATCTCGATTGCGCGCCTTTCGGCGGACCTGATTCACCAGACGTACGGCGTCGACGAGTTCATCGGTGGTGGCGAAGTCCGGGACCACCGTCATCGTGGTCCGGGCAGGTTCTGGCGACAGTGTGTGTCGTTTGGCCGCTCCGCTCACACGAACATTGTGACCGGGGACCGCGTGGATGGTCGCGATTTCGCCGATTCGATGGCAGTGGTGCTACATGGTGGCGACTCGGCCGGCCCCTACGGGCTGGAGCGCTGGATCACCGGGACTCCAGATTGGGTCGATCCCGGGCGGGGTCGAAGAGTCAATCACCTTGTGCGACAACGGCTGCGACAACGGTGTGGACTGCTGCCGCGAGACGGGCGGTGTGATCGGTCCGAATGTGTTGAAGGACTACGTCGGGGTCCAGGGTGCTCAGCAGGACTCTCGCCACGATCTTGGTGTCGACCTCTGGTCTGGCTTCGCTGAGCACTGGGCGATGTGGCGGTGCCAGAAGGCGTTGATCTCGTCCGCCTGGGTATGAGCGGTCGCGTTGTCGTACGCGATCATGAGCTCGACGTTGTCCACGGTAGGCTCGAACATGGCGTCGAAGAAAGCCAGGAGTCTGTCGGCGGCCGTTGCGCCGGGACCCAATGGTGGTGGCCCGTCGGTCACCGTCTGCCGAAGTGTTTCGGCGCGTTCGACCACCAGTGCTCGCATCAGCCCGGCGCGCGAACCGAAGCGGTGGAAGATCGTTCCCTTTCCGACCCCCCGCGGCGGCGGCAATCTGCTCGATGGAGATGTTGCCGGCGCCGTGCTGCGCGAGAAGAAGGTCCGTCGTATCGAGGATGGCGAGTCGATTGCGAGCTGCATCGCTTCGTACGCGCTTCACACCCTGCTCGCTCATGTATGCACCCTAGTGGTTGACAAGTTGACCGGTGGTCCACATTCTGCGATTACGCCCTCAAGTGGACCGTCGGTCAGTTTACTGGCGGCAGGGAGAGGCTCACCAATCCGCGGCACCGGGCAGATACCAGGCGTCAACGGCGGCCGAAACACATAGCGCCGCAGAATGATCACCGGCCGGCAAAGGATGGAAGCTCGAAGGCCAGAAGCTGCTGATGTAGGCCATAGTGCAAGAGAGATCACATTCGTGTCCGCAACAAGGCCTTCGCGCCACCTACCCAGATTCGCTGCGGCCGAGGGTGAAGAGTTCTACCCCTTTGACATTGGTTCCGTAGGTGACCGATGGAACTGCACGCGTGTACCAGATTCCGGGGATCTCTGCAACGAGCCGCTCCTGTGTGGTCCGCGCCGTGGCTCCCGCGGCGGCGAGCTCATCGAACAGGGCCTGGGCCTCCTCATTGTTCGATTGCTGAAGTTTCACATCCGTGAAATACGGTGAGTCCTCGTTGAACAGTGTCTGCGGGACCTCGTTCTCGCCGTTGTGGACGATCGTGTTCAGACCCTCGGGATCGGCGGCGAGCATCACCGCACGTCGCGCGCGAATACCGTCGAAAGGTGCTCGGCGCTGGTTCATCCTGATGTACTGGCCGCCGCCGGTCGGCACGATTTCGCTGAGGAGTCCGGCGTCGAGCGGAGTGCCGTCGGTGAACGTCAGGCCCGGCTGCAACACGAGAGTGAAGCTGGCGCCGTTGTCGGTGGTGGAGAAGTCGGTTGCCATCTTGTACTCGATCTCGAGGGTGTCGATGCTGTGATCATCAACGTTCCGTACAGGGCGTTGCCCAGAACCGGCTGGAACGCATAGTTGTTCGACAGTGCCGCAGGGTCGAGTGAACGGAGGTTCGGCGGCTTGCAGAATCCTGGCGGTCCCGCCGGGAACCGGTTCTCCCTCGGCTTCCGGGGAGTTCGAGGCTTTCGAAGGATGATGACGGTTCTGCGGTGATCTGTCTCACTGCCGGTGACCATACCCATGTCTGAATTCGATTGTGGCGCTCTCATTGCAAACTTGCGATGATTGACGAGCCACGAATCACCCTGTCCTGCATGAGGAAACGACACAACCCCGCGCGGCCGAGTGCTCGCGCGGGGCGGACTGAGATCCCCGGGTCTATCGCCCAGATTTGCTGAAATCCCAGCTGACCATCTTTTCGGGAACGACCTGGAGCCAGGCGTGCCTACCGTCGTATCCGAACCTGCCGCCGGCATATTTTTCGCCGAAAGCTGTTTCAGGCACGACGAGTTCGTCGCATGGCTCGCCAGTTCGAGGGATCTCGCCGACCGGGGTGGCCTTGCCGATGATCTCGACACCACGCAGGTCGTTGAAGCTCTCTCCGGCGTCGACGAGCACCGAGACCCGCGGATCTCTCACAGGTCGGTCCAGCGTTGGCTCTTCACAAGGGAATTGAGCCACAGTGCCTTCCCGTCCCAGATGTACCACAGCGCCGACATGTGCGGTGCGCCTTCTCCAGTCGGGACGGCAGAATATCGGCCACCACCACGTGTTGGGCACCGCTCAGCTTGAAACCGATGACCGCGCCGAGACCGATCGGCCCGCCACCGAACACGACGACGGTGTCGCCGGCCTTGACGCCGGTGCGGTTGACCGCATGCCGGGCCACTGCCATCGGCTCGTTGAGCGCAGCGACGTGAAACGGTACCTCGGGAGGAAGGATCGCGAGATTGACCCCGACCCGAGCACGTTCTATGAGTACGTACTCCGAGAGTGCGCCGACCGGTCCGCCACTGCCCAACATGTTCGCGCCATCGGCCATCGGATTGATCACGACGTGATCGCCGACGGCGATGCCCTCGACCTTGGCGCCGACCTCGACGACCTCACCGGCCGGCTCGTGGCCGAGGGGAGTCTTGCCCTGCAGAGGTGGAATGCCTCCGATTTCGACGTAGAAGCCGTTGGATCCACAGATGCCACAGGCTCGCATCTTGATCAGGACGTCATCGGGTCCCGGTGTCGGAGTGGGTATCTCGACTATGGCCGTCGATCCAGCGCCGGACACGATCACCGATTTCATCTCTTGACCTCGATGAGGATCTTGCCGATGGCTTTGCCGTCGGCGACGAGACGCAGTGCTGCGGCAGTTTCCTCGAGCGGAAAACTCGCACCGACGTGGGGCCGGATCCGGCCATCTTTCAGCAGACCGGCGAGCTCTTCCTCGTTGCGCCCGAACTCGTCCGGCGGGAGGTCTTGGAACTGAAACCCGAGGACGTGAACACCCTTGACAAGAACGAGATTGAGCGGAATCCGGGGAATGGTTCCGGATGCGTATCCGATGGTGACGAAGCGTCCACCCCGGCCGAGGGTGCGGAGCGCGGCCTCGGAGAGGTCGCCACCCACCGGGTCGATCACCGCGTCAGCACCGTCGGGCAACAGCTCGCGCAGAGTCTTGCGCAAGTCGGTCTCCCGATGGTTGACGAAGTTCTTGGCCCCGTAACTCATTGCCACATCCAGCTTTTCGGCCGACGAGGCGACGGCGGTGACGGTCACGCCCAGCGCGGCACAGAGCTGTACCGCGGCCAGGCCGACACCGCCGCCGGCGCCGAGCACGATCACGTGATCACCGGCTTCGACCCGGGCGACCGAACGCAGGGAGTGATACGCGGTTCGGTACGCGACGCCGAAGGCGGCGGCCACCGACTCGTCGACACCGTCCGGGATCCTGCTCAGGCCCTTGGCCTTCGCGACGACTTCCTCGGCGAACGCGCCGACGATGCCGGTACCGGTGACGCGGTCACCGACCGCGACACCGATCACGTCCGGGGCGACTTCGGTCACCACTCCGGCGAACTCGCTGCCGGGTGTGAACGGTACCGGGATCTTGATCTGGTACTCGTTCGCGATGACCAGCACGTCCGGGAAGTTGGCTGCTGCCGCGACCACGCCGACCCGCACCTGGCCGGAGTCCAGCTCAGGAGACGGAACATTCTCTACCCGAACAACTTCCGGTAGCCCGTGGGTCGAGCAGACAACAGCTCGCATCGTCCCTACCGGCCCTTCCAATTCGGTGTCCGCTTCTCGATGAACGCAATGGCACCTTCTTTGGCATCGCTGCTGCTGAAGACGGTCTTCTGCCAATCGCCGATCTTCTGATCGGCAAGAGCGCTGTCCGAGACCGAGAGTCGAACGAGTTCCTTGATCGCAGCCAGGCCCAGGGGTGCGTTCGCGGCTACCCGCTGGGCATAGCCGATAGCGGTTTCCAGCACGTCCTCTGGGGCGGCAACAGCGTTGACCAGCCCGAGCTCGTATGCCCGGTCAGCGGTGATGAAGTCGCCGGTCAGCGTCATCTCCAAGGCGACGCTCAGCGGTATTCGCGTTCCGATGGTGGTGCCGCCCCCACCGGGGAACAGACCGCGTTTGACCTCTGGCAGACCGAACTTCGCAGCCGACGACGACACGATGATGTCGCAGCCGAGAAGCAGTTCGAGACCGCCGCCGATGGCGGTGCCGTTGACAGCGCCGATCACCGGGATGGCCAGTTCACCCTTGGTCAGCTTGCCGTAACCCTCGGACGAAAAGTCGCCGCCCTCGGCGAAAGCCTTCAGGTCCATACCCGCACAGAACGCGCGGTCACCGGCTCCGGTGAGCACGATGGCGCGGATCTCGGGGTCGGCCTCTGCTTCCAGAGCCGCCGTCCCGATCCCGCGAAGCAGGCTGTCGGTGAGCGCATTTCGCGCGTCGGGGCGATTGAGCCGCAGGACCTGGACAGCACCCCGCCGCTCGATGACGAGTCCTTCGGTACCGGTCATGACTTGTAGTCGCTCGACGCGGCGAAATCGGCTGCTCCACGCATGAGCTGCGGGACGATCGAGCCGAAGGACTGCAGCTTGTGATCGTCGCCGGCGCGCTGGAAGCCCTGTTCGAGGACGATGGCGAGCTTCCACTTGGCCAGGACCAGGTAGTAGTCGAGGTCGTCGACCTGACGGCCCGACACCTTGGCGTAGTGGTCGACCATCTCCTGCTTCGACGGCATTCCGGACAGGTCGACGTAGCTGGAGGTGGCGGCCTCGGGTGCGCTGGTGTCTTCGGGCCAGCCCTGAATCATCCACGCCAGGTCCAGCTTCGGGTCACCGACCGTGCCCATTTCCCAGTCGACGATGGCGGCGAGCTGAGCCGGTGCGCCTTCCTTGAACATCACGTTGGCGAACTGGTAGTCACCGTGCATGAGGCCGGGGATGAAGTCGAGCGGCTTGTGGGCATTGAGCCAGGCGGTCGACTCGTCCATGCCGTCGAGCTCGCGACCCTTGATCCGATCGAAGAAGCTCGTCCACCGGGTCACCTGGCGTTCGTGGAAGCCGTCCGGGCGACCGAGGTCTTGCAGACCCTTGGCCTGCCAGTCGACCTTCGACAGCAGCGCGATGCCCTCGGCGAGCTGGAAAGCCAGCCCGCGACGCAGTTCGGGGTCGCTGGTGAACGGTTCTTTCCACTTCTTGTTGTCCATCGGCGACCAGCCGTCGACGAATCCCATGAGGTAGAAGGCCCTGCCGAGAACAGAAGTGTCCGAGCAGGCAGCGATGGCCTTGGTGTGCGGCACATCGGTGCCGTCGAGGGCCTCGATGATGCGCCATTCGCGCATGATGCCGTCGTCACGGTTGGCCGGCGCGGCTGCCGGTGGGAGCCGGATCACGCTGACATGCTCACCGCGGGTGAGCTTGTAGATTTCGTTCTGCGTGCCGCCGGAGAGGAACTTGGTCTCGAGCGGTTCGCCCTTTCCGGGTAGGTTCTGCTCGTCCATCCAGGCGGCGAGTTTTGCGGTGTCGATCATAGGTTCCCCACTTCGAGTTCGAGGTATTCGGCGTACTTCGCCTTGGCAGCAGCTGTTTTCCTGGGAATCCACTCGGTGGGCCAGAGGTCATCGGTGGCCTTGTAATCGCGCAGGACTTGCTTGGCGACGGTCATCTTGTGGACCTCGGTGGGTCCGTCCGCGAGTCCCATCACCGCGGCGCCGTGCACCATCGTCAGGAACGGCATCTCGTTGGTGACACCCAGGGCGCCGTGGACCTGCATCGCGCGCCAGGCGATGTCGTGCAGGACCGTCGGCATGATCACCTTGGCGGTGGCGATGTCCTTGCGGACCTTCTTGTAGTCGTTGTACTTGTCGATCTTCCAGGCGGTGTTCAGGACGAACAGCCGGAACTGCGCCAGCTGCGCGTACGAGTCGGCGATGTAGCCCTGGATGAACTGCTTGTCGGCAAGGCGGCTGCCGGCCGTTTCACGACTCAGCACGCGCTCGCACATCATGTCGATTGCCTTCTGCGCCAAACCGATCGTCCGCATGGCGTGATGGATCCGTCCACCGCCGAGGCGGGTCTGGGCCACGGCGAAGGCCTGGCCTTCTCCACCGAGCAATGCACTGTCCGGGACGCGGACGTTGTCGTAGTGGATGAGTGCGTGGGTGCCCTCGTCCATCGGCTCGCCGTGCAGGCCGACGTTGCGCTCGATGATGACGCCGGGGGTGTCGGTGGGGACCAGGAACATCGACATGCCCTTGTAAGCGCTGACCTCGGTGTTGGTGACCACCATGACGATGAGGAAGGACGCGGTCTTCGCGTTCGATGAGAAGTACTTGTAGCCGTTGATGATCCAGTGATCGCCGTCGCGGACCGCGCTGGTCTTGAACTGGGTCGGGTCGGCGCCGGCCTGTGGCTCGGTCATCGAGTAGCTGGAGAAGCACTCGCCGTCCAGCAACGGCTGCAGATACTGCTTCTTCTGTTCTGGCGTGCCGTAGTGGGCGATGATCTCGGCGTTGCCGGTGTCCGGGGCCTGGCAGCCGAAGACGATCGGCGCCCAGGATGACCGGCCGAGGATCTCGTTGAGGAGCGCCAGTTGGAGCTGGCCGTAACCCTGCCCGCCGAGGTCGGGACCGAGGTGGGTTGCCCACAAGCCCTCGTCGCGAACCTGCTGTTTCAGCGGATCGATCGCCTTGCGGCGGCCGCCGTCGAGCGGTACGAACTGCATGTGCGGCCACGCGAGGTCAAGCGGTTCGACTTCTTCGCGGACAAACTCATCGGCCCAGTCCAGTTTCGCCTGGTAGTCCGGGTTGGTCTCAAAATCCCATGCCATGGAGGCCTCCTCGTTTCGTGTGCCAGAATATCATTCTGGCGATACGGAACACAATTCTTACTTAGTGTGAAGATCGTTCCGAACATGGAGTGCAACGAAAGGTGGTCGCGAGTTCATGAAGGCTGAAGACCTGTTTCACGTGGGAATCGTCACGCACGATTTGGAGGCGACCCAGACCCAGTTGTCGTCATTGCTCGGGTACGAGTGGGGGCCGGAGGTCGGTGCTCCCATCGAGGTCACGCTGCCGCCGGGGCTCGTGACGGTCGAGGTTCGATGCGCGTTCTCGATCACCACCCCGCGCCTCGAGGTTGTCCGGAGCGTGCCGGGCACGTTCTGGGAACCGGCCGAGGGATCCGGGGTCCACCATGCCGGCTATTGGTCGGATGACGTCGATGCCGATGCAGCCGAGCTGACGAGTCAGGGTTACGTCACCGAAGCGACCCGCAGCGGTCCGGACGGATCGTTGTTCTTCGCATTCCTGCGCAGTGATACCGGTTACCGGATGGAACTGGTGACCCGGGCGGCCGAGCCGCACATGCAGCAGTGCTGGGCTCACCACTGATGGGCACCGTGGGCATCGTCACCGGAGCCGGCCGTGGGATGGGCCTCGAGGTCGCCAAGCGGCTCACCGGTCTGGTGGACACACTGGTTCTGGTCGACCTGGACGAGGCAACCGTGATCGCGGCGGCGGAGGAATTGAGCGGTGGTCACGCGGTTGTCGAGCCTTTTGTCCTCGACATCACCGATGTGGGCGGACTGGGGCGGCTGGTTGCCCGTGTCGACGAGCTGGGAACGTTGCGTGCGGTGGCCCATGTCGCCGGGATCTCACCGACCATGGCGGATTGGCGCCGGATCTTCACCGTCGACCTGATCGGAACGGCGAAGCTCGCGGAGGTACTCAGACCACTGGCGACCGGTGACACCGCGTGGGTCACGTTCGCCTCGATGGCGCCGACGATCGGTGGCCTCGAGGTTGACACCGTCACTGGCGCGATTCTCGACGATCCGTTGCACGATGAGTTTCTCGACCGGATCCACGCGAGTTTCGGCTCGATGGTCGAGCATCCCGGTGTGGCCTATTCGCTGGCCAAACTCGGGGTCAAGCGTTTTGCCCAACATGAGGCGGTGCGCCTGGGTCCCGCCGGCGGGCGCATCTGCTCGATCTCACCGGGTCTCATCGACACACCGCAGGGACGACAGGAAGCTGCGGACAACCCTCGGATGGCGGCCTGGGCGGAGCAGACTCCGCTGGGCCGATTCGGGCGGGCCGAGGAAGTCGCCGCGGTTGCTGCGTTCGTGCTGTCGGCCGACGCGAGCTTTCTCAACGGCATCGACCTATTGGTTGACGGTGGAGTCTGCGCCGCTGTGCGCGGCCCCGGCGCAGCTACCTGAGAATGATTGAGAGGCAACAACATATGGCCAAGGGAATCTATGTTGTCGAATCACGACCGGCTTCGCCGGACGTCGATGCCGAATTCAACCGCTGGTACAAGGAGATCCATCTGCCCGAAATGATTGCGATCGACGGCATCAGGTCCGCGCGGCGGTTCGCGCCGGGCGATGAGGGCGGACCCTACATCGCGATCTACGAGCTGGAAGGCGACGAGTTGACGGCGATTGTGGAGAGGATGGTTGCCGCGGCGCGATCGGGTGCACTGACGTTGTCGAAGTTGCAACAACTGGATCCGCCGCCGGCGACGCGGCTGCTCGAACTCACCACTGAGTACCCTGCTGTGGACGGGCACCAATAATCTCTATGATGTGGACAAGCAGATGAGTGGGGACACAGCGGACGATCTGGCGAGCCGAATCGCCGAGCGCTCTCTGGCGAAACGGGGAGCGAACTATGCTGCCGAAGTGCGCCGGTTGCTTGACGCCGCATTGGCCGTGATGAAGGAGCGGGGGACCGCGTCACGGCCGCGGGTGGCCGACATCGTGGCCGCTGCGGGATTGTCGAACGAGGCCTTCTACCGGCACTTCTCGTCCAAGGACGCACTGGTGGCCGCGTTGCTGGAGGACGGCACCCTGCGTCTGCGCAGGTATGTCGACCATCAGATGAACAAGGAACCCACTCCCGAGCGCAAGATTCGCCGCTGGGTCGAAGGTGTGCTCGCGCAAGCCATCGGAGAGACCGCGGACACCACACGCGCGGTGGAGTGGAACGCCGGAGGCCTCGGTGAAGACAGTATGAAGGCCAAGTTGTCTGCGGACCGTCCGATGGCGTCGTTGCTGCACGAGCCGTTCACCGAGCTGGGCAGTGCCGAACCCGATTTCGATGCACTGCTCGCCTCCCACGCGGTGCTGGGGATGCTCGCGGACTACCTGTGGCGACGAGTTGAACCGTCCGCCGCCGACATCGACCGCATCTACGAGTTCTGTCTGCGGACTGTCAACCCCCGTTGACAGGTCGCAGGCTGCGCAGGAAGAGCTGTACCGCGGCGTCGATGTGACGGTCCTGCTCCTCGGTGTCCCGCACGATACCGAATGATGCCAGGCGCGACTGGCCGCCGACCATGCCGAGGAAGAGCTCGGCGAGCATGCCCGGGTCCTCGGCCACGATCGCCCCGGTAGCCGAGTGCCTCACCAGCAGGTCGACGACAAATTGCTTGCGCGGCCAGAAGCCGGTGCCGTATGTGCGACGGGCGATTTCGGGATAGCGCGAGGCGTGGGCGATGGCGATCTGCTCGAGTTTGATCATCGAGGGATTGGTCGCACGGCGAATGGCTGCCCGGGCCACGGCCGTCAGGGCGGACTCGAGGTCGTCGGGGTCGGGCGCGGGTGGTTCGGGCTCGGGCCAATCATGCTGCTGGAGGGCCCACCCCAGTACTGAACGGAAGACGTCCTCCTTGGTCGGGAACCGGGCGTAGAGGGAGGGCTTTGTGGTGCCTGCCGCGGCGGCGATCGCGTTCATCGACGTGCCCTCGTAGCCATGTTGCAGGAACTCGTCGAGCGCACATTCGCGGATCTTGCGATCGAGTTCGCCGGCCTGTGCTTTGGTCGGACGGCCGCCGCGGTTGCGGCCGGGGCTGCTCGCGGGGCCGGCGGAGTTGGTCGACGTCACCCGGAAAAGTCTGCCATCCGTAGCCCTGGACAGAAAACCATACCCGCGGGTATGGTTATTGGAGTGGCGCTCCGGCGCGCTTTCGTACGTTCCCCATTTCACGGAGGCAGCAATGTCAATGACCACCGGTCAGCGAGAGGTCGTCGAGCTACTCGACGGGAGATTTCAGCAACGTCGAGAGCAGGTGCCGGTGCTCCGGCAGCGTGCCGACGCCGAAGGGATCACCCAGATCAAGGCCCGTGAAGACCTCATTCCTCTGCTGTTTCCCCACACCACGTACAAGAGCTACCCGGAATCCCTTGTGGCCAAGGGTAAATGGCAACAGATGAATCGCTGGCTCGACTCCTTGTCGACCCGCCGGGTCGAGGTGGACGTCGATGGGGTCGACGACGTCGACGGCTGGATCGGCCGGCTCGAGTCCGCCGGGCACATGGTGTCGAGTTCCAGTGGCACCAGCGGCAAGGGTTCGTTTCTGAACAAGACCCAGACCGACCTCGACTCGAACTCGGCCAACATGCTCGACGCCCTGACCGATCTCGGCCTTCCGCCACAACAGGTCTGGAACTTCATCCCGGTGGGCCCGGAGACCAGCCTCACCGCGCACGTCGCACTTCGCGACATGCTCGCCAGGTCCTATGGTCGGCCGGACGGCATCACCATGCCTCCGAGCACAGCCCCCGTCGGACACCACAAGTACATGTCGCAGCTGCAGGCGATGCGCCGGGCCATGGCCGATGGCACCGCCGCACCCGATGAGATCGCAGCCTTCGAGGCGAAAGCCGCGCAGCGCCAGCAGAAGAACGAAGACCGGCTGCACTACCTGGCCGAGCAGATCCTCACCCGGCGCACTGAGCGCTTCTTCTTCAGCTCCCAGTTCCCGAACCTGTTCCGGCTGACCGAGATCCTCCGGGAACTCGGTGCCAAGGACGGCGACATCACCGGCGAGAACGCACTGACAAGTGGCGGTGGGCTCAAGGGCACGTCGCTGCCGGACGACTACCGCGAACAGATCGACCGGATGCTGAACATCGACCCGAGCCGGTTCCTGCACTACTACTCGATGCAGGAGCTCAATCAGCGTCTGCCGAAGTGCCTTGCCGGCCGGTACCACGTGCCCGGCGACGTGGTCCTGTTTGTCCTGGACAAAAACGGTGAGACGCTTGCGCCGATCTCGGACGGACAGGTCGAGGGACGCGCCGCCTTCTTCGACACCACCGTCGACGGACGTTGGGGCGGAACGATTTCCGGTGACAAGATCATCGCCGAACTCGACGGATGCCCCTGTGGGCGGGGCGGGACCACGGTCCTGGACCAGATCGCCCGCTACTCCGATCTCAAAGACGACGACAAGATCACCTGCGCAGGCACGATGGATGCCTACGTGCGTGGATTCATCGAGGACTGAGGAAATACGCCATGACCACCACGCTGAGCCCGGTCGCATCGAAGATCCGGGTACCGCACTTCGTTCGGGGAAAACTGGTCTGGGGCGAGGACAGTGAGTACCTCTCCCGGGATTTCGGGGTTCCCTTTGTCACCCCCAAACTCGAGTTCAACGATCTGTTCGTCCCGCGCACCCAGCAGGGACCGGCCTTCGACGTACCGGTGTCCGATATCATCGACTTCCTGGTCGAGACCGCCTCACACCTCTCGCTGGAGAAGAACGAATACCTCCAGGAATCCCTGGAGATGACTGTTCAGGTCAGCGCGCTTCCGCGGCGGATCATCGAGAACACCTTCGCCCGGCCGGGACAATTCCTCACCAGGGAGGCCCTGGAGTACCGCCTGCAGAGGACATTCGGCGACGTCGACGTCCTCGACGGGTGGGTCGAGCGCACCGACCCCAACGGCCGGGTCAGCCGGGTACGGGCGTTCCCCCCGCGTCTGGTGCACATGCTGGCCGGCAACTCGCCGAGTGCCTGCATGACGTCGATCGCCGACGCGGCGCTGACGAAGGCGGTCAACGTCTTCAAGATGCCGTCCGCGGACCCGTTCACCACGGTGGCCGTACTGCGCACCATGGCCGACATCGCTCCGGATCATCCAGTGCTCCAATCGATGTCGGCGGTCTACTGGCGCGGTGGTGACGAGAAGGTGGAGAGTGTCCTGTACCGGTCGCAGTATTTCGACAAGCTGGTGGCCTGGGGCGGCGGCGCAGCGATCGAGAACGCCGCGAAGTACGCCGGACCCGGCTTCGGGCTCATCTCCTTCGATCCCAAGGTGTCGATGTCGATCATCGGCCGGGAGGCGTTCGAATCGGATGAGACCCTGCGCGAGGTCGCCGAGAAGGCGGCGTCCGACGTCACGATCTTCAACCAGGACGCGTGCCTGGCGGCCAGGCATATCTGCGTCGAAGGTGATGTCGCCGACGTCGACCGATTCTGCGCGCTGCTCTTCGAACGACTCGGCATAGACCGTGATTTCGCGTCGGCAGTGGGACCCAAACCGGCATCCGAGATCAGGGAGGCCGTCGACGGAATGCGGTTCCTCGAACCCGACTACCGGGTCTGGGGAGAGTTCGACGGACGTGGCCTTGTGGTCCGCTCGCCCGAGATGGTGGACTTCCACCCCACCAACAAGACAGTGAATGTCATTCCGGTACAACACATGCGTGATGCGGCCGCGCTGGCGACGGTGGCAACACAGACGGTCGGTGTCTTCCCGACCCACCGCAAGGCCGAGATCCGCGACGACCTCGCCACCGCCGGCGTCCAGCGCGTGGTGAAGCTGGGCAGCGCCATGACAGGGAGCATGGGCAGCCCCCATGACGGCATGTACCCGCTGCATCGATTCGTGAATTGGGTGGTCGATGACGACGCGTGAGCTGGCCGATGATTCGGCCACGATGAACCTGCGGATCCTGGGCAAGTCCGGGCTGCGGGTGAGCGAACTCTGTCTCGGAGCGATGACATTCGGCACCGACTGGGGGTTCGGGGCCGACGAGAAGGTCAGCGGGGAGGTGTATCGCTTGTTCCGCGAGGCAGGAGGGAACTTTGTGGACACCGCCAACAACTACACAAACGGTGCCAGCGAAGAGATCCTCGGCCGCCTGGTCGCCGGTGAACGCGACGACGTGGTGATCAGTACCAAGTACTCACTGCCCACCACGCAAGGTGACCCGAACTCCGGTGGCAACCATCGGAAGAGTCTGCGGCGCAGTGTGGAGACCAGTCTGCGGCGACTCGGCACCGACTACATCGACCTGCTGTGGGTCCACGCGTGGGACCAGTGCACTCCGATCCAGGAGACGCTGCGGGCTCTCGACGATCTGGTGCGGTCGGGCAAGGTGCTGTCGGTGGGCGTGACCAACATGCCGGCCTGGGTGGTCGCCCGGTCGGATGCGATCGCGGAACTGCGCGGCTGGATGTCGTTCTGCGCCATGCAGGTCGAATACTCGTTGGTGGCGCGGACACCGGAGCGGGAGCTGTTGCCGATGGCGCGCGAACTGAACATCGCGGTGTGTGCATGGAGTCCACTCGCACGAGGCCTGCTCACCGGCAAACCACCTGGTGGACGCAGACAGCTGTCGGCATCGGCGATGCAGACGATCGAGGTGGTGAAAGAGGTTGCGTCCGAGCTCGAGTCCACGCCGGCGAGAGTCGCTCTGGCCTGGGTGATCGAGCAGGGACTGATGCCATCGGTGGGCGCTCGAACGCCAGAACAGTTGCGCGATAACCTGGGAGCGCCGGGTGTCAGGTTGGACCAGTCACATCTTGACCGGCTCGACAAGGCATCGCGAATCCGGCTGGGATACCCCCATGACTTCCTGCATGAGCGCCGCGACATGTTCACACCTCCTACCAGAAGGATCTGAGATCTTGGATCAACTCGACCATTGGATCGGCGGCGCCGCAGCGGCACCGTCGACCGGTGCGTACCTCGCTGTCACCGATCCGGCCACCGGCAACGAGGTCCGCCGGATCGCGCAGGGAGATGCCTCCGACATCGGGACCGCGGTCTCGTCTTCCGAGTCGGCCGCGCAGGCCTGGCGGCAGGTGCCGGGACAGGCGCGTGCGCGGCTGTTCTCCGACCTGGCGCGCGCCATGCGGGACAACGCGCCGGAACTGGCGCAACTGGAGATCAGCGAGACCGGCAAGCCGGAAGCCGCCGCCTTGGGTGAGATCGAGGGTTCGGCCGCCTATTTCGACTTCTACGGCGGACTGATCGGTATGCCGGTCGGCGAAACCCTCGACGTGGCACCGGATCAGCACGTCTACACCCGGCGAGAACCCTTCGGTGTCGTCGGGGTGATCACGCCCTGGAACGTGCCGATCAATCAGGCCGCGCGAGCGTGTGCACCGGCACTGGCCGCCGGGAACACAGTTGTGGTCAAGCCCTCGGAGTTCACGTCGTCGACCACAGTTCGGCTGGCCCAGCTGGCCAGTGAGGCGGGCTTCGCGCCGGGTGTGTTCAACGTTGTACTCGGCGACGGCCCCGACGCCGGGGCGGCGCTGGTGGAGCATCCCTCGGTCGCCAAAGTCGCGTTCACCGGGTCGGTGCCCACCGGGCGGGCGATCGGCAGGATAGCGGCCGAACGCATCATCCCACTCACCCTGGAACTCGGTGGAAAGTCCGCCAACATCGTCTTCGCCGACGCCGATCTCGATGCCGCAGTGGCGGGTTCGTTGCAGGCCTTCACCACCAATGCCGGCCAGGTCTGCTCGGCCGGCACCCGGTTGCTGGTCCACCGGTCTGTGCACGACGAGGTGGTGCAACGTCTTGTCGACCGGGCGGCGACCGTACGTGTGGGCCGCGACATCGGGCCGTTGATCACCCGTGCCCAGTTCTCGCGGGTGCAGGAATATTTCAAGGTCGCCGAATCCGACGGTGCAATTGCCGCTGTCGGTGGAACCGTGTCCGCAGTCGCAGATGAGACCGGAGGGTTCTACATAGACCCCACGATCTACACGGGCGTCGACAACACGGCACGGATCGCCCGCGAAGAGATCTTCGGGCCCGTCGTGGTGGTCATACCCTTCGACGATGACACGGAAGCCGTTGAGCTGGCGAATGATTCCGACTACGGATTGGTCGCGGGAGTGTGGACCAAAGACGTCTCCCGGGCCCTGACGGTCAGTGATCGGCTTCGCGTTGGGCAGGTGTTCGTGAACACCTGGTCGACCGCGTCGGTGCAGACCCCATTCGGTGGCTGGAAGAACAGTGGTTACGGCCGCGAAAAGGGCGTCGAGGCGCTACATCATTACAGTCAGGTCAAGTGCGTCACGATCAAACTCTGACCAACCCCGCCGACCGTGCCGAAACTGCCGCCGACCGTGCCGAAACTGCCGCCGACCGTGTCGAACCGACCGTCGAGCGTGCCGAAACTGCCGCCGACCGTGCCGAACCGACCGTCGAGCGTGCCGAAATTGCTGGTGTCCAGCAACTTTCGGCACGCTCGACGGTGATTGTGGCACGCTCGGCGGTGGTTTCGGCACGGTCGACGGATGGTCAGCGGAAGTAGGTGCCGCCGTCAATGTTGACAACCTGGCCATTGATCCAGGAGCCCTCGTCGGACATCAGGTAGGCAACCATGCTGGAGACGTCGCGGGCTGCTCCGAGTCTGGGGCTACGGGCCCCTTTGAGCATGCCCTGCAACATCTTCGGGTCGGCGCCCTGTTTGATCTCATCGGTCAGGATGAGGCCCGGGGTGATCGCGTTGGCCCGGATACCGTCCTTGCCCCAGCCGGCGGCGACGTGGCGGGCGATGGCATTGATGCCGGCCTTGGTCGCGGCGTAGGCGGGGCGCTGGGGTTGTCCGGCGAACGATGCGACCGAGGATGTGTAGACGAGCGAACCGCCGCCGCGTCTGAGGAGCTCGGGGATGCTGTGCCGGCTGACCAGCATGTGACCGCGTAGGTTGACCGCGATGGTTCGGTCCCAGATGTCGAGGTCGATGTCCACGACGTTGGTGTCCTTGGAAACGGCGGCCATGTCGCCGGCGTTGACGTGCACCGCGTCGAGACCGCCGTACGTCAGCACCGCGAACTCGATGAGTTGTTTCACCGATGCGTCGTCTGAGATGTCGAACTGTTTTGCCGCCGCAGTACCGCCGGCCGCCTCGATCTCGGCTGCCGTTCTGGTGGCGCCGGCGGAGTCGAGATCACCGACAACAACTTTGGCGCCCTCGGAGGCCAGTCGTCGTGCGGAGTCCGCCCCCAGCCCGGTGGCGGCTCCGGCGACCACAACAACTCTGTCCTGTAGTCCCTGCATCAGCTGGCTCCTCGAGAATGAAAGGTGTGAGAATCATGATCTTGTAAACCAGAATGCTATTCTTCGACGATGAACGCAACCCCGGAGCCTGGTGCTCATCTGGCCGAACTGTTCTCGCTGACGGGCAAGGTTGCCTTGGTAACGGGCGGTAGCCGCGGGCTCGGACGCGAGATGGTGCTGGCCTTTGCGAAGGCGGGCGCTGACGTGGTCATTGCCAGTCGCAAGCTGCCTGCCTGTGAGGAGGTTGCGAGAGAGGTGGAGGCGCTCGGACGCAAGGCGCTGCCGGTGAGTGCTCACGTGGGCAAATGGGAAGATGTGGACGCCTTGGTCGAGGCAACCTACGCGCACTTCGGCAAGGTCGACATCCTGGTCAACAATGCCGGATTGTCGCCGGTGGCACCGTCATCCGAGGAGACCACCGAAGAGCTCTTCGACAAAGTGGTCGCAGTGAACTTCAAGGGGCCGTTCCGGCTCGGCTCGCTGGTCGGTCGGCGGATGGCCGACGGCGACGGTGGATCGATCATCAACATCTCGTCGTCCGGTGCCATCTTCCCGGCACCCAACTTCGGCCCCTATGCGGGGGCGAAGGCTGCACTCAACACGTTGGCAGGCGTCTTCGCCCGCGAGTACGGGCCGACCGTTCGGGTCAATACGATCTCGGCCGGTCCGTTCCTGACGGATATCGCGAAATCGTGGGGCGACGATGCCCGGTCCGGTTTGCGGAGTGCGGTGGGGCGGCCCGGTGAGGCGGCGGAGATCGTCACCACTGCGCTGTACCTCGCCAGCTCTGCGTCGAGCTTCACGACCTCGTCTTTCATCCGGGTCGACGGCGGATTGCACTGAGTTCTCAGGATCCCCGGGATCGCATATCCCCAGTTCAGGGCCCTTCGCTGCGCATACCTCATTAACCTTATAAGGATAAAGTTCGAAACTGCTCCGCTCCTGCGCTCGTCGGGGATAGGCTCCGCGCTAACGGGGGCACGATGGAGGAGGACCGAGTTGAAAGTGCATCGCTTGCTCGTAGCCGCGTCGGCTGCAGCGCTACTTGTTGTTGCCGGCTGTAGTAGCGACCGCGGTAGCGGCGACGGCGAAGACGGGGGAGGTGGGGGCGGAACCGCGTCGTCGGACACCGCGTCGAGCGACTTCGGTTCGCTGACCGATGTCTGCCAGGAAGGTCCGGCCTCCGGAGCTCCCGCACAGGGTGTCACCGACACCGAGATCAAGGTGGGCGTCTTCTCGGATGTGGGCTTCACCAAGCAGCCCGAGTTCGTGGACGCAGCAAAGGTGTTCACCTCGTGGTGCAACGAGCTGGGTGGCATCAACGGGCGCACCCTGGTGGCGAACACCCGTGACTCCAAGTTGATGGAAACCCGCCAGCAGATGATCGCCGCCTGCCGCGAAGACTTCGCGCTTGTCGGCGGCGGCAGCGCGCTCGACGGACTGGGCGTCAAGGAGCGGCTCAACTGTGGGCTGCCGAGTTTCCCCGCGCAGACGGTACAGGCAACAAATACCGGTGCTGATCTGCAGGTCGCCGCGTCACCCAGCCAAACCGTCGGCTACGACCCCTACTTCCAGTTCCGGACCTGGCTGATGAAGGACACCTACCCGGATTCGGCCAACTTCGTCGGCATCATCAACGGTGACTCGCCACTGACCAAAGACCTTGGTGCCCAGGCCATCGAATCGACCGAGGCCGCCGGTGGAACCTACGTCTACAACGACCTGTATCCCGCGATGGGTGTCTCGGATTGGACTCCGTACGCGCAGGCCATCAAGAGCAAGGGTGTCAAGGGCCTTCAGTTCTACGGCGACTTCAAACAGCTCGCCAAGCTCGAGAGTGTGTTGACCTCGCTCGACTACAAACTGGACTGGATCGACACGAATAACAATGCCTATGGCAACCAGTTCATCGATTTGGCAGCGGATTCCGTCGGCTTCCAGAACAACTACCTCGACATGGGTGGCGTCGCCCCGCTGAACAGTGACGAGCCGGCCATCATCGAGCTCAAGGCTCTCTACGAGAAGTACGCCCCGGACGCCGAGATCACCATGCCGGCCATCCGCGCGATGTCGTCCTGGTTGCTCTTTGCCAAGTCTGCTGCGAGCTGTGGCGACGACCTGACCCGCACCTGCGTCTACAACGCGGCCAAGGCCGAAACGGCTTGGACCGGAGGTGGATTGACCGCACCGCAGAATCTGGCGCAGCCGGCACCCCCGTCGCCGTGCTTCAACGTTCAGCAGGCAACGCCTGAAGGATGGGAGGCCGCGGACTTCGGGGCCGATGAGGGTCTCTACCGCTGCGACATGCCCGCGTACAAGTACACGCAGGATTATGGCACGCCGATGACTCTTGCTGATGTCGGCAAGTCCATGGCCGATATCAAGTAGCTCGCCATCACGTAGGACAACGAACTCGGACTGATCATCAGGTGATCAGTCCGAGTTCGTCTGGTTCAGAACCGAAGTGGGTGCGTAGTTGGCCCAACCGTGGTCGGGCCAGTTGAACCATCCCGAGGAGGCGAGGGTGCCGCCGTCCGGGTGCAGGGTGGTCCCGGTGATGTATTCCGACAGGCCGGAGGCGAGAAAGACCACGGAGTTGGAGACATCGGTGACGTGACCGACGCGGCCCATCGGAATGGCGATCCGGGCGCCGGTCGGGGTCGCCATCGCCGGTGTTTCGCCGCTGCGGGCGAGCTTGTCGAGGCTGGGTGTCGGCACGAAGTCGGGGGCGATGTTGTTGACCCGGATCCGATCCGGGGCAACCTCCACCGACAGTGTGCGAGCGAACTGTTCCACCGCAGCCTTTGCGGCCGAATAGACCGCGAAGCCCGGTGCCGCGCGATGCGCCTCGATGGTGGTGATGTTGATGATGCTGCCGCCGCGCCCGCCGGCCTGCATACGCGGAATCGCGAGCGAGCAGGCGTGAAACACGTGGTGAAGGTTGGTGCGCAAGAGCGCATCCCAGCCCTTGGGCTTGGTCTCGACAAACGGCGTGCGGAAGGTTCCGCCGACGATGTTCACCAGGGTGTCCAATCGTCCCCATTGGTTGTCCACAGCTGTGAACAAGGTACCCAAGGTATCGGGGTCCCGGGCGTCCCCGTGGTGCACGATCGCCTCGAACCCGGCGTCGGACAGGCTCTTTCGCAGTGCGTCGACCGCGGTGGGATCGATGTCGATGACGGCAATCCGAACCCCGTTGGCGACGAGGTCGGCCGCGATGCTTTCACCGAGACCGCCTGCACCGCCCGTGATCACAGCAACGGTGCCGCCCAAACGGGCGCGTTCCTCAAACCAGGTCATGACAGATAGGTCGAGCCGAAGGCGTCGAGGAACTCGGTGGTATCGCTGTACGATGACCCGCTCGGGTGCGAGACGACTATCCAGGTGACACCGGCCTTTTCGAGCTCGGCAAAGTTCTCGCGGTGGCGGTCGGCATCGACTGCCGGCGTGGGCAGCCCGTCGGCCTGGTAGGAGTAGAGAACGTCGATCGGTTCGGTGCGTCCGGCGTCCGCGGCGGTTTCGCGCATCTCCGAGATCTTGTCACCCAACTCTGAACTCGAACCCAGTTCCGGGGTGCGCGCCGTGGAGCTGAGTTGCGCACCACCGGACATCGGCATCCAGCCCTGCGCGCGTTCGGACACCCGGCGACGACTCAGCTTGGAGTTTCCGCCGACCCAGATCGGAATCGGATCCTGGACGGGTCGGGGCAGCGACCGGACGTCACGGGCGTCGAAATGCAAACCCTGGTAGCTGAATGCCTCCCCGCTCCAGTGCAACGGGAGAACATCGAGAGCTTCGTCGAACAGCGCATTGCGTTCGTTGATGTCGACGCCGAGCGCGAAGAACTCGCTCTTCTGATACCCGGTGCCCAGGCCCAGGATCAAACGGCCACCCGACAAGGTGTCGAGCGTTGACGCCGACTTGGCCAGCGACAACGGATTACGGTACGGCGCGACCGCAAGATAGGTGAGGACCTTGATCCGGCTGGTGGCGGCGGCGACAAAGCTCAGCGCCACAAAAGGATCCAGCGTCTGATGCCCGCCGGTGTCGAGCCACTTCGCGCCGGGGATCGGATGCTCACTCAGCGACAACCCATCGAATCCGGCCTGTTCCACCGCAACTGCGACCTCGGTCAACGGGCCGGCGGCGAAGAGATTGGCGTCGGGTCCGCCGGGCTCTGGGTAGTGGAAGATGAATCGCATCATAACCTCGGTCTACTCGGTGGTGGACTAACTCGGATTGCGGGTCAGAGGATGAGGCTGTCGCGCCCGTCCCAGTACAGTTCGCGGAGCCGCCGCTTGTACAGTTTTCCATTCGGATCACGCGGCAGTTCGGCGACGAAGTCGATGCTGCGTGGACATTTGTAGGTCGCGAGCTCGTTGCGGCAGTAGGCGATCAGGTCGACCGCCAGCTGATCGTCGGCGGCTTCTGGATCAATCAGCTGCACAACAGCCTTGACCGACTCGCCCATCTCCTCGTCGGGGACGCCGATGACGGCCACATCGGCGATCGCCGGATGGGACGCGAGCATGTTCTCGGTTTCCTGCGGATAGATGTTCACGCCGCCGGAGATGATCATGTGGGCCTTGCGGTCGGTGAGGTACAGGTATCCCTCGCTGTCGAGGTATCCCATGTCACCGATGGTCCGCCACCCGCGGGTGTTCGCCACCGACGCGGTCTTCTCCGGATCATTGTGGTATTCGAAGGGACGACCGCCTTCGAAATACACAACACCGGACTCGCCCACCGGTAGCTCGTTGCCGTACTCGTCGACGATGTGGCAGGGCTGCATCGGCCGGCCGACCGAACCCGGATGGGCCAGCCATTCGGTGGCGGTGATGGCGGTGGCCCCGACATCTTCAGTGCCCGAGTAGTACTCGCTGATGATCGGCCCCCACCAGTCGAGCATCTGGCGTTTCACCGCAACCGGACATGGGGCGGCCGAATGCATGACGCTGCGCAGGCTCGACAGGTTGTACTTCTTACGTTCGTCAACGGGTAGCCGGAGCATCCGGACGAACATGGTGGGTACGAACTGCGCGTCCGTGACGCCGTACTGCTCGATCAGTTCAAGGCATCGACGTGGATCGAAATCTTCCAACACCACGACAGTGGCCCCGGCCCGATGCCAGGACATCGAAAAGACCAGTGGTGAACCGTGATAGAGCGGTGCCGGTGACAGGTACACCACGTTGCCGCTGGAACTGCGATCGATCATTCCCTTTGCGATGAGGACTGGGGCCGACGTGGGATCCCCGAAGGTGTGCCCGGACAGCGGTTTCCGGACCCCTTTTGGGCGTCCGGTGGTGCCGGAGGAGTACAGCATCTCACGGCCCTCACGCTCATTCTCGAGCGGAGATCCCGGGGTCGTGGACAAGACGTCGTCGTACGATTCGAAGCCGTCGATCTCGCCCGCGCCGGCGAACTTCGCGCGAAGTCGGGACAGATCGAGATCGGCGACAACATCGGCGACCGACGCACTGGCGACAAGTGCAAGGGCGCCACAGTCATCGAGAACGTACTGGACCTCATCGGTACGCAGGTGCCGGTTGATGGCTGTGTAGTAGAGTCCCGAACGCTGTGCAGCCCAGGTGATCTCGAGAAAGGAGCTGGTGTTCTCCATCAGGATCGCGATGTGATCACCCGGCTGCAACCCGCGCTCACCCAGGGCTCGCGCAAACCGGATCGACCGGTCCTCGAGCTGAGCGTACGTGACCACCTCGCCGCTGTTGCCCATCACGATGGCCGGTGCCTCTGGCGTCAGGTACGCGTGGTGGCTTGGTGTCATCTCCATGGGAAGTCCTTGGTCAAGTCGAATCAGGGCTTGACGGCTCCGAGTTGGTCACCGATCACTTCGTCGATCACCCCGAGTTGCCCACCGAGCTCGCGGGCGACCGTACGGACAACGCTCACGTCTTTGCTGACGAACTCGCCGACGGCTTCGCTGAATGCGGCAACCGATCCGCGCGCCGAAACACCGGCCAGCGCACGGCTGTTGGAGCTGGCGTGTGGGAGAGCGCTGAGCAGGGTCGATTCGTCTACGCCGAGCTCGGCACCGAGACGAACGCCCTCGCGCAGCAATCCGATCTGCGCCGCGAACAATGCGTTGTTGACCAATTTGACCCGCTGACCGGTGCCGATTGACCCGACATGCAGGATCGGTTCGGCGTAACTCTGCAGGGCCGGACGGACGCGGTCGACGGTCTCGGCGTCGCCGCCGACGAAAAGGGTGAGGTCGCCGGCCGCGATGTTGTGCGGACCGCCGCTGACCGGGGAATCGACCACGCGCACACCGAAAGACTGGGCGTGATCCGAGATCTTTTCTGCAGTGACCGGGCTACCCGTGGTGTGCAACACCAATACGCAGCCCGGGGCCATCGAGGAGATCAGCGGACCATCGAGGCAGATGTCGCGGACCTGTTCATCGGTGAACACACAGATGATCACCACTTCGGCGTCGGTGGCGACCTCGCTGACATCGGTGACCGGCCGGGCGCCCGCGTCGGTGACGTCGCCACGTGCCTGGTCGCTGCGGACCAGGGCACGGACCTGATGTCCGGCGCTCACGAGGCGGCGCACCATGGGCAGCCCCATGCGGCCGGTGCCGACGAATCCGATGCGCATCATGACTCCAGTCGTGGGTGGTTCATCTGGGCGAGGGTGGCGTCAGCCGCATCCAGAACAGAACCGACCGTGGTGCCGGCGGCGTCGGCAAGACCGGCGACCAATGTGACGTCCTTGCGGAGCAACTCACCGGCGTGCTGTGCGATCTGGTCCAGTGATCCTGCGGTGTTGGCGATTCGGCCCAGGGCAAAGCTGTTTGCTGATCCGGATGCCAATACAGCGGCCAGCCGGGTGGGGTCGACACCGAGTTGTTCGCCGAGCGCCAGCGTGCTGGACGCGGTGGACAAGTTCGCGGTGAAGAGCAGGTTGTTGAGGAGTTTCGCGACTTCACCGGCGCCGACCCCGCCGAGATGAACAACAGGATCTGCGTACGTCTCGAAGACCGGCCGCACACGGGCGACAATGTCATCGTCGCCACCCACCATGACCAGCAGCGTTCCGGCCTCCGCGCCCATGCCGCCACCGCTGACCGGTGCATCAACCAGCGAGATACCCTGCGCGGCAGCCTTCTCGGCCAGCTCACGGCAGGTGTCCGGGTGGACGGTCGAGTGCACTGCGATGACGCCGCCCGCGCTCATCCCGCGAAGGATTCCCTGGGGCCCGTCGACAACTTCCCGGACGTCGGCGTCGTTGACCACGCAGACGCAGGCGAGGTCGCTCGCCGCGCCGAGCTCGGCCGGTGAACCGGCAGTCTTCGCCGCGGTGTCACCGTAGGGCTCGAGCGACTCCGCGCGCCGGGCCCACAGAGTTGTCTCATAGCCGGCGTCCACGATCCGGCGGGCCATCGCGCCGCCTTGGCTTCCGAGGCCGATGAATCCGACTCGCATCGTTACTCCTTCTGGTTGAAAGTGCTCAGTGCCCTGGACGATTCGCGTCGTTGATGCACTCTTCGACGAACGACAGGATGTTCATGTGGTACGCCATCGCCGTGTAGCCGAGACTCAGGTTGTGTCCGCCGTCGAACTGCTGCTCCACCTCGACGCGCGGAGACATCGTGAACAGTGCCCCGATGTCATGAAGGGCGTCGGGGTCATTGCGCCACACATTCTCGAACTCGCCGGCGGTGAAATGCACTGGCACCTGGATCTGCGCCGCGAGATCGGGGAAGTTCATCCGCGGCCAGTCCCGCACCACCTCATACTCGTATTTGGGACCGGGGGCGGAAATCGGTCCGCCGCCGGACAGTTCCGGCGGATACAGGCGGGCGGGATTCCACAGCAGCTCGCGGACCCCGGCGCCGTCGGGTTTGGCCACTTTGGTGTCCCGCGGAACCAGGACCGAAGCGGCCTTGGGCTGATGTTCGGTTCCAGTTCCCGACAGCTCGATACCCAGCAGGTCGCGGCCTCGGACGTCGGCCGCCATTCGCACGCCGAGCTCGCATCCCACCGAGTGGGCCAGGATGAAGGTGCCCGCGCCCCGCGACCGTGATCCGAGATGCGCATCGACTGCGGCGTAGGCCCAGTCGACGCGCTGCTCCGGTGTGGTGAATCGGTCGACGAACTCGAACGACGCCTCGTATCCCGGACGGTCCAGGGCCAGAACGGTAAAGCTGTTTGCGGCCCCGGTTCGCAGAAGTGAGTGCCGTGGAAAGCCTGGGCAGTCGTAGTAGGCAGATTTTGATGCGCCACCATGCAGCGCCACGATGACGCCGCGCGGATTCGGCACGGCGAGAAGCAAACCTGACGACGGGGTCCCATGAACGTCGACGACTTGGGCGACCGGCACGTCGACCGTGTCCATTTCCACGGCGGTCACGGGGTCGACCTCAACAACATCACGCCGCCGGGTGTCAGACCACCACTGCTGGCAATCGCGGTCTTGGCGCCGGGCACTTGGCGGTCACCGCCCTCACCGCGAAGCTGGGTGATCGCTTCTGCGATCAGGCCCATACCGTGGGTGCGTCCGTGGGAGAGCTGACCACCGTGCGTATTGACCGCGACCTCACCGCCGATGGCGATGTTCTTGCCGCCGTCGAGGAAGTCCTTTGCCTCCCCGATTTCACAGAATCCGAGCGCCTCGAGCCAGGACAGACAGTTGAAGCTGAATCCGTCGTACAACTGTGCGGTGTCGATATCGCCGGGGCGCAACGTGGTTCGCGACCACATGTGGGCGGAGGGGCCGAGGACCTGCGGCTCATGGGTCAGCGTGCTCTGGTCCCATTCGATGCGTTCGAGGATCTGGGTGCCCACGGCCTCGACGTACACCGGCGGCTTCGCCAGATCGGCTGCGGCGTCCTTCGCCGAGACGATGACGGCAATCGAGGCGTCGCAGGGCACATCACAGTCGTAGAGACCAAACGGTGTGGTGATGGTGCGGGCCGACAGGTAGTCGTCCATGGTCATGGGGTCGCGGTAGATGGCGGTCGGATTGCGTGCGGCATTTGCGCGCTGGTTCAGTGCGATCCAGCCGAGGGTCTCGCGGGTGGTGCCGTAGCGCTGCATGTGGCGCTGTGCATTCATCGCCAAAGTATGTGAGGCGGACATGGCACCGAACGGCATGATGTAGCCGCTGACACGTTGACCGCCGGCATGAGACAGCTTGCCCTGCTTCATCAATTCACCGTGTGTGGACTCCCACAACGTTCGGTAGCAGAGCACGTGGGTGGCGAGCCCACTTGCCACGGCCATCATGGCGGCGATGACGGATCCACCGGGGCCGAACGTCTCGATACCGCCGTTGTACCAGGTCGGATGAATGCCGAGTGCGGCCTCAACGGACTGGACGCCGCCGCCCTCACCGAATCCGCCGACGTTTCCGGCGCCCGGGTAGCTGGCGATTCCGTCGATGTCGGCCATCGTCAGACCCGCATCGGCCACCGCACGTTCGCAGGCCGTGATGGTCAGCGACAGCGGCGAGACCATCAGACGGCGACCGATCTCGGATGCTCCGACGCCGGTGAGCGCGACTTTGTCCTCGAACTTCTCGGTGGTGGCCATCGGCCGAACATGCTTGTGGAAGTCTTGGGGTTCGATTTCGTCGTGGGGGAGTGCCGCAGGTCCCGAGGCCTGTTCTGCGGTTGGCCGGAACAGTGGGTACCAGACGTCGCCGCTCTGTTCGAAGCGGACCTCCATGCGCATACCGAGTGTGAGATCGGCGGGGTCGCAGTCAACAGTGTTGGTGGTCAGCCGGATTCGAGGATCTTCTTCGAGCGCGACCTGGGCGATCACAAACGGCGTCGGCATACCGGGCAGGGGGAATCGTTCATTGACGGTGAATCCGATGAGGGTGGCGTAGCCCGAGACGACTCGTGGTGCGAGCTCGCGCCCGCGGCAATGACGACACACCGGCTGCGGCGGGTGGATCAGTGATGAGCAGCTCTGACACTCCTGGATTCGTAGCGAGCCATCAGAGCCCGAGGTCCAGAAGAACTCGTTGTCGCTGGTGAGCAACGGCAGGGGACGTCCTGTCGTTTCGGCCACTGTGCCTCCTAGTTGGAACTACGACAGCGACCGCCACGCCTGCGTCAGCGTGACGGTCGGTGTCGCGTCCTTGTTCTGCGCTGTCAGATCGTTTGTTCTACAGGACTATCCGGCTGAAGCGGTACGTGCCTTCGCGATGACCGCGGGCTCTGCCAGACGGGTGTCGTCGACCAGCTTCTGCAGTTTGACGAGGGTGGCGTCGAAGCCGTCGCCGATCCTCTTGCCGGGCGTGAAGTCCGCCGGTAGATGCCGCATACCCTGGATGACACCGATGGTGTCGTAGTGCACGGTCGCCTCTGGGTCGCACTTGTAGTCGGGGAGGCGGTCGAGGACGGCGAGCAGCATCCGTTTGAACACGGTCCGGGCGACATTGGAGCCGGCGCAACGATGCAAGCCGAGTCCGAAGCTGTAGTGCCGGTTGGCACCCCGGTCGAGGATCACCTCATTGGGATCGTCGAACACCTCGGGATCGCGATTGGCCATCGCCCAGGACAGCCACAATCGGTCACCTTCCTTGAACTCCTTGCCCTCGATCTCGATGTCCGCGGCGACGGTACGCCCGTCACCCGGCGCCGGCGTGTAGTACCGCAGGAATTCCTCGGTGGCGGAGTCGAGCAGTTCATCTCGATCCTCGCTGAGGTTCTGGCGGGCTTCGGGATTCTCCGACAGCCATTCGAGGGCATGGGCGGTCAGCGCGGTGGTGGTGTCGAAACCACCACCGATCAGGAGGCCGAGATTGCCGAAGATCTCCATGTCCGGCAAAGGTTCCCCGTCGATCTCGGCCGTCACCAGTGCATGAATCAGTCCGGGACGCGGATTCGCCTTGATCTCAGCAAGATTGGTGAACAGGTCGATGCCCATGGTGCGGTGCATCTCGTTGACCCGTGCGATGTCCGGGGAGTCCGGCGGGGTGTAGACCGCGGCGTGAACGGGCTCGTTGTACAGGGTCCACTTCTCCAGCGGGATGCCCATCATGCCCAGGGTCAGGACGGCGGGCACGATGTTGGCGAGCTCGTCGACGAAGTCGATACGTCCCGACTCGATCTTTTCGTCGAGGCACGCATGCACGACGTCGTCGATGAACGGGATCCACGCCTTCACCGCAGCCGGTGACAGGTACGGGTTGAGGATGGCGCGGTAGTTCTTGTGGTCGGGGTCGTCCATCTCCAGGATGCCGCCACGAAGACCGTTGGCGCGCTCCGGGGTCGGGATAGAGATGCCCTTGTATCCGCTGCCCTCGCCGGATACATCGTGGTCGGTGGACACCACGGGGCAACGGGCGAGCTCGAAGACCTCTTTGTTGCCTGCGGCAACCCAATGGCCGCCATAGGTGTCACTCCAGGCAATCGGGCATTCCGACTGCATCTTCTGGGTGACTTCTTCGAACTCGTCGCGGTAGTGGGGCGCATGTCGTTCGAATTGAAATGTGGGTGACTTGCGGGCGTCTCGGGTGACGTCGTCAACGGTCATGGGCGCCGTCCTTTCTCAGATGTGCGGGCTGCCGAATAGGTCTGGAGGGGGCTGCTATTCGGTGATGGAGATTGCTCGTTCCGGGCATGAGGCGAACGCTTCGCGAACGCTCTTCTCATGCTCGGCCGGCACATCTTCGGTGATGGCCGACGAATGACCGTCGATGTCATCCAATTCGAACGATTCGGGCGCGATCATCGCGCAAAGCGTGTGGCCCTGGCACTTGTCTGCGTCGACGTGCACCTTCACTGTGGATCTCCTCGATTGGTTGAAATGGTGGGCTGGGAAAGTGGATCCCGAATCAGAAGTGGACGCCGTACCACTTCAGGTAACCGCCGCCGTCGACACGTTGCTGAGTGCCGGTGACATAGCGGGCTTCGTCGGACGCCAGGAACAGCACCATGTTGCTGATGTCCAAGGGCTCGATGAACGGAATCCGCATCGCCTGCTGCACACCGAACACCGGCTCGGCGTCTGCGCGCGTCGGATGCTCCAGGTCGGGACGGAATGAACGGTACATCGGCTCGCTCTGCAGCATCGGAGTATTGCAGTTCGTGGGGTGAATCACGTTGGCGCGGATGCCCTCTGGGGCGATATGCAGCGCGAGGTTGTGGACGTACTCGGTCAGTGCTCGCTTGGAGTAGACGTAGCCCACGCCGCCTGGATCCTTACCCGGCTCATCAACCTTGCTGGTGTCCATCAGCGCCGCAGTGGAGCCGGTGGCGATGATCGACGCGCCTTCCTTGAGGTGGGGCAGTGCAGCCGAGATCGCGTTGATGGTTCCGACGAGGTTCGTATTGATGACGTCGGTGAAGCTCTGCCACCGCGGCTCGCCCTTCATGCCGGCGATACCCGCCTGTGCCACAACGATGTCGAGCCGACCGAGCTCGGTGATACCGGTCTCGACCGCAGCCTTCATCTGGGCCGCGTCGCGGACGTCGGCCTGGATGGTCACGATCCGACGATCGTGCTTCTCGACCAATCTGGCGGTTTCTGCGAGGTCTTCCGGCGTGGCCATCGGGTATCCGATGGTTTCGAAGTCCGTGCAGATGTCGACGGCGATGATGTCCGCGCCCTCTTCTGCCAAGCGGACCGCGTGGCTGCGGCCCTGTCCTCGTGCTGCTCCCGTGATGAACGCGACTTTGCCCTCTACACGACCCATGATGAAATACCCTTCCGATCTTCAACTGTTGGAACGATCAACACCGGCGGGTGGCCGATGCTCCTACTTATGTGTTGCGGCCACCGTTGACGCCGAGAATCTGCCCGGTGATGTAGCTCGCGTCCTCGGAGATCAGGAAAGCGCAGGCGTTGGCGATGTCTTCCGGCCGTCCGACCCGGCGGACCGGGGTCCGGAGGATGTGCTCTTCGACGGTGCCGCCGAGGCGTTTTTGACCCTCAGCACTCCGCAGGAGCGGGGTGTCGACGAAGCCCGGCGGAACGGCGTTCACGGTGATGCCGACCTGGCCCAGCTCGAGGGCCAACGACTTGGTCAGTCCGTTCACTGCAGACTTGGCCGAGACATACGCGGCCATGTACGGCTGGCCCGAATGCGCACTGGATGACGAGATGTTGACGATCCGGCCCCACTTGGCCTTCAGCATGTCGGGCAGTGCTGCCTGGATGCAGTGGTAGGTGCCGTGGAGGTTGACATCGATGATCCTCTTCCACTCATCGAAGTCGAGGTCGACGAAGCGGCCGAAGCTGTCGATGCCGGCCGCATTGACCAAGACGGTGACCGGCCCGAAGGTGTCGCGAACCTCTGTCAACGCAGCGTCGATCTGCTCACGATTGGTGACGTCGACGGTGTAGGTGTTCTTCTCTTCGCTGGGCGTCCGATCGAACGAGGCGACGTTATAGCCGTCGGCGACAAGTCGCTCGACAACTGCGTGACCGATGCCGGAGCTACCCCCGGTGACAACTGCTGTTTTCACGCCCATGCTTCGCTTCCTGCCATCGTGGTGCGGTGCATCTCGCGTTCGGAGCTGGGGTCGTATTGCAGTGCGCGATGCAGCATTCCGGTGTTGTCCCAGATCACCACGTCGCCGACCTGCCATTCGTGGGTGTACGAGAAGCGCTCTTGCGTGGTGTACGCCAGTAGTTCGTCGAGCAGCTCACGGCTCTCTTCCGGGCGCATGCCGACAACGTGATCGGCGGTGGCCCCGATGACCAGGGACCTGCGGCCGTCCTTGCGGTCCCAGACCAGCGACGTCTCGTGGGTGGGCAGTTTGCGCCAGCCGGCGAGCATCTCGGGGCTCGGATCGGGATGCACGAGACGTTGGGCGGCCTCGAAGCTGTGCACCACGCGCAGACCTTCGTAACGCTTGCGCTCGTTGTCCGACAGGCTTTCGTACGCCGCGTAGGTGCTGGCGAATTCAGTGCCGCCGCCGACCATCGCCGCGTGCTTGCAGGTCAGCATCGTGGCCTTGGCGGGGATGTCGTTGGTGGTGTCGTCGATGTGCCAGAAGAGCGTGCCCTTGAGGTACTCGGCCGAGCGAGACTTCTCGGGGTTGAGGGAGACGACAAAGACCTCTTGTCCGCCCGGGGCCAGGACCGGCCCGAGCTTGCGGCTGAACGCCACCTGCTCTTCGTCGCTCAGATTCAGTCCACGGATGAGAAGGACACCTCGCCATTTGAGCGCCTCGAGGCACTGTGCGGCCACTACATCGTCGAGCAGATCTTCGACGCCATGGACCTGGACTCCCAGTGCGGGGCTGAGGGCTGTTGTCTCAATCACAAGAATCTCCCTTTCTATTTGCGAGAACGATACTCTCGAAATGTAGCAGTCTGCAAGAGTTTGATGCGTTTGCTCTGCGCCTTTTGTCCGTTTCGGCGGGCGGTTGCCGTCTGCCACCGGGGGTAGGCGTCCTTCCCAAATCTTGCTACAGTCCGAATTAGGCGAATGTGGCGTTGGTCATATTTGAGAATGAAGTTTTCACAAATTTTGAGGAGGCGCAATGCCAGCCCAGGAAGCAGTGGCGACCGCAGGAACTGACGTGAAGGGCGACGTGGTTCGCAAACGTCTGCTCATCGGTGGGGAGTTGGTGGCTCTCGACAAGGAGTTCGCCTCGATCAACCCGGCCACAGAAGAGGTGTACGGCTACGCTCCCGACGCCGGAGTGGGCGAGGCCGAGGCTGCCGTCACCGCCGCGCGTCAAGCCTTCGATCACACCGACTGGTCCACGAACACCGAACTACGCATCAAATGCCTCGACCAGCTCCATCAGGCCATGCTCGACAATGCCGAAGAGCTGCGCGAACTGACCATGGCCGAAGTCGGCGCCACCCGGATTCTCACGCACGGCAATCAGCTCGACGTGCCGATCGGGATCATCAAGTTCTACGCGGATCTGCTCCGTGAGTACCCGATGACCGAGGACCTCGGTGAGATCGACATCCGTGGCCAGAAGCATCGCCGGTGGGTCGAGAAGGAGGCCGCGGGCGTGGTCTCGGCCATCGCCGCCTACAACTATCCGACGCAGCTGGCCCTCGCCAAGCTCGCACCGTCTCTGGCCGCCGGTTGCACGGTGATCCTCAAGGGCGCGCCGGACACACCGCTGCTGACGCTCGCACTCGGTGAGCTGATCGCCGAGCACACCGATATCCCGGCCGGCGTCGTCAACGTCCTGTCCTCGACCGAGGTAGCGGTCGGAGAGGTGATGACCACCCATGCCGATGTGGACGTGGTGACCTTCACCGGATCCACCCCGGTCGGCCGCAAGATCATGGCTGCCGCTGCCGATAGCCTCAAGCGCGTGTTCCTCGAGCTCGGCGGGAAGTCGGCTCTGATCGTGCTCGACGACGCCGACATGCAGATGGCCGCCCAGTTCGCGGCGTTCAGCATCTGTTCGCACGCCGGCCAGGGTTGCGCCCTGACCAGCCGTCTGCTGGTCCCGCGTTCCAAGCATGACGAGCTCGTCGCGATGGTCGCGGCGATGATGCAGCGGGTGACATTCGGTGATCCGACGGACCCGAAGACCTACATGGGACCGTTGATCAGCGAGCGGCAGCGCGACAAGGTTGACGGAATGGTGCAGCGGGCCGTGGCCGCCGGTGCGACGCTGGCCTTCGGTGGCGAATCCGTCAGCCCCGGCTACTTCTACAAGCCGACCCTGCTGGCGAACGTGGATCCGTCCAGCGAGATCGCTCAGGACGAGGTCTTCGGGCCGGTACTGGCCGTGATCCCGTTCGACGACGACGAGCACGCCGTTCAGATCGCGAACGATTCGCAGTTCGGCCTGTCCGGCGGCGTCATCAGCGCCGACGAGGACCGGGCACTGGCGATCGGCCGCCGGATCCGCACCGGTACGTTCAGCATCAACGGAGGCAACTACTTCAGTGCCGACGTGCCCTTCGGCGGCTACAAGCAGTCGGGTCTCGGCCGCGAGATGGGTACCGCCGGACTCGAGGAGTTCCTCGAGATCAAGGCCTTCGCATCTCCGGTGGCCGCATCGTGAAACCACTCGAAGGTATCCGCGTCCTCGAGGTCGCGATGTACGGCTTCGTCCCGTCGGCCGGCGCCGTGCTGTCCGATTGGGGTGCCGAGGTCATCAAGATCGAACACGCCGTGACCGGCGATCCACAACGCGGCCTGCGCCAGACGGGCACCATGGTTGTCGTCGGCGACCCCAACCCGAATGTCGAGCATGCCAACCGCGGCAAGCGCAGCCTGGGCCTGGACATGTCGGTGCCGGAAGGCAAGGAAGTCCTGATCGAACTGGTCAAGAAGGCAGATGTCTTCCTGACCAGCTTCCTGCCCGATCATCGTGCCAAGTTCGGGATCGACGTCGACGACATCCGGGCGATCAACCCGAAGATCATCTACGCCCGCGGCAGTGCCCTGGGACCCCGCGGACAAGAGTCGAACCGCGGCGGATACGACATGACCGCGTTCTGGTGCCGGGCCGGTACGGCCGCATCGATCACGCCGCCCGGGACCGAGGGCATGATCGCGCCTCCGGGGCCGGCCTACGGTGACACGATCTCCGGGACCAACCTGGCCGGCGGCGTCACCGCTGCACTGCTCAAGCGGGAACGCACCGGTGAACCCTCGGTGGTGGACGTGTCTCTACTCGGCAGCGGAATGTGGTCGATGGGGCATGGCATCGCCTTGTCCGCACACCTCAAAGAGCCGATGGTTGCGCCGGTTCCCGGCGTGCACGGTTCGCCCGTGAATCCGCTGACCGGTGTGTACGAGACGGCCGACGGCCGGTACATCTCGTTCATCATGATGCAGCCGTCGAAGTTCTGGGCCGATGTCTGCCGGCATATCGATCGGCCGGAACTCATCGACGATCCACGCTTCGCCACCGGCAAGGACATCTCGGCCAACACCGAAGCCGCGGTCGCAATCCTGCGCGAGGCGATCAAGGGCCGCACGCTGGAGGACTGGACCGTACGCTTCGGCACGCTCGCCGGACCGTGGGCACCGGTGCAGGATTCGTTCCAGGTCAGTGCAGACCCACAGGTCCGGGCCAACGACTACTACGTCCAGGCCGGTGAGATCGAATTGGTTTCCACCCCGGTCCAATTCGACGTGGCTGCCACGGAAACCTCACCGGCCCCGGAGTTCGCCGCCCACACCGACGAGATCCTGATGGAAATCGGACTGGACTGGGACCGCATAATCGAACTGAAGACCGCCGGCGCGGTCACCTAGGTAACTCGGGAGAAATCAATGCCTTACATCGCCTCCATTGGGACGTACCTGCCGCCGTGGGGTACCTCGGATCACCGCATCGCCGGTGACGACGAGGACGCCATCACGATGGCGGTGGAGGCGGGTCGAGCCGCGCTCAGCAAGGGAGGCACGGTTGATTCGGTTGTCCTCGTCACCCGTGACCTCCCACTGCTCGAAAGCAGCAATGCTGCGGTGCTTCTCGCCGGGCTCGATCTCGATCCCGAGCTGGAGGTGACCGAGCGTCTCGGTGGCGCACCGGCAGCGCTCGACGCTCTGAGCTCGGCGCGCCAGCGGACGCTCGTCATCGGTGTGGACCTCGATCCGGCCGGAGCGGCTGCCGCCCTGACCTCCGATTGTGGTCTGCACGTGCGCACCTCGGCCCGGGTGGCGCGCAGCCTTCCGGTCCGCACACGCGATTCGTCCACCGGTGCCGTTCACGACTACGGCGACCCGCGGTTGCTGCACGACCGTGGTCTGGTGGCGTCGCTGGCCGCGGCGTGGCTGGATCATCCGACTGCCGTTGCGGGAGTGGACCACAAGCGGGCAACAGAACTGAGCCCCGGCTTCTCGGTGCATCTGCCGACGGTGGGAGCCAGCTCGGGCCTGTTCGCCCTGGCGGCGATGGCCGAATCCGAGACGACCGGTCCGCTGGCCGCCGTGGAACAGGCGAGCCTGTCCGGGATCACGGTTGCTGCCGGGTCGGTCGTGCTGCATCGCCGCGAACCCGAGGCCCGGCCCAAGCTGGAGACGACGTACATCCCGGGCAACGAGATCCCGATCTCGTTGGCGGCGTACGAGCGCGCGTTCGAGGCAAAGGTGCGTTGGGAGGCAGGCAAATACGCCGACTCAGAGCATCTCGACTTCCCTCCGCGCTACCAGGTCTCCGATGACTCGGCCCTGCAGACCGAATACGAACTCGTACCGCTACCGCGGACCGGAACCGTGTACACCGGCGTCACGGTGCACGTGCCGGTACCGGGGTTGAAGACCCCCTACTCACTGGTGATCGTCGAACTCGAAGACGTGAACGTGCGTGCACTGGTGAAGGTGACCGGTGCCGACCCCGGGTCCGTGGGTATCGGTGATCGAGGGCGGCTGGCGCTGCGCCGGGTGGCCATGCGGTCGGGGGTTCCCGACTACGGCTACGCATTTGAGCCGGAACTTGTTGTGGAAGGAGCAGCGGTATGAGGAAGGTTGCAGTAGTCGGTGCGGGTATGACCCCGTTCGCCGAACACTTTGCCCTCGGGATCAAGGATCTGCTGCCGATGGCCTATGCGGAAGCCGCGGCCAGTGTGGACAAAGGCATCAACAAGAATGACCTGCAGGCCGCGTGGTTCGGTGCCATGGGAACCACCGACGGGTTCCCGTCCGGAATCCTCGCGGATTCGCTTGGTCTGCCAGACATTCCGGTCACCCGTGTCGAGAATTCGTGTGCCACCGGCAACGATGCCGTCCGTAATGCTCTGTTCGGCATCGCCTCCGGTGCTTTCGATGTGGCGCTCGTGATGGGCGCCGACAAACTTCGGGAGACCGCTTCGAAGGACATGCTGTGGGAATGGGAGGCAACCTCGCGAGATATGGCGTGGGACTACCCGCTGGGCTTGGTTGCCCCGGCTGGATTCGCCCTGCACGTCAGCCGCTATCTCCACGAGTCGCCGGCCACCCGCGAACACATGGCGATGGTCGCGGTGAAGAACCATCGTCAAGGTGTCAACAACCCCAAGGCGCGGCTGCGGTTCGAGATCACCATGGAACAGGCCCTCGAAGCCCCGACTGTGGTGACGCCGTTCGGAATCTATGACTGTGCCCCGCAGAGTGATGGCGCGGCGGCATTGATCCTGGCCGCCGAAGACGTCGTCGACCGATACACCGACCGGCCCGTGTGGGTCCGGGGTGTGGGTCTGGGCCTGGATTCGGTCATGCACCAGCACAAGACGGACATGACAACGTTCCCGGCCACCGTCCGTGCGGCCAAGCAGGCGTTCTCGATGGCCGGGATGACTCCCGCCGACGTAGACGTCGCCGAGGTGCACGACTTCTTTACCGGCGTTGAGATCATGAGCTACGAAGACCTGGGCTTCGCCGATCGCTTCGAGGGCTACAAGCTCCTCGAAGCCGGTGACACCTCCGTCGGCGGCTCCATGCCGGTGAATCCCAGCGGCGGTCTGAAGTCGAAGGGGCACCCGCCGGGCGCGACCGGTGTCGCTCAGTGTGTCGAACTGTTCGACCAGTTGCGCGGCAACGCCATCAATCAGGTCGACGGCGCCAATGTCGGTCTGGCACACAACCTCGGTGGGCCCACCGCCGTTTCGGCCGTGACCATCCTCGAAGGCCCCGACGCACCACGCTAGCGTCACCGTTGGTCAATCAGGTTCGTCGGCGGATTCTCGGCGTAGTCGGTTGCGGTGTCGTTCTTGTTGTCGGCGTTGATGTTTGGCAACGGTACGAGATCGGGGTGCGGTATCAGCGTGTGGTGTGCGTGTGCGTGTGCGGGTCGGTGGAGAGTTGTTGTCC
>NZ_DATCVM010000029.1:0-1513 GCF_036566845.1 Williamsia sp.
ATTTTTGCGAGCGGTGGTTTCGCGGAGGTAGAACTCGTGCCGGTCATACGCCTGCTGCACTCCAAGCGCGTCCGCGATGCCGTTCTGCGAGTGCCGCACCGCACGCGACACGTCTCGGTGGCCGATGAACTTCACGTCTACGTTGTCTCGAAGCCCGATCGCCGCACCACATAGCGAGTCGAGCCCGCCAGAGAGGAGCTGCACACGCGCGACCGGGATGCCGACCGCCAACGGCAGGGCGGCGTCGTGACCACGCAAGCTCAGATTCCACGCATCTCCTGTCAGCCAGTTCAGCAGGTCGGCGATCTGTGACAGCGCGCTTCCCCAGGTGTCGGGCTCCTCGACGTGAACCACCAGATCGATGTTGCGGTGGAGAGAAACGTCTGGCTTGGACACAGCCGTGTCCGCGAGGTACGCCGCGGCGGCGATGCGGAAGAAGTCTCGAGCGGCTGGGGCAGCGGCTGCAAAGTCGGGCAGATCCCACGACAGCGTGGAGGCGATGTTCGTCAGCGGCTCGCCGTCCGACGGCCAGAATAGAACGATGTCCCCGGTCGTCGAGGTTGACGCCGCCGGGAGCACTTCGATGATTCGGCCGGTCACGGTGTCTCGGTCTCCTTGCCGAAGAGCCGGCACGCCTTCGCGGCCAGGCTAGATGCGAAGTCGGCTACCGTTTGGGGCGTCGCGTTGACGAGTTGGTTCGTGACCTGCCTCACTTTTCCTCCGATGTACATGCGTACCCGTTCCTCAAGTCGGATAAGCGATGCCTTCACGACAGATCCTCGGCGGGGGCTCGCTGTGAGTTGCACCACGGTGGTTCGCCATGCAAGCTCGCTGACGAATCGGCCGATCGTGTCGGCAAGCGACCCCGCGGGCTCCGACGCACTTGTCCGCATCGTCGCCATCAGAGCCTGGCGAAGAGCCACGTCGTCCGGGTGCGCAGCGGGTCCTAGGATCAGCCGCATCAGCTCGCTGAAGAGTTCCAAGCCCGAGAGCCCGTTTAGGCCTGAGAAGTTGACGCCATACTCGGTGAGGTGTGGCACCTCTCCGGCCTGCACTGATTGGAGCGCGTCGAGCACCAGCGAGCCGCGAGCCGCCTGCCGGGCGAGCGGGGCGTTTCCGGAATCACGACCGTCACCGGAGCTTGACGCCCCAACTGGACCTCGCCGGCCGTGGAGGAGATCCTGTACGTTGTACGACTTGCCCCGACGATCGCCACGGGAGAGCGATCCGCCGAGCGCCGCAAGGACCCCTGTCGGCAATGGAGCAGCCGGTGCTGCACCCAGCGCGTCGGCCGAATCGTAGAGCGAATCCACCGTGCCAGACCACGCACCTGAGCCACCGAACGCACCGGAGGTCCCCACTAGAACTGCGCCCCACTGAGCTCGTCGTCGATCGCCGCAACTAGCTCGGGGTTCGCTGGCTCCCGAACGCGAAGAGCGGCCATGACCTCAGGAAAAGATGGAGCAAGCCAAGGAACGTGCTCAGGTCCGAGAGAACTCAGCACGTATTCGTC
>NZ_DATCVM010000030.1:0-101980 GCF_036566845.1 Williamsia sp.
CCGCCATACCGGCCGAGACCGCAAAACGGTCCGCGCCTATCTGAATGGAACCCGCTCGCCCGGTGTGCGGGCGCGAAGCGCAGTGGATGCGTTCGAGGTGTTCGTCGCCTACATCACCGCACGACTGATCGACGACCCACATCTGTGGGCGCGGACGTTGTGCGACGAACTCGAAGACCTCGGCTACACCCAGTCCTATCAAACGCTGACCCGCCAGATCCGGGCCCGGAACCTGCGGCCGGTCTGCCCGCAGTGCCAGACCGCGACCAGCCGCCCCAACGCCATTATCGAACACCCCGCCGGTGAAGAGACGCAATGGGATTGGGTGGATCTTCCCGACCCACCAGTGTCGTGGGGTTGGGGTAAAACCGCGCACCTACTAGTTGGGTCGTTGGCCCATTCGGGGCGCTGGCGCGGCTTCTTGGCCGCCGATATGACCCAGCCGACGTTGATCGCCGGCCTCGACCGGACAGCCCGCCGGCACGGCGGCCTCACAAAAGTGTGGCGGTTCGACCGGATGGCCACAGTCTGCCATCCCGATTCGGGTTCGGTGACAGCATCTTTCGCAGGAGTCGCCAAGTACTACGGAGTCAGTGTGACGATCTGCCCACCGCGGCGCGGAAACCGCAAAGGTGTCGTGGAGGCAGCCAACCGGATCGCCGCCCAGCGGTGGTGGCGGACCCTGGCTGACGATGTCACCGTCGAACAAGCCCAGAAGGGTCTGGACACGTTCTGCATCCGCCGCGGCGACACCCGGATGCGGGTCACTGCCGATGGAAAGTCGACCGTCGCAACGGTCGCCGCGCGTGAACCCCTTGCGCCACTGCCCAGTTCATCGTATCCAGCGACCCTGACCGAGACGCGGAAGGTGAACCGGCAGGCGCTGGTGGCGTGGAAGGGCAACCAGTATTCGGTGCCGCCGGAGCTCGCGATGGGCGAGGTGAGCGTGACTTATCTGCTCGGCGCCGCCCATATCGATATCGCCACCGCTGGCGGGATCGTCATCGCCCGCCACCGCCTGGCCGCCGAGGGCTCTGGGGTGATGGTCCGCGACCACGGCCACGTCCACGCCCTGAACACCGAAGCCATGGCCACGGCGAATGCCGGTGGCCCACCGCATCGCCGCAAACAGCGGATCCCACCGGGCAAGAATGCACTCGCTGCTGCAGATCTTTTGCTGAACAACAACTCCCACACAATCGCCGCAACTGCCGAGTCCGCGACGCTGATCGATATGAGCGCCTACGAACGCGCCGCACAGAACAGGACCACCCTACGATGACACGCACCAAAGCAACCACCACGACCACCGCCTCTGCGCCGGAACCGGCCACACAAGCCGAGATCTCGGTCTACCAGCAACTCCGACATCACCTCGCCGTGCTCAAGCTCAACGCAGCAGCTGAGGCCCTGCCAGGGATGCTCGAGCGAGCCCAGGGCGAAGGCTGGTCGATGACCGGCATGCTCGAACAACTCCTGGCCGTAGAAGTCGAAGAAAATCAGGCCCGTCGCCTGGCCGGCCGACTGCGGTTCGCGAGCCTGCCCACCCCGGCAACACTCGATGGGTTCGACTACGACGCCGCGCCCGGAGTCGATCGCACACTGATTGCCGAACTCGGCACGTGCGGGTATCTCGAATCAGCGACCAACGTGCTGCTCATGGGCCCACCAGGGACCGGAAAGACGCATTTGGCGGTCGGTCTGGCCCGGGCAGCGGTCCATGCTGGCTACCGGACCTACGTGACCACCGCCGCTGACCTGGCCGCCCGCTGCCACAAAGCAGCGATCGAAGGACGATGGGCCACCTGCATGCGCTTCTACGCCGGCCCCACGCTCCTCGTGATTGATGAGCTGGGGTATCTGCCGTTGCCTGCCGAGGCTGCCTCAGCGTTGTTTCAGGTTGTGGCACAACGATATTTGAAGACATCGATCGTGATCACCACCAACCGCAGCGTCTCCGAATGGGGCGAAGTCCTCGGCGACACCCCCGTCGCCGCAGCCATGCTCGACCGACTCCTGCACCGCTCGGTCGTGCTCAAACTCGACGGCGATTCCTACCGCCTGCGAGACCACCACGCCCGATCAGAAAGCCACCGCAACGCCGCCGGATCCATCCGCCGACCGCTACAGTAGAACCGCCTCACGAGTGGGGAATTTCGATGAGCACCACTGGGTAATTTTCTCGAGCCCCGTCAGTGTTGCTGGTGGGATATCCCGACCACCTGTGCGGGGCCCTTCGTTCGGCACTGGCCGTCCACGGTGTCGCCACCACCGCCGATCCACGCGAACTTCGGGCACCCGGGTCGCGCGAGGCCTTTGTCATCGTCACCACCGAATCTCGGGCAACCCGGCGCGGACTCGGCGGATGGCGTGAGCACGCCGCGCACCAGGCAAACGCGGACCGGATCACCGAGATGGTGGTCGACGCCGCCGCCACGGTACCGGGCGTTCGTGTTCTCATCCTCTGCGACGGTTCCGGGGCGCCGTCGTCATCAGCCGCGATCCGGGCAACTCGCCAACTGGGCCGACGACTGGCGTACGAGTGCGCGATGAACGCAACGTCCATCAGATCCACCACCTATGTGGTGATCGACGACGCGACACCGGCCACCACCGCCATCGATGCGGCGGTGACCTGGTACCTCACCCATCAGCGATGCGGCGCCGGCCCGGCTGGTTCCGAAAAGAATTGACCCACAAACAAACCCACCTCGTTCAGCCAAACCCACACGTTGCAACAAGTGGGTGTGACCGAACGAGGTGGGTTTGTGTGCGCGTGGCTCAGAGAGCCTTGAGTTCTTCGATGACCAGTCCGACGGACTTCTTCGCATCGCCGAACAGCATCGAGGTACCCGGCGCAGTGAACAGCGGATTGTCGATACCGGCATACCCCGAGGCCATACCGCGTTTGAGGACGATCACCGACCGCGACTGATCCACATTCAAGATCGGCATCCCATGAATCGGGCTGCTGGGATCGTTGCGGGCGGCGGGGTTGGTGACGTCGTTGGCACCGATGACAAGGGTGACATCGGTGCGCGAGAACTCGCCGTTGATGTCATCCATCTCTTTCATCGCGTCGTACTCGACATCAGCCTCGGCCAACAGCACATTCATGTGTCCGGGCATCCGGCCGGCCACCGGGTGAATGGCGTACTTCACCTCCACACCCTTCTCCTCCAGAATGCTCGCCAAGTCCTTGACCGCGTGCTGGGCCTGCGCCACCGCGAGCCCGTACCCCGGCACCACGATGACCTGCGAGGCGTACGCCATCTGAATCGCGGCATCAGCGGCACTGGTGGCCTTGACCGTGCCCTGTTCACCGGCCGGACCGGCAACACCAGCTGCCCCACCCCCACCGAACGATCCGAACACGATCGCCGGAATCGACCGGTTCATCGCCGTCGCCATCAGGTTGGTCAAGATGCTGCCCGACGCGCCGACGATCATGCCGGCCACGATCATCGCCGTGTTGTTCAATGCCAAACCCGCTGCCGCCGCAGACAAACCGGTCATCGCGTTGAGCAACGAGATGACCACCGGCATATCGGCACCACCGATCGGCAACACCACAAACAAGCCCATGATCCCGGCAGCAACCAGCACCAGCACAATCCACCACTGGCTCGAGCCCTCACCCGGGGTCGCGTTGATGCCGATGACCACACACGCCGCCACCGCAATCAACAGCAAAACAATGTTGGCGACCTGGAACACCTTGGCATTCTTCACAAACGTCTTCTCGACGTTCTTGTTCAGCAACTCCTGCAGCTTGAGGAACGCAACCAGCGAACCCCAGAACGACACCGACCCGACAATCGCCGCGAACAGCGACCCGATCACGATGTGAATGGTCGGCGATTCCCCGTGCTTGAACTCCGAAAACCCTGCAGTCTCGATGAACTCGGCCCACGCGATCAACGCGACCGTGCCACCACCGACACCGTTGAACAACGCCACCAACTGCGGCATCGCCGTCATCTTCGTCCGCTTGGCCGGCGGCACACCCAAGATCACACCGATCGCCAAACCGACCACGATCAGAATCCAGTTGATGGCATAGGTATCGCGGATCTCGATCAACGTCGCCACCACGGCGATACCCATACCGGTCGCAGCGATCCAGTTACCCCGCACCGCGGTCTTCGGTCCCGTCAACCCCGACAAACCGAGGATGAACATCGAAAACGCGACAATATAAAGAACGGAGACAAGGTTGTTCACTTCTGAGCCCCTTCAGACACGGCAGCCTTATCAGCAACAGGAGCCTTCTTGGACTTGAACATGCCCAACATGCGGTCGGTCACCAAAAAACCACCCACCACATTCAAAGTTCCGAAGATCAACGCCACAAACGCGATGATCCGCACACCCCACGGCGCATCATCAGGCAACCGACCCAACACCAACAACGCACCCAACACCACGATGCCGTGAATGGCGTTGGTACCCGACATCAACGGCGTATGCAGCGTATTGGGCACCTTCGAAATGACAGCAAAACCAACAAACCCGGCCAACACCAAAATCGCGATATTCGCAAGCAAACCCGAATACATATCAGGCACCAGCCTTCCCGGCTCGCGCCGAATCAGATGTCACAGCTTCGCGGGTAACACACGCCGCCGCCAAAATCTCATCGGAGAAATCAGGGACGATCGCACCACCTTCGTCGAGCATCAACTCGATCAGCGCCAAAATATTCTTCGAATACAACTCCGACGCATGCTCCGGCATCCCCGCCGGCAAATTCAGCGGCGAACAAATCAACACATCATGCTTGATGACCTCCTGCCCCGGCTCGGTCAACTCGCAGTTGCCGCCGGTCTCCCCCGCCAAATCGATCACCACCGACCCTGGCTTCATACCCTCCACCGCAGCGGCAGTGACCAACCGCGGCGCCGGCCGACCGGGCACCAACGCCGTGGTGATCACCACATCAAAACCCTTGATCGCATTCTCCAGCGCCTGCTGCTGCGCAGCGCGTTCGGTCTCGGTCAACTCCCGGGCATAACCACCCTCACCGGCAGCATCGATACCCAGATCCAGCCACTGACCACCCACAGACTTGACCTGCTCAGCCACCTCCGGACGCACGTCATACCCGGTGGTGCGTGCACCCAGACGCTTCGCGGTCGCCAACGCCTGCAACCCCGCCACACCCACACCCAACACCAGCACCGTCGCCGGCTTCACAGTTCCGGCCGCCGTGGTCAGCATCGGGAAAAAACGGGTCGAGCGCTCCGCCGCCAACACCACCGCCTTATAGCCGGCGACATTGGCCTGCGACGACAGAGCATCCATCGACTGCGCACGCGAAATCCGCGGAATCGCCTCCACCGCAAACCCCGCCACCCCCGCCGACTTCAAAGCACCGATCTGATTGGTCGCATTACGCGGATTCAAAAACCCGATCAACGACGAACCCGACGACAACTTCCCGATCTCGGCATCAGAAGGCGCATCAACTTTCACCACCACATCCGCCGACCACGGATCACCAATCGACGCACCCGCGGCCACATACAACTCATCCGGAATCAACGCACCCAAACCCGCACCCGACTCCACGATCACCGACACACCCTTGGACACCAAGGTGGCGGCAACCTTCGGAACCAGCGCGACCCGGCGCTCCCCTTCTGTCGTTTCGCGCACGACACCCACACTCATAAAAGCTCCCTCGTCATGGGGTTTGGGCGGCCATCGGAGACACCTCGTCCGACGCCTGCCCGCAAATGGCCGATGTGGCACACGCCACGCGTGCGCCACATCACTGCGTTGGAACATAGCATGACCAAAACCGCCCGAGCGCTGTGCAAATGAACACAGTTCAGCTTCTGGATCCGGGGTCCCGTGTACCCCCCGAGCAGCCAGTTACCGGCCACTAACCCAGATGGCCGAAGTCACATCTGATTCGCACCGTTGTCAGAATTCGACAGCGACCACCGGTGAGGTAGTCGGCTGGGGTGATCCACCTTCGGGCTCCACCGTGACGCCGACTTTGTCCGAACCGGCGACATCGTTGATCGCAATGGCCTGACGGCCCGGTGAACCCTGCATCAGTCCGACGGATACCGGGTCGTGGCCGTCACCGATCAGCCACATCTGATAAGTCTGACCTGCTGGGACCGCAGGAAGACCATCTGCCATGACGACCGCCAGGTCTTCCTCGCGTGAAGCCACGACCGTCACACTGGCGTCGTCGCCGACTGCTGCCTGTTGCAGCTGCATATCAGGTGCCGCCAGCACCTGACTCATCTGCTGGCTCACCCCGTCCCGCGCGACAGGACCGGTGTCATCCGGCGCGGTGACCCGACCCACCAGCACGCCGCCGATGATCAAGATCAGCGCCGCCGCGACTGCTCCGACGGCAATACTCAGGCGACGACGGCGCGCTGTGAGATCAACCACATTCGCCGGGAGCACGCTGTCGGGACCGTGCTGCGGCCGGTCTACGTCCGGCGCCGACTCCGCCGCCGGCGGCAAGTCGGCGAGGACGAGTTGCCGGATCTGCGGCGGTGGCGGTGTGGCGTACTCCGCGGACAGCGACGCCAGCGCGTCGTGGGTTCGCGAGATCTCCCGGCGGTAGCGCTGACGCTCGGCGACGGGCTCTGCGGCGATCTCCCGCTCGACGCGCTCGAATTCGTCGATTTCCAGCGCCCCCAGGGCATACAGCTCGATGTGCTCGTCGAGCCAACTGTGCTCAGCCATGGGGATTCGCCTCCAGACACTGCTTCAGGCGACGGAGTCCATCGCGGATACGAGATTTGACCGTTGGGAGAGCCGCATCGAGCCGCTCTGCTACCTGCCGATATGTGAGGCCCCCATAGTAGGACAGCTCGATACTCTGACGTTGCGTCGAAGTCAGGCTGTCCAGGCAGAACACGACGCTGGCACGTTCCTCACGGGACACCACAGAATCGGCAACACTGTCGCTCGGCACTTCCAGGTTCGACACCGAGTAGTCGGTGGATCGTTTGCTGGCCGCTTCTTCGCTGCGGACCCGATCCACCGCACGCCGGTGCGCGATGGTCATCATCCAGCTCAACGCGGATCCGGCAGACGGATCGAAGCTCTCGGCCTTCTGCCACACCTGCAAATACACCTCTTGCAGCGTTTCTTCGGCGTACCCATGATCTCGTAGAACTCGACGGACCAGCCCGAACACCCGGGCACTCGTCGCGTCGTACAGGTCGGCGAAAGCCGCTCGATCATGGCCGGCCGTCCGGATCAGCAGATCTGAGAGGTCCGATCGGGTTTCGGGAATTCGGTCGGTCACATCCATGACACTAGCGATAGTCATCAGAACGCCTACTCGATCCGCAGCACTCGGTTGTGCCAACCGGTAGCGCCGTCAGGTATCGGCGCAACCCGCTGCTCGGGTTGAACCTGTCCGGTCTTGTCTGTCGCGCGGCAGTAGATCGTGTGCTGCCCGGCGGTGGCCGGCCACGTCCAGTACCACTGCCGCCACGTGTCGTCTGAGTACTCCGTCGCCAGTGTCGCGGTGTTCCACGGACCGTCGTCGACACGGACCTCGACCTTCGCAACGCCGCGATGCTGCGCCCAGGCCGTACCGGCGATCACCACATCGCCCACCGGATGCCGGGACAGTCCGGCCGGGCGATCGATCCGGGATGCCGTCTTGATCGGCGCCTTCACACCCCAGTTGCGCTTGGTCCAGTACGCCTCTGCCTTGTCGAACCGGGTGATCTCCCAGTCGACGACCCACTTGCAGGCCGAGACGAACCCGTAGAGTCCGGGAACCACCTGGCGCACCGGGAATCCGTGTTCGAGTGGCAACGGCTCACCGTTCATGCCGATCACCAGCAAAGCGTCACGGCCGTCCATCACCGCGTCGATGGGCGTACCCGACGTCCATCCGTCCACGCTGGTGGAGAACAACATGTCGGCATCGTCCTGCACCCCCGCCCGCTCCAAGATGGCCTTCATCGGATAGCCCACCCAGCGGGCCGTGCCGGCCAAGGCGCCTCCCACCTCGTTGGAGACACACGTCAAGGTCACGATCCGTTCGGTTGCCTGCATGTCCATCAGGTCGTCCCACGTGAGTGTGAACTCGTTGTCGACCATCCCGTGCACGCGCAGCTGCCAGTCACCGGTGGTCAACGCCGGAACCTGCAAGGCGGTGTCGATGCGATAGAAGTCGTTGTTGGCGGTGACAAATGGGGTCACACCATCGACCTCCACATCCACACCGGCCGGGATCTGCGCTGCGACGCTGGTCGGCCGCGGCAGCCTGACCCGCTTGCGATCAGCGATGACGTCACCCATCGTCGAGATCTGCCGACCGAGGTACGCCCCGGCAGCCGAGGCGACTGCAATGACGCCCGCGGAGATCGCAAATTGCCTACGCGACAATCCCTCCCGCGCCGGGTCGACATCGCCGGACTCGGCACTTGACGAACCGGTGAACAAAAACCCGCGGAGATAACGCAGCACCAGGACGCCGACCACCAGCGCGATCAGCGAGGGCGCCGCGTACCACTTGTCAGAGGTGGGTCGATGCAGGGCCGCAAACATGCCGAAGACACCGAACATGGCAATCAACACCGAACCGATTGGGACAGTCTGCCGTTCGACGATCCCGGCCACCACCGAGAGAATCGCAACGGCAATCGCTATGCCCCACAACAACACCGGCTTGTCGTTGGTGCCGAAGGTCTCGATGGCGAACTCACGCATCGGGGCAGGTGCACGATCGACGAGGAACGATCCCACCGCGTAGAAGGGTGAGGCATACGGGGAGACAAACGCCGCCGTGAACTCCCCGACGGCGAGCCCGGCACCTGCCGCCACCAGGCCGGCGAGGCCGTGTCGCGCCACTGCTGCTAAACGCAATTCCTCAGCCTCTCAGGAGTTTTCAATATGCTTGTGTCGGGTGTGATTCGGAATCCTCCCCACTTCGGATGGCCCGAGGTCCCGATCAGAAGTTTTCTGCACCGATACCCATCCACCCGCCCAGCAGCTCCGAACCTGCCGTGACCGACAAATGATCGGTGCCACCGAGCATCATCGGCGCCACACATATTTGACCGACGTTAGGGATAAGGACAGCGAACATGGCACTCAAACGAATTCAGCGACTGGCAGTGACTGTGGCGAGCGTTGGCTTGGCAATCGGGCTCGTGGCGGGTTGTTCCGACGATTCCGATTCCTCATCGGACACCACCGCAGCCACCTCCGCACCGATGACCTCGTCCGAAATGACAACAGAATCAGGCACTTCGGCGGAGCCGGCCACCTTGGTCGGACCGGGTTGCGCGGCATACGCCGAGGCGAACCCGACCGGCGCAGGTTCGGTTGACGGCATGGCTGCCGATCCGGTTGCCACCGCCGCGAGCAACAATCCGATGCTCACCACCCTGACCGCAGCGGTCTCCGGTGGACTGAACCCGGACGTCAACCTGGTGGACACCCTCAACGGTGGAGAGTTCACCGTTTTCGCGCCCACCGATGACGCCTTTGCCAAGATCGACCCGGCGACCATCGAATCGCTCAAGACCGACAGCGCGACGCTCACGAAGATCCTGACCTACCACGTGGTGCCCGGCCAGCTGACACCTGACGAGGTCATCGGCGACCACGCGACCGTTGAAGGTGGAACGGTCACCGTGACCGGACCGGTCGACACCCTCAAGGTGCAGGACGCCACCGTGGTCTGTGGCGGTGTGAAGACAGCCAACGCAACCGTCTACCTCATCGACACGGTGATGATGCCGCCGGCCGCATGACCTGCGACCTTGCATCAGCCACCTGAGGGGTAGATCAAGAACTCGGGCCGGGGCGGCTTCACCCCCGACCGGCCGCTCCGGCCCGGGCCTTGCTTTACATCAAGATTCAATACTTCGCTCGACAACTTGGCCCGCCGATAGCACGAATTCCGATGTCCTCCCATATCGTGTTCGTTGTGACGGTAGGCCCGATCCCTGGAGATCAGATCGAAACTGCTGCGGCGGAATCAGATCCTCCCCAGCGGGGAACTCTCATCGAGTTCGTGCGCAGGCCCCTGCCAATGCAGGTCCTGCGCTTTTCTGCGGTCGGGATCGCCTGCACCACCGCCTATGCGCTGATGTACCTCACACTGCACGGTTTGGTCGGCGCACAGGCCGCCAATTTCATCTCCATGCTGGTCGCGGCGATCCTCAACACCGCCGCCAACCGGGCCTTCACCTTCCGGTTGCGGGGCTCCCGCCAGCTGGTCGTCCACCACGTCCAGGGCATTGCCGTCTTCGCCTTCGGGTGGGCGCTGACCGCGTTCTCGCTCTTCCTGTTGCATCAGATCTCGGAGCATCCATCGAGCCAGCTCGAGCTGGTCATCCTGATGATCGTGAATCTGATCGCCACCTGCGTCCGTTTCTTTACTTTCCGCCACGTGTTCGCCCGGGCGTTGCGCAAGCAGCTCACGGCCACCAGCTGATCCACACGCTCCGGATATACGAAGACGCTCCACAAGTACGTGGAGCGTTTTCGTACAAGTGGAGCGTCTAGCGCGCTGCGGCGTGCCGTCCTGCCCGACGACCGAAGAACGAGCCCTCGCCCAGCTGCGTTCCGCTGGCGTAGCCCTTGCCGTCCTGCGCCAGGTTCGCCGCCCCGGCGCCGGCGGCGTAAAGGCCGGGAATCGCGGTACCGGACTCCGTGAGTACCTCACCGTCCACCGAGGTCGCCAGGCCACCCATGGTGAAACCTGCGTAGATCGCCTTGCCCAGGGACATGTCGAACGCCGCCCACGGTCCCTTGTCCTGCGGCGCCAGCCAATTGGGCCGCTTGCCGAAATCGGGATCCTCGCCTCTCGCCGCGTACTCGTTGTACCTGTCCATCGACGCCTGCAGGTTTCCTTCCGGGATGCCCAGCGCCGACTCCATCTCCCCGATCGTCTCCCAGCCGTCGATGAACGGCACCAGCGGGATGTCAGGCATCTCCATGTGCGATTCGTCGACGATGAGGTAGGCAACGGCGTCCGGTTGCTCGAGCACAAACGCCGAAGTCCTGGAGTGGTAGGAATCCTCGCTGACGAACCGGCGTCCCTCCTTGTTCACCGCGAGCCCGGTGATCAGGATCGACGGTGGGTAGATCGGTGCGGTCACAAACGGCTCATCCATGTGTTTGAGGCCGCCCCCGACCGACGCCCCGAGACGGATGCCCAGTCCGTCGTCGTAGGTGCTGCCCAGTGTGTACGGCTTTTCCGCCATCTCGGGGACGAACTCGGCGACCATCGTCTCGTTCATCACGAACCCGCCGGCGGCGATGATCACCGCCTTGGCCTTGATGAAGCCGGTGTCCTGCAACCTCTTCCACCGCACCCCGACGATCTCACCGTGCTCGTCGACAACAAGATTGCGGGCACCGGTCTCGTAGCGGACCTCGGTGCCGAGGTCGGCGAGCCGCTTCACCAGCAGATCGACGACCATGCCCGCGCCACCGGTGTCACCCTTGACCGGGACCTTGTGGCCACGCGGTGCCGGAATCGCCTGCTCGCAGAACGGCCAGACCTTCTCGTTGCCGGTGAACATCAGCCCCTGCGTACCGGGCTGGATCACGGCCTTTTCCGGGTAGTAGGTGCGCTCGAACTCGAAGCCGAGCGCTTCGAGCCACTCGAAGTGCTCGACGCTGCCCTGGCAGTAGGCGTGGATCTTCTCCGGTTCCGGTTCCTTCGAGATCGCCAGGAGGTACTTCTCCATCTCCTCGGCGGAATCCTCGTGCCCGGTGGCCTTCTGCACCGCGGTCCCGCCCCCGAGGTAGAAGTGCCCGCCGGCCATCGACGACGTTCCGCCGGCGACCGCCGCACGCTCGAGGACCAGCACCCGTGCCCCCGCTGTGGCTGCCTCCACCGCAGCGCTGCCGCCGGAGACCCCGCATCCGACAACGACCACGTCGACTTCGTCGGTCCACTCGTCCACTGTCGATGCGGCCACCACGTCGGGCAATTCAGCCTTCATCAGCGCAATCCTCACTCTATCCGTGGGAGACGCGGGGTGAGCACCCCGCGGTTCAACCCTTTCGACCCAAACTAGAACTCGTTCTACTTTAGGTCAATCGTGCGGCTGACGTCAGGCCTCAGACATGTTCGGAGAGGAGGGCCGCGACGGTGTTCGGCTCCAGCGCCGAGAAGGTGTGCCGGAGGTCGCCGGGATAGTTGATGTAGTCACCTGGCCCCAGTTCGACCGGATCCTCGATCAAGCCGACCAACGCCCGCCCCGACACCAGCACCACATGCTCGACAACACCCGACATATGCGGGTCGGAGTTCCGGGGTTCGCCTGGTTGGGCGGTGATCAGGTACAGGTCGCGACGGGCATAGGTGGGACATGCCGACAACAGCGTTGCCACATAGTCCGAGCGTTCGGAGAACAGCGCCGGCCCCTCACCGGAGCGGATGACCTGCACCCTCGGTGCCGGCGGCTGCACCAACAGTGCGAACGGCACCTCAAGGGCGGTACTCAGCGCCCACAGGGTCTCCACGCTGGGATTCCCGTTGCCGGCCTCCAGTTGCGACAGCGTCGACTTCGCAACCCCCGCCCGACGCGCGACCTCGGCAAGCGAGAGCCCCGTCCGCTTGCGTTCACGCTGGAGTGCGGTCGCGATGGCCTGCAACGGTGCACCCGTCATCTCACATCCCCCTCGAGCTGTTGATTGTGGGCGAGCCGCCTGTTCCCAGGTGAGTCCTCGACGCGCCTCGTTCGGTTCACACTACCGTGCGTTCGGGTTGACGAACACATGTCGATGGGTTCATCATAATGTCCATGCGTTCGATCTGGCGAACACTCGACGGCGGCCTGGCCCGCGATGTGGCACTCGTCTGTGCAGCGATCGCGCTGGTGGGGTTGTCGTTCGGTGCCATCACAGTGGGCAGCGGCTTCGCGATCTGGGTCCCGCTGCTCATGTCTGTTGTCGTTTTCGCCGGCGCCTCGCAATTCGCGTTTGTCGCGATCATCGCGGCAGGTGGGAGCATTTTCGCCGGTGTGGCCGCCGGACTTCTGACCAACGCCCGTCACATCCTGTTCGGCTTCTCACTGGGCGACGTGCTCGGCAAATCTGTTGCCTCGCGCCTGCTGGGCTCCCACCTGATGATCGACGAATCCGTCGCGTTCACCATCGCGCAGCGAGATCCCGACCGGCGGCGCGCAGTGTATTGGGCCTGTGGCGCGGGGCTGTTCGTCTCGTGGAACGTCGGCGCGCTGGTGGGTGCGATCGGCGGCAGCATGATCAGCGACACGAATGCGTTCGGTCTCGACGCCGCCTTCCCGGCCGTCCTGCTGGCGTTGATCCTGCCCAGCCTCCTGGACCACGTCACCCGCAAGGCGGCGTGCGTGGGCGCCGTGATCGCAGTGGTCGCGTCACTGTTCGCCCCCGCCGGGATCCCGATCCTGCTGGCGCTCTCCGCCGTTGCCCTCACAGTCCCCATCCGCCAACGCAAGAAGGCTGTGGCCCGATGACCGCCGACACCCCGGCCCTCCTCGTCGGAATCGCTGCACTGGCGTTGGGTACGTTCGCTTTTCGCTTCGCCGGACCTCTGCTCGCCGGACGATGGACCATCCCAGAGCGATTCGAACAACTCACCGCAATCGGCACCGTGGTGCTGCTCACCGCCCTTGTTGCGACCGCAACGTTCATCGAGGACCGCGAGATCTCCAGTCCGGCAAGGATTATCGGCGTAGGTGTCGGAGGAGTGCTGGCCTGGCGCCGGGTCCCGTTCGTGGCAGTGGTGGTGGCCGCCGCCGGATCGACAGCGCTACTGCGCCTGGTCGGGATGCCCTGACGCCGCCGACCTCAACGCCTCAGCCAGTCCAGGATCTGCTTGGTCACCGGATTCGTGGCATCCGAGTACTCCGGATGCTTCTTCAGAAATGCCGCCACCAACGGGCACACTCCGACGATCTTCTTTCCGCGGGCACGAGCATCATCGAGCGCCTCATTGACCAGGATGGTGGCCAGCCCACGTCCACCGAAGGCCTCATCGACCTCGGTGTGGTAGAAAACCCGTTGCGCGACACCGTGATCGTCGGTCCGATCGGCGTAGGCCGCGAGACCCGCCCGGACGCCGTCGACGGAGACCGTATACCGGCGATGGTCCGGATCGTCGGCGATCGTGACGGGCGCTCCGGTCTTGTCTGTGATGGTCTCGCTGTTGTTGGTCATGTCAGCTGAACTTCGCTCTCATCCCGGATATTCCGATCACTTCTGGGTACGCGGTTTGATCTTGGAGTTGGGCAGGGCGGGGGCCGGCAGCCGGGTCACCGGACCCTCATAACCGGCGACTTCACCGAACCGGTCCGACTGCTGTTCCCACTGCTCCCGATACGCCACGATGTCCTCGTGGCTGCGGCCGACGAAGTTCCACCACATAACCAGATCCTCACCGAAGGGAGTGCCGCCGAGAAGTATCACGCGCGACGGTTGATCGTCTGAACTCTGCAGCGTCAACTGGCTGTGGCCGGTCCCGGCGTATGCCATCTCGGTGCGTGCGACCTCCGCGCCGTCGACGCAGACGACGCCCTGATCAACCAGGATCCCGTGCTCGAAGGCGGGGTCGACCGGAATCGTCAGCGTCGCGCCCATGTCGAGATCGATCTGCGCGCCGAGCAGCGGACTGAACGTCCTGACCGGTGACGTGCTGCCCATCAGTGTTCCGATGAACACGTTGATGCGCCCGACGTCGAAGTACACCGGTTCTGGCACATGGTGATCGAAGCCGCGTTCGGTATCCCGGGCGTCGGCGGGCAGTGCCACCCACAACTGGACACCGTGCAGTTCGGTGGTCTGCGGGGTCGACACCTCCGAGTGACAGATCCCGTATCCCGCGGTCATCAGATTCACCTCACCAGGACGCACCATCGCGTGGACGCCGAAGCTGTCGCGATGCTCGATCTCTCCGGCGAACAGCCAGCTCACGGTCTGAAGGCCGGTGTGCGGGTGGGGCGGAACGTTCATGCCACCCGTTTCCCGCACGTCAGCGGGCCCGTAGTGGTCGGCGAAACACCATGCCCCGATCAGCGACCGCGCCCGTTGCGGAAGCGTCCGGTGAACCAGCAATGCGCGTGGACCACCCAGTGGGACTTCACGCGAGGTGAGGATCTGCACATGAGGGTCGGATGACGGCGAGGATGGGCACTCGATCTCCGGCCCGTCGACGAGATTGCTCATTGCCCGCTACTTCCGACTTTCACCATGTTGTGCAACCTTTCTCAATCCGTGACATATCAATTTGCAATCAGCAAACCAAAATTCATGTCACGGTGGTAATACTCTCCGATAGTAACGATCATTTCATCAGTCGCCCATTGTCGACGCGACGACTGTTGCGCCGTTCAGACTGCACTCGAATTCACCGATCACATCTGGAGGTACGACCTATGGCCACTCCGAACACATTTCAGAAACTCGCTGCCGAAGGGCTTGGTACCTTCTGGCTGGTTCTTGGCGGTTGTGGCACCGCGGTCTTCGCAGCGAAGTCCATCGCGCAGGACAGCGACACCGGGACCATGTTCCAGCAGGGTGTCGGTTTCCTGGGTGTCTCACTCGCATTCGGGCTCACCGTCCTGACCGGTGTCTACGCCCTCGGCCACATCTCAGGAGGCCATTTCAATCCCGCGGTGACCATCGGCGCTGCCCTGGCCAAACGCTTCGAATGGAAAGACGTCCCCGCGTACGTCGTCGTCCAGGTGATCGGCGGCCTCATCGCCGGCGCGATCATTCTGGCGATAGCCAACGGCCGAGACGGGTTCGAAGCCGAAGGAAATATGGCTGCCAATGGATTCGGGGATCATTCCCCCGCCGGTTACGCATTGTGGGCCGCTCTGATCACCGAGGTCGTGTTGACCGCAATCTTTGTCACCGTCATCCTGGGCGCCACCGACAAGCGGGCGCCGGCGGGTATTGCCGGCATCGCGATCGGTTTCACACTGACCCTCATCCACCTGATCAGCATCCCGATCACAAACACCTCGGTGAACCCGGCCAGATCAACAGCCGTCGCCTTTTTCAACGGCAACGGCGCACCAGCACAGTTGTGGCTGTTCTGGCTGGCGCCCATCGTGGGCGCGATCATCGCGGGCATCCTGTATCCCCTCGTGTTCGGCAAAGGCGCGGACGAACCGCAGCTCGATCAGGTTCCCAATCCCCCGGTTCCCACGTAGGAACCGTAAGCCACCCAACGCACGAGGCCCGGTCGACGTCGATGTCGGCCGGGCCGGTGCGTGTGGTGCCGGGTGGATCAGGCCGGATAGACCCAGAAGTCGACGAACGCACTGTTGTTGAGGTAGCCGTACCCGAGGTAGACCCCATTCGGGAGCTGACGGAGTTCGTCGTGCGCGAACGGAACACCGGCCCGCGCATAGTCAATCCGCACAACAGGTTTCCCGTCACGGGCAGACAACCCGTAAAAGACGTTGGCCGAGACGGTCTCACCACCGAGAACCCTGTTGTTCAACCATCCGTTGTAGAAATGTTTGCCCTGCCACAACGCTGCCACGGCGTCGGTGGCACCGGGGTCTACATCTCCGATCGGACGTACACCGCCGTTCATCACGACATTCCGGGGTATCGGGCCGGCCACCGCGTTGCGGAACAGACTGTCGAATTGCCCTTGAGTACAACCGAATTTGAATGCGCTCGCAGTGCCGGCCCGGTCCATGTCGGGTCCGCAGGGCGCGGCCTGCGCGGCAGGCGCGCCGATCACCAGCGCGCCGGCCGCGGCGGCCGCGACCACCATCGTGGTGAGCGTGTTCCTGATCCAGTTCATGACGCACTCCATCCCAGCGGTGACAAGCGACGGGGCTCAGTATTCACCAACTTCAAACCCATGGATAGGATCTCTACTTCACCCCGCGTGGTCGCCACTACCGGAATCGGCGCAACCGCAGACTGTTGCCCACCACGAACACCGACGACAGTGCCATCGCGGCGCCCGCGATCATCGGACTGAGCAGTCCCACTGCCGCAAGCGGGATCGCCGCCACGTTGTAGCCGAACGCCCAGAACAGATTGCCCTTGATCGTGCGCAGCGTCGCCCGGGACAACCTGATCGCATCTGCCGCAGCTCTCAGATCACCGCGAACCAGGGTGATGTCGCTCGCCTCGATCGCGGCGTCGGTACCGGTGCCCATCGCGAGCCCGAGGTCGGATTGAGCAAGCGCTGCAGCATCATTGACACCGTCGCCGACCATCGCGACGACCTTGCCGCGGGCCTGCAGATCCTGAATGGCCTGCACTTTCGCCTCCGGCAACACGCCGGCGATCACGGTCTCGATTCCCACTTGTGCGGCAACGGTCTTCGCCACCGCCTCGTGGTCGCCGGTGAGCAGCACCGGGGTCAGGCCGAGGTCGATGAGATCGGCAACCGCCTGTGCCGACGTCGGTTTCAGCACATCCGAGACCACCAGGACGCCGCGGATACTGCCGTCCCATCCGGCCGCGATCGCGGTGTACCCGGATTGCGCCGCGGCGTCGATGGCAGGCACCAACTCGGCGGGAAGGCCCAGACCCCGATCGATCAGCCATTGTGCCCGTCCGAGCGTTACCGGAACACCGTCGACGACACCGCTGACACCGAGGCCGGCAGTGTTCGCGAAGCCCGTCACCGGCGCCAGATCGCCGACCTGTTCCCGGGCACCGAGGGCCACCGCCTTCGCGATCGGATGCTCGGACGCATCCTCCACCGACCCGGCCCGGAGAATCACCTGCTCGGCGGCTTCGCCGTCGGCCACAACCACATCGGTCAGCGTCATCTGGCCGGTGGTGACGGTGCCGGTCTTGTCCAGCACGATCGTGTCGACCCGCCTGGTCGATTCAAGGATCTGTGGCCCCTTGATCAGGATGCCCATCGAAGCACCGCGACCGGTGCCGACCATCAGGGCTGTCGGGGTGGCCAGGCCCAAGGCACACGGGCAGGCGATGATCAGGACCGCGACGGCGGCGGTGAACGCGTCGGTGGCGTCGTAGCCCAAGCCGAGCCACACCGCGAGTGTGCCGAGCGAGAGGGCGATCACGATCGGGACGAATACACCCGAGATCCGATCGGCCAGACGCTGAACCTGCGCCTTTCCGGTCTGCGCCTGCTCAACCAGCAGCGCCATCTGGGCGAGCTGGGTATCACTTCCGATCCGCTTGGCCCGCACCACGATCCGCCCACCGGCGTTGACGGTACCGCCCACCACCGGATCGCCGGGTTCGACCTCGACCGGCACCGACTCACCGGTGAGCATCGAGGCATCGATTGCGGAGGAACCACTTTCGACCTCGCCGTCAGTGGCGATGCGTTCACCTGGACGCACGACGAACAGGTCGCCGACGCCGAGTTGCTCTATCGGGACCAGCTTTTCGCGTCCGCCGACAACAACGGTGACACTTTTGGCTCCGAGTTCGAGCAGACTGCGCAGTGCGCTGCCGGCCCGCCGCTTCGAACGCATCTCGAAGTATCGTCCCGCGAGGATGAAGGTGGTGACTCCGGCCGCGGCCTCGAGATAGATGTTGGCGGTGCCATCAACCGAGCTCATGTCCATGTCCATGGCCGCCATCGCGGGATCACCGGCCGCCCCGAAGAACAGCGCGTAGACCGACCATCCCAGGGCCGCCAACGTCCCTACGGAGACCAGGGTGTCCATCGTGGCGGCGCCGTGGCGCGCGTTGATCGCAGCGGCCCGGTGGAATTGCCAGCCACCCCAGACGACAACCGGCGCGGCCAACGTCAGTGACAGCCACATCCAGTTGTCGAACTGGAGCTGCGGGATCATCGCCATAGCGATCACCGGAATCGACAGCGCCGCGCTGACCAGCGTTTTGTGCCGAAGGGTGTGGAGCTCAGGGTCTGACTCGCCGCCGGGGGCGTTGCCCTCGCCGGAGGGCTCGGGCACCCGGGCGTGATACCCCGCGGACTCGACTGCGGCGATGAGGTCGGTGGTGTCCACCGGTTCCGAGTAACTGACACTCGCCTTTTCGGTGGCGTAATTGACGGTGGCCGCCACGCCCTCGAGTTTGTTGAGTTTGCGCTCGATGCGATTCGCGCACGAGGCACATGTCATGCCGTCGATCTCGAGGTCGACATGGGTGGTGAGTGATGCCGTGGTCATTGCGCCTCAGCCCAACCGGTAGCCGGCCTCGATGACCGCCGCTTCGAGAGCTTCACGCGCAACAGGTTGCGCCACATGAACATTCATCTCACCAGAGCTGAGTTCGACCTCCACCCGGTCAACACCCGGGATCTCGCCGACCTCCTCGGTGACCGATGCGACGCAATGGCCGCAGGTCATTCCGATCACCCGGTAGGTTTCAACACTCATCTCGCATTTCCCTTCTAAGAACGGACCAACCGGGCGATTGCCTCGGTGGCCTCCCGGATTTTCGCCTGACCTTGCTCGTCACCTTCGCGAGCGGCGTCGATGACGCAATGCGACATGTGCTCCTCCAGCAGACCGAGACTGACCGCCTGCAAGGCCTTGGTCATCGCGGACACCTGGGTGAGGATGTCGATGCAGTACTTCTCTTCTTCGACCATCCGCTGGAGCCCACGCGCCTGACCTTCGATCCGCTTCAGGCGCTTGAGGTAGTCGTCTTTGCGGTGGATGTACCCGTGCTGATGCTCGTCGGTCATGGTTGCTCCCTGTCGTCTTCCTCAGAAGCTACCATACCCCCCTACCGTATTTCAGGCCACAATCGGGTACCAGGGAGAACGCTGGATCGGGGTTGAGGGGTCAGGCCTCGCGCTGCTGCTTGATGGCCGCGGCCAACTCCGATAGCAGATTGACGAGGTCGAGCAACACCTCGTCCACCGGACGCACCCGCCCGGTGTGCGCGGCGACCCACTGCGCCACGTCGCCGGCCGGTTCGCTTGCCGATTCGTTTGCCGACTCACCGACGGATTCGCCTGAGTGCCGCGAACGGCGGCCGGTGGCCGGTGGGGCATCGACCAGCTCCGGCTCGGGCGCGGGCGGCCGATGCTGCGGACGGTACGTTTCGGCGCCGCCCGCCTGGTCTCCGGCCGCCACGGTCAGGCTTTCCGCGGTGGCGATCGACCCGGCCCGGCTCGCACCGTTGCGACTCACCGTTGTGTCGGGACGGTAGTGCGAGCCGAATCGGGGACTCGGGGCCGTCGAGGCGTACCGGTGCGGTCCGCCGTGGCCGGCGAAGAAGACACAGGCCAGGTCCCGGCCGTCGGCGGCCGGGCAGGATTCGAGTTCGGTCAACCGGTGGGCGTCGTCGCTGACGCCGTCGTCATCCGTCCACTGCAACCACGGCCGGAGGCCGCCGAGGGGGCCCACCCCGGCATCGCTGGCGTGGATCCCGGAATGTCCCGAACCCAGTCGGCATCGCTGAACCCACCCGTTGTCCGGGGCCTCACCGAAGGCGGCATGCGTGTCGGCGGCAGCAATTACCGTTGACCAACACACATCGAATTCTCCCGCCACACGTACATCTTGGCCTCAAGTACCGACGGTGGCGAGTTCGACACACGAGTTGGGAGTACTGATGATCGGTTTCGTGAATGCAATTGCACTTGACGGTCCGGATCCGCTGGCACTTGCCCAGTTTTATCAGCGGATGCTCGGCGGAGACCTGGACACCAGCGATTCGGATTGGGTCGAACTGGACTGCGGCCTGGGGAGGGCCAAGCTGACGTTTCAGCGGTCGACCACCTACGTGCCGCCCACCTTCCCCGACCCGAACGGAAGCCAGCAGGCCCACCTCGACATCCGGGTCGACGACTTCGATGCAGCCGAACCCCAGGTTCTGGAAGCGGGCGCAACCAAGGTCGAGGGGCAGCAGTTCGAGGGCTTCCGGGTGTACCTCGATCCCGTCGGCCATCCGTTCTGCCTGGTCCGGGAGTGAGACACCGGATCAGGCGGTAGATTCCCCTGACTCCGGACCACCCTAGTCAGGTGCGCGTATATTGGCGGTCATGGTGGCCGTTCTCGATGACAAACTGGCAGATCTCGATCGTTGGATCCCAGGCAACAGGTGTTCGATCACGCGTGCCCTCGACGTGGTCGGGACCAAGACTGCGATGCTGATCCTGCGTGAGTCGATGTACGGCACCACCCGATTCGACGGATTCGCCCGCCGGGTGGGGGTCAGCGACGCGGTGGCCTCTGCCCGGCTCAAAGGCCTGGTCGACGCCGGACTACTGAAAAAGGTCCCCTACCAGGAGCCGGGCCAGCGCACCCGACACGAATACCACCTCACCGAGATGGGCGTCGACCTCATGCCCGTCGTCTTCGGGCTCATGCAGTGGGGTGACAAGTACCTGCAACCAGAGGGCCACCCACTGGACCTGTTCTCCGACGTCACCGGAGAACCGGTGAAAGCCGGGTTGACCACGCCCGACGGCAACGAGGTGCCCCTCGACCAACTGCGGATATCGCTGGTCAAGCCCTGATCTGCCGCACACCGACCGCCCGATAGAATCTCCAGCCATGGCATCCGACGCTGCGCTGCGTACCGATCTCGTCGTGGTCGGTGCCGGGGTCGCGGGCCTCACCGGAGCGGTCACCGCGGCCGAATCCGGCCTTGATGTCCTGGTCATCAACAAGGGTCGCGGCTGGCATCCGGGTGACCGGGAGCCCGGCACCGCCACCTACTTCGCCCAGGGCGGCATCGCCGTGGTCGAACCCCACAACACCGAGGATTCGGTGGCGCTCCACACCCGCGACACCGTGGTCGCCGGGGCCGGACTCACCGATCCGGTCGCAACCGAGTCCATCGTCAGCGACGGTTTCGAGGCAATCTCCGCACTCGTCCGCTGGGGTGCCCTGTTCGACACCGGCGCCGACGGCCACTATCTGCGCACCCGCGAAGGCGGACACAGCGTTCGTCGGATCATCCACGCCGGTGGTGACGCCACTGGCGCCCAGGTGCAGCGTGCACTGGCGCAGAAGGCGTTGTCGCATCCGAACATCAGCGTCCTCGACAACACCTACGCCCAACAGATTCTGCGCAGCAGCGACGGGACAGTTGTCGGCCTTGCCGTCGCTTCCGGGAACGGGGCCCGCTCCGAGGTGCACTCACCCACCGTGGTCCTCGCCACCGGCGGCGCCGGGCACATGTACCGCGCCACCACCAATCCCGTCGGTGCCACCGGCGACGGGATCGCGCTGGCCCACGCGGTGGGTGCGGCGGTCGCGGACATGGAGTTCATCCAGTTCCACCCGACGATGCTGTACCGGCCCGGTGTCCGGGGCCGTCGCACACTGATCAGCGAGGCCTTGCGCGGCGAAGGCGCCGTACTCGTTGATCTCGAAGGCCATTCGGTGACCGCCGGTATCCATCCACTCGGAGACCTGGCACCTCGCGATGTGGTGGCCAATGCGGTGAGCGCAGCGATGGCCCGGACCGGGGCCGAACACGTCTATCTCGATGCCCGGCACATCGCCGACGTCGCCCGCCGGTTCCCGACCGTCACCGCCGGCGTCGCGGAGATCGGCATCGACCCCGCGGTCGATCTGATCCCGGTGGTTCCCGGCGCCCACTACCTGTGTGGCGGCGTGGTCACCGACACCGCAGGTGCCACCACGGTGCCCGGTCTGTACGCGGCCGGCGAAGTGGCCCGAACCGGACTACACGGCGCAAATCGCCTGGCGTCCAACAGTTTGCTCGAAGGCCTGGTGATGGGGACGCGGGTGGCACAGGCCGCCGCCGGGCGCTCTGGCATCAAACCCGCGGCACCCGAGGCCGGAGCGGCGGTCGAGGTCCGGATCGCCCCGCGGCAAGAACTCCAGGACCAGATGTCCGGCCACGCCGCCCTGAGCCGGGACCAGACCGGCCTGACAGCTCTGGCCGACCGGCTCGAATCAGTACCGTCCCGACGACCGAGCGGCCTCGCCGACCACGAAGACTCCGCGCTCACCCTGACCGCGCAACTGGTGGTCGCAGCGGCGTTGGCACGCAAGGAATCCCGTGGGTGTCATCACCGGACGGACAACCCGGCAGCACCGACCGGGACCCGCTGAACGACTTTCCGGGACGGAGCAGTCGGGGCGGTCAGGGCCACCGTTGCCACCGCGGCCTCGGTGAACCGATCGACGACCACCATCCGCACACTGCGGTAAGCAACGGTGCACCAGGCGCACAGCAGGAGTGCATACAGGACAACCGAAATACCCTGGAGCAGAACCGAACCGGTGGCGAGGCCGAGAGCGGCAGCGCCGGTGACGCAGGTTCCGACGGGGAAGGTGAAGCTCCACCAGGCCGGGGTGAAGCTCATCCCCTGCCGCACATTGTGCACCGTGATGGAGGTGGCGAGGATGAAGACGAAGACCGCGAATCCACCCATCACCAGCCCGTAGCCGACCCCGAGGAGTCGCAGGCCCGCGGCGATCGATTCCTGCTCACCGACGAAGACCAGCGATGCCTGGTTGCCCAGAAGTACTGCAGCGGTGACCGACTGGCCGATCATGCCGAGCATTATCCACACCGTCGGAGCAACCTGCGAGGACGGCAGTCCGCGGTGGATGAGCCGGGAGTAGACCATGCTGATGGTCAGCAGTCCGACGAGCAAGCTCAGCCCGAACAGCCCGTAGCAGATGGTGATCAGACCCATCCGGAGCTGACCCGCTGAAACATGCTGGATCAGAAGCGAACCGGTGGCCGCAGACACCATCGGCGGCACCACCGGCATCAGCCAGCTGGGCATCGCCCCGGACTGCGCGCTCTGGGCCCCGGTGATCATCCGGAACGGAATCCAGATCGCCGTGAAAACACCGACGGCGGTGCCGCACAGCCACAGCAGTCCACCGATCCACACCGCGGCGCCCTGGCCGATGAACTGTGGTGCGAGTTCGATGGTGCCGGCACCCACGGTCAGCAGCGCCATGGCCGGGGCCCCATAGAAGTGGGCCATCACCGGGTCTGCGGCATGCCGGGCCGGACCTCCCCGGAAGAACAGGATCGACGCGACCACCAGGCCGGTCGCCGCCGTCAACCAGAAGACCGTGGTCAGCGTATCGAGTCCCGGTGCGCTGGAGTGTAACGCGACCCCGGAGGTCGCGACGATGCCTGTACCCATGATTGCGGCAAACCAGTTCGGTGTCATGGATCAAGACTGCGACCAGATGCATCTGACCGGTAGATGGCTTGCCCTTGTCCCGATACAACCCGGGCTTGTACCCTCTGGGAATGGTGCTGCCTGCGCGCGTCCCTGACCTGTCCGCACTCGATGTTGTCGTCTCGGTGGCCCGCGGCGGCAGCATGAGCGCCGCGGGGCGAGAACAAAACCTGAGCCAGCAGGCGATCAGCGCCCGGGTGCATTCCGTCGAACGGGAACTCGGCATCGTCCTGTTCCGGCGCTCTCCCAGCGGAACCGAGCTGACGGCCGAGGGGGTCGCCGTTCTGGAATGGGCATCAGGACTACTCGATGCGGCCGAACGGTTCTCGGCAGGTGTCGATTCACTGCTCGGCAGCAAGCGCGCGTCCCTGGCGGTCGCCGCATCCATGACCGTCGCCGAATACCTGATCCCCCGCTGGGCTCTGACCTTGCGCCGAACTCACCCCGACACCAGGATCCGGGTCCAGCCGATGAACTCTGCCGACGTGACCAAAGAGGTGCTGTCCGGCTCGGTGGACGTGGGGTTCATCGAGGGTCCCGAGACCGACAGTCACCTGGAGGCACTGACCGTCGCGCGCGACGAACTGGTGGTGGTCACCCGTCCCGATCATCCGTGGGCCCGGCGCGGCACACCGATCTCCACCGCCGAACTCCGCACAACGCCACTGGTACAACGCGAGCCGGGATCGGGAACCCGAGTGACCTTCGAGTCGGCGCTCGGGGAGGTCACCGATCCCCTACTGGAATTGAACTCCGTGGCCGCAGTGAAAGCTGCGGTGCTGAGTTCGGATAGCCCGGCGGTGTTGTCGAGTTTGTCCGTCGCACAAGAACTCGGCGACGGCCGGTTGACGAGGATAAGAGTCGAGGATGTCTCGATGCCACGGGACCTGCGGGCGATCTGGCCCCGCGGAACCGCCCTCCGCGGCCCCGCGCGAGACCTGGTCTCCCTGGCCGCGCAAGATCCGCCTCCCTCGTTCGAACCCGAAGGGCAGGCATGACATTCGAGCCGGGCACATCGCACCTCACCGGCGTTCGCGGAGCCGAACTCGCCTGGACCAGGTCCGGCCGCGGTCCGCACGTCATCTGGGCCCACGGCCTCACCTCGAGCGGCCGCGGAGAGGAGGCGTCCGGGATGTTCGACTGGGAACCGCTGACGGCGCGCCATCGGCTCATCCGCTATGACGCACGGGGCCACGGCGGGTCGTCCGGTACGCCCGAACCCGAGCACTACACCTGGCCGAACCTGGGTCTGGACCTGCTGGAACTGCTCGAACACACGGTCGGTGACGAACGGGTCGACGGGGTCGGATCGTCGATGGGCACCGCGTCGCTGTTGTACGCCGCCACCACCACTCCGGAGCGCTTCCGGCGGCTGGTGCTCACGACACCGCCGACGATGCGCGCGCAGCGGGCGGTGCATGTGCGCGGATATCTCGACGCCGCGGAATTGATCGAACGATCCGGCCTGGCCGCCTACGAGGAGGCCATCACAGCAGAACCTCCGCCGCACATCTACTCCGGGCCGGGCTGGACTCGACCCGCGGTGGAGGTGACGGAGCGGTTGCTCCCCTCGATCCTGCGAGGCGCCGCCCGCTCGGATCTACCCTCCGACAACGCCCTGACCGCCCTGGACCTGCCCGTCCTGATCCTGGCCTGGTCGGGAGATCCCGGCCATCCGCTCTCGACCGCGCGGCACCTGGCCGAGACGATTCGCGGCGCCCGGCTGCAGATCGCCGACATCCCGATGCAGTTGCGGACATGGCCCGAGCTCGCGACCGAGTTCCTGGCGTGATCGCCCCTGCGGCGGTCATCCGTCCGCCAACCGCCTGATCAGCCCGATGAACACCTGGCGTTCTGATTCCTCCAACGGCGCCAGGTACTCCTCCTGGACGCGGTCGAGCACGGCGTCGAGCCGGCGCAGTTCGGTCCGGCCCGGTTGCGTGACAGAGACGATGTTCCGGCGGCGATCGGAGGGATCGGGGTCACGTTCGACAAAGCCGGCCTCCCACAGCACTTCGACCGCACCGGACACATCGCTGCGATCGAGACCCGTCAACCGGCCGAGATCAGCCTGACTGGCCGGACCGTGGTCGCCGAGGGCCGCAAGCAGACGATAGTGATAGGGCTTCGAATCAGCCAGGGCAAAGGAATCCCGCAGCAAACCATGGCTACGCGACTGTGCCCGACCCACCAGCCATGTCACCCGCTCTTCCAGACGTTTCACCATGGGACAACGGTACTGGTTGGAGGGACCAACGAATCGGCATTTGATCCCGGATCCGATCACCACCTGACCGAAGGGACGTTCCTTGCGTTATTCGTTTCCAGAAACTTGAAAGTTCGGTGACCCGAACTCTATGATGTGAGGATGCGAATTCACGCAGGGTTCGCCCGGGCAGCCCGCCTGATACTGGCGGCGACCTGCATCGTGACGCTCAGCGCCTGCGTGGGCAAGATCGACCGGCACGATGAGCGGCTGACCGTGTTGACCACGTTCACCGTTCTCCAGGACATCGTCGCCAACGTCGCCGGCGACAACATCCGCGTCGAGTCCGTCACCAAGGCCGGCACCGAGATCCACGGTTACGAACCGACCCCCGGCGACATGCGCCGCGCGGCGCAGGCCGACCTCATCATCGACAACGGGCTGCATCTCGAAGCCTGGTTCGAGCGGTTCGTCGATCGGCTCGACGCACCGCACGTGGTCGCCAGCGAGGGCGTGACCGACATCCCGATCACCGCCGACGCCGGGGCCGGAAAACCGAACCCCCATGCGTGGATGTCCCCGCTGAATGTACAGATCTACGCAGACAACATCGCCGACGCGCTCTCCGACCTCGACCCCGACAACGCCGCCGTCTACCGGGCCAACGCCGACCGCTACAAGGCTCAGCTGCAGCAGATCCACGACGAGATGGTTGTGCGCCTCGATGCGGTCCCGGCGGCGAGCCGGGCCCTGGTCACGTGCGAAGGCGCGTTCTCGTACCTGGCCCGCGACACCGGTCTGCGTGAGAAGTTCATCTGGCCGGTCAACGCCGAACAGCAGGGCACGTCCAAGCAACTGCAGTCGACGATCGAGTTCGTCCGTGACAACAACATCGACGCCGTCTTCTGCGAATCGACGGTCAGTGACGCCGTGATGCGACAGGTCGAGCGGGCCACCGACGCCCGATTCGGCGGAATCCTCTACGTCGATTCCCTCTCAGAAGCGGACGGCCCCGTGCCCACGTACCTCGACCTGATCCGGCACGACGCCGGCACCATCGTCGGAGCCCTCACCGAAGGTGGAAAACAATGACCGCCCTGCCCCCGGCCACGGAGGACCGTCTGATTCTCGAACACACCGCCCCGCCACCAGCACTCTCGATTTCGGGTGTCAGCGTCTACTACGGGGAGGTCCACGCTCTCGAAGACGTGAACTTCACCATCGGTCCGGGACGCATCTGTGGCCTCATCGGCATGAACGGGTCCGGCAAATCCACCCTGTTCAAAACCATCATGGGCCTGGTCAAACCCGATTCGGGGCGAGTATCGATCTCCGGCGGCACACCCGCACAGGCCCGGCGCAAGGGCCTTGTCTCGTATGTCCCGCAGTCCGAGGACGTCGACTGGTCCTTCCCGGTCTCGGTCCGCGACGTCGCCATGACGGGTCGGTACGGCCATCAGAACTTCATCCGGCGCGCGAGCAAGGCGGACAAGGCGGCCGTGGCCCACGCACTCGAGATGGTGGAGTTGACCGATCTCGCCGATCGTCAGATCGGGCGGCTGTCGGGTGGTCAGCGCAAACGTGCCTTTGTCGCCCGGGGAATAGCCCAGGATGCCGACATCCTGCTTCTCGACGAGCCGTTTGCCGGTGTCGACAAGAAGTCCGAGGCCACCATCATCACCCTGCTGACCAAGCTCGCGGCCGAGGGCAAGACGATCCTGGTCTCCACCCACGATCTGGGTTCACTCGGGACGTTCTGCGACGAGGCGATCCTGCTCATGAAGACGGTCCTCGTACACGACTCACCCGATGCGGTCCTACGTCCGCGGGTCCTGGCCCGCGCCTTCGGGATGGACATCGTCGACGGAAAGGTCACGCCGTGATGATCATCGATTGGTGGCTCGATCCCCTCGCCGAGGATTTCATGGTCAACATGCTGCTGGCGACCACGGTCGCGGCCGCCGTCTGCGCCATGATCAGCTGCTGGATCGTCTTGATCGGCTGGTCCCTGATGGGCGACGCGGTGTCGCACGCGGTGCTGCCGGGTGTGGTCCTCGCCTACATCTTCGGCGCCCCGTTTGCGGTGGGCGCATTGATCTTCGGTCTTGGTGCCGTGCTGCTGATCGGGGTGGTCCGTGACACCAGCCGCGTCAAAGAGGACGCGGCGATCGGCATCGTCTTCACCACTCTGTTCGCGCTGGGGTTGGTGTTGATCTCCGTCACGCCCAGTCAGACCGACCTCAATCACATCCTGTTCGGCAACGTCCTCGGGGTTTCGCAAGCCGATCTGTGGCAGATCATCGGCCTGGCCGTCCTGACGGTTGTCATCCTGACCCTCAAGCGCCGCGACCTGACCCTCTTCGCCTTCGATCCCACGCACGCACACGCCATCGGGCTCTCACCACGACGCCTGGGCGCACTGCTGCTCGGCTTACTTGCTCTGACTTGTGTTGTGGCACTGCAGATTGTCGGCGTCGTGCTCGTCGTTGCGATGCTCATCATCCCCGGGGCGTCGGCGTATCTGCTCACCGACCGCTTCAACCGGATGCTGATCATCGCCCCGATTCTCGCGTGCGTCTGCGCCGTCCTCGGCATCTACTATGCGTACTACCTGGACGTGGCACCCGGCGCGATGGTGGTATTGGCACAAGGCATGGCGTTTGCGGTCATCTATCTGTTCGCGCCACGCCAGGGAGTGTTGATCAAGGCGATCAACCGGGCACAGCGACGACGCTCCTCGGCTCTCGTTGCGCCCTGACGCGTGAGAGGTGAGTGGCAATGGTGTCGTACGCGGAGACATTCGCACGTAGTGCCGACAACCCAGAAGAGTTCTGGCTGAAGGCCGCCGAGGCGGTCGACTGGTACCAGGCCCCCACCTCCGCCCTCGAAAATCTCACCGGCGACGCATACCGATGGTTCCCCGGTGCCACGGTCAACACCAGCTTCAACGCCCTCGACCGCCATGTCCTGGCGGGCAACGGTGACCGGGTCGCACTGATCTGGGACTCGGCGATGGTCGGCAAGACCCGCAGTTACACCTACGCACAACTGCGCGACGAGGTCGCCACCTTCGCGGGCGTGCTCACCGAACGCGGAGTGACGGCCGGCGATCGGGTCATCATCTACATGCCGATGATCCCCGAGGCAGCCATCGCGATGCTGGCCTGCGCCCGCATCGGCGCCGTGCACTCGGTGGTCTTCGGCGGATTCGCCGGACCCGAACTCGCAACCCGCATCGACGACGCCCGGCCCGTCGCGCTGATCACCGCGTCGGGCGGCCTGGAACCCGGCCGCACCATCAACTACCTGCCGATGGTCGCCAAGGCGCTCGACCTGTCCGCGGGGCCGCCGGCAACGATCATCGTCAAGAACCGCGAGCAGGTCGACGGCAGCGCCGCCGACCACGAAGGCTGGTACGACTGGGACGAGCTGACCGCGAAAGCGACTCCGGCAGAGCCTGTTTCCGTTGCCGCCACCGATCCGCTCTATATCCTCTACACGTCCGGAACCACCGGAAAGCCCAAGGGTGTGGTCCGCGACAACGGCGGGCACGCGGTGGCGCTGACCTGGTCGATGGCCAACATCTACAACATCAAGCCCGGCGACGTGTGGTGGACCGCGTCGGACGTCGGCTGGGTGGTCGGGCATTCGTACATCGTCTACGCGCCTCTGCTGATCGGCGCGACCACGGTGATGTACGAGGGCAAACCCGTGGGCACCCCGGACGCCGGGGCATTCTGGCGGGTGATCGACAACCACAAGGTCAAGGCCCTGTTCACCGCGCCCACCGCGATCCGCGCCATCCGCAAGCAGGATCCCGAAGCCAAACTGCTTGCCGATCATGATATTTCGACACTGCAGACACTCTTCGCAGCCGGTGAACGTCTCGACCCCGACACGTACGAGTGGTCCACCAGGGTCCTCGGTGTGCCGGTCGTCGACCACTGGTGGCAGACGGAGACCGGCTGGGCCATCGCCGCCAATCTCCGTGGCCTCGAACCGATGCCGATCAAGGGCGGATCTGCGACCGTACCTGTTCCGGGCTTCCGGGTCGAGATCGTCGACGCCGGGGGCACAGCGGTGGCGGCCGGCGGCGAAGGCAATATCGTCATCGCCTTGCCGCTGCCTCCCGGCACCCTGACCGGCCTGTGGAATGACGAAGAGCGCTACCACAATTCGTATTTGAAGACCTTCCCCGGGTATTACCTGACCGGCGACTCCGGCTACATCGACGCCGATGGCTACGTCTTTGTACTGGGCCGCTCCGACGACGTGATCAATGTTGCCGGACACCGCCTGTCCACCGGCAGCATCGAGGCCGTGGTCGCCTCCCATCCCGCGGTCGCCGAATGCGCGGTGATCGGGATCCACGACGAACTCAAGGGCCAGCGCCCCAGCGGCTACGTCGTCCTCAAAGAGGGTGCCGACATCGACCACGACGTCCTGCGGTCGGATCTGGTCACGCTGGTCCGCGACGAGATCGGTGCGGTCGCCACATTCCGCGACGTCACCGTCGTCAACGGTCTGCCCAAGACCCGATCGGGCAAGATCCTGCGCAAGACGATGCGTCAGATCGCGGACCACGAGGACTACACCGTGCCGTCGACCATCGAAGACACCGCCGTCCTCGACGCGCTCAAAAAACAACTCGGCTGACCCCAACCCCCGATCATGGTGGCTTTTGGCGAGCAAACGCCCAGGTGAGCCCCGCCAAAACCCACCAAGATCGGATTGCAGGGCTGCAATTTTGCAGTCGTGCAATATTTGGTACGGTTATCGGATGGTTACACCACACAAGCAGTCGCTGCGTGACAGGAAGCGCGCTGCCACGTGGGCATCCATCCACGAGGCGGCGGCGGCCGCCGCGATGGAACAGACCGACCTGTCGAAGGTGACGATCGAAGAGATCGCCGACGAGGCCAACATCTCGGCGCGCACCTTCTTCAACTACTTCCCTTCCAAAGAAGACGCGATCCTCGGCCTGCGTACCCCATACATCGATGACAGCACCGCCGCCGCGTTTGTGATCGGCGACGACGACGATCTGATCGAGAAGGTGGCACTGCTGCTCTTCGACGTCTTCGAGAAGACGGCCGGCGGTTCGGGTGGGCGCTCGGTTCGCGCCGCGCTGATGCATCGCCACCCCGACCTCGCGCGCATCCGACTGGCCCACAGCGACCAGATCCGTCACCTCGCCCGCGCGCTCGTGGAGACCCGCCTCGCCGAATCCGGCCGCTGGCAGCGGCGCCGGCACGATGTCGACATCGAGGCGACCGCGCAGATCCTGGTCACCGCAGGCCAGTCCGTTGTCCGCATCGCGGTCGACTGGCTACTGACGAAACCGGAGGGGAACATCCCGCTCGACGAACTCGTGCACCGGGCCGCGCAATCGTTCACCACCATCCTCGAGGAGGCCTAGATGGCAGTAGAAGTCCCCGCCGCCGCCCAGGTTCCGGGAACCCACCGGCCCGAGGCGTCTCGTCGAACCATCTTGCTGATGTTCGTCGGGCTCATGTCGGCGATGCTGCTGGCCTCGTTGAACACAACGGTGATGAGCACAGCATTGCCGACCATCGTCGGCGAACTGCACGGCACCAACCTGATGTCGTGGGTCATCACCGCATACATACTGGCGTCGACGATCGTCATGCCCGTGTACGGCAAGCTCGGCGATCAATTCGGCCGGAAACCATTGCTGCTCATCGCGATCAGCATCTTCACTGTGGCATCGATCATCGGCGCACTCGCCCCGAACATGCTGACACTCATCATCGCGCGCGCCCTGCAGGGTGCCGGTGCCGGAGGTCTCATGGTGCTCTCCCAGGCATCGATCGCCGACGTTGTCCCCGCTCGCGACCGCGGCCGGTACGCAGGCATCATGGGTGGTGTCTTCGCCGTCGCCTCCGTCGCCGGACCTCTCTTGGGCGGATGGCTCACAGAGGGCCCCGGCTGGCGCTGGACACTCTGGGTGAATCTGCCACTTGGCGTACTGGCGCTCGTCGCGGTCGCGGCCTGCCTGCACCCTCCGAAGATCGCTCGCAGCAAACCGACGATCGACATCCTCGGAATGGCCGTCCTCGCCCTGGCGACCAGCGGCATCGTGCTCATCGCGAGCTGGGGCGGCTCGACCTATGCATGGACCTCACCGACCATCATCGGTCTGGTGCTCGGGACCATCCTCGCGTGGGTCCTGGCCGTCGTGGTCGAAAGCCGCGCCGCAGAGCCGATCCTGCCGCTTCAACTCTTCCGCAAGCGGAACTTCAACCTGACCACGACCGCCGGCCTGATCGCCGGCATCGGGATGTTCGGTGCGATCTCCTACATGCCCACATACCTACAGATGGCGTTGGGCATCAGCTCCACCAATGCCGGACTCCTGATGGTCCCGATGATGGGAACGATGGTCGCGAGCTCCGTCGCGAGCGGGCGTTTCGTCTCGCGTAGCGGACGCTACAAAGCCCTGCCGATCGCCGGATCACTGATGATCAGTTTGAGCCTGTTCCTGATGTCGCAGATCACCCTGTCGACTCCGACCTGGATGATCTGCGTGTGTCTCGGAATCCTCGGTGGCGGGCTGGGCGCCAGCATCCAGATCATGATCCTGACGGTGCAGAACACCTTCCCGTACAACCTGGTGGGAACCGCCACCGCCGCGAACAATTACTTCCGCCAGATCGGTGCCTCCCTCGGTGCCGCACTGGTCGGCAGCATTTTCGCGTCACGCCTGGCCGACCTGCTCGTCGGCAGAATACCGGCCGACGCCACCGCCGCCGGTGACGGCGCGAAGTCCCTTACGCCGGCAGCTGTTCACCACCTACCGGAATCGGTGCAGGAGCCGATTGTCAACGCCTACAACGAAGCACTGATGCCGGTGTTCCTCTTTGTCAGCCCGCTCAGCATCGTGGGGGCGATCCTGCTCTGCTTCGTGATCGAGAAGCCCTTGGCCACAACGGTCACCGATGACGCGCCGGTCACTTCGACGGCCGACCAATCGGGCATTGTCAGACAGCCTTCCTAGTATCAGGGCATGCCGTTTGCCGATGAGTTGCTCGGACCCGAAGCCGTCGCCGGGCTGGCACGATGCCTCACGCTCGGCGGACTTCGCGCCACCGCCACCAAGCAGACCTCGGCCGTATTCGACGGGATGGCGCTCAAGGCTCGTTCCGATCTGGTGCGCGATGCCCTGATCATCGACCTCCCCGACTCCTTCGACGAGTTCGTGGCCGCGATCAACACATTGATCGCGCAACCGGAGTGCACCGGCTGGATGATCTGGCCGATCACCGAAGCGGTTGCCGTCCGGTCCACCGAGGCCGGGACCGTCAAAGCCTTCGACACCGGCCTGGTGCTGCTGCGGAAGCTGACACCGCGCCTGACCGCCGAATTCGCACTCCGAACGATGCTGATCGCCGACGTCGACCGCACGCTGGCCACCGCACTGCGGTGGACGACGTCCAAAGACGAACACGTACGCCGTCTCGCGAGCGAGGGCACCCGCCAGTATCTGCCGTGGGCCCGCCGGGTGCAGGCGCTCATGCAGCGGCCCGAGGCGACCGCACCGATCATCGACGCCCTCTACCGCGATCCGAGTGAGTACGTACGCCGCTCGGTCGCCAACCACCTCAATGACCTGAGCAGGCAGCACGCCGACATCGTCGTCGAGACCGCCGCGCGGTGGCTGGCCGCACCCGACGCGAACACCGGGCGACTCGTCCGGCACGCGCTCCGCACCCTGGTCAAACGAGGCGACCCCGACGCGCTCGCCCTCCTCGGCTTCGCCTCGCCGGCGGCGATCACGGTGACCGATCTGGACATCGCTCCCCGGGTACGGATCGGCGACAAGCTGACGATGGCCGCCGTGGTCCGCAACAGCGGCGACGAGTCCGTGAACGTGGTGATCGACTACAGCGTCGGATTCCGGAAGGCCAACGGCACCATCGCGCACAAGGTGTTCAAGTTGGCGTCCAAGTCACTCGCTCCCCGCGAGCAGATCGCCATCTCGAAGTCTCATTCGTTTGCCCCCATCACCACGCGTCGGTATCACCCCGGCGGCCACGAACTGGCAGTGCAGGTCAACGGGCGGCGGATGGCGCTGGCGCAGTTCGATCTGCACCTGTAGAAAACTGTGCTTCGGATCGGTCTGCCACAAACGAACACACAGGTGACGACGTTGGTCACAATGGTCCGAGTTGTGCGATGTGCGAACGCGGCGCGTCCCTGTTACCTTGCTGCTATCTACCCTGGTCGCTCTCTGCGATCAGGGCGAGTCCGGTTCGGTGTGGACTACCCCCGTCACGACACATAAAAGGAAACTGATGCGAGCAAAGTCTGCCTGGCGAAGGATTGTCGCCGGCTCCCTTGCCCTTGTTGCCGGAGCAGCTGTCTCCGTTGCAGCCAATCCGGGCACTGCCGCGGCTGATTCGCAGACCGTCCGGGTCTACTCCGCCTCCATGAACAAGAGCATCCCCGTCAAGGTGATCACTCCCGGCGGCGACAACAAGGCCACGCTGTACCTGCTCGACGGTCTGCGCGCCCCCAACAACAACAGCGGTTGGCTGATCGAGACCGATGTCGAGCGCTTCTTCGCAGGCAAGAACGTCAACGTCGCCATTCCGTTCGGCGGCGGCGGCAGTTTCTACACCGACTGGCAGCAGGACGACCCGACCCTGGGCCGCCAGAAGTGGGAGACGTTCCTGACCCGGGAACTGCCCGCGTACATGAAGGCCAACTTCGGCAGCGACAACCGCCGCAACGCGATTGCCGGCCTGTCGATGAGCGGCACCTCCGCACTCAACCTTGCCAGCAAGCACCCCGACTTCTACCAGGGTGTGGCCTCGTACAGCGGCTACCCGACCGTCAGCACGCCCGGCTTCGCCCAGGGCATCGCGGCTTCGGTGATCGAGATGGGCGGCAACCCCGTCAACATGTGGGGCGTCTGGCCCGCCGGTGCGTGGACCCAGAACGATCCCTCGCTGAACACCGGTAACCTGCGCGGCACGCGGGTCTACGTCTCCTCGGGCACGGGTTCACCGAGCACCAACCCGATCTTCAACCCGGCCAGCTCTGCGTTCGATCCGGTGAAGTTCTCGCAGATGGTGCCTCTCGAGACGGCTGCATCCATCAGCAGCCAGCTCTACATCACGAGCCTGCGCGCAGCCGGCGTCAACCCGCAGACCCACATCACTCCAGACGGTGTGCACTGGTGGACCTACTGGGAGGATCGCCTCAAGGAATCCTGGTACGACACGTTGGCTCCCTCGCTCGGAGTCTGACACCAAGATCAGCAAACACATCGGCCGCGATTCGGAACTCTTCCGAATCGCGGCCGATTGTTTTGTCGCGGGGTGTCGATCAGGAGACCGTGATGACCACCTTGTCCGGGTAGAACGCAAGATGTCCGGCGATCTCCGAGACGGCGTCGTAGGGCTCGGCGTAGGTCCACGCGGCGTCTGCGATCACACCGTCCGGGGTCACGACGTCGTAATAGGTCGCGTCGCCCTTGTACGGGCAGTATGTCTCGGTGTCGCTGGGCCGCAGCAGGGACGGGTCGATCACGGCCAGCGGCACGTACGCCACCGGCGGATACGACGCCTCCTGCAGTGTCAGCGACTTCGCGGTGTCGGCAACGATGGTGTCACCGGCCCTGATCCGGACCTGCCCGGACGTGGGTTCCACGGTGATCGGATGGGTGTCGTCGGGTATCAATCGAGTCTTGGCCATGTGTGTCCACCTCTCCTCTGTGTCGGTCAACGGCCCGGCCGCTGATTGCATTCCACGGTGATTCAGACCCGACGACCTGAGATCTGGCGAGCGGCTCAGAGCTGACGGAGGAACTCCGCCGTCTTGTCGTCGGCCGGATAGAAGCTCTCGACACTCAACTCGTCGACGGTGACGTCGAGTGGGGTACCGAACGTGGTCACCGTACTGAGGAACAGCAGTTCCCGGTCGTCTGACCGCAACCGCAGATAGACCGCGACTCACCGGACAACGCCGGGTCCTCGTCGGCGTCGTCGATGTACGGATACGGATATGCCCGCAGTTCGGACAACAGCGTGGTCAGAACGGGATCACCGGTCACCTTGATCTGTCGGTCGAGGCGATCGAACAGGTGGCGCCGCCACTGCCCTATGTTGATGATCCGGTCCCCGAGTCCCCGCGGATCGAGGCTGAACTTCAGGACGTTGAACGGCGGCGCGAGGAGGTCGTCGGGCGCGTCCTGCGTGAACAGCGCCACCGCCGCATTCGCGTCCACCAGATTCCAGTGCCGGTCGACGGCCAGCGCGGGATACGGCTCGGTGGCGGTCAGCACCTGCCGCAATGCGCTGCGCACCATGGTCATTCGTTCACCGTCGAGTGGTGACTCGCCGTAGGTCGGGGCGTAGCCCGCCGCCAGCGACATCTGATTCTGCTCCCGCAGGGGCACATCGAGGTGCTCGGCGAGCCGCAGCACCATCATCCGGCTCGGTGCCGACCGGCCGGTTTCCAGGAAACTGAGGTGCCGCGCCGAGACCTCGGAGACCGACGCCAGTTCCAGTTGCGGGACCTTGCGGTTGATTCGCCACTGCCGCAACAGATCCCCGAACAGGTAACGCTGTTCGTCGGCCATCTCTGACACCCCTCGAGTGATCGTCTGTGATGCATTATCAATGCTGCGCCCGCTACGGACACCTATGATCGGGCGCGGACCAACGACACCACAGGAGCGAACCCCCATGAGCGTTCTCGACCGTTTCCGGATCGAAGGCAAGGTTGTCATCGTCACCGGCGCATCATCCGGATTGGGTGTCGCGTTTGCCAAGGCCTTCGCCGAGGCCGGTGCCAAGGTTGTCCTCGCGGCCCGCCGCGCCGACAAACTCGAGCAGACCGCACAGCTGGTCGAGTCGGTGGGCGGGACAGCATTGACGGTGGCCACCGACATCTCGGACCACACCCAGGTCAACACGCTCGTCGACGCCGCGATGGCCGAGTTCGGGCAGGTGGACGTGCTGATCAACAATGCCGGCATCGGCACCGCCTACCCCGCCACCCGGGAGACACCCGAACAGTTCCAGTCGGTCATCGACATCAACCTGAACGGTTCGTACTGGGCAGCGCAGGCCTGCGGACGGGTGATGACACCGGGAAGCTCGATCATCAACATCTCGAGCATCCTCGGTATCACCACCGCCGGACTCCCGCAGGCCGCCTATTCGGCGAGCAAGGCTGCCGTCTCGGGACTCACCCGCGACCTCGCCCAGCAGTGGGGCAGCCGAAAAGGAATCCGCGTCAACGCCATCGCACCCGGCTTCTTCGAATCCGAGATGACCGACTCCTACCCCGACGGCTACCTCGAATCCATGGCACCCCGGTTGGTACTGGGCCGGACCGGCGATCCCGAGGAGCTGGCCGCCACCGCGATCTGGCTGGCCTCACCGGCAGGCGGATACGTCACCGGTCAGACCATCGTCGTCGACGGTGGCATCACCATCACCTAGACCCGCGGCACTGAACTCGCATCACTCGCCGACACCGGGCATCTTGTCGATGAAGCCATAGACGCTGGTGATCTTGTTGTCGCTGTCGACCGCGGCCACGTCGAAGCCCACGACCAACGGCTCGGCACCCGGCTCGGTCACCAACTCCCACGTGAAACGGGCGATGTTGTGGTGTGTGTCGAGGACATCGCCACGCACAAACTGCAGACCCCCGAATTGTTCTCGGGCGCCCGCGATCACCTGATCGAACGCATCCACACCGCTGACCGATGCCAGCGGATCGGTGTACACGCCATCAGCGGCCCAGAGTGAGCTGATCAGCTCTCGCCGAGCGGCGGCGTCGGTCTCGTTCCATGCGGCGAGGTAGCGATCGATCAGTTCGGACGCCGCGGTCTCGTGCACATTCTGCATGGTGTCGGTCATCGGTTCTCTCCTTGTTGTGAGGTGTTCTGCGTTCGTGAAAGCAATCCTGCTCGCGGCAGGTGCCTCCCGGCGATGACGTCCGAGGTAAGTATTCGCCCGAGTTTGTGACACACCGGATCCGGGCATGCTCCGGATATGACCTTTCCCCACGAGAACGAGAAGCCACTCGGCGAGACCGAGAAGACAGCCGAGGAAAAGGACGCCTACGACGCGGCGCAGCACGGCGCCGACGACGATCGCGACCACGCTGTCGGCGGAACCGAAGGCACCACCGACGGACAGTAACCGCACGTCAACAACCCTCGCGTGACCACAGTTTTGTCGCTCGGCACCGTCGGCCGGATCCGCTGACCATGCATGGTCGCCGTCGCGCCGACTACGATTGTCGACAAAATCGCGAAAGTCTCCGCGCGACGGAAGGATGAGGCCCACCAGTGGCTGTGCCGAGCAGGTCAATCGATGAACACGGGCTACCGATCAGCCTTGTCGATGTCGCGGGCCGTCGCATCCGGGAATCGATCCTGTCCGGGGCTCTGAAACCTGGCGACAAGATCGTCGAGGAACAGCTCTGCGCGAGCCTGGGAATCAGTCGTGCGCCGTTGCGTGAGGCGCTTCGGCTTCTCGGCCAGCAAGGTCTGGTCGAGCACCTGCCGCGCCGCGGATCCCGGGTCGCCGAGTGGTCGCCGCAGGACATCCTGCAGTTGTTCGAGCTGCGTCACGTCCTCGAGCGGCACGCCATCGAATCCGCCCTTCCGCTCGCCGATCTGACCACCGATCTCGATCCGGTCCGGGACGCGCTCGACGACATGCGAGTTGCCGCCGATCGCGACGACGACCTCGAGAAGGACGATGCGCATCGCCGTTTCCACGCATCCGTCGTCGGTCTGGCCGGTAACCGGCAACTCGACATCGCCATGGAGCCGATCTTGCTCAAGCTCCAACTCCCGATGGCCATCAACCTGCGGAACGAAGCCCGTGTGCTCGATGCCGCCGACGGAATCCGGCGGCACCAACTCGTTCTCGACGCCCTCGAAACCAACGATCCGCGGATAGCGGTCGCGGCCGCCAGGAACCACGGACAGCTCGATTTCCTGGACCTGGAGAGAAACAGCTAACACAATCGATACGCAGCCGTTCCGCGGTTGCCACCATTCTGTCGACAATCGACATTATGACTTTCGATTCGACGGCAGCAGGACCCTCCATCGGCCCATCCGTGGCGGAGATCCTGCAATCGCATGCCAGTGGCACCGGTTCGCCCACCAAAACCGCCGCCCGGGTGGCCGACGCGATCGCGGCCAGGGGCGACGACGGTACCTGGCTGTCGACCGTCCCGCGCGCTGAACTCCTTGCCGCTGCCGAAGAAATCGAACAGCGGCCCGGCGCCCGCACGCTCCCGCTCTACGGTGTGCCCTTCGGGGTGAAGGACAGCATCGACGTCGCCGGAGTGCCCACCACCCTCTCCTGCCCCGACTACGCGTACGTCGCCGACGCCACCGCGCCCGCCGTGCAGCGCTTGCTCGATGCAGGAGCCCTGTACGTCGGCAAGACCAACCTCGATCAGTTCGCCACCGGCCTCAACGGCACCCGCACCCCGTATACGGTGCCGCGCAGCGTCTTCGGCGGGAACATGATCTCCGGCGGTTCCAGTTCCGGATCCGCCCTCGCGGTCGCGCTGGGTCAGGTGCCGTTTGCGGTGGCCACCGACACCGCCGGATCCGGGCGGGTACCCGCAGCGCTCAACGGTGTCATCGGTTTCAAACCGTCACGCGGCCTGATCAGCACCGTGGGGTTGGTCCCGGCCTGTAAGTCGCTGGACTGCATCACCGTGATGGCCGGATCGATCGACGACACCGACCGGGTACTCGATGTGGTGATCGGCCGCGACAACAACGATCCGTGGTCCCGCGATCGAGGCCCGCGTCACCAGGGCACCGCAATCCGTGTCGGCCTTCCTGCCGCAGGCGAACTCGAGTTCTTCGGCGATGCCGCGATGCAGAACGCGCACCTTGCCTTCCGGGATCGAATCACACTGAGCGAGAACGTCGTCGACGCCCAGCTGGCGCCTTTTCTGGCCGCGGGCGCCCTGTTGTACGCCGGTCCGTGGGTCGCCGAACGGCTGGTCGAGTTCGCGGACTTCCTGGCCACCAACCCGGACTCGATCCATCCGGTGGTTCGCGACATCCTGCGCAGCGGCGAGAAGTACACCGCGGTGGATGCTTTCGCCGCCCAGCAGAAACTCCAGCAACTCAAGGCCGAGGTGGCGCGCCTCTGGGAACACATGGACGTGATGATCGTGCCGACCATCGGAACCACGTTCACCGTCGACGAGGTGGTCGAACGGCCGATCGACTGCAACACCGCTCTCGGGCACTACACCCACTTCGGCAACCTCCTCGACCTCACCGGGGTGGCGGTACCAGTGGGCACCACCGCCGACGGACGGCCGCAAAGTGCCATGATCCTGGGCCCGGCACTGTCCGACGACACCGTCCTCACCCTCGCCGCACGCTTGCTCGACGAACCCCGCGACACCGGCGCGCTGCCCACGGTTGTGCAGCAAACCCCTTCCGCAACAACCACATCCACACCCCTCAGGGAGAACTCATGACCACATCCACCGTCGAGACGGCGTCGCCCGGCCCGTTCACGCTGATACCCGGGAAAACGGCGCTGATCGTGATCGACATGCAGCGGGACTTCATCCTGCCCGGCGGCTTCGGCGAGAGTCTGGGCAACGACGTGGACATGCTCCTCAAAGTGGTGCCACCCCTGGCCGACCTCATCGCCGCCGCGAGGGCTGCCGGCATGCTCGTGATCCACACCAGAGAAGGACATGTTCCGGATCTGTCCGATTGTCCGCCGGCGAAACTCAACCGCGGCGCCCCGTCCAAGAGGATCGGTGATCCGGGACGCTACGGACGCATCCTGATCCGTGGCGAGTACGGCCACGACATCATCGACGAACTCGCCCCGGCCGCCGGCGAGGTGGTCATCGACAAACCCGGCAAGGGCGCCTTCTACGCCACCGAGCTCCAGCAGATCCTCACCGACGCGGGTATCACCCAACTGCTGGTCACCGGGGTCACCACCGAGGTATGCGTCCACACCACAACACGAGAGGCGAACGACCGCGGTTACGAGTGCCTGGTCGTATCCGATTGTGTCGGTTCATATTTTCCCGAATTCCAGCGGGTGGGACTGGAAATGATCTGCGCACAAGGTGGAATCTTCGGCTGGGTTGCCGATTCCGCGGCGGTCATCCCCGCCATTGCCGCTCTACCCGTCAGTTCGGAACCCGCACCCACCGCTCAACGCTGAAGGAAGACCAGTCCCATGAGCACTGATGTCAACGAAAAGACCCCGATCCCTGCCGCACCCGACCAGCCCGTGACGATCCCCTGGTGGACACGAGGCGACACCAACGCCTTCTTCGGCCTCGGATTCAACATCCTCGTCAACGTTCTGACCCTCACCGGACTCCTGATATACGTCGTCGGCTTCAACGAGGGCGACGTCTTCGGGACCGTGCTACCTGCACTCGGCGTGGCACTGATCCTGGGCAACCTCTACTACACCTGGCTGGCACGACGTCTGGGGCGCAAGGAGAATCGCACCGACGTCACCGCCCTGCCGTACGGCCCGAGCGTTCCGCACATGTTCATCGTCGTGTTCGTGGTGATGCTGCCGGTGTACCTGAGCACCGATGACGCCGTCGCCGCCTGGCAGGCCGGACTGGCCTGGGCTTTCATGATCGGCGTGATCGTGATGATCGGCGCCTTTGTGGGCCCGTACATCCGTAAGATCACGCCGCGCGCGGCAATGCTCGGAACTCTGGCCGGCATCTCCATCACTTTCATCTCGATGCGGCCCGCCGCCCAGATGTGGGAGGCAGCGTGGATCGGGCTGCCGGTGCTGGCGATCATCCTGATCGGCTTCTTCACCAATGTCCGTCTGCCGGGCAATGTCCCGGTCGGACTGGCGGCACTGCTCGTCGGTACCGCCATCGGCTGGGCCGGCGGGTTCATGGACGCGCCGGCCGTTGGTGACGCCGTCGAGAACATCGCACTGGGTATCCCGGATCAGCGTTTCGACATGCTGTTCGACGGACTGGCCGATCTGGCGCCGCTCCTCGGCACCGCGATTCCTCTCGGTATCTACAACTTCACCGAAGCGATGAGCAACGTGGAGAGTGCTTCGGCTGCCGGCGACAATTACAACCTGCGCAGCGTCCTGCTCGCCGACGGTGCCGGCGCCTGCATCGGCGCCGGATTCGGTTCGCCCTTCCCACCCGCGGTCTACATCGGTCATCCGGGCTGGAAGGACGCCGGCGGTCGGGCAAGTTACTCATTGGCCAGCGGTCTGGCGATCGGCCTGCTCTGCTTCCTCGGATTATTCGGGATTCTCGAAGCATTGCTACCGGTTCCGGCGATCGTCCCGATTCTGCTCTACATCGGATTGCTGATCGGTGCGCAGGCCTTCCAGGCGGTCCCACGCATCCACGCCATTGCGGTGGTCGCGGCGATCCTGCCCAACCTTGCCCAGTGGGCCAGCGGCCTCATCGACAACGCACTGGCTGCCGCCGGTACCAGTGCCGGAGAGGTCGGCATGGGCGCTCTGAACGAGGCCGGCGTGGTGTACGAGGGTCTAAAGGTGTTCGGCGAAGGCGCCGTGCTGGTGGGTCTGGTGCTCGGCACGATGGTCACGTTCATCATCGACAAGAAGTTCCTGTACGCCGCCATCGCCTCCGCGGTCGGCGCCGCGTTGTCCTTCATCGGCCTCATCCACGCCCCGGAGATCGAGTGGGCTGCCGCCCCGGAGGTCGCGCTGGGCTATCTGTTCTTCGGCATCGTCTGCCTCGCGTACTCGTTCCTGCCGGGAGCGAAGGATGAGGTCGTCCACGACGAGTCCGACGTGATGGCCGAGTAGGCATCACCCTGGCGAAGTCCCATCCATCCCCGCAATCCAACAGTGCCCCGGCCTCATGGCCGGGGCACTGTTGTCGACCTTGGGTTGGAAGTGTTCAGCGGGCCCGATCGGGGGGTCGAAATGACCCGCCGACTGATTATCAAAGCTATGTAGTAACCTTTCCGTGTCCTCGCTGATACCAAACTGTTGCCTTACTGAAATGGACCTTATTCGTGGCTCGACACCGACTGAATGCCCCCGACCAGATCCTGCCCGCGACCAGCGTGCTGATGCACGCCGAACCGCGCTCCGGCCGAGGAGGTCAGCACCGCGTTGCCAGAACCAGCGTCCTCCCGACGGTGGCGACCACAGGTGCGTTCGTGGCAGCAGCCGGCGTCATCGGCCTGACCGTGGGTGGAGCTGCCACGGCCTCCGCCGACACACCGCCTGCCCCGATCAACACCCTCGAGATCCCGGCGCTGGCCGGCGTCGAGCTGCCCCCACTGCCGACCCTGCCCTCCGACCTGGCACTGCCGGCGCCGCTCGACGATCTCGCGCGTGACCTTCTCCCGTCGAACCCGATCGCACCCACCACCGCGGCTCCGACGACGGGCACCGTCACCTCAGGCTACGGCGCACGATGGGGCACCACTCACTACGGTCTGGACATCGCGAACGAGATCGGCACCCCGGTGTACGCGGTGACCGACGGAACCGTCATCGAGTCCGGGCCCGCGAGCGGCTTCGGCCAGTGGATCCGAGTCCAGCAGGACGACGGCACCATCGGCGTCTTCGGACATGTCGACCAGAGTTTCGTGACCGCCGGCCAACAGGTCAAGGCCGGAGAGCAGATCGGCACCGTCGGCAATGAGGGCCAATCCACCGGACCGCACCTGCACTACGAGGTCTGGGACACCGATGGTTCCAAGATCGACCCCGCGGTGTGGCTCGACAATCGCGGCGTGAACATGTGATCTGACGGTCCGCCAGACTAAATCCGCTCCACGTACTCGCGTTCGCGCCGGTTGCAACCGGCTCAGACGCAGGCACGTGGAGCGGATCTCGTTGATACCGCGCACCCCCCGGCATAGAGTTCGGGTCAAACCGGACACCCAGATCGGGACGGGTCCGGCAGTGATGCGAGAGACGAGGACGTGTGATGAACGCCGCGGCAAGCAGTGCACCGGTAATTGTCGGGATCGACGGTTCGGAAGGCGCCCTCGGTGCTGCGCGGTGGGCCGCAGATTTCGCCGCCCGCAGCGGATCTCCGCTCCAGTTGCTCCACGCCATCCCGCGACTCGAGTGGTATTTCGCCAATGCGATGGTGTTCAGCCCAGAGTCGCTGGCCGAAGAACTCGCCGCCGACGGGAACAACAAGCTCGACGACGCCGAGAGTGCCATCCGCGAACAGCATCCCGGTTTGACGATCGACCGCCGCATCGTCAACGAATCCGTGCCGTCGGTCTTCGCCGAGACCTCCGAGACCGCGCGCCTGATCGTCGTCGGCTCGCACTGGCACAGCGCCACCAGTGATCTCATCCTCGGCGGTCACGTCATCCGCATCGTCAACAACGCGAAGTGCCCGGTCCTGGTCTGGCGCGAATCCGAGGCCACCCGAACCGGCAAGCCGCTACCGGTGGTTGTCGGCATCGATGAGTCCGAGAACTCGATCAGGGCCTTGCGCGCGGCGTTCTCTGTTGCCACCGCCCTGGGCGCACCGGTGACGGTGGCCCACATGTGGGAAACCGGGGCCGCGGTCGGTCTCGGTTACGGCGAAGGCCCGGTCGACTGGAACCTGATGAACCTGTTGAAGGCGGACCAGGAAACGAAGATGGACGAACTCCTCGCGCCGCTACGGAAAGAGTTCCCCGGCGCGCACATCCACAAGGTCTACACCGACAGCGGCCCGGCCAAGGGACTCAAGGAGATGTCCCGCGAAGCGCAGCTGGTGGTGGTGGGCAGCCGGGGTCACGGCAAACTGACCGGCGCGGTCCTCGGTTCCGTCAGCCAGAGCCTCATCCACCACGCCGAATGCTCGGTGCTGGTCGTCCGCTGACGGCCGCCATCGCCGTGACCCCGGTCGCGGGTCAGCGCGGTGCCGGGCCCTGAACCAGCGGCAGGTCCGCCTCGGCGGCCCAGGCGGTCATCGATCCGTCGTAGATCGCGACGTCGGAGCGACCCGCCTGCGCCAGCGCGTAGGCGACACCGGTGGCAGCGATCCCGCCACCGCAGTACGTGATCACCTTTTTGTCCTGGTCGAGCAACCCCGCCTCGGCGAGGGTCGCCGTGAGTTCTTCGACCGGCTTGAAGCCACCGTTCTCGAGGTCGAGCACATCGCGTACGGGCACGTTGATGCTGCCGGGGATGTGGCCGTTGCGGGCATAGGTCGTGGTCTCGCCGCGGTACGTGGCCTCGTCGAGAACGTTGACGACGATCGTGGACCCGTCGTCGATCGCCGCGAACACGTCTTCGGTGGAACGCAGTAGTTCGGGGCGACGATTCGGGACAAAGGTGCGCGGCGTCGGGATCGACACCGCGTTGGACACCTCGCTTCCGGCCGCCTTCCACGCCTGTAGACCGCCATCGAGCACGGTGACGTCGTCGAACCCTTCGAGGCGCAGATGCCACCACAACCGGGTCGCCCAGAATCCCTGCGACTGGTCGTAGACGACGACGGTGGCGCCGGTGCCGATTCCCAGGGCACCGGCTGCCTCGGCAAAATGTTCCGGGCTCGGCACGGTCCACGCGTGTTCGGCGGCGGGGTCGGCGAAGTCGGTGAGCAGGTCGGCAAAGAGCGCACCGGGGATGTGCTCGACGTTGTACGTCTGCCGGCCCGACTCCGGCACGTAGGGGCCGTCTTTCGGTATCGGCAGATGCGTCGTGGAATCGACCACGACGAGATCGGGATCATCAAGGTGGGTGCGCAGCCACGCTACGTCGACGATGGCTGGAACTGACTCGATACTCATGAGGCCTCTCGATCGATCGATACGGATTCGATTCCTCCCCCGGCAGCCACGCTAGTGGCCACCGCGGCGAGTCCGCCACGTCGGCGACCTCACCGAGCCCAACCGATGACACCGGATGTCACATCTGAAATACTGCGCAGCAAGGAATGCTCATACCGGCCACATTGCCCGGTCGAGCACCTTGCGTTCCTCTCATTCTGTTGTGACACAACCTCTTTGACGCGGCCTCGACCCGCCGACCAGGGGCAACACGGATTCCGGGGAGAAGTGTCGTCGCTGCTCGATCCTGGGCTGCAACTCCCTGCACGATTCCACCGCAGAAGGAACAACGATGATCAACCACACACCTTCTTGGGATGACGACGAGGTCCGGGCCGTCTCCTAGCTCGCACGCGGCTTCTTCGAACGTGAGGTCATGGCCCACGCCGAGCGCTGGGACAGCCGGCGGCACGTCGACCGGGATGTGTGGCGCAAGGCCGGAGAACTCGGCCTGCTGCTCTGCTCGATCCCGGAGGAACACGGCGGCGGTGGCGGCACATTCGCCCATGACTTCGCTGCCCTCGAGGCCCAGGGTTACGCGGGAGATTTCGCGATGGGGGCCATCACCACCACCGCCATCCGCGACGGCGACAGCTATGTCATCAACGGGTCGAAGACCTTCATCACCAACGGTTCCACGGCCGACGTGATCGTCCTCGCGGTCGAGACCGACCCGAAGGGCGGCGCAAAGGGCGTGTCGCTGGTTCTCGTCGACACCCGCGGCTGCGACGGCTTTACCGTCGGACGCGTCCTGGACAAGGTCGGCCAGCACGGAGCCGACACCTCCGAGCTCTCGTTCTCCGATGTACGGGTTCCGGTGACAAACCTCTTGGGCGACAAGGAAGGTCAGGGCTTCGCGCAGCTCATGGCCCAGCTCGGTCAGGAACGACTCATCATCGCCGCCCAGTCGACGGGTGGGATGAAGCGCGCCCTGGAAGAGACCGTCCGGTACACCAAAGAGCGACAAGCCTTCGGGCACAGCATCTTCGAGTTCCAGAACACCGCCTTCGAACTCGCCGAATGTCCGACGATCGCACTGACCAGTCAGGTATTCTTCGATCACTGCGTCGAGCAACACATGCGGGGCGAGCTCGATCCGACCACCGCCGCGATGGCGAAGTACTGGATCACCGATCGGCACTGCGAGGTCGTCGACCGCTGCGTGCAACTCCATGGCGGTTACGGCTACCCGCGCGAGTACCTCATCGGCCGGATGTACGAGGACGCGCGTGTGCAACGGATCTATGACGGTACCAACGAGATCATGAAGACGATCATCGCGCGAGCACTCTGACCGGATGTGCCCGGCGAGACAGGACCGAACGTTACCGGGCGCCCGGCGTCAGCCGCGCCGCCACGACCACCCGGATCGCGTCGATCTCCTTGTCATCGGGATCGAATGATCGGGTGTCGAGCACCGCACCGAGCCGATGGAAGTACTCGTGCTCGGTGATTCCGAACTCAACGAGGATGTCCTCGGCTGATCCGCCGCCATAGTGGTACCAGCGACGTGCGAAGTCCAGGATGTCCGCGGGTTGGTCATCGAGGTTCTCGTGGGCTTTGGCCATGCGTCCAATTATCACCGGACACCCCATACCTCGCACACCAGGGATCGAGCGGGCGGCACATGTCACTCATACAGAGGACACCGGATCTGCGAAGATGACACCTGCGATACGCGACCACCCTTGTATCGCCACCTACGAGCGCGGGAGTCGGGCCGGTTGGCGCAGTCATCACCGAACCTTCCCGAACAGCTCGATCGGCATCAGGTCTCCGTCTATCTCGGGGCCATGGTGGCCGGCGCGGTGGTGGGCTGGTCGGTATCGGGATCCGGTTCGGTGCTGGCGGCCTTGATCAACCCGGCCCTCGGCGCACTTCTGTACGTGACGTTTCTCCAGGTGCCGGCCGCCGACCTCGGGCGCGCCTTTCGGGACCACCGCTTCATCGCGGCATTGATCCTGCTGAACTTCGTGGTGGTGCCGGTGGTCGTCGGGGGATTGTTCACCTTCCTGCCGTCCGAACAGGCTGTGCGCGTGGGGGTTCTGCTGGTCCTGCTCTGTCCCTGCGTCGACTACGTCATCGTGTTCGCCGGGCTCGCCGGCGGCAGCAGGCAACGGCTGATCGCTGCCACCCCGATCCTGCTGCTGCTCCAGATGGCGCTGCTCCCATTCTATTTGTGGCTCTTCATGGGCCCCGACCTCACCGACGTGGTCGACAACCGCCCGTTTGTCGAGGCGTTCCTGTATCTGATCGCCGTCCCCCTTGCCTTGGCCTGGGCCACCCAGTGGGCGGCGAATCGCGCGACCGTCATCCGCCGTTTCGAGGACGGGGCCACCGCAGTCATGGTCCCGCTGATGGCGGTGGTGCTGTTCGCCGTTGTCGGCTCCCAGCTCCCCGAACTCGACGGCCTCGACCGCGATGTTGTTGCGGTGGTTCCGGTTTACGTGATCTTCCTGGTCGTGATGGCCGGCGCCGGGATGCTGGTGTCGGCGCTGTTCTCACTGGACGCGGCCGGTCGCCGATCGGTGGTGTTCAGTGGCGCCACGCGCAACTCGCTGGTCGTGATGCCCCTGGCCCTCGCCTTGCCGGCCGGATACGAGGTCGCCGCAGTGGTCGTCGTGACCCAGACTCTCGTCGAGATCATCGGCATGACCGTGTACGTCAAGGTGATTCCGAGATTGGTTCCGGCCAGAACCGTGTGATCCCGAAATCCACTGAGCCGGGACCTGTTGGGCGGGGTTCAGTCCACCAGCAGCATCGCCACCGGCGCTCGCCGCACCGCGATCCGCTGTCCCCACGACACCGACAGCGCATCGGATTCGATGCCGTCGCCGAACACCACGAGATCTGATTCGGCGATGATCCCGAGTTCCTCGCCCTCGGCCAGCAACCCTTCGGTCAGATCGGTGCCGGTGGCCGGCGACGGCCAGGCCTCCCGGACAAACCAGCACAGCTCAGGATCCGGTCGCAACGGCAGAATCAACCCGCTGCCGCGTTCGAGCCACACAGACCGACACCACCCGGTGCCGCCGGTCCCGGTGCCCACCAGAACTCCCGACGACGACTGTCGTTCGGCTGCCGCGCCGAATTCGATGCGATAGCGCGCTGACTGGTGGGAGGGGTGCCCGATGTAGATCTCATTGAGCGCCCGCAGGATCTGACCGTCGTCGAGTTCGGCTTCGACCATCGTGCAGGGTGTGCCCCGTTCGAGTGCGCCGGGCCGAAGCAGGATCTCTTCGATTTCGTCGGCGCGATGATTCACCAGCACTCCGGGATTGCGCTCCGGCTCGGCATTGACTCCCAGCACCGGCTGGCCATCGAGGTACTTCGCGACGTTGGCCACCAGACCGTCCTGACCGACGACCACGATCACATCCTCGACCCCGAAGACGAAGCGGCTCAGATCACTTCGTTCGACCAGCCCGCGGCGCCAGTCCGCCGGGATCGCTGCGTCGACGCGGGTGCGGGCTCGTTCGACCGCATCGTGACGTGCTTGGACGTCGTCGATGTCACGCCCGCGGGAGCGCAGGAAGAACGCGGCCTGGCCACGGGTGCCATGTGCTGCCAGCAGGTCGTCGAGTTCGGTACGGCGATATACGATCACCGCCCGCGGTGCCAGTGCCATCGTCGATTCCTTTCGGGTTGTCAGTTGCTCGGGTTGTCACTTGCGGTCGGCGGCCAAGCGGCCGAGCACCTGTGTCAGAACGTCCGGAGTCAGATTCAATGTCCCGATCTCCGGCATGTTCGCAGCGAGTTCCTTGAGCGCAAGGCCGAGCACGGTGGCCTGGTCCAGGTCGCGATACGGCGTCAGTGCGGCGGCGTCCACCTCCGCCTGTGCCATACCGACCAAACGCGTGGCTTCGGCCTGTGTCTGCGCCAGCAGTTGCTGACGCTCGGCGTCCGCTTCGGTCCGGATCTTCTCTGCGGCAACCTCTTCCGTCGACCGTTTGCGGGCGTTGCGACCCTGTTGGTCCACCAGTTGCTCCTCGCGGCGGGCCAGCTCGATCTGGCTCTGCAGTTCGTTTTCCGTGATCGCCCGCTCCCGTTCGACCGCCACCGCGCGCCGTTCATACGTGGCCCGGTCGGCTTCCTGTTGCACCTGCTCACGGAGCGGGGTCTGCAGGGCGCGCTCCATCTCGGCTTCCGACCGCAACGCGACCACTCGGACATCGACGATCTCCAAGCCCGTCTCCGCCAGCCGCCGGTCGCCGGTCAGTCCAACCGCGATGCGCTCACGGACCGGACTCACCCCGTCGGCCAGTGCCTGTCGAAGGGGTGTGCCCGACAGCAGATCCAGTGCGTGCTGCTGGGCCGATTCCGTCAACAGGCCGGCCAGCTGATCCAGCGGCCGCGACCTCCAGATGCCCTCGTCGGGATCGATTCCGAAGTCGATGCGTCCGGCCGCCGTGTGCGGATCGATGATCCGGTAGGTGACGGTGGCCTGAACCGTCAGGTCCTGGAAATCGAGTGTCCGGGCGTGGAACAGCAACGGGAGCTGCTGATCATCCACCGGAACCTCACTCACCGACGCGGTCAGTGGCCGGAACCAGAACGACTGGGCCAGCCCCGAGTGCACCAGCTTCGCCTTTGCCGTGTGCTCGACGTACATGTTCGGCGCGCACCGCATGTGACGCAGGAACATCGCTCGGTTGATGTCGGCCATGACCCGGCCCTCCTTCGTTTCTTCCCACGACACCTTGTCGTCAAGCTGACGATAACTGGTATCGGACTTAATCGTCAAGATGACGATTACACTGGGTCCATGTCCTCCGACTTCTGGCTCAACGCCGCGGCATCCGTCGACCTCGTGGTCCTGACCATCCACGACGGCCGGCTGTGCGCGTTGCTGGTCCGACGAGGTATCGACCCGTACCTCGGCGAATGGGCATTGCCCGGCGGATTTGTCCATGACGACGAAGACCTCGCCGACGCCGCCTACCGGGAACTCCTGGAAGAAACCGGCGTCGGACGTGGCGGCGTGCACCTCGAACAACTGGCCACTTACGGACGTCCGGACCGCGACCCGCGCGGTCGGGTCATCAGCGCCGCGTACCTGGCACTGACGCCGCACACACCCGTTCCGGTCGCCGGATCAGACGCCGCCACCGCAGCCCTGCACCCCGTCGAGAAGATCCTCGACGGGGTGCCCTCCCTGGCGTTCGACCACGGTCGGATCCTGGCCGACGGTGTCGAACGCGCCCGGTCGAAGCTCGAGTACACCCCCCTCGCCGCGACCTTCTGTGGATCCGAGTTCACCGTCGCCGAGCTGCGCCGGGTCTACGAAACCGTCTGGGGCCGACCGCTTGATCCCCGCAATTTCCATCGCAAGGTGACCGGCGCCCCGGATTTTGTCCGGCCGACCGGGACCATGACCGGACGGGACGGCGGCCGGCCGGCAGCGCTGTTCACCGTCGGCGAGGCCACCCTGCTGCATCCGCCACTACTGAGGCCCAATTGACCCCCGTCCACACCGACCCGGCCCCTTCTTGACGCAGCCGCGCACGGCGCTCACTCCCACAACTTCAACCGTCGGACAGTGACAAGACAACTGCGGAGGTGATGAATTGTTGACCGCACAAAGGGATTTCACGGCGTACGGCCCGTCGTACTGGGCGGTGATCTCTCTGTTCGTCGCGGTCGCCGCACTGCTGGTCTGGCTCGGGCGCCGGCAGACCGACGCACAGGCGCGGCTGCTCGGACGCGTCCTGGGGGCCACCACCGCCACCATCTACGCGGCGGCGCTGGTCTATTCGCTGATCCCGCCCAGCATCGATGGGTCCGTTCCACTGCGTCTGACCGATCTCGCGACGGTCGCGGCGGCCTACGCACTGTGGTCGCAGGCTCACTGGGCGTACGCACTCACCTACTACTGGGGTCTGGTGCTGAGCGCACAGGCGTTGATCTCACCGGTCCTGACCGGTCCGGACTTCCCCCACTACGAGTTCCTCACGTTCTGGGGCATCCATCTGCTTGTCGTCTGGGCTGCGATCTACCTCACCTGGGGCCGGCGGATGCGGCCGCAGTGGCGCAGCTACCGGATCGCGGTGGTGGTGACGGCGGTGTGGGCGGTGACCACCTTCACCTTCAACCGCATCGCCGGCACCAACTACGGATTCCTCAACCGAAAACCCGCCACCTCGTCTTTGCTGGATGTCCTGGGGCCCTGGCCGCTGTATGTGCTGACCGCGACCAGCCTGATCCTCGTCGTGTGGGCGCTCATGACCTACCCGTGGGTGCGGTCGCAGCCATCTCCGTGATGATCCGCCGGAGGTCCCTGCAAGCACCCGGGTCCGCGACTAGGTTGGAGGCAGGACTCCTACCGAAGTGAGGTCTGATGACGTTCCCGTTCGAAGACGCAGAACCGATCGGCGAAACCGAAGAACTGCGCAAGCAGGCGGCGGTCTACGAAGCCGGCGAACACGGCCACGAGATCAATCGCGGCCATGCGGTCGGCGGAACCGCGGGTTCCATCGACGGACAGTAGTCATCGACCGGCAGTGGTCATCGACCGGCAGTGGTCATCGACCGGCGAGCGCGGCCACGATGCCCGCTGCCCGACCCGGGCCGATGTGCTTGAATCCGGTGCCGGCCCAGTGATTCGTCGCGTGGGGATCACCCGCCGCGACCGCAGCCCGGCGCAGCGGTCCGGTCAGGTAGTGGATCTGCGGGTACGCCAGTGGCGCGGTCGGTTCATGGTTCTGCATGAACCGGTTACGCAGACCACGCGCGTATCGGCCCGAGAATGCCCGGGTCACAGCGGTTTTGGTGAACTGCGGATCGGTGAGCGCCGCCCTCGACACCGGATTCGTCCCGGCCTCGTCGCTCAGTAGCAGCGCCGTACCCACCTGGACGGCAACCGCTCCGAGATCGAGGGCTGCCGCGACCGCCCCGGGTGTGCTGATCCCACCGGCCGCGACCACCACATCGCTCACCGCACAGGCCGACACCACCAGGGTGTCGAGCGAATCACTCGATGGCCGGGCCAACGGATCGAAGGTGCCCCGATGACCCCCTGCGCCTGGGCCCTGTGCCACCAGGACGTCGACACCCCGGGCGACCGCGATTTCGGCCTCGACCCTGGTCGTCACGGTCCCGAAGGTCGCCACGCCGGCATCGGCGAATCGTTTGATGTCACCGGCGTGGGCACAGCCGAACGTGAACGAGACCACCTCCGGCTTGGTGTCCAGCAGAACCTCCACCTTCTGCGCGTAGTCGTCGTCGGTGTATCGCGGCTCACCGAGCTGCACACCGAAGTGCCGGGCCAGTTCGCCGAGCTCGTCGGCATAGGCAGCGATCTCCGCAGGCTTCCCCGCGTCAGGCTGCGGCACAAAGAGGTTCACCGCGAGGGGACCCGTGGTCAGCGAACGAGCCGTGGCGATGTCGTCGGCGAGCTTGTCGGCACTGAGCAAGGCCCCGGCCAGGAAACCGAGTCCGCCGACGTCGGTGACTGCCGCCGCCAATTGCGGGGTACTCGGGCCGCCCGCCATCGGCGCCCCCACGATCGGCACCTCGAGATCTCGAACATCGAACACTGCCACGGCAAACCTCCTGCGCTTCGTCGTCCTATGCCGACGGTAGCCTTTCAGCCATGTCAGAGACGATCGCCACCACGACTACGCCCGTCGAGATCTCGACCGACGGCGCCTGCCTCGGCAACCCCGGTCCGGGCGGATGGGGCGCGATCCTGCGGTACAAGGAGCACGAAAAGCCGATCTCCGGCTCCGAACCCGACACGACCAACAACAAGATGGAACTCACCGCCGCCATCAAGGGACTCGAAGCGGTGAAGAAGCCGTCTCGAGTGATCCTGTACACCGACAGCACCTACGTCCGCAACGGGATCATGAAGTGGGCCGCGGGCTGGCAATCCAACGGTTGGCTGACCAAAGACAAGAAGCCGGTGAAGAACAGCGAGTTGTGGCGGGAACTCATCGAACAGTGCGCCAGGCACGACGTCGAGTGGAAGTGGGTGAAAGGTCATGCCGGCGACCACTACAACGAGATCGCCGATCAACTCGCCACCAGCGCCGCCCGCAAACTGAAAGAGGGATCATGAGTGCCACGCCGATCCCGGTCGCCCTGATTCCCGACCACGATCCCCATCTGGCCCGAGCCATCTCCTCTGCCGGTGGCGAGATCGTCGACCTCGCCGATGCGCGCGTACTGGTGTGGACCGGCGACGTGGCCGGCTTCCCGGCGCCCCTGCCCGACCACATCGAATGGGTCCAGTTGCGGCTGGCCGGGATCGAATCATTTCTGAATGCGGGACTGCTCGACGACAAACGGATCTGGACCAACGCGTCGGGTTTCTATGCGGAGAACGTCGCCGAACACGCTCTGGCACTGCTGCTCGCCGGACTCCGCCAGATCAACGTTGCCGTACAACGACATTGGGACAAAGAGGCGATCGACACCGCGGTCCGCTCACTGCACGGCTCCACCGTGGCCATCATCGGCGCCGGCGGGATCGCCCGTTCGCTGATCCCGCGACTCCGGGCCTGCGGCGCAGATGTGTTGGCAGTCAACCACTCCGGGCGTCCGGTCGAGGGTGCACTCGACACGTTGCCGTCGAGTCGTCTCGACGAGGCCTGGTCACGATGCGACCACGTCGTCCTGGCCGCACCCGCCACCGACGAGACCCGGAACATGATCAACGCCACCACCCTCGCCGCGTTGCCGTCACATGCGTGGATCGTCAACGTCGCGCGCGGTCCCCTGGTGGACGAGTCCGCGCTGCACACCGCGCTGACCACGGGCGTCATTGCCGGTGCCGCACTGGATGTCACCGATCCGGAGCCACCGGCCGTCGATCACCCGCTGTGGGATCTGCCCAACGCGATCATCACCCCACATGTGGCCAACCCGTCGTCGGGCCTGACCCGCACGCTGGCGCCCTGGGTTGCCGAGAACATGCGACGTTTCGCCGCCGGCGGCGATGACATGCTGGCCCGCGTCGATCCGGGCGCCAGTTACTGACCCTCCCGCAATTGGCGCCGATCACCGCCGGGCCCACGTAACGTGAACGTCGAACCCCACATGAATCCACCAGGGAGACCGTCGTGCGCATCAGGGTCCGAATAATCCTGTCCATCGTCGGAGCGACGTTGATCGCAGCCTGCAGCGGCGGGCCCGCCAGTACCGCACCCACGAACCCGATACCCTGGCCACCGTCATCGTCGGGGTTCGGGTCTTCCGAGGCCCCGGGGGCGCCCGAAGACGTCGTCACCGGTCTCGACGCACCGTGGTCGGTTGTGTTCACCCAGGGTGCCGCACTCATCAGCGAACGCGACACCGGCAACATCCTCGAGATCGTCGGCGACGGCACCCGGGTGGTCGGCGCAGTCCGCGACGTCGCGCCTGCCGGTGAGGGCGGCTTGCTCGGCCTGGCCGCCGGAGAAGGTGAGCTGTACGTCTACTTCACCGGCACCGCCGGCGACAACCGAGTTGTGAAGTACCCGCTGACCGGATCCGCGGGCACACTCGGCCTCGGCGAACCCGAAGACATCCTGACCGGGATCCCCGGCGGGCGTACCCACAACGGCGGACGTATCGCGTTCGGACCGGACGGCATGCTCTACGTCACCACCGGCGATGCACAGGATCGACCCAGTGCACAGGACCCCGCGAGCCTGGCCGGCAAGATCCTGCGGGTGACCGCGGACGGCGGAGTGCCGGCAGACAACCCGACCTCAGGTAGTCCGGTGTGGTCGCTCGGGCATCGCAACGTGCAGGGGCTGGCGTGGTCTGCAGACGGCACCATGTTCTCGGTCGAGTACGGGCAGGACGCCTGGGACGAACTCAACATCATCCGGCCCGGCGGCAACTACGGCTGGCCGGAGGTCGAGGGCATCGGCCAAGACCCGGCCTACATCAACCCGGTGCAGCAGTGGCGACCGGACGTGGCCAGCCCCAGCGGCATGACGATCGCCGGGCAGACCATCTACGTCGCCAACCTGAGAGGTGAGCGCCTGCGCGCAATCCCGGTCAACAATCCGTCCACGGCCGAAGAGCTGTACGTCCGCCAGTTCGGTCGACTCCGCGATGTGGCCGTGGCACCGGACGGTTCGCTGTGGTTCCTCACCAACAACACCGACGGCCGCGGTATCCCCCGGCCTGACGACGATCGGATCAAACGAGTTGTGGTCGGTTGAGCTGAGCTACTCCGCTTTGTCGTTGCTCAATTGTTCGAGCCGCGCCTCCTCGAGGTCGAGCAGGTGCTGCGCGTAGGTCAGTGACTGCGAGCTGTACACACCCAGCTTTCGAACGCGAAGCAACGCATCACGTTCCGCGGACAACACCCGCAGACGGAGCCGGAAGTACTGTTCACGCCCATCGGTCTGACCTTCGGTTTCACTCTGGACGCGAGCGCGGCCGATGATGCTGTCGTTGCGAACCATGTCGATGACCGCGTCGGACATCATGCTGTCACCGCTGCCGATCACGTCCGGATCGCCCAATGCTTCGAGGGCCGCCTGCTGCAATTCGGTGACCAGATGCGAGTATTCGTCGCGCAACCGGTCCTGATCATCAGGTGCGACTTTCGCCATCCGGATCACACCGGGCAACGTGAACCCTTGCAGCAGAAGCGTTGTCCCTGCCACCACAAACGCGATCAGAATCAGCTGTGGTCGGTGCGGGGTGTCCGACGGCAACGTCTGTGCGGCCGCGACGGTGATGGCACCGCGCATTCCGGCCCAGCCGAGCACCACACCACCGCGCCATCCGAGTGTCTCGTTGAGTTTGAAGGCGACGTCGGCCGACACCCGCGTCATCCGGGTCTGCATGTGGCGCAGCCGTCGTTCGGTGAGCAGGTTGTCGGGCTCGCGCGCATCGAGCCTTGCCTGCATTTCGTCCAGGCGCGTGATCGACTCCTGCGCGCGTTGGGTGTCGCGGCGCAGCAACGCGACCATCGGCGCCACAAAAGCGATGCGTAGCAGGATCACGATCAGGGACGCCGCCAGTCCGAGGCCGACTGCGTGCCAGGTGCTGAACGAACTCTCCTGCACATCTTCGATCGACTTCTTGAGCTCGAGACCCATGAGCAGAAATACGGCGCCCTCCAGCAGGAATGCCAGCGTGCGCCAGTTGATGGCTTCCGCGATCCGGTCCTGGGCCCCGAGGTGACTGGAGGCCTGATGCCCGGTGACCAGGCCCGCGACAACCACTGCCAGTACCCCGGAGGCACCTGCCTCCTCTGCGGGCAGGTAGGCGATGAACGGCACGATCAGCGAGATGGCGGTTGTCAGGATCGGGTCGTTGAGCAGGCCGCGGAGCCGGACGTTGGCGTAGCCGACAATCAGTCCGATCACAGACGCGACCACCACCGCGAACACGAAGTCACCGGCCACGCCCCAAAGCGATACCGTTCCGGCAAGCGCCGCGACGGCCGACCGCAGCAACACCAGCGCCGATGCGTCGTTGACCAGACCCTCACCTTCGAGGACCGCCACGACACGGGAGGGCAACCCGAGTTTCTTACCCACCGAGGTGGCGGCGACAGCATCGGTCGGACTGATCACCGCCCCGAGCGCGAACGCCGCGGGCCACCCCAGATCCGGGATCAACGCGTGGAAGAACCAGCCCGTTCCCAGAGTTGTGACGACCACCAGGACCACGGCCAGCGCGGTGATCGGTTTGAAGTTCCGTCGAAAATCCTGCGCCGGCATGTTGACCGCCGCCGAATACAACAGGGGTGGCAGCACCCCCGCCAGGATGAACTCCGGAGGGATCTCGAGATCGGGGAACCCGGGCACAAAACTCAGGCCGGCCCCGACGATCACCAGCACCAACGGTGCCGCGACACCCAGTCGTCCGGAAAAGACCGCGACCCCGACGGTCGCGACGACTGCCAGAACCAAGACCAGGGTCAGTTCCACACACACTCCGCTCTTTCGGGGTCACTTCAAGCAAGCAGGCGACTGCCCTCGACCAGTCTCCCCCGTAGCGCCGATCACCGTCGCCGAGCGGGCCCCTCCCCGTCGATCGGGCCCTCGTAGCCGCCGACCGGGCCCTCGTTACCGTCGACCGGGCCCTCGTAGCCGCCGACCGGGCTCTCGTTACCGTCGACCGGGCCCTTCCCGCCGCACGATCGCGGAGTACGGCCCCGTCGATGGTCGCTACGGCCCGGCCGACGGGTCGAGAGGCCCGGTCGACGGAGGTAGAGGCCCGGTCGGCGGGGTGGGTGGTGCTACCTCCAGGGTGCGAGAACTTCGGCGGCCCGCTCGGCCAGAACCATCTGGAAGATGGGGCCGAAGCTGACGCGGGCAACCCCGAGTGCGGCGAAGGCGGCCTTGGTGTTGTTGACCGGGTGGCCGATGGCGTTGACCGGCAACGGCAACTCGTCGGTCAGCCGCTTCTGTACGGCATCCTCGTGGAATCCCACCGGATAGAGCACGTCGGCACCGGCCTCGGCGGTCAGTTTCAACCGGGCGATCGCCCGGTCCACGCGGTCTGCCTCGTCGCCGACCTGTTTGAGGAACAGATCGGTCCGGGCGTTGATCACCACGTGGACGTCGGTGGCATCGGAGGCCGCGCGCAGCGCCGCCACGAAGTCGGCATGTTCTTGGGCCTCCCGCAACCGGCCGCCCTCGCTGTGCACGGTGTCCTCGATGTTGAGGCCGACCGCTCCGGCCGAGATCAGTCCGTCGATCAGCCGTTTGGGGTCTTCGCCGTATCCGGCTTCGATGTCGACGGAGATCGGCACGTCGACGGCGTCGGTGATCTGTTTGATGCGAGTGGTCAGTTCGGTGAAGGTGATGCCCTCGTTGTCGGGTTTGCCGATCGAATCGGACACCGGGTGGCTGCCCACGGTCAGCGCGGTGAACCCCGCGGATACCGCCAGGTTGGCCGACCAGGCGTCCCACACCGTCGGCAGGATCACCGGATTTCCGGGTTGGTGGAGTTCGAGGAGAGTTGAGGCCTTGCTTGAGAGTCCCGTCATGCCCTCTACAACTACGCCGCTCGTCGCCAACATTCCGGACCTTGACAGATCCGTGCGGCCGGGCCTGTCTCATCAGCGTGCCACCATGGTCAGGTGACTCGATCGGCGGCGGCCCACGCGCTCTGGCGCGGTGGGGTCGGCCTGTCGCTGTGGTTCACCGATGCCGATGGCCGGGCGTGCACCGAACATGTGCCCGACGGATTGCCGCCCGCCCTCGATTCGGTGGTCGGAGGCCGGTCGCTGCGGCGCACCATCACGGTGGCCGGCCCCGGTGCCGATGACCGTCGCGACATCGCCTCGGTGACGCTCGGGCCGGCGGCCGCGTGTGAACTGCTCGAGGCCATCAAACCCGACGACGTCGTCGGTGGCGAATTACGCTACTACCGTTACCTGTTGGATTCGACCGAGCGATTTGTCCGGTCCGGCGCGATCACCCCGGCGGTCAGCCGGGTGGCCGGTGAATGGGCAGTCCGCTGGGCGCCTCTGGCCACCACCACCTGGCGCACCTGGTTGTCGACGGCGATCGCGGCGGCTCCTCCGGTGGTCCTCGACAACGGTGACACCGACGCGATCATGGACTTCTGCGGGGAGTTGACCGACCACCTGTGCCGAACCAGTTGCCGCGACATCACACCTGCCGCTGTTCGGTCGTCGTTTGTCCGGACGCTGTTGCCTGACGCCGATGCACCGCCGATGTCCGCAGACAAGGCGACTGCGGCGGCGTCGGCCTGGGCGCAGTGGGCCGACGGACTCCGGCTCGGCGAATCAGCTCTGGTGTTGCGCCTCAACGAACCCGACGAGGGCGATGAGGAGAACGAGGGCGAACCGACCCGGTGGCGGTTGCAGGTGTGCCGCCGCACCGTCGATCGTCCCGACGAACCTGTGGAGCTACGACGGCTCGACGCGCACGAGATCGATCAGGTCACCACCGAGGTCGCCGGTGCGGTCCGGGCCTTCCCTGCATTGAAAATTGCTCGCCACGATGACTATTCGCTCGACTTCCTTCTCTCGACCGAGGTGGTTCTCGAACTTCTCGATACCGGGGTCGGCGCCCTGTCCGAGGCCGGATATGAGGTGTTGCTGCCTCGCTCGATCGCGCACGTCCGCCCGACGCTGACGTTGCGGGGCAAGCAGGAGGGTGGCACACCGCAGCGATCGGTGGTGGTCGGATTCGACGAGATCCGGAACTTCCAATGGCAATTGGCGCTCGGCGAAGACGTCCTCAACGCCGCCGAACTGGATGCCCTGGCACGTCAAAAGGGCGACCTGGTGAAGGTCCGGGGCAAGTGGGTGCGGGCCGACAATGCCGCACTGTCCCGCACGGCCGCATTCATCCAGGCGCAGAAGGCCTTGGCCGAATCCGGTCAACCCGCCGACATGGGCGAGCTGTTCGGCCTGATGACCGACGGCGACGACAGACTTCCCGTTCCGGTCAGCCGGGTCGAGGGTCTGTCGTGGCTCGACGAGATCAAACGTCGCGGACGCATGGCACCGCCGATCCTCTCGGCGCCCGAATCCCTACGGGCCGAGCTGCGTCCCTACCAGCACCGCGGCATGGAGTGGCTGCGCCATCTGAGCTCGTTGCGGATCGGTGCGGTCCTCGCCGACGACATGGGGCTGGGCAAGACGATTCAGGTCCTGGCGCTGATCTGCGGTGAACTGGAGACCAGCCAAGGCGAAGCGGAAAGACGGGGTACAACACTTCTGGTCTGCCCGATGTCGGTGGTCGGCAACTGGGAACGGGAGATCGCCCGGTTCGCCCCGCACCTGTCGGTGTTGATCCATCACGGCCCGGGCCGGCTCTCCGGGGCGCCGTTCGTCACCGCCGCAGCGGCGTCCGACGTTGTCATCACCACGTTCGCCATCGCGTCCCGCGATCGAAAACTGTTGAGCACCATCAGCTGGGACCGACTGGTCGTCGATGAGGCCCAGCACATCAAGAATGTTGCCACCGCACAATCCAAGGCGGTTCGGTCGATGCCGGCCCGCCATCGCATCGCGTTGACCGGCACCCCCGTCGAGAACCGGCTGGAGGATCTGCGATCGGTGATCGATCTGGTCAATCCCGGACTGCTTGGCACGGCATCAACCTTCAAGGCCCGCTATGCCGAGGCCATTGAACGTGAACGTGATCCGCGAGCGGTGCAGCGCCTGAGCGCGATCACCTCACCGTTCATCCTGCGCCGGGTCAAGACAGATCCGACCGTGATCTCCGACCTGCCGGAGAAGGCGGAGCTCACCGTCCGCGCCAACCTCACCATCGAGCAGGCCGGGCTGTATCGCGCGGTCATCGACGACCTGATGGAGGCATTGGGCAGGGGCGAGACCAAAGAGGCCGGAAGTGAGCGCCGCAGAACCGTTTTCGCCGCACTCACACGGCTCAAGCAGATCTGCAACCACCCGGCGCACTATCTCGGCGACGGTTCGCCGATCATGCGCCGCAACGAGCACCGGTCGGGGAAGATCGAACTCCTCGCGGACATCCTCGAGAACATCGTCGCCGACGGTGAACGCGCTCTGGTCTTCACCCAGTTCACCGCATTCGGGACGATGCTGCAGCCATGGCTCTCCGATCGGATCGGCCAGCAGTTCTCGTTCCTGCACGGCGGCCTCGGCCGCCAGGCGCGCGACACGATGGTCGCAGAGTTCTCCGACCCCGATGGCCCGGCGATCATGCTGGCGTCGTTGAAGGCCGGCGGTACCGGACTGAACCTGACCTCGGCCAATCATGTTGTGCATCTGGATCGTTGGTGGAACCCCGCGGTCGAGAACCAGGCCACCGACCGCGTGTACCGGATCGGCCAGCAGCGGCGGGTCGAGGTCCGCAAGTTCGTCTGCGTCGGCACCCTCGAAGAACGGATCGACCAACTCATCGCCGACAAACGGGAGTTGTCCGAACTGACCGTGTCCACTGGTGAGAGTTGGCTCGCGAACACCGCTGATGACGAACTCTACGATCTGATGCGCCTGGGCGACGAGGCGGTGGGCGAATGAGCCGAAAAACCAAGCCACCCCAGCGCGGCTACGGTCTGACGCCGTGGTCCAAGGCCTTCCTGCTGGCCGTGGAATCCACCGCAGAGGCGCGCAAGATCACCAAGGCCCGCAGCTACTTTCGCGACCGGGTCGTGATCGATCTCGTGGTGCGATCAGGGCAGGTCAAGGCCCTGGTCCAGGGCAGCCAGCTCGATCCGTTCGAGGTGACGATCACCACCGGACCCGCCGACCCGGCAACGGTCCTCTCGCTGCTGCGGCAGCAGGGCAAGACCGACGACCTGGTGGCCGTCACACGCGGTCGCCAACCCGAAATCCTTGGATCCCTGGTGATCCCGACTGAGGCGTCTGATATCCGCGTCGACTGCAACTGCCCCGACGACGCCGACCGCTGCATTCACCTGCTCGCCGTCAGTTATGAGATCGCGGCCGCCATCGACAAGGAACCCTCGACGTTGCTCACGGTGATGGGCGCCGATCTGGCGGTGCTGCTCGCACATCTGCGCGACGAGCCCGGCGGCGCGGAGCCCCACAGCGCCGCACCGCCGCAGGCGATGACCGAGGTCGACTTCTACGGCGACGGGCGGCAGATGCCGGCGCTCCCCCACCCGCCGCAGATCGACGTCCTCTCCGAACTCGACACCACCGAACTGTCTGCGGCGCTGCGCCGGTCAGGTGCCGCTGCGATGGACGTGGCTCAGGCGGTCGACGAACTGGCCGAGTTGTACGCGCGGATCGTGCGCTGATGCACTAGCGCCGCCAGAGCAGATGGTGGGTGACTCCGCTCAGGCTGGGCAGAGTGTCGATGAAGAACCGGTCTTCCAGGTCTTGCGGAGAGTTCCACAGTCGCAGGCCCTTCCCGAACGTGATCGGTGACACCGCGACGTGCATCGTGTCGATGAGGTCGGCGTCGAGAAACTCGCGCACGGTGCTCACCCCGCCCCCGATCCGGACATCTTTGCCGTCCGCGGCCGCCCTGGCCTCGGCCAGAGCCTCGGCCGGGGAGGCATCGATGAAGTGAAAGGTGGTGTCGCCGAGCGTCAACGACGGACGTTCGTGATGGGTCAGCACGAACACCGGGGTGTGGAAGGGCGGATCCTCGCCCCACCATCCCTGCCACTCGTGGTCCGGCCACGGCCCCCGCACCGGTCCGAACTTGTTGCGGCCCATGATCTCGGCGCCGATGTTGCGGTCGTAGTCGTGCATCAGGTAGTCGTCGAGGCCCCGGTTGCCCCCGGAGTCGGCGCGACCGGGCCAACTGGCGGTGCCGAAGCGCCACCCGTGCAGATCGGCCGGATCGACGCCGTCTCCGAACGGCTGGTCCGTGCTCTGGTTCTCACCCGCCCCGACACCGTCTTGCGACACGCCGAAACTCTGAACCCTGGCCAGCTGCGCCATCATCGTCCACCCTTCATCTGCCTGTGCGAACAGTACAGAGGACAGACTGTGAGCGTCGGCCGAACTCATCGATCCCGGGGGCGACTACCCGAGGGCGGGTTTGATGGCCTCGGCAACCGGTGTGGAGGGTCGACCGATCAGCTTCTGCAGGTCACCGGAATCGGTGTCGAGTTCGCCACGGGCGATGCCCCTGTCCACGCCGGCCAGAACCGCGGCGAAGGCTTCGGGCACACCGGCCCCGGCCAGCGCTGCCGCATAGTCGGCTTCCGGGAGATCCTGGTATGCCACGGGCTTGCCGGCCACGTCGCTGATCACCTCGGCGAACTCCGCGTAGGTGATGCGGTCATTGCCGCCGAGCTCGTAGATCTTGCCACCTTGGCCCTCGAAGGTCAGGACGGCTGCTGCTGCGGCGGCGTAGTCGGCACGGGTCGCTGCTGCGATCCGGCCTTCGCCCGCTGCGCCGTAGAGCGTGCCGGATTCGACAGCCGGCCCGATCGCATCCAAGTAGTTCTCCCAGTACCAGCCGTTGCGGAGGAGGACCGCCTGGACGGACGACGCTGCCAGCCGCTCTTCGGTGGCGACGTGTTCGGGAGCAAGTGCAACTCCGCTGGTAGCGGCGTTGAGGAGGCTGGTGTACGCGATCAGCTGCACTCCGGCGAGTTCAGCGGCCTCGATCACATTCGCATGCTGCGGAATCCGCTTGCCGACCTCAGAGCCGGAGATCAGGAGCAGCTTGTCCACGCCGTCGAGTGCGGCCCGGAGGGCAGCCGGATCGGAGTAGTCGGCTACGCGGACCTGCACGCCCTTCGCCGCGAGATCGGCGGCCTTGTCGGCGTTGCGCACCACGGCGACGATCTCAGACGGTGCCACACCCCGTTCGAGGAGTTCGGCGACGACGTGGGCGCCCAATTGTCCTGTTGCTCCGGTCACTGCTGTTGTCATGTTCTGCTCCATCTCATCGACTGGTCGTGCTTTCCCACCAGTATGCACTAACTATTGGTTAGTGCAATACGTGAGGTAACCGAGCAGGTCAGTCCTGCGTTATCGTGGGGGTGTGACCGAAATCAGCAATGACTCACTCGAGGCGGACGTGTTCGCGCGCGACTGCAGCTCGCGCGGGGCGTTGCAGACCGTCACCGGACGCTGGGGCAGCCTGGTGCTGATCGCGCTCGGCGAGAGCAACTACCGATTCAATGCACTACGCCGGCGCGTCGACGGTGTCAGCGAGAAGATGCTGTCACAGACACTTCAGAACCTCGAGCGCGACGGCATGATCGTCCGCACGGTGCTCGAGGCGATCCCACCCAAGGTGGAGTACAACCTCACCCCGCTCGGACGGCAGGTCGCCGACCAATTGCGGGGCTTGATCGACCTCGTTCAGACGAACATGCCGGCAGTCCTCGACGCGCAATCGAAGTACGACCATCGCTGATCAGAGCCGATCTGGTAACGACAGATTGTCAGTTGTTGAATACGCGTGCCCGCAAGTCGACTTACGGCTAGTTTTCATCCATCAGCGCTCAGGCGAATGAATGGCAGGTCGGGATGCAACAGGCACGCGTGATCGGGACACTGATCGTCGCCCTGATGTTCGGACTGCTCACGGCGCTGGGCGCAGGTCCGGCGGTAGCCAAGGATCCGCTGCCGGTGACCTACAACTTCCTCTCCGGCATCCCGGGCGAACTCTCGAACCCCGGCGGATCGCTACCCGGCAGCAACGACTGGAACTGCAAACCATCAGCCGAACATCCGCGGCCGGTGGTCCTGGTTCATGGCACCGGTGGTGGCGCGCAGACGAACTGGGGCACATACGTTCCGTTACTTGCCAACAACGGCTACTGCGTCTTCGCGATCGACTACGGGGCCCTGGACGGCGTTCCATGGCCGCTCAGCGCGATCGGCGGACTGGACCGCATCGAGAACAGTGCCGCGGAGCTCGCCACCTTCGCCGACCGTGTCCTGGCGTCCACCGGAGCCGAGAAGATCGACATCGTCAGCCATTCGCAGGGCACATTGATGCCGACGTACTGGATCAAATACCTCGGCGGAGCCGGCAAGGTCGACAAGTACATCTCACTGGCACCGCTGTGGAACGGCACCAACGTTGCCGCCTCCAGCGAAATCGCGGACTACGCAAAAGCATTGGGACTGGGCGGGTTTCAGGAACAACTCGTCGGGTCACTGTGCGGCGCCTGCCTTCAGATGTCCAAGGGTTCGGATATGATCCGCACGCTCCAGTCCGACGGCATCCTCGACCCCGACATCACCTACACCAACATCATGACCCGCTTCGACGAACTCATCGTTCCGTACACCAGCGGTAAGCTGATCGCCGCCAACTCCACCAACATCGTTGTCCAGGACGGGTGTTCACAGGACTACACCGAACACGCCGGTCTGGCCGGATCACGCCGCGCGGCCACATTTGTCCTCAACGCCCTCGACCCGGCGAACCAGCAGCCCGTCGGCTGCTGGTTCGCCGCACCCTTCACCGGCGCCTCCTAGCCCCTCCTAGCCACGCCCGCGCCACAACCCTCACAACCCCCACCGCCGAGCGGGCTCTGTACGCCGTCGACCGGGCCTTTGTCGCCATCGAGCCGGCTCCCCCGCCCCACTGACCGGGCTCGTGTCACCGCCGACCGTGTTCTTGTCACGACCGAGTGGGCCTCTACTCGGTGCCCCCTGACCTGCCGCTACATGACGTCCGATGACTTTCTCCGACCGTGGTGGTCTCTTTTCACACACCACCGAACAAGGAGAACATCATGGCCACCAACACCACACGTCCCGTGTCCACAACGTCCGACGCTCCAACTGCCAACCGCCGCATGGAGATCGCCGGCTGGGTTGTCACCGGGCTCGTATCGATCTTCTTACTGTTCGACGCGGTGTCACATCTGGCGATGCCCCAGGGTGTGAAAGACGCGTCGTACGACCTCGGCCTCACCGATGGCGACATCCTTGCGATGGGCCTGATACTGCTCGGATGCCTTGCGCTGTACTTGTTTCCACGGACCGCGATTCTCGGATCCGTTCTCCTGACCGGATATCTCGGCGGCGCGGCCACGGCCCAGATCGTCAACGAGACCGAGTTCGCCGCCGGCGCATTGCTTCCTGTGGTCTTCGGCGCCCTCGTGTGGCTCGGACTATGGTTGCGCAGCAATACCGTTCGTTCCATCATGCCGTTCACCCAACGATGACGGCACTCTCGAGGTTGCAAGGGCACGGTCGATGGCCGGAAGGGCACGGTCGACGGATCAGGCCACCGGCGGCCCCACGTAGCGGGCGATCGGCCTGATGATCTTGCGATCCTCGGCCTGCTCCAGGATGTTCGCACACCAGCCGACCACTCGGCTCACGGCAAAGGTCGGTGTGAACATCTGCCGAGGTACACCGCAGCGGTCCATGACCACGCCGGCGTAGAACTCCACATTGGCGTAGAGATTCCTGTCTGGGTACGCCTCCGCCAGCACCGAGACGACGTCGTTCTCGACCTCCACCGCGAAGTCGACAAGTGGTCCACCGAGCGACAATGCGATGTCGCGCAGCATTTCTGACCGGGGATCGCGCGTCCGGTACACGGCGTGACCGAATCCCATGATCCGGCTGCGTTGCGCGAGTTGTACTCGGGCCCAATCTTTTGCGTCGCCGTTCTCACGGATCTCGTCCAGCGCGTCGAGTGCACGATCCGGCGCCCCACCGTGAAGCGGCCCGGAGAAGGCACCGATGGCACCGCAGACGGCCGAGATCACATCGGCTCCCGTGGAGGCGATCACCCGACCGGTGAACGTCGACGCATTGAAACCGTGGTCGATGGTCGCGATCATGTACTGCTCCACCGCCCGGGCCTGCTCCGCCGCCGGCTCGACGCCCGTCAGGCTGTACAACCAGTTCTCGGCGACCGAGAGATCATCACGCGGATCCACCGGATCCTCACCGGCTCGAATTCGGAACAGCGCGGACAAGATCGTGGGCGTCACCGCCGAGACCGCCAGAGAGTCCGCGATGCGCTGGTCCGGGCCTGCATCCCACATCGGCGTGATCTGGCGGGTTGCCGCGAACGCCGACAACACGGTGCGCAGACCGGCCAGTAGTTGCCGCTCGGGCCCCGCGAGAGCCACGGTCCGCAGCAGCGATCCCAGCTCGTCCGGAATCGCCCTCAACGATCGGGTGAGGGTCACGAACTCGGCGAGTTCCGACGCATCGGGAAGTTCCCCGTACACAAACAGGTACCAGACCTTCTCGAACGACATCGTCCGAGCGAGTTCGATCGCCGAATACTGACGATATTGGTAGAAGCCTTCGTCACCGCGGACGTCACCGACCCGGGTATCGGTCACAACGACGTTACTCAATCCGGGTGGCGCAACAATGACAGACATCGATGTCTCCGATCTTCTTTTGTGTTCTTCTGGTACAGCTACATTCGGCTCAGCATTGACCGGTGTCAATGTTGATCGAATCAACATGGAGGTCCGACGATGACAGCGCAGATCCGCCGCGGCGACCACAGACGGCGATGGCCCACCCCGTTGCGCCACGACGGCCGCGACTATCTGACCACCGCGCAGGTGGCCCGGGTCCTGGGCGTCAAGACCCAGACGGTCTACGCCTATGCCAGTCGCGGAACCCTGACCAGCGCACGCATCGACGGCGTCAGCGGAAGTCTGTTCGCGGTCGATGAGGTGGATGCGGTCGCGCGGCGGTCATCCAAGCGTCCGCCTGCCGGAGTTGTCGAGAGGATACGAACGCAGATAACACTTCTCGAAAACGATCACCTGTACTACCGGGGCCAGGATGCCACCGTCCTGGCAGGCGGCACCCGATTCGAAACCGTTGCGGAACTGCTGTGGGACCACCGCACCACCTGGGATGTGAAACCGCTGCCCGCCAAGGTCTTCCGGCAGATCTCCGCACTGCAGCCACCGACCGGACGGGGTGTGGACACCATCAAGATGGTCGTCGACGTACTGGGTTCACGCGATGCGTCCCGCCACCAGCGCTCACCGGACGCGATCTGTGCCGGCGCCGCGGGCATACTCGCGAACAGTGTCGTCGCACTTCCACTGCTGTCCGACAAACCCCCGCTGGATTCCTCCTTCGCAGCGCGGCTCTGGCCCCGATTGACCCCCATACCCCCTACCCGGCAACGGATTCGGCTGCTGAACATGGCACTGGTGTTGCTCGCCGACCACGACCTCACCGCGAGCACGGTGGCCGCGCGGGTTGCCGCCAGTTCCCGCGGCAGCATCTACTCCGTGGTCACCTCCGGTCTCGGGGCCCTCGACGGTTCTCTCCACGGCGGTGCCGCCACGCTCGCCCACCGTTTCCTTCACGATGCCACCACCGACCCGGGAGCAGCGATCTCGATGGAGATCAATGCATCAGGTGCGGTTCCGGGCTGCGGACACGTGGTCTACCGGGAACGCGACCCACGCAGCGACACACTGCTCACCGCGCTCGCGAGCGCGTCCGGGGGCAATCGCAAGGTCGTGCCGACCATCAACGGACTGAAGCCGCTCCTTGCCCGGTCGGGTGTCGGATTCATGAACTCCGACATGGCACTCGCCGCGCTGGCGCTGCGCTACGACATGGGTCCGGATGCCGCCGAGACCATCTTCGCTCTGTCCCGCATCGCCGGCTGGGTGGCGCATGCCATCGAGGAGTACAACGAACCGCGGCTGCGCTTCCGTCCCGAGGGGGTGTACGTGGGTATCCGGCCATGACGGCCGCGCATGGCAGGATTGGCTGCGCCACATCCCGGTCGACCTCGCAAGGAGCGCACCATGACCACGCCCGACGCCAACGAAGGCTCCCGGTTCGAACCAGGCATGCAAATCCGCCGGGACGTGATGGGCGATGAGTTCGTCGACCGGGCCCTCTCCCGCACCAGCGGCACCGAATCCGAGGCGATCCAGACGGCCGTCACCGACCTCGTCTGGGGCGGGATCTGGTCACGACCGGGTCTCGAACGCCGCGACCGCAGCCTGCTGAACATCGGGTTGCTGACCGCCCTGCGAGCACACGGCGAGCTGGCCGGACATGTCCGCGGCGCGTTGAAGAACGGGTTGTCCCGCACGGAGATCACCGAGGCCGTGATCCATTGCAGCGGATACTGCGGGGCGCCGGCGGCGTTGTCGGCGATGGCCGTGGTCCAAGAGGTCTTCGACGCCACACCCACCGACTGATCGCCGATGCGGACTCTGGGGATCGACCTTGCGTCACAACCGAATCGGACGGCGATGGCCATCCTCGAGTGGTCCGCCACCGGCGCTGCGGTCACTGACGTGCAGACGCTCGTCACCGACGCGGACATACTCGCCGCTGCGCCCGGCGCCGACAAGGTGGGTATCGATGCCCCGTTCGGCTGGCCCGATTCGTTTGTCGATGTGGTGTCCGCACATCACCGCGGCGATGTCCCCCACGAGCGGTCGGCGTTCACAGATGCCGGCGTGACCCGGTTCGTCGCCCGCCGTACCGATGAATGGGTGCGTGCGACAACAGGTTTGATCCCACTGAGCGTATCGGCCGATCGCATCGCCTACGTGGCGCTGCGCGCAATCCGACTACTGGCGCACCTCGATGGCCCCGGCTTCGATGTGAGCCGGGTCAACGGCACCGCCGTGGAGGCGTATCCCGCGGCGGCCCTGAAGATCTGGGGCTTCCGGCACCGGAGGTACAAAGGGCGTCCGCAACTGGCGACGCTCGCCGAACTCGTCGATGAGCTTCAGACCCAGGCTCCCTGGCTGGACTTCGGGACCTTCCGAACCGTCTGCACCACCAGCGACGACGCGTTCGACGCCGTGATCACCGCGCTGATCGCGCGGGCAGCCGAACTGAACCTGACCGTGACACCCGATGCCGAGCACACCGAGATCGCCCGGCGCGAGGGCTGGATTCACGTCCCGGACGCACCGCTCGATGCGCTGGTGACTCAGTTGTCCTGAGCGTCCAGGCGGGCTGCGATGTCGACGGGGAACCCACCGGTGGCCAGCGGACCCCACCGCGTCGGCGTGATGCGGATGAGGGACTTGTTCTGCAGTTTCATCGCGGCCCGGTACTCGTCCCAGTCGGAATGCTCGCCGGCGACGCTGCGGAAATAGTCGACCAATGCGTCTTCGGCCTCTGGCATGTCCAGCACTTCGGCCGTGCCGTCCACCTGTACCCACGCGGCATTCCACTCATCCGACAACACGCAGACGCTCGCCGACGGATTCCGTTTGAGGTTGGCCGTCTTGGCTCGCCCCGGGTAGGTGGCGATCACGATGCGGCCCTGCTCATCGACACCGCCGCTGACCGGGGACAGTTGCGGCGTTCCGTCGGACCGGTTCGTGCTGAGCAGCATCTTGTGCCGCGGGCGAATGAAGTCGAGGAGTGCGGCGAGATCGACGTCGGTGGTGGTTGCGACTGTGCGTGCCATGGGGCCACCCTACGCCCTAAATCGCGGACCGCAGCTCGCGCTTGAGGAGCTTTCCGCTCTGGTTCCGCGGCAATTCGTCCACGAACACAACACGTTTCGGCACCTTGAACGGCGCGATCTGTTCCTTCACATGTGCGATCAAGGTCTCCGGAGCGACCTCACCGGCGTCGGGCCGCAGCACCACGACGGCGGTGACCGCCTCGATCCACTTCTCGTCGGGGGTACCGATCACCGCAACCTCGGCGACGCCGGGGTGGGTGTAGATCGCGTCCTCGACCTCACGCGATGCCACCAGGATCCCGCCGGTGTTGATGACGTCCTTGATGCGATCGACCACCGTGAGAAAGCCCTGCTGGTCCCGGGTGACCAGGTCACCGGAGTGGAACCAGCCATCGCGGAATGCTCCTTCGGTGGCTTCCGGATTCTCCCAATAGCCTTGGCACAGTTGGGGTGAACGGTAGAGAACCTCGCCGGCCGTGCCGTCGGGGACGTCGTTGCCCTCGGTGTCGACCACGCGGGTCTGGACGAAGAACACCGCCTTGCCGCAGGATGCGGGCCGGTCGGCGTGGTCGTCGGGGCCCAGGACAGCGGCCAGCGGGCCGATCTCGGATTGCCCGAAACAGTTGTAGAACTTGATGTCCGGGTATCGCTCGCGCAGACGGTTCAGCACGGTCACCGGCATGATCGACGCCCCGTATTGCGCCTTGCGCAGCGACGACAGGTCCCTGGTCTCGAGATCGGGATGCCCGGCCAGCGGGACCCAGACGGTCGGCGCGAGGAACAGCGATCCGATCTTCTCGGCTTCGATGCGGCGCAAGATCTCCGGGATGTCCGGCGTCTCGATCAGGCTGATGGTCGCCCCGACCGACAACGACGGAAGCATGAAGACGTGCATTCCGGCCGAGTGGTACAGCGGCATCGCGATGAGCGGGTTGTCGCTCTCGTGGAGATCGAGTGCGATCACCGAGGACACGTATTCGTGCACCATCGCACTGTGGGTCATCATGGCGCCCTTGGGCTTTGATGTGGTCCCTGATGTGTAGAGGAGCTGCACGAGGTCGGTGTCGGCGCCGTCCCAGTCGATCTCCGGGACATCCCCGGATCCGGCGAGGTCGACCAGCGAGCCGTCTTCGTCACGGAGGCTGATGACCTGGTCGATGCCGAGCGCATCGGCGACGGGTGCGAGGTTCGCGCGCAACTTCGGGTCCACCAGCACGGCCCGGCTGCCCGACTGCCCGACGAGGTAGGACAACTCGCCTTCCTTCAGCGCGTAGTTCACCGGGACGTGGATGAGTCCACCGCGGGCGCAGGCCAGAAAGCCGATCACGTAGGCATCCGAGTTGGTGCCGTAGGCCGCAACCCGATCTCCGGCGGAAAGCCCCAGTGACCTCAGGTGGACTGCGGCCCTGGTCACGGCTTCGTCCAGCTCCGCATAGGTCCAGGCACGGTCGGCGAAACGCAGCGCGGTCCGGTCGGGGAACCGCGCTGCGGTCCGGCGCAGAATTCCGTCGACGGTACTGAGACGGGGGCTGGCGATCATGCCCCGACTTTATAGGACGTCCAAGTATCGAACGATCCAGATCGACCAGCCCACCGCACCCGCAACGCGCCTGGTCACCGACACACTGTTGACCCTCGGAGGACCGCCGCATTGCGCCGCGGTCCCGCCTACTGGAAAGTGATGAACCGTGGCCCCGTCGACCTTCATCCACCGCGCACGCCTCGTGCCGGTCCGCACGCCGGTAGCGACCGAGTCACCCGTGGACATCCGGATCGTCGACGGCGTGGTCGCGGAGGTCGCGCCGGGTCTACAGCCGGGTCCCGACGACAAGGTGGTCGACGCCGATGGCCGGTGGGCGATTCCGGGCCTGTGGGATCAGCACGTGCACATGACGATGTGGGCGCAGACCAGAGCGCGCATCGACGTCTCCGCAGCCACCTGCCCGGCCGACGTGACCAGGATCATCGCGGACCATGTCCAGGCGTCACCCGGGCCCTGGCAAGGCGGCGCGCTCCTCGGTTTCGGCTTCCGGACCGCTACGTGGCCCGTCCAGCCCACTGTCTCCGAACTCGACGCGGTGAGCGGCCATCATCCGGTCATCCTCTCCAGTGGAGACGTGCACACCGGCTGGCTCAACAGCAAAGCACTTGCGCTGCTCGGGATTCCGCCGCGAGATTCACCACTCCGCGAAGTCGAGTGGTTCGACGTGCAACCGGCGATCGCCCAGCTGTCGGCCGCCTCCCACGAGACCGAGACCCTGGTCCGCGGCGCGGTCAAGGAAGCCGCCGCGCGGGGCGTCGTGGGCATCGTCGACTTCGAGATGGCCCCCGGACATCGTGAATGGCCGCAGCGGTTCGACGCCGGGATCGATCAGCTGCGGGTTCGTCCGGTCACGTATGTCACCACGCTCGACGAGGTCATCGCCACCGGGCTGCGGACCGGGGACCGGTTGATGGAGAGCACCCGACTGCTGACGATGGGTCCGTTGAAGATCTTCTCCGACGGCTCCCTCAATACCCGCACCGCCGCCTGCTGTCAGGCGTACGCTGACGCTGATGATCTCGAATATCCACGGGGACAACAAATCTACGATCACGCCGAGCTGATCGACCTGGTTTCACGTGGAACAGCGGCCGGCCTGCGCATCGCTTTGCACGCCATCGGCGACGCCGCTGTGGATCAAGCCCTGGGCGCTTTCGAGGCCACCGGCGCCCGCGGCAGCATCGAGCACGCTCAACTGATCCGCCTCGAGGACATCGCCAGGATGGCGGCGTTGGGGCTGCGGGCGAGTGTGCAACCGGCCCACCTCCTCGATGACCGCGACGTGACCATGCAATGTTGGCCGGACCGCGCCGATCGCTGCTTTGCCCTGCGGTCGATGCTCGACGGCGGAGTCCGGCTGGTCCTGGGGTCCGATGCACCGGTGTCGGTCCTGGATCCTCGCCTGGCGATGGCCGCGGCAGTCCACCGTGGCCATCACGGCGACGATCCGTGGAATCCGGGTGAATCAATCACACCCGCGGAGGCTCTGGCGGCGAGTACCGACGAGCAGCCGACCATCGCGGCCGGCAACCGGGGTGATGTGGTGCTGCTGGACGAGGATCCGCTGGGTCCGGCCGACACCAACGCCGAGGCTGCCCGGACCCTCCGGAACCTCGGTGTCGCAGCGACCATCACCGCAGGCCGCATCACGCATCTGACGATGTGATCCACGTCGGGAACTCGGCTCGTCCGACTTGGCAACGCGCTGGTCCGGTCGGTAGTTTCGTACAGTCCGACGGCTTGTGACCTCGGGTGACATTCGTGGAGTCCTGAACCGCACCGCACCGCCCGCGCCGTAGGACCAGGCCACAGGACCAGAAGGTGAACCCTTGCCGAGCGCAGCCAAGACCATCCATTCACAGACACCGCCGATGACGGTCCGCTCACTGCTCCGCTCTCCGGTTCAGCTGCGCAAAGAGATCCTTGCCGGCCTCGTGGTCGCACTCGCGCTGATCCCGGAAGCGATCTCGTTCTCCATCATCGCCGGCGTCGATCCGCGGGTCGGTCTGTTCGCGTCATTCACGATGGCCGTGACCATTGCGGTGGTCGGCGGGCGGCCGGCGATGATCTCGGCGGCTACCGGCGCCGTGGCTCTCGTGGTCGCACCGGTGGTCGACGAATACGGCCTCGACTATCTGTTGGCCACCGTCATCCTCGCGGGACTGCTGCAGATCGTGCTGAGCCTGGCCGGCATCGCCAAGCTGATGCGATTCATCCCACGCAGCGTCATGACCGGCTTCGTCAACGCGCTCGCCATCCTGATCTTCAGCGCCCAGTTGCCGCAGCTGTTCGGTGACGACATCCCCTGGCTGGTCTATCCGCTGGTGGCGGCCGGCCTCGCCATCATCGTCTTCCTGCCACGCCTGTCGTCGGTCGTCCCATCGCCGTTGGTCGCGATCGTGGTGCTGACCGTCGTCGTGGTGTCGTTCAGCTGGAATGTGCCGACTGTCGAAGACGAAGGCGCCCTGCCTGATTCGTTGCCATCACTGCTACTACCCGACGTGCCGTGGACCTGGCACACCCTGTCGGTGATCGCGCCCTACGCGCTGGCCATGGCCCTGGTCGGGTTGATGGAATCGTTGATGACGGCCAAACTCGTCGACGACATCACCGACACCCACTCGGACAAGACCCGCGAGAGCTGGGGGCAGGGTGTGGCCAACATCGTCACCGGATTCTTCGGCGGTATGGGCGGTTGCGCAATGATCGGCCAGACGATGATCAACGTCAAGCAGTCCGGGGCCCGTACCCGCCTGTCCACGTTCCTCGCCGGCGGATTCCTGCTGATTCTCGTGGTGGTCCTGGGCGACATCGTCGGCATCATCCCGATGGCCGCACTGGTGGCCGTGATGATCATGGTGTCGGTGGGCACGTTCGACTGGCACAGCATCACGCCGCGAACGTTGCGGCTGATGCCGTTCCCGGAAACGCTGGTGATGCTGGTGACCGTGGCGGCGACCGTGGCGACCAGCAACCTGGCGATCGGCGTGGTCTTGGGAGTGCTGACCGCGATGGTGCTCTTCGCACGCCGCGTCGCCCACCTGACCGGAGTCGAGGCCACCACCGAGACCACGTCGGATGGCGTAGAAGTCCGGCGCTATCGCGTCACGGGTCAGCTGTTCTTCGCATCGAGCAACGACCTGGTCTACCAGTTCGACTACGCCGGCGATCCCGGCACCGTGGTCATCGATCTCACCGCGGCGGACATCTGGGACGCATCGACGGTCGCCGCCCTGGACGCGATCCTGCGGAAGTACCGCGACCGCGGCAAGGACGCGACCATCGTCGGACTCACCGGCGCGAGTCTGCAGCGGCTCGAACGCCTTTCCGGACAACTCGGCGCCGGACACTGACACCGAGCGCTCCCGCGTCGGCCCCGGTCATTCCTCGATTTTGAAGCCGATCTTCAAAGTCACCTGGAAATGGGCGATCTCACCGTTCTCGACATGGCCACGGGTATCGACCACCTCGAACCAATCGATGTGGCGCAATGATTGGTTGGCGCGCGCGATCGCCTTCTTGATGGCGTCGTCGGAACTCGACAGCGACGTCCCCACTATCTCGGTGACGCGATAGACGTTCTCACTCATTCCGATCCTCGATTCTCTGTTTTCGGGCGGAGATGTTCGTCGTCTTCAATCCTTCACACCGCCAACGGTACTGATCAGGCGCAGCCGCCGAGGCGTTCACGAAACATCCGCGACGATCGGTTTCGCGCGAGCGAGCGCATCGGGCTAGGATTCCGAAATGGACACGCCCGTCCGCCGGTTCCAGACAACGATCATCACCGCGGTGGGCAGACGGGACCCCGGATTCGACGCACTGCGGCGCGCGATCCGCCCGGCGATCGTGGTCCCGGCGGCCGCGGCTGTCGCCCTCCATATCGGTGGTTCCCAGACTCCGCTGTTCACCATCTTCGGTTCGTTTGCACTGCTGGCACTCGCCGATCTCCCGGGCGGTCGAGACCGGCGCGCAGTCAGCTACATCGCCTTGGGAGTGGTGGGCTACGTCTTCATCGTCGTCGCCACCCTGACGTCCGAACCCGGTTGGCTCGCCGCTGCGTCGATGCTCGTGGTGGGTGTCGCGGTGACATACGCCGCGATTCTCAGTGCCAGCTTCTCTGCCGCTCAGCGGGCGGCGCTGCTCCTGTTCGTCCTGCCCGTGTCCTCCCCCGCCGGCCCGCTGTCGGATCGGCTGATCGGCTGGACCATTGCCCTCGCGTTCAGCATTCCGGCGGCTCTGTATCTTCTGCCGCCACGGCACCACAACGAACTACGACACCGCGCTCGCGCCGTCTGCGGTGGACTGGCGGACCACCTGGAATCAGCCGCGCGCGCCGGAAGGACGGCGGCCTCCGCGGGCGATGTCGCCGGACTGATGGACCGGCTGCGCCAGGTCTATCTCGGCTCCGACACCCGCCCCTCCGGTCTCACCGCAGGGAGTCGGGCGATCCTCCGGGTCGTCGACGACCTCGACTGGCTGACGTCCCAGGTGAGTCGGCGGGACGTGCAGCTTCCCGACGACTTACGTGCGCATTCGGTGCGCGTGCTGCGGCTCTCCGACGTTGTTCTCGCGAACGACAGTCCGGGGCAGCAGGCGACGGATCGCCGTGCGCTGCAGGAGGCCGTGTCCGATCTGCGATTGGTGATGCGCCCCCAGTTCGGCACCGGTCTCGACGCCATCCTCGCCGATCCGAGTGACGCCGACGCCGAGTTCGGAGGCATGGGTCTTCTCGAGGTCCGGACGATCTGCAGCACCATCGAACTGGTCGGGCGAACCGTGGCATGGGCCTCGGCCGCCGATGCACGCCCGGCGTTGCAGAAGATCCTCGGACGACAGTTGCTTCCCACCGGTGTGGCAGATCTGGTGCTCCCGGAGTTCGCGGCGACGCGGATGTCGATGTCGTCGACGGTGATCAGGAACTCGGTGACCACCCGCAACGCGCTGCGCACCGGTGTCGGGCTGGCCGCCGCGGTGGCCCTGATCCAGGTTGTGCCTGTGCAGCACGGCTTCTGGGTGGTTCTGGGAGCCATGTCGGTCCTTCGCACCAGTGCCCTGACCACGGGGGCGAATGTGATGCGCGCGGTTCTTGGCACCGCGGTCGGATTCTTTGTGGGTGCACTCATCATCGCGGTCGTCGGCACCGACCACACCGCTCTGTGGATCGTGCTGCCCATAGCGACGTTCGGAGCCGCCTACATCCCGTCGGTCATCTCCTTTGCCGCCGGTCAAGCGGCATTCACCGTGTTGGTGGTGGCCCTGTTCAACGTGCTGAGTCCCTCCGGCTGGAAGATCGGGCTGATCCGGGTGGAAGACGTCGCGATCGGATGCGCTGTCGCGGTGGTGGCGGCAATCGTGATGTGGCCGCGCGGTGTCGCGGCCGCGGCTCACACCGCCATCAATTACGCCATCGCCGTCCACGGCCGCTATGTGAGAGCCGCCGCGGCGAGGCTGACCACGGGCGCGACACAGGACGTCGACGCCGAGCTCGACGAGTTGCGCACCGAAAGCCTGCGCGCCTATCGCGCCTCCGATGATGCTGCACGGCAGTATCTTTCGGAATCCGGGTTGGCTGTCGATCGCCGAATGCCGGTGGTGCGAGCCATCGTCCGCGCCAATCGGCTGCGTCTCGTCGCAGACTCCATCGCCGACCTGACGCCCACCGCGGATCCGGCCGTCACCGCGCCCAATCTGTGCACGATGATCGACATCCACGCAGCCAGGGTCGCCGTCGACACCGTCGACGAGAACACGGCCCACCATCCAGGCAGCATCTCCGCAGCGACAGTTGCCGCACTCCGCACGGACTACACGAAGAACGGCCTGGGAATCGACGAGGCACGGCCACTCGTGGCCGCCGCGGCCTTCCTCGGTGAGCTCGAACTGATGCGCTCGACGCGTCCGCAATAATTCGGTTGCCCTGACCGGCTCATTGCGGCAACACTGTCCTGACCAGCACAATCTCCACTCGAACAGTCGTTGGCAGAAATTTTGCCAAGACTGTCAATTCTGCCACTGTTGGCAGAAAGTTTTTGAACGGATAGTTACTGCCATGGAACTTTTGGTGATCTTAGGACCGGCCCTGGTGGCCGGATTGATTGCGGCGTACCAGAACCACACCTCGCCGTACGCGCCCCTTGATGCCGTTCGCCGGCCGACCTCCAGCCGTACCCAGACCGAACTCGAGATGCTGACCCGTCGCGCAGACCAGCCGATCAACGCTTGATCAAATCCTCTACCGGAGAGCCGATTTCGGCACACGGCATGCACGATCGATGAAGCTGGTCTTGGATGGATTTCATGACGACCCCATCCATCGACCCTGCGGTGCCGCCGAGTGGCCCCGGTTGCCTCGACTGCGACAACACCGGTGGCTGGTGGTTTCACCTGCGTCGCTGCGCCGCGTGTGGCCACGTCGGGTGCTGCGACGACTCCCTCTCACGGCACGCATCGGCACACGCCGCACAGTCCGGGCATCCGATCATCCAGTCCTTCGAACCGGGCGAAGACTGGTTCTGGGACTACTCCACCAACGACTACTACGACGGCCCGGAACTGGCTTCGCCACGCTCCCATCCCGCCGAACAATCAACACCCGGCCCGTCCGATCGGCTTCCCTTCGACTGGATGGAACAACTGCGAGGCCGCACCACCTGACCCGACCGACCCAACCGTCGACCGGGCCATCGTTTCCGCCGAGCGCGCCCTTGTAGCCGCGGACTGGGCCTTTGTCGCACAACGTGCTGAACGTCTCTGAAACCCAAGGCCCGCTCGGCGACCAGAAAGGCACGGTCGGCGGCCTGCAACGGCACGGTCGACGGCCGGCAACGGCACGGTGGACGGCGGGGAGGGTCTGCGGAGGATCTGTGGAGGGGTTCAGTTCGCGGCGAGTGAAAGGGCTTTGTCGTCGCGGTCCGGTCCGTAGTCTTCTCGACAGACCAGACCGGAAGAGGACAACGATGCCCACTGAGTTCGACCTGCTGCCCGAGAACGCCGAAGAACTTGGCCTGGAACTCGATCCGCTTCCGTCGGTGACCCGGATCGACACGGTGGTCGACGGCCGGACTGTCAGCGCCCTGCGGTGGACCGACAAACCGCCACGAGTGGTGTTCCTCCATGGCGGCGGACAGAACGCCCACACCTGGGACAGCGTCCTGCTGGCACTCGGGGTACCTGCGCTGGCCATCGACCTGCCGGGTCATGGCCATTCGCAGTGGCGTGACGACGGCGACTACCGACCACATCTCAACGCCGAAGCGGTGGGCCCGGTGATCCGCGAACTCGCACCCGACGCCGAACTGGTGGTCGGGATGTCACTCGGCGGACTCACCACGATCTCGGCGACCGCGCGCCATCCGGGGTTGATCAGGCGGGCAATTCTCGTCGACGTCAGTCCGGAATCACCCAAGAGAGTAGAGAATCTCAGCAAGAAGGAGCGCGGCACCGTCGCCTTGGTCGGCGGCCCGGACACCTTCGACGACCTCGACGAACTGATCGAGCTCACCGCCGCCGCGGCGCCGAACCGTCCCAAATCGTCGATCCGGCGCGGCGTCATCCACAACACCCGACAGACCGAGAACGGGCGCTGGCGCTGGCGCTACGACCGGTTCCGCAAGTCCATCGATCCCGAACCCCTGTGGAAAGACCTGTCCGACAGCGACACTCCCCTCACCCTGATCCGCGGTGGACTCTCCCCGTTTGTCGCCGACGAGGACGTGGACACCTTGCGCCGGCATCGCCCCGATCTGTTGGTCTTCACCGTCGACGGCGCCGGACATTCGGTGCAAAGCGATGCGCCGCTGGAGCTTGCCCGGATCGTCGGGGACACTCTGGTCTGAGCCTGTCGGACCGGCCGCCCGGCCGATTCGCGATACTCTTTGACGGCTTTGCGTTTTCACATTTTTTGCTGCGTCTCTGCCGCCGAAAGAGAGCCCCCGTGACCTCCGCCATTGCCGACAAAACTCCCCCGCGCGCGAAAACTGTGCTTGCGACACTGATCCTGGTTGCCGGTGTCGCCAACATCAACCTGGCCGTCGCGAATGTGGCACTGCCCGACATCGGCAAGGACTTCGACGCCAGCTCCGTCGCGTTGAACCTTGTGGCCGTGGGTTATTCACTCGGCCTGGCGGCGTCGGTGCTGTACTTCGGGGCGCTCGGCGACCGGCACGGCCGCAAACGGATGCTCATCATCGGCATGGGACTGTCGATTCCGGCCTCGCTGATCGCCGGATTCGCACCCTCCGTCGAAGTCCTGTTCGCCGGACGACTCCTCGGGGGAATCGCGGCAGGCCTCGCCTATCCGACAACGCTCGCCATCATCACCGCGCTGTGGCAAGGGCCGAGCCGGACCAAGGCGATCGCATCATGGTCGGCACTCGGTGGGGCGATCTCGGCGCTGGGCCCGGTCTTGTCCGGTGGACTCCTGGAAGTGTTCAGTTGGCATTCGGTCTTCCTGGTGACCCTTCCGCTGGCCGTCATCGCCCTGGTCGGCGCACTCAAGCTGGTTCCCAAAGACGGTGGTGATGCCCGGGAATCCGTCGACAACCTCGGCGGTGTGTTGTCGATCTTCTTTGTCGGCGCCATGGTGTTGTCGCTGAACTTCCTGCCGATGGCCGGTGCCGGACTGATCGCCGGAATACTGGCCGCGATCGCCATCGCAGCAGGTATCGGGTTCTTCCTCCGGCAACACCGCGCACCGACTCCCCTGTTCGACCTCACGATCGCCGCCCGCCCGACATTTTGGGTGGCCGCGTTCGGTGGGGTGGTGGTCTTCGGCACGCTGATGGGCGCCATGTACATCGGCCAGCAGTACCTGCAGAACGTTCTCGAATATTCGACCCTGGCTGCCGGTGCCTCCGTCCTTCCGGCCGCGGCCAGCATGGTGCTGGTGGCTCCGCTGTCAGCCCGGATGGTGGAGAACCACGGATCGCGGTTGACATTGCTGGCCGGCTTCGCGTTCATCGCCCTCGGCATGGTCGTCGCGATGACCATGTGGAACGAGCACGCCCACTACTGGCAGGTGGCGCTCGTCTACATCTGCATCGGCCTCGGGGTGGGCATCGCCGGGACCCCGGCGTCGCGCTCCTTGACCGGATCGGTCCCGCTGTCGCGAGCCGGGATGGCCTCGAGCATGTCCGACCTGCAACGTGACCTCGGCGGCGCGATCATGCAGTCGATTCTCGGTGCGATCCTCACCGCCGGTTATGCGCACAACCTCTCCAAACAGATTGCCGGGTCACCGGATGCGGACACCGTCACCAATCAGACGCAGGCCGCACTGACCAAATCGTTCGCCAGCGCAGACGACCTCGCGGCGCGCTATCCCGACCACGCCACCGAGATCCTCTCTGCCGCACGGCAAGCCTTTGTCGATGGTGACTTCTTCGCCTACGCCGCGGCCATCATCGTTGTGGTTGCCGGCGCGTTGGTGGTGTCCATCTTCTACCCGAACGTCAAGAAGGAACGTCAGCTCATGAAAGAGTATGCGTCCGTGGACAACTGATTCAACTACCCCTGCCTCTTGTTGCGCCAGATCCGTTCGAACGGCAACCGCCAGGCGTGTGGTGCGATGAGTTGGTGGATTGCGTTGGGCCCCCATGAGCCCTGGCTGTAACTGCGCACCGGTGGCGGATCGTCCAGCAACGGCGCCGAGACGTCCCACAGCCTTTCGATGCCCTCGGCCGTGGTGAACAACGTGTGATCGTTCTTCATCGCATCGAGGATCAGTCGTTCGTAGGCCTCCAGCACCAACCCGGCCTGCTCGGTCTCCTGCATCGCGAACTGCAGACTCAGTTTATCGAGCTTCATCCCCGGTCCCGGACGTTTGCCGTAAAACGAGAGCGACACCTTGAACTCGTCGGCGAGGTCGAATGTCAGGTGATCCGGCCCCTGTTGTCCCACACCGGAACCGTCGGGGAACATGCTCTTCGGCGGTTCGTGGAAGGCGATCGAGATGATGCGCTGTCCGTCGGCCAGCGCCTTGCCGGTCCGCAGATAGAACGGGACCCCGGCCCAGCGCCAGTTGTCGATCTCGGCCTTGAGCGCCACGAATGTCTCGGTCTGCGATTCGGGTGTGACACCGGGTTCTTCGCGATATCCCGAGTACTGACCGCGCACCACGTTGCGGGGATCGAGCGGCCGCATCGACCGGAAGACCTTGTTCTTCTCTTCACCGATGGGGTCGGGCGCCAACGCGGTCGGCGGTTCCATCGCAACGAAGGCGAGGATCTGAAAGAGGTGTGTCACCACCATGTCCCGGAAGGCGCCGGTGGATTCGTAGAAATGCGACCGGCCTTCGAGCGCCAGCTTCTCCGGCACGTCGATCTGGATGTAGTTGATGAAGTTCCGGTTCCAGATCGGCTCGAACAGTCCGTTGGCGAATCGGAAGGCCAGGATGTTCTGAGCTGCTTCCTTACCGAGGAAGTGGTCGATGCGGAAGATCTGCTCTTCTTTGAACCACCTGTGAATGGAGGCATTCAGGGCGACCGCGCTGTCGTGGTCGGTGCCGAACGGCTTTTCCATGATCACCCGGGACTTCTTCACCAGGTCGGCTTCGTGGAGCATCTCCAGCACGGCCATCGCCGCCATCGGCGGGACACTGAGGTAGTGCAGCATATGGGCGTCGGAGCCGAGGACGGCAAGTTCTTTCCGAACCTGCGCTGCCAACGCTTCGGCGCCCGCGCCCTGCGGTACGTAGCTCACGGTTTCGGCGAAGTCCGCCGCCGCCTCCGGTGTGTAGACCCGGCTCGAGAACTCGCTGCACGCCTTGACCGCAACGGCCCGGAACTCCTCGGTGTCGATGTCGTCCAGTGACGTCCCGACGATCCGCATCGGCGGCGCCAGTTTCGACATGAAGAGATGGAACAAGCCGGGCAACAGTTTTCGCCGCGCCAGGTCGCCGGTGGCACCGAACAACACCACAACGTGGGGCGGCAGCTTCTTGACATCTCTGACCCCACGGGCCTCTTCGAGTCCGGTCACATCGTCGATCGTCCCACCTGAGCGCCGATCAGGCAGCGCAACCGGGCAACCCCGGAATCGCTACGAGGACAGGACCGGCGCTTGGCGAACCCCACCGGCGACCGCCGACAGCGAGGCGAACACCGCGGCGTAGTCCGCAGCAGCATCGGCGATGAAGGTGTCGAGTTCGGGCAGATTGTCGATGACGAAGTACAGCCCGCGACCCGGGATCGCGGCACCCAACTCCAGGAGCAGCGGCGCCAGAGTTGTCTGCGGCGCCAACGAGTGCCTCAGATCTCCGCCGGTGAACACCGGAATCGCCACCACCCCTTTGAGGCCGTCGGTGCCGTACTGATCGAGGAACGCTTTGAGCAGGCCGGTGTACGACGCCTTGTAGGTGGGTGTCGCAAAGAGGACCAGGTCACTGGCCGCGACCGAAGTCTTTGCCGCCGTGACCTTTTCTGAGCCCCACTCGAAGAGCTCGCCGGCGAGGTCGGCGAGTTCGATGACCTCGACCTCATAGGATCGGTCTTCGAGCAACGCCGGCACCAGCGCTTCGGCAACCGTCCGGGTTCGTGAATGCGGCTTGGGATTTCCGACGACAACCGAGACCTTCAACGTTCGGGCTACAGACACGGGAGTTGCTCCATACTTCATCGTGGTGGGTGTTCAGGGCCGTTGACCAGGGGTGCGACCGTGGGTGAGGTTACGTCACCACAAGCAGGCCCGCCACGGGTTTGAATCCATGAGAGTTTTGGGGTTTCCCCTGGAGACGAGGACCAACCGTCGGCAGGCGGATCGTGCTCCCACCCGCCCGACTACGCTCGAGGCAGCAATTGGTCGCCGCGCTGCGGTGTCCGACCCGCCACTTGTGACCCCCCACGAAGGGATTGTGCAGTGACCAGCAACTCCGACGGACTGCTCGGCTACGCCGCGGGCGAAATCGTGCGTGGTGAGGGACGCGGTGCGCCGATGGGCTACCCGACCGCCAACATCAACGCCCTGGACGAGAGCCGGATCCCGGACGACGGCGTCTACTTCGGCTGGTTCGGCTTGGCCGAGGGCGATCCGCCGCGTGGTCGGCTGAGCGCAGGCACCTGGCTGCCCGCGTTGATCTCGGTGGGCAACAATCCGACGTTCGACGGCCGCACCCGCACCGTCGAAGCGTATGTACTCGACTTCGACGAAGATCTGTACGGCGCACATGCCATCGCGGAACTGACCACGCTGGTGCGCCGAATGGAGAACTTCAATTCCATCGACGAGTTGGTGGTCGCCATGGACGGCGACAAACGGGCCGCCCGCGACCTCATGGTCAAGTACCCGAGCCGGCCGCAGAGTTGACCGGGACACGATAGAACCGGATCAGAGGTCGAGCGCAACTGCGGTGTCGAGTGCGACCTCGATACTGCGCATCCATCCGCCCTTGAGCGCCGCCTTCTGGTCCGCGTAGACACTGACTCCGTCAACAAGATTGCTGGAACAGGCGCATATCATCCCGGCCTTCAGTCCGCGTAGCCTCGCCACCACGTACAGCGCGGAGCTCTCCATCTCGACGTTGAGGATCCCCATGCCCGACAACTGCGAGATCCATTCCGGCCCTTCGGCATAGAACGCATCGTCGGTCGCATTGATACCCGAGTACACCGTGAAGCCGCCACGCTCGGCTGCCATCTCCTCGGCCACGCGCCGCAGTTCGGCGGCGACCGAAATATCCGGTACCGCAGGGAATCCCGGGTGAACGTAGGCGGCGGTGGTGCCATCGTTGCGCAGCGAACCCTCACTCACCAGCAGGTCGCCGGGCACGATGCCCGGTTGCAGACCGGCCGAACTGCCGACCCGGATCAGTGAGGTCACGCCGACCCGAGCCAGCTCTTCCACCGCGATGGCCGTCGAAGGGCAACCCATCCCGGTCGATGTCGCGGTGATCAGTTTGCCCTTGTAGTAACCGGTCATCGTCCGGTGTTCACGATTGTGGGCGATGTCTTGGACGTCGGTCAGGAACTCTGCGACAAAGGGCACCCGGAAGGGATCGCCCGGTAGCAGCGCCACCGTTCCGACCTCACCCGGCGCCACCCCGATGTGGTATTGGCGCACGCCACGACCGGTGGCGCCCTTGTCGATGACTGATTTTTCCGGCACGTGGGTACTCCCTCTCGTGTGCTTGCTTGTGCAAAGTATCGCGCTGTCGGCCCCATCCGCTTGTCGAGCTCGCGGGCGTAGGTTGGGAAGTAGCCGACACCGACGACTTCGATCAGATCCGAGGTGATCCTGTGACCAACGACGTCGAGAAACGCTGGAACGATCCGCGCGCATTCCACACCGCCGGCCGGTACGTGGGCGGTGTGGTGGTGCTGGCCGGACTCTGGCTGGTCCTATATCTACTGATCGACCCGTCCAGCATCCTGTGGGGCATGGGCGTCACAGCGATCCTGCTCGGCGGCGGTATCGGCGCCTTTGTCCAGGCCTACCGCGTGTACACCCGCGGCGGCACCTGGCCGGTCTGGCAAGGTGCCGGCTGGATCCTGTTCGCGCTGATGCTGGCGACCATGGGGCTGGTGGCGGTCTGAGCGGCGCGACGAGCGGAACCCCCTGGACTAGCTCGCATTCTTTCTGGCGTTGGTGAAGTACGGGTTCCGCGCGATTCGGGAGTCACCGAACGTGACGGCCCGCTCCCGTCGTGAGTTCGTCGACAGCGTCACCATCCAGTTCAGCACCGTCCCAACACGATTGCGAACCCCGGCCAGGAACGCGATATGGATCACGCCCCACGAGATCCAACCCAACCGGCCAGAGAGATGCAGTGGCCCGGCCTGTACCAGGGCGTGGCCCCGTGCAACGTAAGCCGCGCTTCCCAGGTCGCGGTACTTGAAAGGCGTCCGCACCGCAGTGCCACCTGATCCGACCTCGGCGGCGATCAACTTGCCTGCGTATCGCCCACCCTGCATCGCAACCTCTGCCACGCCCGGCAGGTTGTCGCGGGCCATCATGTCGCCCACCACCCAGATGTTCGGATGTCCGGGGACCGTCAGATCCGGTTCGACCGCGATCCGTCCCGAGCGGTCCTGCGTGGCGCCCAACTCGGTGGCGAGCGCCTTCGCAAACGGCACCGCTTCCACACCACACGTCCAGACGACGGTATGCGCTTCGTATCGGGCCACAGTCTTCGGTTCGGCCTTGGTGGTCGTCTCGACGTAGTCGGGGCCGACCTCGGTGACATGAACGCCCAGATGCGTCTCGACGCCGACGGTGTCGAGCGTGCGCTGGGCATTTTTCGACAGCTTCTTGCCGAACGACGGCAGCACCCTGTCGCCGCCGTGCAGCAACAGCACCCTGGCCTCGCGCGGATCGATCGACCGGAACTCGTCGGTCAGCGCGTGGAGCGCCACCTCGCGGATCTGACCGGCGATCTCTACACCGGTGGGTCCGCCGCCGGCAACGGCGAACGTGAGCCACGGCCGTCTCTCCTCGACCGTCGGCAATGATTCCGCCATTTCGAATGCGGTGACCAATTTGCGGCGAATGGTCAGGGCGTCGTCGAGGGTCTTCATGCCGGGCGCCCAGTCGATGTACTCGTCATGTCCGTGATAGGCCTGCTGCATACCCGTGGCGACCACGAGATGGTCGTACCTCAGATCGAACGTCGAACCATCGGGTCGGCACGCGGTGAGCGTTCGGGTCCCGGCGTCGATCGCCGTCGCCTCGCCCAGCGCCACGTGCGTATTCTTCTGCCGGCGCAACAGGTGTCGCAGCGGACTCGCGATCGAACCCTCGGACAGCAGGCCCGTCGCGCACTGATAGAGCAGCGGTTGGAAGACGTGACTGGTTCCGCGCGACAGCAGGGTGACGTCGACGTCGGCGTTCCGTAGCTTTCGCGCCGCATTGAGGCCGCCGAATCCGCCGCCGACGATGAGTACATGTGGTTGGTCAGATGCAGTCATATTCTCTTTCGATCTCCCGTTTGCCACCACAAAGGCTTGAGTGTCACAGCTTTCCATCACTCCCGCGACTACTGCGTGAGTCTAGCCGCCACGGCTGACGCCGGGAGGTGTTGGCGCAGGACGGTGCTCGCCGAGCCGTACGCGGTTACGCTCCATGCGACGACTCGAATGGAGCGTATCCGCCTGAACGGAATCGCGGAGGTGACCCGGTGGAACAGGTCGATTGTGTGGTGATCGGTGCCGGCGTCATCGGCCTGGCCACGGCCCGGGAGCTGGCGCGTGGCGGTCGTGACGTTCTCATCGTCGAGCGCGCCGAGTTGATCGGGTCGGAAACCAGCTCACGCAATTCCGAGGTCATCCATGCCGGTATCTACTATCCCGCCAGTAGCGCAAAGGCGCGGCTCTGCACGTCCGGCCGTGACAAGCTCTACGCCTACTGCGTCGAACGCGGCGTCGACCACCAACGGATCGGCAAGCTGATCGTCGCGACCCGAGTCGACCAGATCGATCGGCTGTCGGACATCGCTGCTGCTGCCGAGATCAACGGCGTCACCGATCTCCGGCTGATCGATGGACCTGAACTCGCCTCGCTCGAACCGGACCTAGAGGCCACGCGGGCACTGCTGTCGCCGTCGACCGGGATCGTCGACAGTCACGGCCTGATGGCCGCACTCCGTCGCGACGCCGAGGACGCCGGCGCAACCACAGTGCTGCGGAGCACGGTGACGGGTGGATCGGTGACCGGCGGGACCGGAGGTGATTCGTCGATCGTCCTGGCGATCGATGACACCGAGATCGCTTGCGCGGCAGTGATCAACTGTGCCGGCCTGTACGCCTGGGACGTCGCAGCGCAGATCGAGGGGTTTCCGGCCGCCTGCCTTCCACCCCGGCACTATGCCAAGGGCAACTACTACGTTCCGACCGGCGTGAAAGTGCCGTTCTCCCGGCTCATCTACCCGATCCCGGTCGACGGAGGACTCGGTGTACATCTCACCCTCGACCTCGGTGGCCAGGGGAGGTTCGGCCCAGACGTCGAGTGGGTGAACAGTATTGATTATCAGGTGGATCCGAATCGTGCCGACAGTTTCTACACCGAGATCCGACGCTATTGGCCCGCCCTGCCGGACAACTCGCTGACCCCTACCTACTGCGGCATTCGCCCCAAACTGTCCGGTCCGGGCGAACCGGCCGCCGACTTCCTCATCCAGGGCCCCGCGCAACACGGTATCGCCGGACTCGTCAATCTGTTCGGTATCGAATCACCCGGCCTCACTTCCTGTTTCGCCATCGCCGAAGCCGTCGCCGACGGCCTCCCCTGACCCCGCGCTTCCCTCCGTCGACCGTGCTCTTATTCCCGTCGACCGGGCCCTTACTCCCGTCGACCGTGCCGAAAACGATTTGTGCACATAGGCTTCGGCCCGCTCGACGGTGATTACGGCCCGGTCGACGGAATGGTCAGCGGCGGGAAGTCCTACGGAGCCGGGTGTTCACGAACTCGCCCATGCCCCACCGGCCGAGTTCCCGGCCGAAACCGGATCGCTTGACACCACCGAAAGGCAAGCCCGGCAATGTGGTTCCGTGCTCGTTGATGTAGGCCATACCCACTTCCAGCTGATCGGCGACGTCTCGGGCCTCGTCCAGATCCGTACCCCACACCGATCCACTCAATCCGAAATCGACGTCATTCGCCAGTGCGACCGCCTCGTCGACCGAACTGACCCGGTACACCATCGCAACGGGACCGAAGATCTCCTCCGAGTACGCGTCCATGTCCTTGGTCACCCCGGTCAGGACGGCCGGGCTCATGAATGCACCGTCACCTTCGACCGCTTCACCGCCGGTGTGCAGCGTGGCGCCCTGTGACACGGCCTTTTTCACCTGCTCGACAACCTTGTCCCGCGCGTCAACCGACGACAGTGGTCCGACGGTGGTGTCAGGATGCAAGGGATCACCGATAGTCGCGCCCTCGAACTCCTTGGTGATCCCCTGGACAAAATCGTCAAAGTACTCGTCCGGCACGATGAACCGCTTGGGGCTATTGCAGGCCTGACCGGCATTCGACAGCCGCGCCTGCGCCGCCGTGCGCGCCATCTTCTCGACGTTCTCGGTGTCGAGGATGATGAACGGGTCGGATCCACCGAGTTCGAGGACGGCCTTCTTGAGATTTCTGCCCGCGGTCTCGGCAACCGACGCGCCTGCCGCTTCGCTCCCCGTCAACGACACTCCTCGGACGCGGGGATCAGCGATCATGTCGGCGATCTGATCACTCGAGGCAAAGACGTTGATGTACACGTCGTCCGGCACCCCGGCCTCGTGCAGCTGGGTCGCCATGAGCAGCGCCGAACCCGCACAGATCGATGCGTGCTTGAGGATGATCGTGTTGCCCGCCATCAGGTTCGGGGCCACGAACCGGGCGACCTGGTAATACGGGTAGTTCCAGGGCATCACACCGACCAACGGACCCACCGGGTCGGTCTGGACGATCGATTCGTCCGCACCGTCGACGTCAAGGGTTTCACTCTGCAACAGATCCGGACCGTGCTCTGCGTAGTAGCGGTAGATGGCTGCCGCCAGCTGAACCTCGCCCAGGGCCTGTCTGGTCGGTTTGCCCATCTCCGTGGTGATTGCCTGCGCCAACTCGTCGGCACGCTGTTCATACAGATCAGCGGTCCGGGCCAGGGCCGCGGCACGATCGGCCGGACTGGTGGATCTCCATGAATCGAACGCCGCGATCGAACGACTCAACACGTCCTCGACGCCATCGGCGGTCAGGCTGCCGAACTCCCGCTCGGTCTTGCCAGTTGTCGGATTGGTGGTCGTGTAGGCACTCATGACGCACTGGGTACCCAACTGGCTACTTCCTAATCCCGATGATGCGCGGTTCTGGCGAACAAATGCCCAGGTCGGGACAGCCAAAACCGCACATCATCGGGGGTTGCGATCAGTGAGACACTGCCTTTTCGACGCCGACTCCGGTCAAGGAGCGGACCTCCATCTCGGCCTGCTTCGCGGCGTTCTCCACCTTGCGACGACCGATGTAGGTGCCGATCACGGCCAGCAGGAAGCCGGCCGGGATCGAGACGATACCCGGGTTCGACATCGGGAAGAAGTCGAAGTCCGCGTCAGGGAACATCGAGGTCGGCTTGCCGGAGACGGCAGGCGAGATCACGATCAGGCCGATGCAGACGAGCAGGCCGCCGTAGATGCTGTACAGCGCACCGGTGGTGTTGAACTTCTTCCAGAACAGCGAAAACAGCAGCGTCGGAAGGTTTGCCGAAGCGGCGACCGCGAAGGCCAGCGCCACCAGGAAGGCGATGTTCTGGCCCATGGCCAGGATGCCCAGCACAATCGACACAACACCGATGACCACCACGGTGATCCGAGAGACCCGGACCTGTTGTTCCTCGGTGGCGTTGCCACGCTTGATGACACTGGCGTAGATGTCGTGGGCAAACGAGGCCGATGCGGTGATCGCCAGTCCTGCCACCACTGCGAGGATGGTCGCAAAGGCCACCGCCGAGATGATCGCCAGGAAGATGGTGCCACCGAGCTCGAACGCCAGCAGCGGTGCCGCAGCATTCTCCTTGCCGGGCGCGGCCAGGATCTTGTCCGGCCCAACCATTTTTGCCGCACCGTAGCCGAGAACGAGGGTGAACAGGTAGAAGGCGCCGATCAGGCCGATGGCCCAGGTCACCGAGCGGCGAGCCTCTTTGGCGGTGGGCACCGTGTAGAAGCGCATCAGCACGTGCGGCAGACCGGCGGTGCCGAGCACCAGTGCGATGCCGAGCGAGATGAAGTCGAGCTTCGACATGTTGCTGATGCCGTACTTGGCACCCGGAGCCGCCATGTCGCGCGCTGCGACTGCGTCGTCGGTCGAATTACTCACCGTCTCCTGCGCCTGGGCGAGCAGGGTCGAGAAGTTGCCCTTCACCGCGAACAGCACCAGGAAGAACATGATTCCGGCACCGGCGATCAGCAGAACGGCCTTGACCATCTGGACGTAGGTGGTGCCCTTCATGCCGCCGACGAGCACGTAGACGATCATCAGGACTCCGACAACCGCCACCACGATTGCCTGGCCGGTTTTGCCTTCGATGTCGAGCAGCAGGGCCACAAGTCCACCGGCACCGGCCATTTGGGCCAGCAGGTAGAACAGCGAGACGGTCAGCGTCGACAGGGCAGCCGCCATCCGTACGGGGCGTTCCTTCAGCCGGAAGCTGAGGACGTCGGCCATCGTGAACCGGCCGGTGTTACGGAGGAGCTCGGCCACCAGCAGCAGTGCGACGAGCCAGGCCACAAGGAATCCGACGGAGTACAGGAAGCCGTCGTACCCGTAGACCGCGATCGCGCCCGCGATTCCGAGGAACGACGCGGCCGAGAGGTAGTCGCCGGCGATCGCGAAGCCGTTCTGCGGTCCGGAGAACTGGCCGCCGCCGGTATAGAAGTCGGAGGCCTTCTTGGTGGTCTTGCTGGCCCGGATGACGATCGTCATCGTGATGACAACAAAGGCGACGAAAATCGCGATGTTGAGCGCGGGGTTACCTACGGAAGCGGCTTCGGCAGCGAGATTGGTCATTGGACCGGTCCTTCCAGCTCTTCGCGGATGGCCGCGGCGCGAGGATCGAGGTCACGATTGGCGAATCGTACGTACACGGCTGTGATCACAAACGTGGAGACGAACTGGCCGAGGCCAAGGATGATGCCGATGTTGATGTTGCCGAGCACCTTGGTGGCCATGAAGTCTGTCGCGTATGTGGCGAGCAGGACGTACAGGGCGTACCAGGCCAGGAAGAACGCCGTCAGCGGGAACACAAACGTTCGCAGTCGACGACGCAGGTCCTGGAACTCCGGACTTGCCTGCATGTCGATGAACGCCTGTGCGTCCGGAGCCGGCCGCGGCTGCGACGTCCCCGGGCTCAGGTCTGATGTGGTCACTGGAGACTCCTGCCATAAACGAGTGAGAGAACCTGACTGGAAACGTTAGTGAGGTCCAGGTCACATCAGAATGGTGTGGTCGCAGTCCCACGGTGAGCTGTCGAACTGTGCGACGAACGGTCGGTTTCGAGCGACAAACGGTCAGCTGCCGGACTCGGGATCGGGTCCGTCGCGGTCCTGCCCTCGACCCTCGGCCGTCCCCAGGTTCGTCTCACGATCACGCCCGACTCCCAGCCCTTCCGGCGCATGCAGGCGGGTGAGGAGACGTCCTACATCGGCCGGGACCTGGTCTGCGGTGAACTTGCTGACCAGCACCATCGTCGCAAACGCCAGCGGCACACTCACCGCCGCCGGATACCCGACCAGCACCGCGGGCCAGCCGTCGAGAACGTCATCGTCGAAGCCCACGACCGAGGTGGCAAACGCGGCTCCGCCGGCGACAACACCACCGACGATCAATCCGGCCGCCGCGCCCACGGCGGTCAATCCCCGCCACCAGATTCCCAGCACCAGCAGTGGGCACAGCGTGGACGCCGCGACGGCGAACACGAGGCCCACCGTCCGCGACAGGTCGATGGACGTCACCCCCACGGCCAGCAGCAGCGGCACAATTCCGGCCAGAACCGACGCCAGCCGAAAATCCCGGACCCGGCCCCGCAGCACATCGGTACTGATGACACCGGCGACACTGACCAGCAGACCCGACGAGGTCGCGAGGAAGGCCGCGAAGGCACCGGCGGCGACCAGTGCGGCCAATAATTGGCCGCCGATGCCCGACAACACCGAGCCCGGCAGCAGGAGCACAGCGGCGTCGGACGCTCCGGTGATGAGCAGCTGCGGGACCCACAGGCGGGCGAAAGCGCCGAGCAGGGTCGGGAACAGATAGAAGACACTGAGCAGTCCGACCACCGCCAGCGAAGTCGCGCGAGCGGCCCGGCCATCGGGGTTCGTATAGAAGCGGACGAGCACGTGAGGCAGCCCCATCGTGCCGAGGAAGATCCCGATGATCAACGAGAACACCTGGAACATCGGGTGCTCTCCGCCAAAACCCCATCCCGGGGTGGCCCACTCGCCGTGGGTCGCCGGCGCACCGGATACCACGGGTACGGCAGAGCCCGCTTGGAGTTCCAGCTCGGCCCCCTCGCCCAACGTGTGCTCACCACGCCCCAGCACAAGAGGCCCGGACACCTCGGCGTCATCGACTTCCCCGACCACGACCACGCGCAGGGGCTCCGCCACGGTGACAACGACATCGGTGGCGACGTCCACGGTTGTCGCTGTCCGGACGGTGGGCGGCGCATCGGAGCCCAATTCATCTCCCGCACCATAGAAGTGGATGGCCAGCACGATCGCCGGCACCGCGATCGCGGTCAGTTTGAGCCAGTACTGGAAAGCCTGGACGAAGGTGATCGACCGCATCCCGCCACCGACGACGTTGGCGATGACGATCAGGGCGACCACCACCGCACCCACCCAGGGCGGGACACCCATCAGGATGTTGAGGGTGAGTCCGGCTCCCTGGAACTGAGGCACCAGATAGAGGATGCAGATCAGGACCACGACGCCCGTCGCCAGTTTGCGTAAACGCTTGGACTGCAGCCGGAATTCGGCGAAGTCCGGGACGGTATAGGCACCAGAGCGACGTAGCGGCGCGGCAACGAACAGCAACAGGCCGACGTAGCCGGCGGTGAAACCGATCGGATACCAGAGGGCATCTGCGCCGTACTTGGCGATCAGACCAGCCACCCCGAGAAAGGATGCGGCCGAGAGATATTCACCGGAGATGGCCGCCGCGTTCCATTTGGGTCCCACACTGCGTGAGGCCACCAGGAAGTCGGACGTGGTGCGGGCCAGGCGGACTCCGTAGGCGCCGATGGCCACCGTCGCCACTGCCGCGGCCACCAGCGCGATGAGTGTCGGCACCGGTACCGACTGTCCGTAGATCGTCTGCATCTGTTTGGCTTCAGTCGTCGACCAGGTCGCCGAACTCTTGTTCGTTTCGATCGGCGCGACGGTTGTAGAACCAGCACACGGCGAGCAGCAAGGGATACACCGCAAACCCAAGGATCCACCAAGGCAACGGGATTCCGAAGATCGCCACCTCGGTGAGCCCCGGGAAGATCTTCATCACCACCGGAATCGAGCACAACACCAACAACGCCAATGCCGCCAGACGCATTGCCAGCCCGAGTTGGGCGCGCATCAGTCCGCGAACGAGTGCGTCACCGACCTCTGTGTGCTCCTGGACCTCCACCCTGGTGCGCACCGCCCGCGCTCCCCGGCGCGTGGCCAGCACCACCCGCTCCCGCGGTCGGGGTGTCTGTTCTCCGGGTGCTGTCACCGGACGGGCCGTTCCTGCTTGGGACTGCGCACCAGCCGGTCTTTGAGTTCCCGGGTATGTCGCCGGCTGACCGGCAACTCCACCACCGCCGCGTTGGGCTCGGGACGCAGGAGGACAACCATGCCCGACCCGACGGTGCGGATGCCGGTGACCAGAGGCAACGACACCAGGTACGAACGGTGCACGCGCAGGAATCCCAATTGTGCCCAACGATTTTCGAGGGTCGAGATCGGGATCCGCACGAGATGCGAACCTGTCGGGGTGTGCAGCCTGGTGTAGTCACCCTCGGCTTCCACCCAGGAGACGTCCGAGCGATTGACGAGCGTGGTCGACCCGCCCATCTCGACCGGGATCACCTCATCCGGGTCGGTGACACCGGGTTGCGAATCCCCGTCCGGGCCGGACGACTCCCGCTGCTCGACCACCCGCCGGACCGCCTCGGCAAGACGTTGCGCGCGTAGTGGTTTGAGCAGGTAGTCGACGGCCCCGAGATCGAATGCCGCGACTGCCCGGTCGTCGTGAGCGGTCACGAAGACGACGGCGGGAGGATTCGCAAAAGCCGCGAGCACTCCGGCGAGTTCGAGTCCGTCGAGGCCAGGCATGTTGATGTCGAGGAACACCGCATCGATCGAGTCGGGACGATCCTTGATCAGCCGCAGCGCGGTGGTCGCGTCAGCGGCGGTGAGAACCTCCGCGACCGCACTCTCGGCGCGCAACAGATAGGCGAGTTCGTCGAGTGCGGGCCATTCATCGTCGACGGCCAGCACTGTCAGTGCCGGCCGTCTAGTGGGCGCGGGGTCCTTGGTGGTCTGTGTCACAACAGGGTCCATCTTCCCACGAACCACCCGCACCACAGGCTACCTGGCGGCACAACCCGCATCAACCGACCTGGTTGCCGAGATCACCCGCTGCGCTCTGCCTTCCTCTCTCTCGCGGCGCGATCTGCGTCCGCCCCCGCTTTCATCGTCGCGCTGAACCAGACGTCTTCCTCCTGGAAATCGTTGGTGCGCCACCCCTCTGGCGTCCGTACGAGCTGGTGGCGGTACCAGCCGCCACAGTCACTCTTCTCGGTCTGACCGGGCAGGATCATGGGGTTGTAGAACATCGCGCGGACCTCGGCGGTATCGCCGGTGATCGTGTAGTCGATGTTGGTGATGAAATGCTGCTTCATCGGCAGTAGTTTCATCGACGCTTCCAGCCAGGCCGAGATCTCCACCCGATTACCCGTCGGACCACCCACTGCGGAATAGTCGATACGCGCGTCTTCGGTGTAGAGCGAGCGCCACAGATCCCAGTCCTCGGAGTCGACCGCCTTGGCGTACTTCGTCAGGTGCTCCTCGATCTCCAGCCTGTCGATGACCTCTTGAATATCCACCTGGCAACTCCTCACGCACGACGCACATCGGATGACGGAAGGGAGCATGCGGTCAGCTCAGCCCGCAGACAGCGACCATCAGTTCAATCACTTGATTGATTCATGGGTATGATCTAGGACATAATTCTGCCCTGTCAAGGTGTGCGTCACTTTTATACCCAACAACTGGTCGGGAGCGGCATTCGATGAGAAGTATCCCCAGCGAGCTGGCACAACGGTACAAGGACGACGGATGGTGGACCGATGAAACCGTCGGCGAACTGATCGGTCGCGGGCTGACCGACCGCGGAAGCCTCGAGTTCGAGGTCCATTCCGCGACCCACCCGTACGTGGGGACGTTCGCCGACGTCGAGAAGATCGCGCGCCGGCTTGCCGCCGGGCTCGCCGACCGCGGTGTCGGAGAGGGTGACGTGATCGTGTCCCAGTTGCCGAACTGGATGGAAGCGGCAGCGACGTTCTGGGCGACCTCGTTCCTCGGAGCGGTGATCGTGCCCGTCGTCCATTTCTACGGGCCCAAGGAGATGGCCCACATCATCGCCACCACCAAGCCCAAGGTGGTGATCACCGCCGACGGATTCGGCAAGTTGACCTACGACCCCGAGCTCTACCGCGATGTACCGATCGTCGGTGTTGTCGGACGGAACTTCGATGAGTTACTCGCCGCCGAACCGATGACCGGGATCATCAAAGCCGATCCTGCCGCGCCCGCGCTGATCGCCTTCACCTCTGGGACCACCAGCAAGGCAAAAGGTGTCATCCACAGCCACCAGACGCTGGTCTGCGAGACCCGGCAACTGGCGATGCGCTGGCCGCACGACGGGCAACCGCAGATCACCGGCGCACCCACCGGTCACTTCATCGGCATGGTGAGCGCGTTCCTGATCCCGATTCTCGAGGGCTACCCGGTGCACTTGATCGACGTCTGGGATCCGGCCGTGGTGCTCCGCCTGATGATCGAACGGAAGCTGAAAGTCGGTGGTGGCGCACCGTATTTCGTGACCAGTGTGCTCGACCACCCCGACTTCACCCCCGCACATCTGGAGTTCATGCCCTATGCGGGACTGGGCGGGGCCTCGGTTCCGCTGAGCTTCACCCGACGACTGACCGAACTCGGAGTCACCGCCTACCGCTCGTACGGCAGCACCGAACATCCCTCCATCACCGGATCGAAGCCCGCGGATTCGGTCATCAAACGCACACAGACCGACGGCAGTGCCCTCGAAGGTGTGGAACTGAGGATCGCTCCCGACGGAGAGATCCTGTCCCGCGGCCCCGACCTGTGCATCGGCTACACCGATGACACGTTGACGGCCAACGCTTTTGACTCCGAGGGGTGGTACCACACCGGCGATATCGGCGTCCTCGACGAAACCGGCAGCCTGACCATCACCGACCGCAAGAACGACGTCATCATCCGGGGTGGCGAGAACATCAGCGCACAAGAAGTCGAAGAGGAGCTCCTCGGATTGCCCGGTGTTGCCGAAGCAGTCGCCGTCTCCGCGCCCGACGCCCGTCTCGGTGAACACACGGCCGCGGTGCTGCGACTCAAACCGGGTGCAGTGATGCCCACGATCGACGAGCTTCGGGCGCATTTCTCCACGTCCGGACTGGCAAAACAGAAGTGGCCCGAAGAACTTCATCAACTCGACGAGTTCCCCCGCACGCCCAGCGGCAAGGTCCAGAAGGCAGTGATCAGAAAACTTGTGGCCGAACGCAGTGATCAGACCCGATCAACCGCTGCCACACCATGAACATGCCCCGATCAAGGTCATTCTCCGGCAGCATCATTTAGCCGACAGCATCACGTCACCGGCAGTAGACCGCGATCGGCAAAGACTCGCTTGGCGACAAACGTCGCGTTGAGGGCGCGAGGGAAGCCGCAGTAGACGGACGAATGGAGGAGTGCTTCAACGATCTGCTGCGGCGAAAGACCGACATTGAGTGCAGCATTCACGTGGACGTCCAGCTGTGGTTCGCACCCGCCGAGCGCAGTCAGCATGCCGAGTGTGACGAGCTGGCGATCGCGCGGTGCGAGCGCGGGACGTGAGTAGATCTCACCGAATCCCCACGCCACGACCTGGTGTGCGAGCTCGGGTGAGATGTCTGCCAACGCTTCGATGACGTTGACGCCGGCGGCACCGTCGATCGCGTCGAGAACTGATCGTCCGTGATCGTATCGCTGCTCGCGCGTTGTGGTTTCACTCATGGTTTGCTCCATCGTCGGGGTTCCGGTCGCCGGACTGTTCGGCGAGGTCGTGGCGGTAGATCGCGATCTTTGTTTCGAGCGCCCTCTCATGTCTGCGGAGTGTGGCGATCTGCTCTCGAAGCACTTTTTGATGCTCTTGGAGCAGCGCGAGCCGGTCGGCAACGGTCCCGGTGCCCTGAGCGCGCAGCTCGGCGTACTGCCGCATCCGCGAGATCGACATCCCTGTTTCGCGGAGGCGCAGCAGGAACTTCACCCACTCCACATCCGCCTCCGAGTAGCGGCGTTGGTTGCCGGCGTTGCGGCCCACGGATTCGATCAGCCCGGCATGTTCGTAGTAGCGGAGGGTATGCGCCGATACGCCGCTCGCCGCCGCCATCTCCGCGACCGTCTGCCCTCGGGGATCAACCCTCTTCGCCACACCGTCGTTCTTCATGCAACGCAGCGTAAGAGTTGGAGCGCACTCTAAGTCAACCCGCGGAGATCGGCGGGATTCAGACCGAGACGCCGGGCCTGAACTTGGGTACCCGCATGCTCACCTTGGTTCCGGCACCGGGAGCGGTTTCGACCACCAGCCCGTAGTCGTTGCCGAACGCGGCCCGCAGCCGATCGTCGACGTTGGCCAGACCGACATGAGCACTCTCTGTGGCACTCGCTCCGGCGGGCCCGGCGACGATGGCGTCGAGGTCTCCTGAACGCAGGAGTTCCGGGTCCATCCCGATGCCGTCGTCCTCGACGCTGATCACACAGTCGGTGCCCTCGTCGGCCGCGATGATGGTCACCGTGCCGCCCTCCGGCTTGCTCGAAATACCGTGACGCACCGCGTTTTCCACCAGTGGCTGTAACGCCAGGAACGGCAGGACCACGTTGAGGACCTCTGGAGCCACCTGCAGCTTGACCGCCAGAGAACCGCCGAAACGGGCGCGTTCCAAAGTGAGGTATCGATCGATGTTGCGCAGTTCGTCGGCCAGCAGGGTGTACTCGCCCGCTGCCCGAAACGAATAGCGCGTGAAGTCGGCAAACTCGAGGATGAGCTCGCGGGCCTGGTCGGGGTCTGTGCGCACAAACGACGCCACGGTCCCCAATGCGTTGTAGATGAAGTGGGGGCTGATCTGGGCCCGCAGGGCGCGAACCTCGGCGCGATCGAGTCGGGCCCGGGACGCGTCGAGTTCAGCAAGTTCGATCTGGCTGCCCGCGTAGTTGGCCACCTCGGCGATCGCCGACAACAGGCCCGGTCCCGGCTGGGTTCTGGTGACCACCCCGATCACACCCACGGCCCCTGCTCCATCGACCAGCATCGGCTGGACGATGAGGGCCCGGACGCCCGGTTCATCGAGATCAGAGGCTTTGATCAGGATGCGGCGTCCCTCTTCCGCCGCCCGGACCGCCGCATCCCCGAACTGCGCCGAAAGCCGTTCGTGAGATCCGGTCCAGGCCAGCACTTCGCCGTCGGCATCTGCCATTCCCAACGCATCGGCCGAGGTCAGGCTCCGCAGATGCGGAGCTGCTTGCGCCGCCGAGTCGGCGTCGAGACCACGGCGCAGTGGGCGGGCCGCGAGGGACGCGGTGTGCAGCGTCGCGTGAACCGCACGTTCGGCCGGGGTCGTGAGAGTCGACCGCGTCCGAACTCGCAGTGCCACAACCGCGATCACCACCACCAGTACCGCGATGACAACGACGGTGATCGTGATGCCCGACATCAGCGGCTCATCACGATGATGTGCTGCTCAGCGATCGGCGACGGCGTATGCGGCGCCCGCGGCCGCGGCCGTGACCGCGAACACCGATGGCCAGGCACCGATCTTCTTGGCAAGCGGATGCGAGGCGCCGAATGCGACAAGGTACCCGCCGAGCAGCGATCCGGCCACCGCCGGCCCCTTGCTCTTGAACCACTGGGTGGTGCACCAGGCACCTGCTGCGGCGAGCACGACGCCGCCGAGTTCACGCCGCCCGCTGTATCGAGCTGCGGCAAATCCGCCGACGAGTCCGGCGGCAACAACGGGTGCAGTCAAAGGTTTACTCACCCCATCGACTGTACCGTCGCCACATTCGCCGGCTGGATCGTCGGCTTCCCCGGGTTGTCGATGTCCCGGTTGTCGGCGTTCTCAGTGTGGGCGTTGCCACGACGGGTTCCGGCCGGAAAGACCCAGCAGCTGATCGAGGTCGGAAGCGTTCTCGGCGACCGGAACCCGTGGGGCGAAGGGCTTGCCCGGGCCTTGGTAGTCGGGGGTCAGCATGTTGGGGGCGAAGGCCGCGGAGGCGGCGGCCGCCTCGGGTGCGGGCTCCCACACCTGCCCAGTGGCCACGGCGAGATCCCAGCCGTGGACCACGTACTCCCACAGGATCATCGACATCGCCATGTCACCCGGCATCGCGTTCTCCCCGAGGTACAGCGGGCGCTGGTCGGCGCCGGCACGCACAGCCGTGTCGAGTTGGTCTGCCGCCGAACGGATCACGTCGGCGACCGGCCCTGCCACCTGCGGGACCTCGGCGCCGCCGGCGTTCGCCCGCCCTTCGGGATCAGCGAACCCCGTCGCGAACGTGCTCAGCCAGCCCGCAACGTGGTTACGCAACTGTGCGACATCGAGTTCGGTGCACGGAGTGGGTGCGGCGTCCTGGCCGTCGGTGTTCGCGACAACGTCTGCGAGATCAGCCAGGACCGGTCGGAGTAGGTCAACAGTTGTGGTCGTCATGTCACCAAGTGTCCTCCGGCATCACCGTCCGGGTCTTGAAAAAACGCGACAGCTGCCGACGTGGCGGTGTCGTTGGTGGCACCTGCGCCCACTGCCTTGACCCATCGCGAGAGAATAGTTCTCGATTGACTTTCAATCTCTTTCTATCGGGGTACCCGACGACACCGCGTGAACACACCGTCTCCTACTGCAGTGCAATAGCTTTCCGGTGCCAATGGAAGTCACAACGGTAGACACGGAGGAGCTGTCACCGGTGATGATTGAGCCGCTTCTGCACCGGCAACAAGTGCGCGACCGATTCGACGATGGCCCGCCGCCCGTAGATCAGCCCGAGAGCGATCATGCCCACCCCCGTTGCGAAATGCATCCAGTCGTCGGCAGAGTTGAGGGGGAGGAAGTTGGCGCCGGACTCCTTGTCGACCATCAGGCCGTGCACCCACATCACCAGGTAGATCAAGCCGCCGCCCAGCAGATACCGACGCGATCCTGCGGCAGATCTGGACGCTGCGATGCCGACGACCCCGAAACCCAGGTGGACGAGGTTGTGCAGACTCGACACCTTGAAGATGCCCAGGAGCTCAGCCCTTGAGTAGTGCCCCGTGAAATTGAGCGTGTCGTAGTTGGTCGTGATACCGGGAATGAATCCGAGACAGCCGGCGACGACGAAGGCGATGGCAACAACCAGCGCTGCGGTCTGAACGTCCGTGCGATCCGGTCTTCGAATGATGGTCATGGTCAGGTTTCCAGGGATACCGGGAACACCAAGGCAACTAGGGGCTCCGGAATGGCTTTGCGTCGGACTACAGGAAGTCGCTGTGCTGGAACACGTTGCCTCCGTTGATTGATCGAGCCATAGAAGCGAACGCCAAAGAAGCGGACTGATGGCCCCGACCGCCGCCCCGGTGTTGGCATAAGAGTGCCCAGTTCGCGGGCACTCCAAACTGTTGCCGAGCCAGATACTCCTGCAACGCTCGGTTGTCACTCCTCGTGTTCGAGGTCCTGCGGCTCAGGATCTTCTGGCTCGGGGTTCTCTGCCTCGGCGTTCTCAGACTCCGGATCAAGTGTCGCCTCGGTTTTGCCCCGAGTCAGCTCCGACAGGATCTGAGCCAACTTGCTCTGGCGGTCGGCCATCACCTTCGCCCACGCCGCCTCCACCGTCTCGTTGGC
>NZ_DATCVM010000031.1:0-4083 GCF_036566845.1 Williamsia sp.
TTCTTTGTAGTAGAGGTCGAGACCCATAGTGGTGCTGTAGAACTCGATCATCGCGTCAAGTTGTTCAACGGCCAGGAAGATATACGCGACCCCCGAGGACAGCGGGTGAGGGTTGTTCATAACCAGAATCATGATCTATGCGCCGCCGCCTTCGCGAGGTGTATCACGCGGGCCTTACAAATGAAGGAAGGTTCCCAACCTTCAAGCGGTCTCGCGCGCGACGGCGCGTCCACCGACCCGGTGCCGCACTTACTGTTTCGGCGGCCGTCATCGGCGTTGGGTGGGGCCAGCCGAGGTTGGCGCAGAGACCGACCCGACACAGCGACAGCACACACCAGCGTCACCCGACAGGTCGGACGTTGCCGTGCGCCTAGACTGCCTCAATCTACTAGCATTCGCAACTGTCTCTGGACTGATCGAGTTACCTATTCCACCGACCTAGGACGCCGCCTTCTAAGCCGGTGCCCTGCACGGTAGGTCGGGAGAGTTCAAACCTGACCGCGAGCGAGGATCGAATGCAGCGCAAGGGCTACCGCTCGTCGAATTTGGGCAGGTATCGCTCCGCCCACGGTACGAGGGTCGCGACATCTCCGAACCTCTCACGAATGGTGCGTGCTTCCGCACGGCGGTCGTGACTTGCGACGAAGTACAGGTCAAGTCTGGTTAGCTCGCCCAACCGCAGGAGCATGTGCCGTTGGGACTTCCGATGGGGAGTGGCGGAAACGTCGCCGACTTCGTTGGTCACTACATCGATCGTCGTAGACGACTATTCGGGGCGTCAAACTCATATCGGTACGAGCGCAGCATGGCCCATCCTCATCGTTCGAGGTGTTGACGCCGTCAACACCTCCCGCGTAATCCCGGGTGTTTTGGCGTGTTTCACGTCGTCACGACCAATGTTTCACAGTTCAGCGCAGATTCGATAACAGGTTCGATTCCCGGCAGCTCCACCGAAGAGATGGGCCAGGACGAAAGTCCTGGCCCATCTCGTTTCGCTCACCCTCAACCGTGAGGCTCACGGCTTTCGCTGTCTACGGCTGCATCACGGTGGCCATTTCACCGGGGAACTCACCTGCGTGGACTTATGCTGTTCGCGTCCCGCCCCGAGGCGAGGCCTCGACCGCGGTGTCCTCCGAGAAATCCACATTGCCGGGCGATCAACCGCGAGGTCGAGTGGCCATCTAGCGCGTTGGAAGCTCGGCGCACCAGGGGAGCAGGGCTTTGCCAAGCAGGATCATGAGCTCGTGACAGGAAGCGTGCCGCAGGGACACGGGCGCCTTCTAGGTGTACTGCCCAGGGACGTTGGTCAATCGTGCGATGGGTGGGATCTTGCCTATCGACGAGTGTTGCCGGTGGTGATTGTAGGTGTGTAGCCACGCCGGTAGCGCTGAGCGGCGTGCTGCTTCGGTGCGGTAGTGGCGGGCGAACGCCCACTCGTCTGCCATGCTGCGATGGAATCGTTCGATCTTGCCGTTGGTTTGTGGCCGATAGGGGCGGGTTCGGCGGTGTTTGATACCCAGGTCGTGGCAGGCCTGACGCCAGGCGTGGGAGCGGTAGCAGCCGCCGTTGTCAGACAAGACTGCTTCGACGGTGACGCCGCGGGCGAGAAACCAGCCCACCGCGCGCTGCAGGACGGCTATGGCGGTGGCCGCGGTTTCGTCGTCGTGGATTTCGGCGTATGCCACTCGTGAATGGTCGTCGACGACGGTGTGGACAAAGGCATGCCCGAGCAGCGGCTGGTGGTGTCGACTCCGTCTGGTCCCCGTTGTCAGGTGGCGGTTCTTCTTGCCCTGGGAGTGTCCGACGAATCGCCAGCCGCCACCGGTAGGAATGTTTCCTAGCTTTTTGACATCAACGTGGATCAGCGATCCGGGGTGGTCGTGTTCGTAGCGCCGGATCGGCTCACCGGTGCGGATATCGATGTAGGACAACCGATTCAACCGGCACCGCACCAGAACGGCGTGAACGGTCGAGGCAGGCATCGATAGCCGCGACGCAATCGCCAGCGGCGAGAGACGGTGGCGCCAGCGCAGGTGCACAATCTTGCGCACCAGCACCTGCGAAGTGCGATTGGGGCTGTGGTGGGGCCGGCTGGAGCGGTCTAACATCCCCGCCGCGCCCATCGCCGCATACCGGGTAGCCCAGCGTTTGGCGGTCGGCCAGGAAACGTTGAACTGCTCGGCTGCGCGAACCACTGGCCAGCCCTCATCGACAATCAGACGCGCCAGCAACACGCGTCCCCGCGGCGTCAAAACAGCATTACCGTGGACCACGAAGGTCTCCTGTTCGTCGAAGTGAAGTGGTAGCAGCTCCACTCCACGACAGGAGACCTTCACCAATCAACGACCCCTACAGCGAGTCATCACACTTTCTCAACCAACCTGCCTGGGCAGTACATCTAGGAAAGTCCGCGGTGATCACCGGCGCGGCGTTCGGCATCGGGCGGGCGACCGCCGTGCTCTTCGCACGCGAGGGTGCGCGGCTGGTGGTGACAGACATTCAGGGCGAGCCGCTGCTGGCGCTCGCCGACGAACTGCGGCGGGCCGGGGCGGACGTCGAGGCCGTTGTCGGCGACGTCTCGATCGAGGATGACGCGCGGCAGATGATCGCGGCGGCGACCGAGCGCTTCGGACGGCTCGATGTGCTCGTCGCCAACGCCGGCATCATCCCTCTCGGCGATGTGATGGAGATGACCGCCGCCGACTGGGACGACGTCATGGCCATCGACGGGCGTGGCATGTTCCTCACCTGCAAGTTCGCGATCGAGGCGATGCTACCGACCGGTGGTGGCGCCATCGTCTGCCTCTCCTCGATCTCCGGACTGGCCGGGCAGAAGCGGCAGGCGGCCTACGGACCCGCCAAGTTCATCGCCACCGGTTTGACCAAGCACCTGGCGGTCGAGTGGGCAGACCGAGGGATCAGAGTCAACGCCGTTGCCCCGGGAACGATCCGAACCGAGCGGGTGAAGCGGCTCCCGGAGGAGCCGGGCGGCGCGGAGTATCTGGCGGCGATCGAACGCATGCACCCGATGGGCCGCATCGGTGAACCGGCCGAAGTCGCCAGCGCCATCGTCTTCCTCGCTAGCGACGACGCCTCGTTCATCACCGGCACCGTACTGCCGGTCGACGGGGGATACCTGGCGCAATAGCGCCGATCCCCAACGGCTCCACCGGATGGAACGGTCCGGGACGAAAATCATGAGCCGATCCAGTCCTCCTGGCGCGGATGTCGGTGCGCGTGCCTGCGCCGCGCCGAGTGTGGGTGCAATCCGAAGTGGTTGTAGAGCAACAACATTGAGTCAGTTATTCCTTGATGACGCGGGGATCGCGTCACGCGGGGTTCCCGGCGATGAATCAAGCTTCTATTTGGCTGCTGCCGCGTATCATTTGACCGGATTGAACCACGGATCAGCCGGTCGGAGAAGCGTATGAAGGATGTTCTGATCGGCATTGCTGTCTTCGCAGTCATATTCGGCGGCGCAGTCGTTGGCATGTTTCTCGGGAAGGTCCTTCCCGATCCGCACATGAGCACCGAATCGCGCGACGCCATCAGGACCACAATGGCCATGCTCGGAACGTTGTCGGCAGTGGTACTCGGACTCCTCACCGGCTCCTCTATCAGCTCGCTCGCCGAAAAGGAAAGTGAATTGCGTGGTGCGGGAGTCCAATTCATCATGCTCGATCGAACCTTGGCCGAATACGGGCCTGAGACCGCCAAAACTCGAGCGCTGCTCAAGGATCTACTTGCGGAGAGAATCAATCAGATCTGGCCGGAAGAAGGGGGTGCGGTTTCGCTCACGGCACTCAGCAGTGGGGCCGGCATCAACCTGGTTCAGCGGGACCTCTTTGCCCTGTCGCCGCAGACGGAGCAACAGCAGTGGCTCCGGTCCAAAGCGCTGGAGAACACCTACGCAATCGCAGAGTCGCGATGGACGACCATCGAACAGATCGGCAGCCGGTTCCCCTGGGCGTTCTTCGTCGTCGTCGTGTCTTGGCTAGCCGTCATTTTCGCCAGTTTCGGACTTTTCGCACCTCGCAATGCCAGCGTCATCGCGGCCCTGCTCGTCGCCGCGGTTGCTCTCGC
>NZ_DATCVM010000032.1:0-14966 GCF_036566845.1 Williamsia sp.
CCGGCCCGCCAGGCCCCACGGGTCGACGCGGCGAACGCAGCGCGCACCGAAATCGCGCTGGTGGGGTTGTTGTGGTTGGCGGCGGCAGCGATGGCTTCCCATGGTCGCATCGACGTCACCGGTGCGTCGGAGCTGAAGGACAGCCCGACGCCGGCCTTCGCGAGCTGCGCAAAATTGTTGAGTGAACGACCCCGCTCGAGGCCCAGACGCTGTTCGTAGAGTTGGCCGGGGCCACCCCACAGCGCGTCGAACAGGGGTTGCATACTCGCGATCACCCCGCAGGTGGCCAAGGTGGCTGACTGCTCTGCGGTGATCATCTCGGCATGTTCGATGCGGTGGCCCAACCGGGCCAGCGCGGGGCCCCCGACCTCGGCGGCCACCTCGGCGAAAGCCTTCACCAGCAGGTCCATCGCGCCGTCGCCGATGACATGGAATCCGGACTGGATCGCCGCTGCGGTGCACGCACGCAGATGCGCGGTGATCGCCGGGGCGTCGAGGTAGCCGACGCCGCAGGTGTGGGCATCGACATAGGGTTCGCGCAGGAGTGCGGTGTGAGACCCGATGGCGCCGTCGATGAACAGGTCTCCACCGAGCGCATGGGCCCGGGTGGACGCGAGCAGTGCCCTTGCCTCATCGACGTCGGACACCGCAGCGCCCCAGTACCGGCGGATCTCGACATCGTGTGTGAGATCCGCGAGCGAGATGAAGTCGTCGAGTCCGCTGATGTCGGGTCCACCGTTCTCGTGGACGGCAACGATCCCGTGCGCGGCAGCGTCGTCGAGCGCGGCCTGCTGGGCGCGGCTGCGTCCGGTGGTGCTCAACAACGCACGAGCCGCTGCGCGCACCCGATGATGGGCATCCGCGGTCAGCGGTCCGGCCGGGTCGTGACCGAATGCGCCCGCCAAGCCGCCGGCGCGCTCGCGCAGAGCGGTTGACGCCACTGCGGAGTGTTCGTCGATCCGAGCCAGATAGACCGGCCGATGTCCGACCGCCGCGTCGATGTCGGCTGTGGTGGGATGTCCGTCGGGCCAGGTCGACTCGTCCCAGCCCAAGCCCCAGATCAGGTCGCTGTCGCGGTGCTCGGCGGCGTATCGGCGTAGCCGGGCCAGGCAATCCTCACGGCTGATCGCATCGCTGAGGTCGAGGCCGCGCAGTGCGAGGCCCGTCGACGTGAGATGCACGTGGGAATCGACAAAAGCGGGCGCCACCAGACTGCCCTCGAGGTCGACGACCTCCGCCTTCGGATGCAGTGCACGTCCGACCGGGTCGGAACCGACCCAGACGACAACACCGTCTTCGATTGCGATAGCAGTTGCATCTGGGGCCACCGGCGAATAAATGTGCCCGCCGATCAGCAGTTGACTCTCCACGACCGTCCAGTCTGCCTGCCGGAGCATGGCGGGCTGTTGTCAGGGTTACCGACGGGGGTCGACCGATCAGAGATCGGGGTGCGGATTCGGCAGTTGGCGACGGTTCGGGTCATAGGTGGTCGGGCTGTCGGGTGTGTCGACGACCTGACCGTCGACAACCGTGACACCGGCCATCCCGCGTCCGTACTGCGCGTAGCTTTCCATCGCGACGACAACCTTGCGGGTTCCGAGCGCGATCACCAGGGGCCGGAGGACCGCTCGAACTGGCTTGAGCAGCAAGAGGATACCGATCACGGTGGTGACCAGGCCGGGCACAACCATGGCGATCGTGGCGCCGGCGAGCAGCGCGGTGTCGGCGACGGGCGCTGCCGACCCGGACGGACCCGCAGGCACACCGGCCGCGGCATTCTGTCCGGCTGTGCGGAGGTTCGAGAGGACCTTGGCGCCCTGGCGGCGGAGCAGCCAGAAGCCGAGGACTACGGTGGCGATGCCCAGCAACACCGTCCACGCGACGCCGATCGCAAAGCACAGCCCCACGAAGGCGGCGATTTCTATGACCACGTAGGTCAGAAAGAGTGCGAGCTTCATCAGATCAACCATCCCGATCATCGGCAATGCGTACACACGGTCAACGACCAGGGTGCCCGTTTTTCTCCCACTTCCGAAAATGGTGGGTTCTGGCGAGCGTGACCTGCGGAAATGCTCACCAGACCCCACCAAAATCGGCACTGACTAGGCGCCTTCGATGTCGCCTTCGGTCTCTAGGAAGACGCGACGCAGTTCATCGAGCATTGCCGGTGGAGGCGCCGACCACATCTCCCGCGCAGCCGCCTCCAGCAGTCGCTCGGCGATGCCGTGCAGCGCCCACGGGTTCGACTTGTTCATGAACTCCTGGTTCGCGGCGTCGAGGACGTAGGACTCGGTCAGCTGCTCGTACATCCAGTCGGCCATCACGTTGGTGGTGGCGTCGTAGCCGAAGAGGTAGTCGACCGTCGCTGCCATCTCGAACGCACCCTTGTAGCCATGCCGCTGCATCGCGGCGATCCATCGGGGGTTGACCACGCGAGCCCGGAAGACGCGGGTGGTCTCCTCCGACAGCGTGCGGGTGCGGACGTTGTCCGGGCTGGTGCTGTCGCCGATGTACGCCTCGGGGTCTTTTCCGGTCAGCGCACGGACGGTGGCGACCATGCCGCCGTGATACTGGAAATAGTCGTCCGAATCCGCGATGTCGTGTTCGCGGGTGTCGGTGTTCTTGGCGGCAACCGCGATTCGTCGGTACGCCGTCCGCATGTCGTCGACGGCGGCGATACCATCGCGGCCGCGGCCGTAGGCGTAGCCGCCCCACGCCGTGTAGACCTCCGCGAGGTCGGCGTCGCTGCGCCAATCCTTGGAGTCGATCAGCTGGAGCAGTCCGGCACCGTATGTCCCGGGCTTGGATCCGAAGATCCGGGTGGTCGCGCGGTCGGTGTCTCCGTGTTCGGCGATGTCCGAGCGAGCGTGGGCGGCAACGTAGTTCGACTCGTCCGGTTCATCGAGTGCGGCGACCATGCGGACGGCGTCGTCGAGAATGGTGACCACGTGCGGGAAGGCGTCCCGGAAGAATCCGGAGATCCGGACCGTGACGTCGATTCGCGGCCGGCCGAGTTCGTCGAGACCGATCACATCGAGTTTGGTCACGCGCCGTGAGGCCTCATCCCAGATCGGCATCACGCCGAGCAACGCGAGAACCTCGGCTATGTCGTCGCCGGACGTCCGCATCGCGCTGGTCCCCCACACCGACAGGCCCACCGACTTGGGATACTCACCGTGGTCCGAGAGATACCGCGCCAGAAGCGAATCCGCCATCGCCCGGCCGGTTTCCCAGGCGAGTTTCGACGGGACGGCCTTGGGATCGACGGAATAGAAGTTTCGGCCGGTGGGCAGTACGTTGATCAGTCCGCGCAGGGGTGATCCACTGGGTCCGGCGGGAATGAATCCACCGCCCAGTGCGTGGAGGATCCGGGGGACTTCCTGGTCGGTCTGGCGCAGTCGCGGGATGATCTCGGTGCCGGCGAAATCGAGGATCCGACGGACGTCCGCCGGATGGCCGGCGGCCACCTCGGCGATGGCCGCGGCGTCCCAGTCACTCTTCGCGCAACCCAGCACGAGCTCGCGGGCGACCGCTTCGATGCTGTCGGTGGAGGTGCGGCCGGCGGTCCCGTCCTCAACCAATCCCAGTGCTTCGCGGAGTCCGGGCAGACTCTGTGTGCCGCCCCACAATTGGCGTGCGCGGAGCATCGCGAGCACGAGGTCGACCTCGACGTCGTCGGCCGGTGGCTGTCCGAGGATGTGTAGTCCGTCGCGGATCTGGACGTCTTTGATCTCACAGAGCCAGCCGTCGACATGCAGCAGCATGTCGTCGAAGACATCTTCTTCGGGTCGCTCGGCGAGGCCGAGGTCGTGATCCATCTTCGCGGCCTGCAGCAGGGTCCAGATCTGCTGCCGGATCGCCGGCAATTTGCCCGGGTCGAGCGCGGAGATGTTCGCGTGCTCGTCGAGGAGCTGCTCGAGACGGGCGATGTCGCCATAACTCTCGGCCCGCGCCATCGGTGGGATCAGGTGGTCGACGAGGGTGGCGTGCGCGCGGCGCTTCGCCTGCGTTCCCTCGCCGGGATCGTTGACGAGGAAAGGGTAGATCATCGGCAGGTCGCCGATGGCGGCGTCGGTGCCACACGAGGCCGACATGCCCAGGGTTTTGCCAGGGAGCCACTCGAGGTTGCCGTGCTTGCCGACGTGGACCACGGCATCGGCCGCGAAGTGCTGCTGCGACGACAGCCAGCGATAGCAGGCCAGATAATGGTGGCTCGGTGGCAGATCAGGGTCGTGGTAGATGGCGACCGGATTCTCGCCGAAGCCACGTGGCGGCTGGACCATCAACACGATGTTCCCGAATTCCATCGCCGCGATGACGATGTCGCCGTCCGGGTTGACGGAACGATCGACGAACAGTTCACCGGGCGCCGGTCCCCAGTGTTCGATCATCGACTCGCGGAGGTCGTCGGGCAGGGTGTTGAACCACTCGCGGTAGTCGGACGCGGACAAGCGGATCGGGTTGGCTGCCAACGCTTCTTCGGTCAGCCAGTCGGGGTCCTGGCCACCGGCTGCGATCAAGGTGTGGATCAATCGGTCCGAATCATTTTCTGCCAGACCGGGAACCGATCCGTCGCCCGATTCCGGTCCGATGTCGTATCCGGCCTCGCGCATGGCCTCGAGCAGTCGGAGCAGGCTTTGCGGGGTGTCGAGGCCCACCGCGTTCCCGATCCGCGCGTGTTTGGTGGGGTACGCCGACAACATCACCGCGACCTTCCGGTCGGAAGGTGCGATGTGGCGGAGGCGACCGTGGCGTACCGCGATTCCGGCGACCCGGGCGCACCGTTCTGCATCGGGTCGGTACCAGGGCAGCCCGTCGTCGCCGATCTCCTTGAACGAGAACGGCACCGTGATGATCCGGCCGTCGAACTCGGGCACCGCGACCTGGGTGGCTACGTCCAGCGGCGACATACCGTCGTCGTTGGCGGCCCAGCCGGCGCGGGAGCTTGTCAGGCACAGGCCCTGCAGGATCGGAACATCCAGGCGCGCAAGTTGTTCGATGTTCCAGTTCTCGTCATCGCCTCCGGCCGACGCCGTGGCCGGGGTTGTTCCTCCAGCGGCGAGCACCGTGACGACCAGGGCGTCTGCGACCGCGAGCTGTTCCAAGAGATCGTCGGGTGCGGTCCGCAGTGAGGCACAGAAGATCGGCAGCGCCCGGCCACCCTTGTCCTCGATCGCGTCGCAGAGTGCCCGGACGTACGCGGTGTTGCCGGCGAGGTGCTGGGCTCGGTAGTAGAGAACCGCGATCGTCGGGCCGGTGGCGTCGACCTTCGGTTGGCGGTCCAGGACTCCCCACTGCGCTGTGGTCGCCGGGGCGCTGAAGCCGTGACCGGTGAGCAGGAGGGTGTCGGACAGAAACGCGTGGAGATTCGCGAGGTTGTCGGGGCCGCCCTGGGCGAGGTAGTTGTGGGCGTCGGCGGCAACTCCGGGCGCCACCGTCGACATCGACATCAGGTCCGGGTCCGGGAGCTGCTCCCCCGACAGCACGACGGTCGGCAAGCCGGCTGCCAGGACTGCGTCCAAACCCTGTTCCCACATGCGACGGCCACCGAGAATTCGCACCACGACGAGGTCAGCACCGGCCAAGAGTTCTGGCAGATCGGCGTCGACGAGCAGCCGTGACGGGTTCGCCAGACGGTAGTCGGCGCCCGAGGCCTTAGCCGTCAACAGGTCGGTGTCCGATGTGGACAGCAAAAGGATCACGAGGTCCTCCTTGCCAGGAATTCGCGCCCGGCGGTTGGGTTCAGCGGAGCAACAAGGGTCTGACTTGGGGTTTCCCCGATACAGTGGCGCTTCCGTGCCGGGATCTCACCGGCTTCCTCGTTGCAGATTGGCTTCAGCCTATAAGACACCTGGTTCGTCTTGTATTCCTTGACAGGTATATATCCAGGAGAGAAAATGGCGGGGTGAACGAACTGATCTGGCCGGCGCTGGCGGAGCCCAACCGTCGCCGAATCCTCGATGTCCTGCGGGTGCAGCCGTGCGCTGTGGGTGAACTGGCCAGGTATGTGGGGTTGGGGCAACCGCAGACGTCCAAGCACCTCGGTGTTCTGCGCGCCGCCGGCCTTGTCTCAGTTCACCCCGACGCGCAACGTCGGGTCTACCGGTCGCGGCCCTCCGCACTCGCCGAAATCGATTCCTGGCTCGCGCCCTATCGCGAGCTGTGGACCACGAGCCTGGACGCGCTGGAGATGCACCTGGATCAGAAGCCACTGTTACCCGGAGAGGAACCGAAATGAACTACTCGGGCACATACTTCGAACTCGAAGGCCGACCGGCGGTCCGCCTCGTTCGGCACTTCTCGCATTCGGTCGACCGCGTGTGGGCGGCCATCATCAACCCCGAAGAGTCACGGCACTGGTTTCCGTCGACCTTGGTGATCGAACCGAGGGTCGGTGGCGTCGCGCGGTTCTCCGATGATCCGAACACGCCGGACAGCACCGGGACCGTGCTGTCCTATGAGCCTCCCCGCCGTATCGAATTCACTTGGGGTGCAGATGAAGTGCACATTCAGCTGGAATCCGGTGACGACGACGGATGCACCCTGACGCTGACCAATGTGCTCGAGGCCGCCGACACGGCGGCCCGCAATTCGACCGGGTGGACAGTGTGCCTGCTCGAATTGGACAAGTTCCTCGCGGGAACCCCGACCACCGGACCGCACGGCGCCGACGCCGCCCCCTTCGAGCCGATCTACCAGGAGTTCGTGCGGGCCGGCGTGCCGTCCGGCGCGCCGATTCCGCCCACCGACTGACTCCCCCCGCGCCCGGCCTCATCCCTCCGGTGGCCAGTACCGTGGAACCCATGAGTCGACCGTCGGATCGTTGCCCCGGGGTGTTCTCGTCTCACCCGGCCGCCGATGGTCATCTGGCGCGGATTCGACTACCGGGTGGCTTGATCACTCCGGCCCAGATACAGGCCCTGGTGGGAGTGTCGGACGAGTTCGGGGACGGTCACCTCGAACTGACGTCCCGTGGCAACGTTCAGTTGCGTGGGATCACCGATATCGATGGTGCCGGTGAGCTGATTCTGGAGGCCGGGCTGATCCCCTCACCCAGCCACGAAAGGGTGCGCAACCTGCAGATGTCGGCGTTGACCGGGCGACGGGGTGGCCTTCTCGACGCGTGGCCGGTTCTGGACGACTTCGACACGCGGCTGCAATCCGACGCCGCATTGGCGAAACTGCCGGCCCGGATCCTCTTCGGTGTCGACGACGGCCGTGGCGACATCCTGACCCAGGGGCCGGACATCGGCCTACTGGCGTACGAGGCTGATTCATTCGACGTGGTCGTGGGTGGAAAAGCGACCGGACGACAGGTGTCCCCCGGCGATGCCCCGGCACTGATGATCGACCTGGCACACGCGTTTCTCGCCGATCGAAACGACGAATGGCGGGTACAGGATCTGGCCGGTCGCGTCGCCATCGACGACGTGCTTGCCCGGTTGCCCCGCACCGGTGACCATGCGATGTCGAAGCTAGGCCCGGAGCCACAGGTGGGCTGGTTGGCGCAGGATGACGACGACCTCGTTGCGCTCGGTTCGGTGGTCGCCCACGGTCGTATCCCGGGTCGTGTCGGAGAGTTCCTGTCCGCCATCGAACGCGACATCTACCTGACCCCGCGGAAAGAAATCCTGATCGTCGACCTCTCGGAAAGCATGGCCGACACCGTACTTCGGGTGCTGGCGCCGATGGGTCTGATCTTCGACGAGAACTCGCCGTGGACCAGGGTCACCGACTGCACCGGGTCTCCCGGATGCGACAAGTCGCACGCCGATGTCCGGGGGGACCTCGACCTCCACTTGCGCGACGGTGACGTTGTGATCGATGAGCGCGAGCACTGGGTCGGCTGCGAACGCGGATGCGGCTCACCCCAGGAAGGTCACCTTCGGGTCGAAGCGACTCCCACGGGGTACACGCGTCGTCGACTCTGAGCAACATCTAAAGTGACGAGCACTATGTACACCTACATCCGAGACGGCGCCGAGATCTACCGGCAGTCATTCGCGACAATTCGGGCCGAATCCGACCTCGCAGGGTTCGGCGACGATCTGTCACAGGTGGTTGTCCGGATGATCCACGCCTGCGGGCAGGTCGACCTGACCCGCGATGTGCGCGCAAGTCCGGGGCTCGTGACTGCAGCGCGCACCGCGCTGGAGGCGGGCGCGCCGATCCTCTGCGATGCGAACATGGTCGCCTCCGGTGTCACCCGCAAACGGTTGCCCGCCGACAACGACGTGCTCTGCCTGCTCGGTGATCCGCGCACCCCCGAGCTCGCCGAAGAGCTGGAAACCACCAGAACCGCTGCTGCGGTGGAACTTTGGCGACCGATGCTCGATGGTGCGGTCGTCGCGATCGGCAACGCACCGACCGCCCTGTTCGCGCTCCTCGAATTGATCGACGCCGGCGGGCCCCGCCCGGCCGCGGTGATCGGTGCGCCGGTGGGATTCATCGGTGCTGCGGAATCCTGTGCGGCCCTGGCTGATCGACATGATCTCGAGTACCTCACGGTTCTCGGTCGACGCGGCGGATCTGCCATCACGGCGGCCGCCCTCAACGCACTCGCCTCGAAGGTGGAATGACCATGACAACCACTGGGAAATTGTGGGGCGTAGGGCTCGGCCCCGGCGACAGCGAGTTGGTGACCGTGAAGGCCGCACGAGTCATCGGCGAGGCCGATGTGATCGCCTATCACTGTGCCCGTCATGGACGTTCGATCGCGCGGTCGGTGGCGGGACCGTACCTGCGAGATGGCCAACTCGAAGAGCGCTTGATGTATCCGATCACCACCGAGGCCACCGACCACCCCGGTGGCTACCGGGGTGCGCTCGATGATTTCTACGCCTCGGCCGCGGAGGTGCTCGCCGAACACCTGAGTGCGGGACGGTCGGTGGCCTTGCTCGCTGAGGGTGATCCGCTGTTCTACAGCTCGTACATGCACATGCACAAAAGGCTGACAGCGCGTTTCGACACCGAGATCATCCCGGGTGTCACATCCGTGAGCGCAAGTGCGGCCGCCACCGGGATGCCGCTGGTCGAAGCCGACGAGACACTCACCGTCCTGCCGGGCACTTTGCCCAAGGACGAGCTGGTTCGCCGACTACGTGACAGCGATGCGGTGGCGATCATGAAGTTGGGTCGGACCTTCCCCGAAGTTGTTGCCGCGCTGCGCGAATCGGGTGTCATCGACCGCGCGTGGTACGTCGAGAGGGCCTCGACGGGCGCGCAGAGGGTCCTCCCGGTGGTCGACGTCGACGCCACGACTGTTCCGTACTTCTCGATGGTCGTCATACCCGGTGTGCTGAACAGTCCGCAACATCTCACCCCGGTTGCCGGCACCGTCGGCGAGGTTGTCGTCGTGGGTCTGGGTCCCGGGGCCGCGCGGTGGACCACACCCGAGGTCCGGGCGGAACTCACGCGGGCAACCGATCTCGTCGGCTACAAGACGTACCTGGATCGAGTCACGCCCCGCCCCGGTCAGCGCATGCATGCCAGCGACAATCGTGTCGAGTCGGAACGTGCCTGTATGGCACTGGATCTGGCAAAGAAGGGTGCCCGCGTAGCGGTGGTGTCGTCGGGTGATCCCGGCGTGTTCGCGATGGCCGCAGCGGTGGTGGAGGAATCGGCCGACCCGCAGTGGCAGGACGTTCCGGTGCGAGTGGTCCCCGGGGTGACCGCGGCGAATGCTGTTGCCAGCCTTGCCGGCGCACCGCTGGGACACGACTACGCGGTGATCTCGTTGTCGGACCGGCTCAAAGGCTGGGACGTGATCACCCGGCGGGTCCGTTCGGCACTGGATGCCGATCTGGTGCTGGCGATCTACAACCCGGGTTCGGTCAGCAGGAACTGGCAGGTCGCAGAACTCAAGGACATCATTCTCGAATCGAAGTCCCCGTCCACCCCGGTCATCCTGGGGCGCGACGTCGGTGGACCGGAACAGTCGGTGGTCATCACCACTGTCGGCGACTTCGATCCGACCGTGGTGGATATGCGAACCTTGCTGATCGTCGGGTCGTCGACAACCACCGTCGTCGATCGTGTCGGTGGTCCGGTGGCGTTCACGAACCGGCGCTACGAGAGCAACTGACGGACCCAGGTTGCGGCGGCCGAGGCCGTGTCAACAGCCTCACCATGAGCTGGGGCCGGTCGCCGAACCATGACCACCGGCAACGAGAGTTGTCGCGCTGCATCGAGTTTGGATTGAACCAGTGGTCCGCCGCTGTTCTTGGTCACCACCACGTCGATCTTGTGCTCACGCATCAGGTCGAGTTCACCGTCGACCGTGTAGGGGCCGCGACTGCGGATGATCTGATGGTGGCGCGGTACCGCACGCTCGGGCGGATCGACCAGACGGATCAGAAACCAGGCATCGGCAATGTCGGCAAATACGTCGACGTCTTGTCTGCCGGTGGTGAGAAATACTCGGAGAGTGCTGTTGTCGGCGGCCATCGCCGCGACGGTCCGGGCGGCGTCGGCGATGGCGGGTACGTCGATCCAGCGGTCTCCCGGTTGTGGCCGCCATTCGGGGCGGCGCAGGGTCAGCAGCGGTACGTCGACGTCGCCGGCCGCCGCGGTGGCGTTGGCCGAGATCTGGCGCGCGAACGGGTGAGTTGCATCGACGACTGCCTCACAATTGTTGTCCCGCAACCACGTTGCCAGGCCGTCGACTCCGCCGAAACCGCCGATCCGGACGTCGCCGACCGGTAGCGCCGGATCTTTGACCCGCCCGGCCAGGGAGGTCACGACCTGCCGACCATCGGAGACGAGATTTCCTGCCAGCGCCCGCGCTTCGGCGGTTCCCCCCAGGATCAGGATCGTGCCGTCGCTCATGACGGGTGCGGGTCTGTGCGGAGTTTGGTCATCCTGGCAGAGGAATACAGGTAGCTGTCCGGGAACTCCGATGCGGCCAGAACCCGGCCGACGAAGATGACCGCGGTCCGCTGAATATCGTTCAGTGCCAGCTGATTCGGGAGTTCCCCCAGCGAGCATCTGACGATCTGCTGGTTGTCGCGGCTGGCAAACGCCACCACCGCCGTGGGGCAGTCGCTGCCATAGTGCGGGGTCAGCGCATCGACAATCTGCTGGGCCCGGTGAGCTGCCAGGTGAATGGCCATCGTGACGCCGGTGCGGGCCAATTCCTCGAGCTGCTCCCCGTCGGGCATGTCGGTGGACAGTGTCGACACCCTGGTGATCAAGAGTGACTGGCCGATTCCCGGCACCGTGAGTTCTTGGCCGAGAGCCGCGGCAGCAGCGGTGAAGGCCGGGACGCCGGGGACGATCTCGTACGAGATTCCCTGCGCCTGTAGAAGTCTGACCTGTTCGGCCACGGCTGAGTACAGTCCCGGGTCTCCGGAGTGCAAGCGGGCGACGTCGTGTCCGGAGCGGGTCGCGGTGACGATGTGATCGATAATCTGCGGGAGCGGCATCTTCGCGGTGTTGATCAGGGTGGCCCCTGGCGGGCAGTGATCGAGCATTTCCGCTGGTACCAGCGATCCGGCGTACAGGCAGGTGTTGCACTGCGACAACAGCTTCGCGCCGCGAAGGGTGATCAGGTCGGCGGCGCCGGGGCCGGCGCCGATGAAGTACACGGTCATTGGCTGGTCCTCGGTTTGTCGGCGATCCACTGGGTCACCGGTAGCGTGGGACGCCACGTGGTCATCGATCCCAGCGGTTCGGCGTGATCGATCTGGAAGCGGCGAAGGGTGCCGCCCACTGCCGCATGCCACTTCACCAAGACGGCTTCGGATTCGATGGTGACCGCGTTGGCAACGATCCGGCCGCCATCGAGGAGGGCGTCCCAGCACGCGTCGACGATACCCGGGACCGTGAGCCCACCCCCGATGAAGATGGCGTCGGGATCGGGAGCGTGAGACAGCTGCTCGGGAGCAGCGCCGAGCACCGTCAGTCCCGCACTGACCCCGAGTTCGGTCGCGTTGTGCTGGATGCGTCCCCGGCGAATATCGTTGCTTTCGAATGCGATTGCGGTACAGCTGCGGTCGGTGCGTAGCCATTCGATCGAGATGCTGCCGGCACCTGCGCCGACATCCCACAGCATTTGGCGGGCCGCGGGTCGCAATGCGGTGACGGTCAACGCGCGAACCGCTTGTTTGGTCAGTTGACCGTCATTGCTGAAGTCGGTGTCGGGCAGTCCGGCCTGACTGCTGACCGGCGGACCGAGACAGTCGACGGCAACGATGTTGAGCTGGTCGCCGGCAGGTTCGGCCCACGTCCGCGCGATGCCGCTGACGAGCTTTTCCCGGTCGGAGCCGAGCTGTTCGAGGACAGTCAGTTTCGACCATCCGAAGCCGTGGGCGGTGAGCAGGTCCGCAACAGCTGCCGGAGTGGAGTTGTCGCGGCTCAGGATCAGTAGCCGAACGCTGTCGGAGACTGCCGACAGGATCGAATCGAGGGGGCGGTCCACGACGCTTCGGACACGGGATGTGGCCAGGTCCCAACCGAGGCGGGCCGATGCCAGACTGACGCTCGAGACGGCGGGTAGAACGCGGACGTGTCCGGCGCCCACCTGCTTGACGATTGATGCCCCGACTCCGTGGAACATCGGGTCACCCGAAGCGAGGATGTGGAGGCTCTGGGGGTGGGTCTCTGACAGAACCCGGTGCAAGTGCTCCGACATCGGACTGTCCCAGCGGTGAAGCGTCGCATCGACCGGGGCCAGCAGCGACAGCTGACGGACCGAGCCGTAGATGTCTGTGGCAGTCCGTAATTCGCGCTGCGAGATGACGGACAGACCGTCCCATCCGTCGGCTCCGATCCCGACGACCACAAATTTCGGTTCGCTCATCGCGGCATCCGCCGCCAGATTGCCTGGGGCAGCAACCTCATCACGAAGAAGAATGGACGGAGTGCTCCGGGGACCCAGACCACATGCTTACCGCTGTGCAGGGCTTTCACCACCGCGTCTGCCACCTGGGGCGCTGTCCTCGACATCGGGGCAGGTTTGGTGCCGGAAGCCATCAAGTCTTTGGTCATGGCGCCTATGACGAACCCGGAGCGGACCAGGAGGAGGTGTACCCCGCTGCCGTGCAATGCATCTGACAGTCCACTCGCGAACCCGTCGAGTCCGGCCTTTGTGGATCCGTAGACGTAGTTGGCGCGCCGCACCCGAACGCCGGCGACTGATGAGAAGACAACGATATTGCCGCGTTTCGCGGCGCGCATAGCGGTCGCCAGTGGCGTCAGCACACTGATCTGGGCGAGGTAGTCGGTGTGCGCGATCTGCAATGCGTGTGCGCTGTCGACTTCTGCCTTCGCCTGATCGCCGAGGATGCCAAAGGCGACAATCGCATCATCGATGGGCCCGTGCTCAGCGACGATCTGCTGGATGAGGCCGTCGTGTGCGGAGGTGTCGTTCGCATCGAACTCGACTGTGTGGACTGCCGCCGCATCTTCGCATTCCAGCCGTTCCCGCTGATCAGCCAGGTCGGATGACCGGCGAGCCGCCAAGATCACAGTCGCTCCGCCCGCGATCCGGGCCACCACTTCCAGCCCGATCTCACTGCGGCCCCCGAACAGCACCACTACTCGCCCATTGCTCACCGGGCCAGTATCCCAAATGAGCCAGCTGATACGAGTCGCGGGACGACCTTCGCCACGCGCAGCCGGGCAGCTACCGGCCAGGTAGAGCGCCACCCTTCGGACACCCCGTGTACTTCGCGAGGCCGCACAACGAGGTGGGACGCTTCTCCCAAGAGACAGGAAACTATGCCGCCAAAGTCAGGAGGGCACCCAACAAGGCCGTCCCCCCGGGTACCGTCGGACCTTGTGATCGATTCGACGGCGGTGGAGATCGCGACTGCAGTTGGGGCGGGCGAGGTTTCGCCGGTCCATGTAGCGGAGGCGGCGCTGGCGCGCATCGAGGCCGGCGCGGCAGTGAACGCGTTCTGCGTCGTGCGGCGGCACGAGGTGCGTGCGGAGGCAGTGGCGTTGACCCGACAGGGCAGTTCATTCGGAAATCGAGTTGGCTAGGGTCGGGATGTGCCCAAAACAGCCGACGACCTCAGCGCCGCAGCGACAGACTTCCTTACCGAACGCCACCTCGGAAGCCTGACGACCGTCCGGGCATCGGGTTTGCCTCACGTCGTTGCCGTTGGATTCACCTACGACGCGGAGGCCAAGATCGCGCGGGTGATCACCTTCGAAGGTAGTCAGAAGGTGAAGAACGTCGATCGCTCCGGTTATGCAGCCGTCTTCCAGGTCAGCGGCCCTCAGTGGCTGACACTCGAAGGTAAAGCATCGGTTCATCGCGATCCGGACGCTGTCGCCGAAGGCGTTCGACGCTACGCGGCCCGCTACAAACAGCCCAAAGTGAATCCACGCCGAGTGGTCATCGAGATCAACGTCGAACGTGTGTTGGGTTCACAGTCGTTGCTGGGAACGGCAGGCTGACCGCTACTCAGTCGTCGTGTTCCTCGGACTCGTAGCCCGCTGGCTCAGAGCCTTCTAGCTCAGAGCCTTCTGGCTCAAGGTCTTCTGGCTCCGGATCAGGTGTCGCCTCGGTTTTGCCTCGAGTCAGCTCCGACAGGATCTGAGCCAACTTGCTCTGGCGGTCGGCCATCACCTTCGCCCACGCCGCCTCCACCGTCTCGTTGGCATGATGAGCCCGATTCACCCGCGGCCTACGCTCCGGATCCACACCAACCGGCGGAATCCACGCCACCCTGCCCTTATCGGGACCCTCGGTGAGCATGATCGTCTGCCACTGATCCGGACCATCACCAATGAGCCGGTGATGCGGCGGGCACGCCGGCGTCAACGCATCGATATCGGTCAACCCGCCCTTCACCCACGCATCGACATGATGGCCCTCAGTCCAAGTCGCCGGATTAGGGCATCCCGGATGCGAACACCCCCGATCCCGAGCAAACAACGCCAACCGCTGCCCCTTCTGCGCCGTACGTTTGGCCCGAGCAAAATACAACACTTCAGCGCTGTGATCAGCGAACACCGCC
>NZ_DATCVM010000033.1:0-27557 GCF_036566845.1 Williamsia sp.
CGCGGCCGCACGGACCTACGCCGATCCGCGTCGTCTCCTCCAGATGGCCACCTGGTACCGCCGCAATCGCGCCGAGGCGCCCGCCCCATCCGCTGACCACGGTGTCTCCACCGTCAAAGCTCCTGTGGCCGGCGCCATTCCCGCTGTCGCGATCGCCCGTATCCCTGGCTCCGACCTCGACGATCTGCGCGACTGGCGGGATCGACATCAGCCCGGCGTTTCTGTGGTCGCATTGATCGTCCTGGCACTCCGCGCCGCATTCGAGAAATCGGGAATCGAACCTGCCGACCGGGTGACCCTGCCCTTCGACGCCCGGATGTACCTACCGAAGAAGACGCACACGCTCGGCAACTTCGCCGCCGGCCTCGACTTCGACTACGGTCCGGGCGTCACTCCGCAGTCCCTGCAAGCCGCGATCACCGAGGCGTTCACGATCGGCAGACCGGTCGCGAATCTGCTGGTGTCGAGTCTCAAGGTCAGAGCGGGTCGCCGGACCCAGCGGAGTCATCCCGTGGCCGAGGCGGCAGTCGCGCCCGATCACCGCATGTCCCTGCTCTATTCGAGTCTCAACACGGTCCCCCGTTCCGTCACGATTCCCTGGGACACCACGTCCCCGGCCCAGTTCTTGGTGGCCAGCGACCCCGCCGGTCCCCATTCGATCACCGTCACCTCGGCGATGGCGGACGGCGACCTGACCATTACGGCCGCGTTCCATGACACCGCTTTCGGACGGCAATCGGTGGCGACCGCACTCGCATCGGCCGCCACCGACACCGTTGCCCTACTGGACGATCAGCACTGAGCTGACCGATCACTGCACCTGAGCACCTAGGGCGAATACGCCCACACCGAAACCCAATCCACGAGAAGGTTTCCCGACGCGGCGCCGGACCCCTTCGTCTCGGTCTGCAGTTGCCACCGCATCGGCGTGTTCGCCACGTTCCGCGGGCTGTCGAGCACCACCGTGTTGTCTAGCAGGTAGCGGATACGTCCCGGACTCCACTCGATGGTGTAGGTGTGCCACTGGGTGAAGCGAGCAGACAGATTTGTCACGCTCTCCTGGCAGGACGGGCAGGCGGCGGCTCCCGCGTAATGGTGAAAGCCGTTGACGGTTCCACTCAATTCTCCTTCCGGGAAATCGAATTCTCCGTCTCGCGGCCACACTTCCGACTGGGGCCACAGCAACCAGGCAACGTAATACTGGCTGAGATTTGCATTGTCGACTTTCATCCTGGCTGAATAGCGTCCGTACAATTGGTTCTGGTTATCACCCACCAGGACCGGGGACGGATTGGCGCCGGCCGGAACCCCGTCCACATTGTGGAGATGAAAGTTCAGTGTGCCGTTCTGCACGCTGAGCACTTGATCGGACCGGTACGGCCGTGCGTTGTACGTGTCGCGATAGCACTTCGGATATGCGCGCCACCGCTGTCCCTGCGCTCCCGTGTAGACGATCTTGTTCGGTTCACATTCGCTGCCCCAGGAGCCCACCGCAGCATTCTTCGTGAAGTCGTCCCAGAAGATGTTCCGCCACCCCTGCAGGTTCGCCGTCGGCACCGGCTGCCCTGACGGGGAGACCGGCGGCGGGGTCGTGGTCGGCGGCGTGGTGGTCGGGGGCGGGGTCGTCGAGGTTACCGCCACCAGATTCCATTGCTGCGCTTGGCTTCCGGTGCAGAATGCCAGCCGGATCGAATTGCCGTCGACGTTTCGGTTGTTTGCGTTCTCCAGGCAATACGACCCGACGCGGATGGTCAGACCGTTGCGTGTCCATCGTTGTGCCGCGCTGCCGGTGCAGGTGGCGATCGTCGCGATCCGGCCCGATGCGATGGTGCCACTCTGCGGCTGCAGGCATTTCCCCTGCGTGCGCACGGTGCCGTCGTCGGCCTGGGTCCACGTCTGGTTGGCCCCTTCGTTGCACGACCACAGCACCACGGGATTGTTGTTGGCGGTGGAGGCATTGGCGTTGTCGAGGCATCGGCCACCGATGGCCTTGACGTAGCCGACCGCAGCAGCTGAGGCGGACGAGACGACGAATCCTGGGACAACTGCCGACAGCGTGAGAACAATAGTTGCGAGAATTATCGGACGGGTGCGAATTGAATTACGGCGAAAGCCGGACATAATTCCTCGGTTTCTGCACCAAAAGAGATTCCCTGAGTCGTCGAAATTGGTGCAGATTTATCGTATGCAAGCCGTCTCATAATGTTGCGGCCGCGAGACCGTTACGGTGCGCAACCGTTTCACAACGCTGTTCGGATCTTTATGGTGTTGTGTCCTGAATTGTTCGTTTTGTTATGGGCAAATGTGCCGTCCAAGAGATACAAATGGGCTCGTTTGGCCGAGGATGATGCCATGTCGTAGAGTTAGGGTCACCTCATATCCGCTGGTCACAGGAGTTCCTTTCGGTGCACACCACCCCAACCACGGTCAGTGTGGTGATCCCGATCTACAACAGCCGGGACTACCTCCAGGGCTGCCTCGATTCGCTGCTCGCGCAGACCCGCAGAGTCGATCAGATTGTGCTTGTGGACGATTGCGGCCACGACGACTCGATCGCCTTCGCCTGCACCCATCTCACCGCTCGAGGCGCCGAACACACCGTGGTCACCCACCCAGAGAACCGGGGCCTCGGCTGTGCCCGCAATTCGGGCCTGGCCGCTGCGACCGGCGACCTCATCTGGTTTCTCGACAGCGACGACCGCGCCGACCCGACCTTCATCGAGGTCCTCACGGATGCACTCGACAGGCACGATGCGGATTTCGCCTGCACCCGTACGCGCCGAGTCGACGAGAACAACAACGACCTCGGGGTGGACGAACCGCTCTACGGCACCGCATCGATGTCCGGGAAGGACTTCGCACACCTCCTGATCAGGGGCGGAGCGAAGGCCTACGCCTGCAACAAGATCTTCCGGCGGCAGATCCTCGATGACCGCACTTGGGACGAAGATCAGAGCTACGAAGATTTCGCTCCGCTGGTCCGTCTCGGGCTCCGCGCCGAACGCGTCGCCCTCGTCGACGAGCCGCTGTACTGGTATCTGTACCGGCCGGGGTCTATCTCAACGCACTTCAGCAGTCGTACGTTCGACCTGTTCAAGGTGGCCGACGACGTGATGACAGAGGTGGCGGCACACGATCTGGAGCCATCGTGGCAGGCTGACCTACGGGGATTCCGGTATCGCGAGATCCTCACGTCCGTGGCTCATCTGGCGATGCGCGCCGACCACGCCACTCCGTCCCGGCCGGCGCAGTACACCGCAGCGATCAACCGGGTGCGGGCGTCCATCCGACTGTCCGATGTGCCGAAATTGATCCGCACCGGATTCGGCAAGGAAGCGGTCTTCGCGGTTCTGATGAAAGCATCACCCCGGCTCTACTCCACGATATTGAGGTACCGGTGACCAACTCCCCCACACCTCTGGTGACGGTGCTCGTACCCGCCTACAACGTCGGCGAGCACGTCGACGAAGCACTCGAAACGATCCTGCGCCAGGATTTCTCCGACTTCGAACTGCTCGTCGTCGACGACGGATCCACCGACAACACCTCCGAACGCCTTGCCGCCGTAAACGATCCGCGCCTACGGGTGATCCGGCAGCAGAACACCGGCCTGGTCGGGGCGCTCAACACCGGTCTCGACCATGCCCGCGGAACCTACATCGCCCGGATGGACGCCGACGATCTGATGCCCCAGGGGCGTCTGAGCGCGCAGGTCGCGGCGATGAACGCCGACCCCGGGCTGGTGGCGTGCGGCACCGACTACGAGATGTTCGGGGCGATGACCGGTCGGGTTCGGATGCCGGCCGGCGACAAGGCCTGTCGTCAACGACTGCTACTCGCCACCTGCCACTGCGGCGCGTCGCTGATGATCCGGCGGGCGGTTCTCGAACGCGCCGGTATCCGGTTCCGGCCCGAGTACGCCCACGCCGAGGACTATCAGGCGATCGTCGAACTCTCGGAGCACGGTCGTCTGCGCAATCTTCCGATCATGGGATACAGCTACCGGATCCACCCGTCGCAGGTCAGTTCCATGCACTCCCAACAACAGCGGAACAACCACCTGCGGATCGCCCGCGAACACGCAGCGGCCGATAACCGGCGACCGCTGCCCGATGATGTTCTGGCGGCACTGTTGTGGCCGCCTCGACCAACCGGCCCACGTCCGGTCGCCGCGGCTCGCGCGTTCACGTCCGCGGTCCGCCCGGCGGTCGCGGCCGCCACCAGAGCACCCGGATTGGAGACCTTCCGTTTTGTGGGTCGCAAAGTCTACGAGTCGACGGTGTCCGCCGCGCTCGGCTGATCGATCAGCGTCTCGAGACGACCTGGAACGGTCTGGTGGGAGCATCCATCGGTGCCGTCGCGGCTGCGGCCGGGATGACCGGGATGAGCTGTGTCTCGGCATCCATGAACCGGACCTCGGCATCGGTCAACACATCATCGGGACCAGGTTCTGCCGGCGCGGTGGTGAACTCGATCGCCACTCGCCGCAACGGACGCAGAAGGATCAGCAAACCCACGGTGTTGGCGGTCAGGACCGCCACGCCGATACCGGTCAGCCCGATCTTCGGTACCAGGACAAAGGCGCCGGCGATGGTGATCATCACGATGAGGCACTGGACGGCGAACATGAGCCGGAGCCGTCGGACGATCTGTGCCAGCAGGAAATACACAACAACCACCGAACCGACCACGGTGTCGACCGCCATCACCACCACCAGCTGCCACGCCGCCTCGACGTAGTCAGCCCCGACCACGGCCAGCACGATCGGCCCGCATACCGCCAGGCCCACCGCGGAGACCACCGTGACGGCCGACATCATCCGGATCAGCCTGCGCAACAGTTGCGGACGATCCGATCCGGACCGCGATGCCTCGACGATGAACGCCGATCCGACCGCACCCCGGAGAAGGCCCAGCGCCGAACACATGGTCCAGGCCAGGTTGAAATACGCGTTGTCGGCTGCGCCCATCGTGGTGACGACGATCAACGGCAATGTCAGCGGCGTCAGGATGAGCACCACCGACATCGCGAAGAAGACGCCCTGGAACGCCCACAACTCCCTCACCGGGGGCAGTTCGGGCGCGACGTCGCGGCGATGGACAATGGTGCGCCGCAGCGCATCTCCGACGGCCACCAGGGTGACGGCGATCGCCAGCAGACCCCACGACCCGACCAGCACGATCGCCCCACCGGAACCGGCGACCACCAGCACCGCAACAATCTTCAGGACAGAGAGAGCGATGTTCTTCGCCGCGACCCCCCAGGCCATCCGGAGCCCGGTGAGGATCGGATCTGAAAGTGCATAGACCGCAAGGGCACTCACCAGGAGCGGGAAGGCCACCCGTTCGGTGGTGGAGTGGAACAGCCGGTCGACCGACGGCCCGAAGAATGCAAAACCCAGTCCCAGGATCAGTCCGGCGACCGACACCACACCGATGCCCGCGCAAATAAGCCGAGCTGACAGACGGCCGGCCACCGGCAGGAATCGCTGATACGCCCCACCCAGTGACAGACATGACAAGGCGGCCAACATGATCGCCGAGTTGATGACAGCGGCCGCCCGGCCGACCTCTTCGGTGGGGAAGAAGCGTTCGGCAGCAGCCCAGTACGCCAGACCCAGCACGCCGGTGGCAACCGACGAGAGCATCAGGGCCAGCGCGTTGGATTCGAGCGCCGAACCGGACTTTCGCTTGTGTCTGCTCATCGTCCGGACAGCTCCCGCTCGAACAACTCGACCAGATCGGCCGACCCGCGGCCCAGCTTGCGTGCGAAGAACGCCGACGACCGGCGCAGATTCGGCACGTCGTCGAGGGACAACACCCGAGGACTCGACGAGGTTGCGTCCGACCAGTCGATGTAGTGCATGCCGTGCAACAGCGGGTCGGCCGTCGGATCAGTACGGGAGAGCACGAGGTTCTGGGTGACACATGGCACATACGGTGAACTCGCAACTATCGACTGGATCACGATCTCGTCGGGACCGAAGGTGTGCCGATGGAATCGCAGCCAGTCCGGATGTCGATCGACAAAATCACAGATGTACCGGACCGCCCCGTCGGTCAGCGCCCACCACTGCGAACCCTGGAACATCTCGATGGTGTTGTCCACGGAGCGAGGGATCCTCCCCGACAACACCCTTCGGGCAACTCCCTTGCGCCCGTTGAAATGACGCCGACGCACCTGCCAGCTCGGCTCCGCGCCGGGAACGGTCAGCGCACGATCGATCCGCATGTACTCGGCGGACGTCGACCAGGCAGCGAGGATCTCCTCCAGCGGCGCGATCCGCAGATCGGCCCCGGACAACAGGGCGTAGCGCCCATACTCCCGACCCGAACCGAGTGCTGCCCGCAGCGTCGCCAGGCTCGCTTCGACCAGACTGAGGCTGCCCCAGGACACCTCAACCCGATCCTCATCGTCGAGGTAGGTGAGCCGGGGTCCGGCCGGCGCAACCTCTTCGAAGGGTGCGCACGACATCCGCGCGTCGATGTGGACGTAGATGTCGATGCCGGGGTGGTCGAGCGACCGCAGTAGTGCGGCAAGCCGTTGCGGCTGTTGGTGTTCCAGGATGAGTACGGCGGCACGGGCCGTCATGGATGCACCTCGGCCAGCGCGTCCCGGACCAGCTCGGCGGTCCGTCCGACGTAGGGCGGCTGCAGGATTCCGTTGTGATCGCCCTCGATGCGTGTGCTCGACCGCACCGAGGTGGCCACCGACGGCCACCACCGGGGATCGTCCGGGTTGTCGTCTGCCATCACGATGTGCACCGGGCCGTCCCACGGACGTAGACGATGCATCAGGGCAACCCGGCGTCCCAGGTCGTGGAACAGATTCCATTGGGTCTGGGTCGGATATCGCCACAGACCGGCCGTTATCAGCATCGCCCGCGTGCGCCACAGGTTCTTGCGATCCACTGGCTCGTCAGTGACCACCTCGCCCGTGGAGCCGGTGTCCACCGTCCATGGTGTCGGTCCGCCCGACGACAACGGGCCGGTCAGGATCGTGTCGAGACAGATCACGGCCGAGACCTCTTCGCCCTGTTGCTCCAGCAGCCGCGCCGTTTCCATCGCGATCACACCGCCGAGCGAGTGACCGACAAAGACATACGGGCCACTCTCCTGGACGGAGCGGATCTCTCGGACACAGCGCCGAGAGGCGTGCGAGATTGTCCAATCGGGGAATCCGCGCCGCTCGAGACCGTGGGCCTGAAGACCGTACACGGGACGATCAGCCCCCAAAGCGCGGGCGAGCGGAGCCATCGACATCGCCGGTGACCCGGCTCCGGCGAACGCGAAGACCGGTTGCCGGTTGCCGCCCACCTGCAGCGGCACCAGGACACCGGACCTGCGCGAGCCCTTCCGTCGCCCCGGGCTCGGCACCCCGGCATCGTCGATGCGGGCCGCCAGCAGGCGAATCGTGGGGTGCAGCATCAGATCACCGGTTACCAAGGTGACGCCGAACGCCGCGGACACCCGAGCCAACAGCTGCTGGACCTGTAACGAGTCGCCTCCTAGAGCGAGGAAGTCGTCATCGCGGCCGAGTTCGGCAGACCCGAGGATCTCACCCCACAGAACCGCGAGGTCGGTCTCGGTATCACCCAGTGGCGCTCGGTGATCCGGACGGATCACCAGCTCCTGCAATGCGGCTCGATCGATCTTGCTGCGCTCGTTGCGCGGCAGCTGTGGCAGCACGATCACCTGCGCCGGCACCATCCAGTCGGGCAGTGCCGTACGCAGCTCGTGTCTGATCCCCGCCGCATCCCGGCCGCTGCGGCCGACGGCGGCAAACGCCACCAGCGATGTGGTGCCCCCGGAGGGAACACCCATCACCACTGCCTCGTCGATCCCGTCCAGGTCCAGCAACGCCGTGGTGACCTCCGCGGGTTCCACCAGATAGCCGCGGATCTTGACCGCATCGTCGCGGCGGCCGACAAGATGCAGTCCTCCGTTCGGTCCGAACCGGCCGAGATCTCCCAGCCGGAACTGCGGGACACCGGCCTCACTCACTCCAAAAGCATTGGGATCGCCCATGACAACGCCGGTGACATCGGTGTGATAGCCGGCCGCGATGAATGCGGATTCGACAACCAGCACGCCGATCTCCCCGTCCGTAACCGGACGACCGTCGTCGTCGAGGATGTGAACGGTCTTGCGATCGGACACCCGGCCGGCCGCCAAAACTCCCGACGGTATCTCGTCGCCGGCCCTGATCATGTTGAATGCGAGGTTTCCGGTCTCGGAGGACCCGGACAGATTGCAATATGTCGCCGACGGACGGAGTCTCTGCCGCAGTTCCCGAATCTGACCGCCGTGCACCGCTTCTCCGCAGGTGGTGACCAGCCGCACACTGAGCAACTCCCCATCGGTGCACGCGTCGACAGTCGCGCGAAGCAGCGACGGCGTCGCGTGCAATGAGGTGGGCTCGGTCGCCGCGAGCCACCGCGGCAGCGCCTCGACACCGGCGACCCGGGGGTCGAGGACATGCAACTCGGCACCGCACAGCAGCGCGGTGAGAAGTATGTCGAGGCCACCACCGAAGCTCATCGGCAAGATCGCGGCCATTCGGTGACCAGGACCGAGACCCAGAACAGCCGAAAGCTCATCGGCCTGGTTGAGCCAGAGTCGGTGATCCTGCCGGACGCCCTTCGGTTCACCGGTGGACCCGGACGTGAAGAGCAGTACCGCACAGTCGGTCTCACGCGGTTCCGGCAGGTTCCGGGTCGGAACCGGGGCAAGTTCTGACAGCTCTCGGGACGAGAGCCTCAGCGCGCCGCTCCGCTCCACGATATGGGCGCGCCGCGCTTCCGGGAGTTGCTGATCGAGCAGGATCAGCGGACGTCCGGACCGGAAGACGGCCATGACCGCCGCGATCGCGTCGGCCGAGGATTCCATGTCGAGCGCGACCGGCGTCCCGCGATCGCCGGGCTGCGCCGCCAGGGCCGCACCGCGGTCCGTGACCTGCAGCTGCAGCTCTCGATAGGTCAGTGACGTCCCACCGCACACCACGGCCACCGAATCGGCGTGGCGCGTTGCGATCTCATCGAACCGGTCGGACACATTCGCACTCGGTGGTTGCCGGTCAGCGGTCATCTCCGGTCACCGGTCAGTGTCCGGCGGGGCCCGGCCGGACGCGGTTCGAATCCCAACTGTGGGAACAGGAGTTCGGCCGTGATCCTGGCCTCACTCACCAGCGGCCACCCGGACAGCAGCCAGTAGTCGATACCCGCGATCTCCGCCATCTCCCGCATCCGGGACGCAACATTCTCTGCACTGCCCACGAGGTAGGTCCCGGTCCCCTTGCCCGCGATGTCGAACGGGGGCTCCGCGCCGGTCCACGTGGTCAGGCCTGCAGCCATGTTGGGCGCGAACTCCAGATCCTCCCGGGTCGGTAACCGGCCGGCGCGCAGAGCGTCGATCCGGTTCTGCACCTGGGTATCCGGCGAAGTCAGCTCATCCAGCGCCGGAAAGCCGAAGCTCCGCAGATTGCGGTCCGCGGTCGCCAGCACCGCCTCCGGTGCGGTGTTGGCGAGTTGCCACTCGAAGTGATCCCAGGCCTCCTGCTCGGTCTCCCGGACGATCACACTGGTGAGCACACCGAATTCCAGCTTCTTGTCCACCGTCGCGGCCGCCTTGCGGACCCGGTCGAACAGGTCGGCAGTGACCTCGATCGGCCCGAGGAACGAGAGATACACGTCGAGTACCGCAGTGGCATGGTCGATCCCGGCCGGTGAAGCACCGGTCCCCCAGACCGGCACACCATCGTGCTGGCGTTCACCGGCGATGGGCGGTTTGTATCGGGGACCATACTTCAGGAACTCGCCGTCGTGGGCATCGACGTCGTCGAGGTAGAGCGACTTGACCTGCCGCCAATACTCTTTCGACAGCTCGTACCGCTCATCCTTCGCTTCGAATCGTCCGTACCGCGCGAGAACCGGGTCGGCACCGTTGACCTGATTGAAGATCAACCGGCCACCGGAGTAGTTGTCGAACACCTGCGCCTGCTCGGCCAGCAGAGCGGGCGGTTTGACGCCCGGGTACTCCGGGACCACAAACCGCAACTGCTCCGTGTCACCGACCAACGAGATCGGTTCACGAGCGGTGGTCAGCGCGCCGAAGTAGCCGAGCTCGTCGAGGTTCCTCGCCTGCAGCCGCAGATCGCCGAGGCTTGCGGATGTGGCATGCCTCGGGTCCCAAGGTATTTCACCGTCGATTGCCCCGATGTACCACAGGATGTTCGGGGCTTCAGGCCCCGCGCTCAACGCTCGTCGCAGAATTCTGTGATGGGCAGTCCCACGTGGCGAGCCTCTGTCGGCACGTAACCGAGCAGCTTGTCGCCGGCCTTGAGCTCTGTCACGTTGTTGACGCTGCCACCGGGTCCGAGCAAGCGCACATGCCAGTCGTCCTGGGCGATCAGGTTCATGGTCGCACCGTTGGGCGCGATCGCGGTGATCGAGATCAGCGGTCGCTTCTCGATCTTCACCCGACCGATCCGCACCTCACGGACCGAACCGTCGGAACGGACCGCCAGGATCGGGAATCCGGCCTGGAGTTCGCTGACGTACCGGGTGCGGTTGTCGGGACCGAGCACATACGAGTGGACCGCGCCGGCATTCCAGCGGAACGGACGGGTGGGCATGTACGGCAGCGGATGGGTTTCGCTGCACGACAGGAAGAGTCCTGTCGAGAACGAACCGATGAGGCAACCTTCGTCCTTCTCCAGCAGCGACGTGGTGTCGATGCAGGCACGGTCGCCCATACCGATGTGCTCGACGCGCTCGACAACGAGTTCGGACAGTTCCATGCTCGCCGACTTCGGCCGGACGATGTCCGCCAACTTCAGCACGTCATCGGCATTGCGGGGTGCCAGGAGCAGGCCGTCGGAGCCGTGTTCGAGAACGAGCTTGACGATCTCGGCGTCTTCGATGTCGCTGACCGTGGTGACGATCCGGTTGCCCGAGTTCTCCGCTGCAGCGATCACGATCTCCAGCGGGATCTTGGTCGGGTCGGTGAATGTGAGTGCCGTCCAAGGAACCTCACGAACCACCTCGCACGCGGTCTGCAGTGTCGGCGCATCCGCCACGGTGACGTGGACGCCCCGTTCGAGCTTCGGGGAGTCGGGAACGGACGCGAGTACGTCGCGGTCGGCAGCGATCACCAGGTCGACCGACGTCACGTCGTCGTCTTCGGACAACGGCTGTGCCACAGCGAGGATGCGGCGCATCGTCGGCGGCAACGCCTCGAGGACGGCGATCCGGTCGCTGACGATGCCGTCGACACTCTGGTGGATCGCGGCCTGGATGATCGCGTTGCTCAGACCCTCGGGGACGTTGCGGACATCCACCCACGCGAAGTGCCCGGCCCGGCTCTCCGGGGTGCGACGCTCATCGGCGCCCGCCCCGGCCGCGGGGATGATCTGGTCAGTGACGATTACGTTTTCCATGGACTTTCCTCAACTCTGTTCTCAGGCATGTCTGTTCCGGGACACGATCCCCGGGCGTGAAGTGTCGGGTCAGGCAGATTCCAGCGCGGTGGCGTGGTGTGCAAAGGTCTCACGCTCGGCCTTGTCACCGCGTCCGTGCACGGCCTGGGACAACTTGGCGGTGACCGCGTACGGGTTGGTGGCCGCGAAGATGTTGCGGCCGAAACTCAATCCGGCGACTCCGCTGGTCATGATCTCCACACCGAGAGCCACGGCGACGTCATCGCCACCTTCTCGACTCCCACCGGCGACGTAGATCGGTACCGGGCAGGTCTCGACCACCGTGCGCATCGAGTCCGGATCACCGGTGTAGTTGACCTTCACCAGATCTGCACCGAGATCGGTTGCGATGGAGGCCAGATGGGCCACTTCGTCGGCAGTTTCCGGACCCTCCGGCCGGAGCGGTCCGCGGGCGTACATCATCGCCAGGAGCGGGACACCCAGGATCTCGCACTCGCGCGACACGGCCCAGAAGTCTTCCAGTTGACGATGTTCGGTGGTCGATCCGACGTTGACATGGACGCTGACGGCGTCGGCACCGACCCGGAGGGCGTCCTCGACACCCCCGACCATGACTTTTGCGTCGGCGTCCAGACTTCGATTGGTGCCGGCCGACAGGTGCACGATCAGACCCATCCGAGCGAACGTTCCTGGTTCGACCTGGGCGGCGCGACCGCGATGGAGCACCACCGCGTCGGCTCCGGCCCGCGCAACGGACTGCAGCACGCTCGCGACCCGGTCCACAGAACCCAGCGGGCCAATGGTCACCGAGTGGTCCATCGGCACGATGAGTGCGTGACCGGTGGCGATGTTCGAGATGCGTGACAACCGCAGGCTTTTCCCGCCGCGGGAACCACGGAAGTATCGCGAATCGTCGGTCATCGAGTTCTCCTCATCACGCGCCCGGACGCACAGTCGAAGCCCTGGCTAGTGGTTAGCTTAGGGTAAGCTTTGTAAATATGCGAACCGTGGGTGAGCAACCTCGAACACAGTCGGCCGGATTCGAGCGATCGCTCGCCGGTCGCCCTGACGTGGCGTTCCGCGACGCGTATCTGGCACGAATCGGCCTGACCACCGCCGATGTTTCGAGGTCCGATCTCGACGATCAGGAAATTCTCGAGCGAGTGACTCGGGCACAACTCGCCACCATCCCCTTCGAGAATCTGACCATTCACAACAGGTGCATCGTCGACGTCGGCCCCGTGGCGATCGAGCACAAGATCATCGACGGCCGGCGCGGGGGCATCTGCTACGAACTCAACGGTCTGATGGCGCGCGGGCTGCAGTCCCTCGGTTTCGACGTCCTCCTGATCGGGGCCGCCGTCGCGCGCGATCACGGGACGTTCGGTCCGGCGCTCGGGCACATGGTTGCAGCGGTGACTTCCGGCGATCGGCATTGGCTGGCCGACAACGGTTTCGGCGGTTCGAGTGTGCTGACCCCGATCTCTGCCCAGCAGATACACACCCCGATCGACATCACCACCTCGACCGGTCGCTATCGCACCGATGGGACGGCATACCGGCTCGACGAGTTCTCCGACATCGCCCATTGGCAGAGCACCAGTCCGGAGGCACGTTTCACCGCCTCGATCGTCTGCTCGATCACCGACGACACCCATCGGATCACGATGTCGCGGGGCCGGTCGGAGCCGTTCACGTTGACCCGGACCGACCTGGTCTCCGGACGACGACACAGCCGTACCATCACCGACGACGCGGTATGTGCGGTGCTCGACGACCTCTTCGGGATCTCCCTCGAGATCCCGCCGGTTGTCGCCCGATTCCGGTGACTCGAATCTAGGACGCCGCGTATTGCCAGCCCACCGGGAAAGGCAGTCCCAGATAGACCTCACCGAGCGCACGGCGCTGCGCTTCTGACGTCACCCAGCTCTGCAGTCGTGCGCGATTGAGCCGCCATTGCAGCGGGTCGTCGGTGAGTCGGTGCAGCGTCGCCGTCAACGTCGCCGAAAACAGCTGCGCCTGCCAGATTCTCGGCAGGCAGGTCGCCGAGTAGTCATCGAGCCACCGACGATCATTTCCGAGGAAGTGCGCCGCCAGCCCATGGGCGAGCACCGTGGCATCCGACACCGCGAGGTTGAGACCTTTTGCGCCCGTGGGAGGAACGATGTGCGCCGCGTCGCCCAACAGGAACACCCGCCGGTGCTGCATGGTCTCGTTCACGTAGCTGCGCAGCGGCGCCATCGAGCGGTCGAAGATCTCACCACGCTCGAGTCCGTCGGCACTGGCCCCGGCGCTGCGGACCGCCAGTTCGTCCCAGATCCTGTTGTCGGACCAGTCCGCCAGGTCGGTGTCGGCGGGAACCTGCAGGTACTGCCGCGTGATCCGGGCACCACGCATGCTGTGGACCGACAGCCCGTTCTCGTGGGCGCAGTACATACCCTCCGGCGTGACCGGTGTTGTGCGCGCGAGGATCCCGAGCCACGCCACGGGATAGGTCTGTTCGATCTCCGTCCGGCTCTCGGCTGGGATCGCGGCTCGGCCGACGCCGTGATAGCCGTCGCAACAAGCAACGAAGTCGGCCTCGACCTCGAAGGTGCGGCCCTCGTGCCGAACCGTCACTGACGCTCCGTCAACCCGGTTCTCGATCGCCGTGACATCGGCCTCGAACATCAGCGGCAGTCCGTTCGCCAGCCGATCTGATACGAGATCCTTGACCAGCTCTTGCTGGGCGTAAACCGTCGCGTGACCGCCGACGAGCGCGTTGAAGTCGAGATGGTGGGTGGCTTCATCGAAGGTGACATAGAAACCGTCGTGCTTGATCCCCTCGGCGTGGATACGATCCACGAGACCGACCTCGGCCATGAGGTCGACGGTGGGCTGCTCGAGTATTCCTGCCCGCGTTCGTTGTTCGACATAGTCACGGCTCCGCTGTTCGAAAACAATGCAGTCGACACCTTGGAGGTCGAGCAATTTGGCGAGGGTCAAACCGGCCGGCCCGGCGCCAATGATAGCCACTTTTGTACGCACGAAAATTGCTCCTGGTTAATTAATGCCACAGACGATCACGGCGCCTTGTGACGCTCGACACAATAGCCAACTCCGACTTTGCTTAGGCTTGCCTGGGTTCTAGTGTAAGCCTCACTTAGTCATTAGAGCGGAGTGCCCAGCGGTGAACGTGTCAACCCCCCCAAGCGAAATCGGTCATCCACCGGAAGCACTGCCCCCGACCTCCACCGGCGACCAGAAACCCTCCCGCCCAACGGTATCGGTGATCGTCCCCGCGATGAACGAGGCCAAGAACCTGCCCTACGTGGCATCCCGGATGCCCGAGGGCGTCGACCAGATCGTCTTCGTCGATGGCAACTCGGCGGATGACACCGTCGCCGTGGCCCAAAAGCTCTGGCCGCAAGCCACATTCATCACCCAGACCCGCAGGGGCAAGGGCAATGCCCTGGCCTGCGGAATTGCCGCGTCGACGGGCGACATCATCGTCACCATCGATGCCGACGGGTCCACCGATCCCGCGGAGATCCCACTGTTCGTCGAGGCACTCGTCGCAGGCGCGGATCTCGCAAAAGGCAGCCGCTTCGTCGGCGCCGGCGGCAGCACGGACATCACCACCATCCGCCGGATCGGCAACAAGGGCCTGAACGGTCTGGTCAACCTGATCTTCAAGACCGAGTTCACCGACCTCTGCTACGGCTACAACGCTTTCTGGGCCAGGCACGCAGTCGCACTCGAGCTCGCGCCGGTCGAGTATCAGCGCGCCCAGTGGGGCGACGGCTTCGAGATCGAGACCGTCATCAACGTCCGCCTGGCCACCTGCGACCTCGCGATCACCGAGGTCGGAAGCTTCGAAGGCCCACGCCTGCACGGCCGAAGCAACCTCAATGCCTACAGCGACGGCATGCGCGTCCTGCGGACCATCAACCAGGAATGGAAGCACTGGCGCGCACGCCCCAAATCGGTGGCAGCATCGGTGACCAGCGTGTCGACCACACCTGTGGTCACCCATACACCCGTGTGACAGCTTGCGAAACCGCGCCGGCCGCGATCCGCGCCGAGCCGAATCGGCACGATGGACCCGGCCTGGAACGGAACTCGCTGGCACTGGCGATCTCAGCGCTGGTCACCGGTGTCCTGGGGTTGGTGTACTGGGCACTGATCGGACGGGTCTACCCCGCCCGCGAAGTCGGTGCCGCCGCCGCGATCATCACCACCGCGACGATGCTGTCCGCCTTCGGGAATCTGTCGTTCGGTGCGTTGTTCGAACGATTCGTACCTGTTGCCGGACGCAAACTCCCGGCGTTGGTGCGCACCGGATTCGTCGCCGGAGTCGCGGTCAGCGCCACGCTCGCAGTCGGCTTCCTCTGGGTCGGTCCCACCGACAAACTGTTCACCGGCTCACTCGACCGCATGCTGTTCCCTGTTGTGGTGGTGTCATTCTCAGTGTTCGCACTGCTCGACCACACCGCGGTCGGCCTACGGCGGGCCACCTGGGCAGCGCAGAAGAACATCACCCACGCCGTCGTCAAAACTCTACTGGTGCTGGCGTTTGCCGCCATCGCCACCCGGGCCACGATCGTCTGGACCTGGGTGGGTCCGGCAGTGCTGCTCTCCCTGGTCCTCGGTGTGGTGGTGATCCGCCGGATCCGAACAGAATCTGCGTCCGGGATCGGCGATTCACTGCCCGACCGACGTGAACTCGGGACGTACCTGGCAGGCACCTACCTGCTCTATGTCGTCGGTGCCCTGACACCACTGCTGATGCCCCTGATCGTTGTTGCCCAGCTCGGCACCGAACTCAACGCCTACTTCGCGATCTCGTGGTCGCTGGTGACTGCACTGATCGTGCTGCTGACCATCCTGATGGGTCCGTATATCGCTGCCGCTGCGGCGGATTCGCGCAACGCCTACCGGCTCACCCAGCGATTTCTCTCGATTCTGGGACTCGTCGGGGTCAGCGGTGCGCTGTTTCTCGCCGTCGCCGGCCCAGTCCTGCTGTCCCTGGTCGGCCCGCAGTACCGCGCACTCGGCGGTCCCCTACTCCAGCTCGCCGCAATCGGGATCGTGCCGGCGTTGGTCGGGCACGCCTACTCGGCGATCTCCCGGCTCCTCGGCCGGCTCCGTTATGCCGTTGCCGCACAATGTGTCAACGCCGTGTTGATGTTGGGGCTCGGTGTGGCCTGGGTTGACGTCGACGGACTCCGGGGACTCGCCTACGCCTTCATCACCGCCGAACTGGCCACCGCCCTGCTCGTGATCCTCCCGCTGATCTTCTCGGTGCGCCGGATCCGGCAGTCGGATCGGGCTCACGGTGAGCCTGTCCCCGTGAGCCCGCGGTCCTAGTGCCCCGAGTCGAAAACTAGCTGTCGGTCAGTTCGATCGTCGCCGGTCCCGGATCGAATTCGCCTCGCTCATACATCTTCTCGAGCACCGGCATGTCTGCGCCGTACACGGCCACCCAATCGATCTCGACGGACAGTTCGTCCGGATGCAGTTCACCGACGCCGGTGCACGGTGTCATGCCCCAGTCGAGGCGACGTTCACAGGCGCCGGCCTCGGCCTGGAGCGCCAGCCACATCGGGGTGTCCGGAACCATTGTGTCGGAGTTGGCCTGAGCCCAGACCTGCCCATCGAGCAGATACCGGACGATGCCCGGACCCCACTCGACACCCACCGTGTGCCACTGTGAGAAGTCCCCGCCGGTCTCGGCGTTGGTCTTGGCGTTGCCTCCGTCCACGTCGACCCAATGCAGGAACGCCGACATCTCCGACCGGTCACCGCTGACACTCTCGGCGAAATCGATTTCGGGAGGCCAGGATTCATCCTGAGGCCACAACAACATGTGGTACGAGATGTCGGCACTCGGGTCGGCCCGCATCCGCACCAGCCAACGGCCGTACTGCTGCGTCACCGGGTAATTCGAGACCCCTCCGGTGACCCAACCGTCCGGTTGCCGCGCTGCCCCGAGATCGAGCACACCCTTGTCGAGAGTGACCATCGAGGCATCCCAGCGACTGTTCGGATTACCGCCGGGCTGCCCGTTGTAGGTACTCCAATCATCGCCCAGGTCACACCGATTGAAGTCATCGGTGAAGCGCAGGGTCCAGCCCTGTTCGTTCCCGGCCGGCGGTGCCACGCCACTGGGCGAATCCTCCGGTGCACATGGTGATGCGAGATCAGCCTGCGGAACGTCGCTGCTGCCTTCGGCGGCGCAACCGGCCACCATCACCATGGACAGCGCGACCGCTCCGATTCCCTGCGCGTACCTGCGACTGCGTCGCGTCACAGGGCCATCTCGATCAGCCGCTGGAGGGTGAACGCCGCGGCACCAACGGTTGTCACCGCGATCGCCGCAGTCAGCAACCATCCGCGTTTCCCGCGACCGATCGACCCGAGCACGGGTACCTCGAGTTCACGAAGCACCGCACCGGCGATGATCAGCACACCCGCCAGGACGAAAAAGAGTACGTCTGGGCTCATTTCGGAGCGACCTTCGCGACATCGTCGCGGCGCAGGATCAACACACTGCCGTCCTGCACGTCCGTGACATACCGGCCACTGTCCGTTATCAGGGCGATCTGGCGATCGAGCTCCGCCTCGTCGAATCCGTACTGCAGCTCCAACATTCCCTTGCCTTGTTCGGTGATGTAGATGTAGTCGGGGTCACGATCGAGCGCGCAGGCCGACAGATTGTCCAGACACGGGTAGGAGTCTATGAAGCCGAACTTCGGTCCGGCCGGATCCAGCGTTCGCCGAATACCGACCGAATGTGGCGCGTAGCTCCACGACATCACCGTGACGTCGTCTGCGACATCGGCCATGAACGTGTCGGTCACCGTGACGTCCTCGTTGGTCGAAGCCTCGAAAGCGGTGTTCAGCCCGCGGTTCGTCGTCCCGATCAGACCGAACACCAACAAGAGTGACGCGGCGACCACCAGTCCTGCGACCTCGCGGCGGTGACGCGATCCGAACCACGTCATCGCACCCACCCGATGGAACACCACGGCGAGCGCCATCGCCGCGAATGGTGCAAGCACCGGCGAGGCCAGCAGGAAGCAGCGGATCAGCATCTCGCCGCCATAGCTCTGCAACGCGACCAGCAGGAACGGTGAACCGCAGAGCGCGGCACCGATCAGCCAGGTGCGTTTGCGGCGGAAGCAGAGCCAGCCGGCAAACGCCACCAGGACGAACAGGCCCGAGGCGCCGATGCGCAGATACTGCATCTGCTTGTAGGTCGGATCACCGTTGAGTCGTTGTCCGACACCGCGGTTCACCGAGTTGCCGACCTGCCCGACCTCATCGAGGAGCGATTGCAGATGGCCGAGCCAGAAATCCGAGGCGCCGTAGCTGAACCAGGCGGCAAAGACCAGTCCCGCCGCCAGCCAGAGCGTGCGGTACCTGGTTGCGCCCAGCAGCGAGAACCAGGCGAGGGCCACGATCAGCAGGATCGGCGTGATCTGGTGAGTCACCGTGTTCGCGGTGATCAGCAGCAGCAGAGCGCCGGCGACCGCCAGGGTACGAGCGGGGCCGAAGCCCGGCAATCGGCCCGGTGTGCGCCGGACCATCGCGAGGCACGACCGCAGACTCGGACGGCCGAGCCGCGGTAGCGGCGCGTACCGCAGCTGCCACAGCAAAGTGGCCACCACCGTGGTGTAGAAGTACATCGCAATCGCTTGCGGTGCAAAGTAATCCTGCTGATACCAATTGAACAACTGGTAGAGCACCACGGCAGTCCAGGCCAGTCGAACCCGGCCGGTGATGACGATCGCGATGGCGTAGAGGGGTACCGCGAGGAGCGCACCGGTGACCAGCGGCGCCCAGACCAGCAGTCCCCCGATGCCCGATATCCCCGTGACCTCCACCAGATGGGCTGCGGCCGAGAAGAACCCGGCCCAACTGAATCGCGCATCCACCTTCTCGGGCAGTTGACCACCCTGGGCGATCACGTCGACGAAGCCGCGGTGGACAAACGCTGTCGGCACTGAGGTCTGACCGGTTGCCGCCGCGACGAGCATCGTGTTGTAGGTGATGAGCAGCACGGTGCCCAGTGCCATCGTCAGGTGATCTACACGGCGGGCCAGAAGGCTCGACGCCAGCACCACCGCCAGCACCACCAGTCCCAGTACAAAGCTCGGGGTGATGGCGCTGATGATCCCGAAGTGGCCGGCGGCATCGATGTCGAGATCGAGTGCCGCCCACACGAAGAGACCGGTCGACACCGCGAGTGCGCTCAGGTGCACCCACCGACGTCGCGACCACGATCGTGCGGCGAGGATCTGGTTGTCCACACTCGACGTGTCGGACGGGACCACGGCGCCGGCCACGACACACATCGCGAGCCCGAATGCGGCGAGCCCGAATTGGGTCCAGATCGGACTTCCCCACTGCGCCACCGTGACCCACTGGGTCACCAGGATGTTCACCGCCAGGGATACACCGATCACCAGTGCGATCGAGACCGACCGCGCCGGGATGCGAAGCATCGTGACCAGCGGCAGGCCGGGGAGTACACCCATACCCACCAGCACCAGCACGACCCGCAGGGCCGCTGGGATCACGTCTTCGGCAGACGCCGCCACCAGCAGATTCAGCAGCAGCAGAGCCACCGCCAGGCCGGCCGCGAACCGCAGGCCGCGGTGGGGATTCCACGGATACCGGTTCGCCGTGGTCGACAACGCCTTGACCGGACCCGGTCGCCAGGGCGCAGGCCGGTCGAGTTGCGCCGTCATCGCCGGGTGCCGACGCTGCGGTGATGGAAATGGCTGCGTGCGAACAACACCGGACCGGCCAGGTAGCCCCAGACCTCGATCAGGCGCAGCTGCAGAGGCCACTCGGAGGGTACATCTTTGTTCTTGGCCGAGTTGGGGGCCAGCAGCCGATACAGACCCACCGGGAGGCGGATCAGGATCGCCGGACCCCGGCGACTGAACGCCAGCTTGGTCAGCGAGGCCGCCATCCCGGTTCCGTAGCCGTAGCTCTGATCCCGCAGATCCGGGATGTTGTCCCGGTGATAGTGGTAGACAACGGCTTTGGGGTTGTATGCGATGACGCCCCCGCGCAGGAGCAGTGACCGGAACGCGTCGAGGTCTTCACCACCACGCGCCGGTGTGCCGGTGCCCAGTCGCAGATCGAACCCGTCGATCAACTCGAGCGCGTCGGGGCGGAAGGCCATGTTGTTGCCGCTACCGCATTCACCGGCGGTGTAGGGAAAGAAGACATTGTGCGGGCCGAAGTCACCGAGGACGTCCAACGCCGGATCGTGGTTCATCGACCAGACCGTCGGATCCGGACCCTTGTCGAAGACGCCCGCCTCCTCGAACCAGCTCTGCAACTGGGTCGGCGCCGCCGTCGACAGCACCCGGCCGGTGACCGCACCCACACGGCCGGTCCGGTCGGCTCGGAAGGTCTCCAGGATCGCACCCACCCAGCCGGGATCGGGCAAGGCGTCATCGTCGGTGAACGCAACCACCCGGCCGGCGGCAACAGCGGTACCGCGATTGCGCGCCGCCGACACCCCGGACACCGGCTCGTCCACGATCCGGATCCGGTGATCGCTGAATCCGGCGAGCAGGGTTGCCACATCGGCGCGTCCCGGCCGGTTGTTGACCACCACGATCTCGGTCTGCTCATGATCCTGGTCGAGCAGTGCCTGGACGGTCCGCTTGAGCGACTCCCGGCCGACCGTGGGAATCACCACCGTCACCAATTCATCGGGCGCGAGCGCCAACTCGGAAGGCTGATCCTGTCCGCCGGGGACCGGCACGGACCCACCGATCCTGGTGAGAAGAGAGGTCGTCACCGTGGCGACCGCGGTGACAACCAGTCCGACGACCATCATCAGCGCCCGCGACGCACCCTGCACGTCTCCGCGCAGTACCGCCCGGAACTGATTCCACAACCCCGTGGACAAGGTCCGCAATACAAAGGACCGCTCGGCGGCCAGTCCGCGCTGCGATCCCACCATCGTGGAAAGGACGGCCTTGGATCGTCCCTCATGCATGCAGCGAGAGACGAAGTAGCGCACCGTGGCCCGCTGGGCGGTCACCGCGTGGTCCACTGCCAGGCCCTCGTGGCGAATGATCCGGGCCCCCGGATTCTGCCGATGCAGTTCGATGCCCATCAATGTCTCTTCGCACCCGGCGGGTACCGCACCGACACGCCCGAGTCGGTTGCTGAATCCACCAGCCGCGGCCAATTCGGTTCTGCGGACCGCCATCGCCGCGCCGATGGGGTTACGGATCGATCCACCGTCAGCGGGCAGTCCCCGATAGTCACAGCCGACAACCCATCCGAACTCGTCGGGGAACCAGCCGGGCCGACCCGACTGCCAATCCGCGACCACCCGGCCACCGATACACACCACGCCCGGGTCGGCGAACGCGGAGCGGGTGGCGCCTAGTGAACCGGGGCGAAGGCGCGCGTCGTCGTCGAGAAACACGATCACGTCACCGTCGGCGAGTGCGCAGCCGGTGTTCCGGGCGCCGGACAGACCCTGGGTCGCGGCGTTTTCGATCACCTTGATCGTGGCGTCGTATCGGTTCACCAGCTCGCTGTGCAACGCCGGGTTGTGGTCGACCACCACGATGACCTCATCGCCCGGTACCAACTGCGCGACAGCGGCGTCGATCGCCTCGATGAGACCCGTGAGCCGCTCATCCGCGAAGCAACAGATGACCACTGAAAGTCTCGGGGCAGACGTATCCATCGATGTCACTACAAACTCCGGTGTCAGATCAAGCCGGGAAGCCCAGCTACAGGTATTGGTAGCTTAGGCTACGTTTACTTTCTCGCCCAATTGTGCGGCGGCGGCCCCTCCTGGGAATCGTGCACTGACCTGTACGGACCCGCGCCCCGCGATAGTCCGTCCAGATGACGGCATCATGGGACATCTGAGGCGGACGGTGCAGATGTTCTCCCTGGAGTGCCCTTGCGACTGTTGAGTCGCTATCATCAAAAAGCACGATTGGCACGTCGACACGCTGGCAATTCGGAGGGAGGTCGTCCGTGATGGGGATTCTGCAGAGAATCGAACGCAAGCTCGAAGGTGCCGTTGATGACGGCTTCGCACGGGTCTTCGGCGGAAAGGTCGCACCGCAGGAGGTCGAGAACGCGCTCCAGCGTGAGGCCGAGGACCACCTCGAAGACCTCGGCGACGGCAGCAAGCTGGCGCCGAACGCTTACACCCTGGTGGTCAGTTCGACCGACCATCAGGAGATGGCTGCGGAATACGAACTGAATCGCAAGACCTTTTCCAAACATCTCGATAACTTCATTCGAGACAACGGGTGGCAGACGTACGGCGAAGTGGTTGTGGAGTTTGCCCACTCACCCACATTGCACACGGGTCAGTTCCGCGCGCGGGGTGCAGTCAACCCCGATGCCCGACCGATGCCCGTACCCTCACCCGGTGAGCAACCGATAGGCCCACCCCCACCCCGTCCACAGGCAGGGCCGCACCCCGCAGGACCGAATCGAACCCCACAAGTAGGAGCCGACCCCATGACCAAGAACTCCGGATACGACCCGCGCGGAGGTTACGAACAGGGCTCCTATCCGCCTCCCGGCTACGGCCAGCAGCCGGCCCAGGCCGGTGAACCACAGGGCGGCGGCCCGCAGGCCTACAGCCAGCAGGAGGGCTACGACCAGCAGGGGTACGACCAGCAGGGTTATGACCAGCGCGGCTACGACCAGCAGGGGTACGACCAGGGCTACCAACAGGGCGGCTACGCACAGCCCGGCTACGACCAGGGCGGCTACGCGCCCGCACAACCCGGATACGACCAGGGTTACCAACAGGGCGGCTACGACCCCGCCGCCTACTCCGGCGAGCAGCAGGGTGCCGGCGCACCGGATCAGCGCGGCTATGAGCAGGGTGGCTACGACCAGGGCGGCTACGCACCGGACCAGGCTGGCTACGCACAACCCGGCTACGACCAGGGCGGCTACGAGCGCGGCTACGACCAGCAGCCCGCCTACGGCCAGCAGGGCTACGCCCAACCCGGATACGACCAGGGCTACCAGCAAGGTGGCTACGACCAGGGCTACGCGCCCGCGGACCACCAGGGCGGCTACGACCAGGGTTACGCCCCGGCGGACCAGCAGGGCGGCTACGCCGGACAGGCATACGCGGCACCGGCCGGCTACGCGCCGAGTTCGATCACGCTACTGCTCGAAGACGGCAGCAACCGCACCTTTCAATTGCGTAACGGTTCCAACGTCATCGGCCGCGGCCAGGACGCCCAGTTCCGGCTGCCGGACACCGGGGTCTCCCGCCGCCACGTCGAAATTCGCTGGGACGGATCAAGCGCGTTGCTCAACGACTTGAACTCCACCAACGGCACAACCGTCAACGATGTCCAGGTCAGCAGTTGGGAACTGGCCGACGGCGACCGGATTCGCGTCGGTCACTCCGACATCACCGTCCGCTTCCAGTAACCGAAACCACCCGACGGGCGGAGGCTCCGGCCGCTGATCCCGGTATGACCCGACCCACTTTCTTTGCACAAGTGACACATCCGAGTACCAACGGAGAGGCCACTGGGCCATAAGATGCACTGGACTTTGATGGCTGGCCCAGGAGGTGAGAAAACGTGCAAGGCATTGTGCTGCAGTTGACGCGTGTCGGTTTTCTGTTGCTTCTGTGGTTGATGATCTGGGCAGTACTACGGGTGATCCGAAACGATGTCTATGCCGCGACCGGCCAGCGACCGCCGACCCGGTTCGAACGCCGGACCCAGGGCCCGGCCCGGGTCAAGGGCGCCGCTCGATATCTGGTGGTCACCCACGGTGCACTGGCCAACACCCGCATCACCCTCGGCACGCAACCCGTCCTCCTCGGACGAGCCGACGACTCGACCCTCGTCCTCACCGACGAATACGCCTCCGAGCGTCACGCCCGCCTGATCCGCCGCGGCGACGACTGGTACGTCGAAGACCTCGGATCCACGAACGGCACGTACCTCGATCGATCGAAAGTCACCACGGCCGTGCGGGTCCCCATCGCAACTCCGGTACGCGTGGGCAAAACCGTGATTGAGTTGCGCCCGTGACACTGGTGTTGCGCTATATCGCGCGGAGCGACCGTGGACTGGTCCGCGCCAACAACGAAGACTCCGTCTACGCCGGTGCCCGACTTCTGGCGCTGGCGGACGGCATGGGCGGTCATGCGGCGGGCGAAGTGGCCAGCCAGCTGGTCATCCAGGCGCTGCGCCCCCTCGACGACGACGAACCCGGCGGTGACCTGCTCGCCAAACTCGACTCCGCCACCCGGCGGGGCAATCAGGCGATCGCCGATCAGGTCGCCGAAGCCCCCGAGCTCGACGGCATGGGGACCACGCTCACCGCGATCCTGTTCGCCGGATCCCGCCTCGGCCTCTGTCACATCGGTGATTCCCGCGGATACCTCCTGCGCGACGGCCAGCTCAACCAGATCACCCGCGACGACACGTTTGTCCAGACGCTCGTCGAAGAAGGCCGGATCACGGCCGAGGAAGCCCACACACATCCGCAGCGGTCGCTGATCATGCGGGCGCTCACCGGCACCGAGGTCGAACCGACACTCACCGTGCGCGAAGCCCGCGCCGGAGATCGTTATCTGCTCTGCAGCGACGGTCTGTCCGACGTCGTCAGCGAAGAGACCATCCGCGACACCATGTCGTCCGTGGAGAACCACAAGGACTGCGCCGACCGGCTCATCGAACTCGCACTGCGCGGCGGCGGTCCCGACAACGTCACCGTGGTCATCGCCGACGTCGCAGATGTGGACTACGGCGACAGCCGGCCGATCGTCGGCGGTGCCGCAGGCGGCGACGACCAGGAGTACGTCCCCGATCCCAGCACCTCCGCAGGCCGCGCCGCCGCGCTCCGGCCGCCCGCCCAGAGTCCCCGACGCCCGACGATCGGCACCACCGAGCCCGAGCACACCCCGCGTCCCGCGCACCCCCGACGCAAATGGATCCTGGCCGGCATCGGCGTGGCCATCATCGCCCTGCTCATCGGCGGACTGTTCGTCGGCCGCGCGATCGTCCGGTCCAATTACTACGTGGGCCAGTCGGACGGCCAGGTGGTGGTCTACCGCGGATTGCCCGGATCGATCCTCGGGCTGAGCCTGCACGAGCTGAGCAAGATCACCTGCACCCACAACATGGACAGCGCCGAGCCCACCGTCACACTCGCCGACCACGGCAACCGACCCGCCGACTGCGTGCCGCTCGAGGTCTCCGACCTGACCGGGACCGCACCCGCCTCTCTCGACGGCCGCGACCCGGTGTCGCTGGACGACGCCGAGGCCCAGGTGAACGATCTGATGGACAACCTGCTGCCGCTGTGCCCCGAGGAAACCTCGGCCGCCACCGAGGCGATCACCCCGCAACCGGCAACACCGGTGCCCTCACCGGCGCCGCAGACCGGGGAACCGGCTCCGCCCACAACCGTGGCCCCGCAATCCGGCACGGCCAGCACGATGCCGCCCCTGTCGACCACACCGGCCCCACCGCCGGGGAACTGCCGGGGCCGCTGATGACACAGGCAGCCGACAATCCTGGTCGCCCCGGCGCCGTCACCCAGACCCCGGCTCCCGGATCGCGCACCTACACCGGCCGCAACTTCGAACTCGCGTTGCTCGGCCTGTCGACGGTCATCGTCTTCGCCGCCCTGATCCTCGTTCAGGTCGCCCAATCCCAAAGTCTCACTTGGGATCTCGCGAAGTACATGGCCGCCTACATGCTCCTGTTCGGATTCGCGCACATCGTGGTCCGGCGGTTCGCGCCGTATGCGGATCCGGTGATCCTGCCGTTGGTGGCAACGCTCAACGGACTCGGCCTGGTGATCATCCACCGTCTCGACCTCGGCACCGGGCAAAACGGTGAGACCGCCAGCCCCATCGACCGCACCCATGACGCCGACCAGCAGGTGCTGTGGGCCGTCCTGGGCATCATCGCGTTCGTCGCGATCCTGATCCTGATCCGCGACCACCGGACGTTGTCGCGGTACAGCTACATCCTCGGCCTGGGCGGCCTGATCTTCCTGGCCCTCCCGGCGATCCTCCCGTCGTCGATGTCGGAGATCAACGGATCGAAGATCTGGATCCGCACACCGCTGTTCAACATCCAGCCCGGCGAGTTCTCGAAGATCCTGATCATCATCTTCACCGCGTCGCTGCTGGTCTCGAAACGAGACCTGTTCACCACCGCCGGCAAACACTTCCTCGGCATGGACCTGCCCCGCGCCCGCGACCTCGGGCCACTGCTCGCCGCCTGGGTCATCTCCATCGGCGTCCTGGCCTTCGAGTCGGACCTGGGCACCTCGCTGCTGATCTTCACCACGATGCTCGTGATGCTCTACGTGGCGACCGAACGGATCAGCTGGCTCATCATCGGCGTCACCCTGTTCGCGCTCGGAGCGGTTGTCGCCTACCAGCTGTTCTCGCATCTCCAGGTGCGCGTCAGCGTCTGGCAGGACCCGTTCAGCGACTTCTACGGGCAGGGTTACCAGGTCGGCCAGGGGCTGTTCGGTCTGGCGACCGGTGGCGTCTTCGGCACCGGCCTGGGATCAGGGCGGCCCAACATCGTGCCATTCGCCAACACCGACTTCATCATCGCGACGATCGGTGAAGAGCTCGGACTCGCCGGCCTCGCCGCGATCCTTCTGCTCTATCTGATCCTGGTCACCCGGGGTCTGCGCACCGGGATCATGGTCCGCGACAGCTTCGGGAAACTTTTGGCCACCGGCCTGTCGTTCACCATCGTGATGCAGATTTTCGTGGTTGTCGGTGGTGTCACCAAGCTGATCCCGCTGACCGGTCTGACCACCCCGTTCATGTCCTACGGCGGTTCGTCGTTGCTGGCGAACTACATCCTGGTGGCCTTGCTGCTCCGCGTGTCCAACGCCGCGCGTGAACCCGACCCGACCAAGAAGAAGCCGACACCGATCGCCGAGGCTCCCACCCAGATGGTGAAGCGCCCATGAACATTCCCATCCGCCGCGTGGTGACCGCCGTCATGGTGATCGTCCTCGCGCTGCTCGTCAACGCCACCTACGTCCAGGTCTTCAAGGCGGACAAGCTCCGGGCCGACCCACGCAACCAGCGGGTACTACTCGACGAGTACTCGCGGCA
>NZ_DATCVM010000034.1:0-27284 GCF_036566845.1 Williamsia sp.
CAGAAGCTCTCGGAGAAGCTCAGCACGCAGCCGAAGCTGACGGAACTGCGTGCCGTCGACGACGACACGACCGTGCTCGGTCCCGACGAGTACCGGAACAACTGAGTACCGGGACAACTGAGTACCGGGACAACTGGGGGCGCGCACTCCCCTCGACCGACTACGCGGTGTTCTCGTCCGGTCCGACGGCCAGCTCCAGCAGGCTCCGGCGATAGGCCTCCAGAGCCACCAGATCGCCGAACAAGGCGTTGTAGGCGTCCGGATCATCCCCGGGTGACATCCGGCGCAGTTTCGACTTCAGATCGGCGATCTGGGAGCCGACCCAGACTTCCTGGAGCCGGGCGAGAACGCTGCCGATGTACTTCGGGATCATGTTCTCCGACACCGACATCGACTCCACCGCAAGTTCAGTGACCAACGACTCGAGAACTGTGCCGTCAACCGACTTGCCGATGGTCTCCACCCATTGCGCTCCCCCGTGGGAAGCGCCGGTGCCGCCGGCCGCCTCGATCGCCGTTCGGATCAGCTCGTACGCGGGCTCGGTGAAACACTCCTCGGGCAGCGAATCGAACACGGTCCCGGCGATGGCCGGATACTGCAACGCCGATTTGAGAGCCTCACGCTGCGCCCACAACCGCGGGTCGGACGGCCGGGGCCGGGAGACGGTCGGGTTCTTCGAGTCGGTATCCGGTTCGGGCTCCGGCGGAGTCGATGTCTGCACCCTCCGGTCGCGCGACTTCGACGTGTCCTTGACGCCCGACCGCGCGGCCTTCGCCTGTTTGGCGGCCTCCTCGCGCACCCGGCGCAACACCTGCGGCACTTCTTCCCAGCCGACCCAGCCTGCCAGTTGCCGCGCATACTCGTCCCGCAACGCGACGTCGCGGATCCGGGCGACAACCGGTACGGCCTCGCGAAGCGCATGCACGCGACCTTCCGCGGTGTCGAGGTCGTAGTTGCCCAGCAGCGCCTTGACCGCGAACTCGAACATCGGGATCCGGCGGGCGATCAGATCCCGGACCGCGGCGTCCCCCTGGTGCTGGCGGAGCTCGCAGGGGTCCATGCCTTCGGGGGCGACCGCCACGAAGGTCTGTCCGGCGATACTCTGCTCGCCCTCAAACGCCTTGAGTGCCGCGGCTTTACCGGCGTCGTCGCCGTCGAAGGTGTAGATCACCTCGCCGCGGAAGTAGCTGTCGTCCATCATCAGCCGGCGCAGCAACGCCAGGTGGTCTTCGCCGAAGGCGGTTCCACACGACGCGATCGCGGTGGTCACGCCGGCCAGGTGCATGGCCATGACGTCGGTGTATCCCTCGACCACCACCGCCTGATGCCCCTTGGCGATGTTCTTCTTCGCGTGGTCGAGACCGAACAGCACCTGAGACTTCTTGTAGAGCATGGTCTCTGGCGTGTTCATGTACTTGCCGAGGTTGTCGTCCTCGAACAACTTGCGGGCACCGAAGCCGATGATGTCGCCGCCCAGGTTCCGGATCGGCCACAACAGACGCCGGTGGAATCGGTCGATCGGTCCGCGCTGCCCCTGCTTCGACAACCCGGCGGCCTCGAGTTCGGCGAACTCGAACCCCTGCGACATCAGCGCCTTGGTCATCGTGTCCCAGCCGGCGGGTGCGTAACCGCAACCGAACTGCAGCGCGACGGCCCCGTCGAAGGACCGCTCGGTGAGATAGTCGCGGGCCTTCTGCGCCTCCGGCGTCTTCAGCTGCTCGGCGTAGTACTTCTGGGCAGCGGCATTGGCTGCCACCAGCCGCGAGCGGGTACCGCGATCACGGGCGACGCTGGTGCCACCGCCCTCGTAACTGATCTGATAGCCGATCCGGTCCGCCAACTGCTGCACCGCTTCGACGAAGCTGACGTGTTCGACCTTCTGCAGGAACGAATAGACGTCGCCACCTTCGCCACATCCGAAGCAGTGGAAGTGTCCGTGGTTGGGCCGGACATGGAACGAGGGCGACTTCTCGTCGTGGAAAGGACACAGGCCCTTCAGCGAATCGGCGCCCGCCTTACGCAGCGCCACGTAGTCGCCGACGATGTCCTCGATATGGGTGCTCTCACGGATTTCCGTGATGTCACGATCGGGAATTCGGCCTGCCACGAGACCAGTCTAGGCGGAACTCCTTGCGGACCCACCCCACCCCGATTTTGGTGGGTTCTGGCGAGCACGACCTGGGCGAATGCTCGCCGTAAGCCACCACTTTGGGACTAGCCGAGATGCGCGGAAGCACCCATGTTCTGACGGTCCATCCGTTCGAGACGGCCTTCGGTCATCGAGGCGATCTGGTCGACGACAACGCGTACGCGCGCGGCATCGTCGGTGGCCTCGGTCCAGGCCGGCACGAGTAGCGGATCGAGCCCACCGGGCGCGGCGTTCAGGAGCCAATTGGCGACGCGGTGGATCCGGTCGCGCTGGCGGGCCTGGTGAGACCGGTGCCGCGCGTTCGAGAAGATGAAACGCAGGGCCAGCGTCTTGAGCAACGCGACCTCGGCGGCGACGATCGGCGGGACGACCAGGTCGGCGTCGTAGCGGCTGACCGCACGCTCGGCCGCCTCCCGGCGCGTTGTCGTGATGGCCGCCGACGCAAACCGGCCGACGAGCTCGCTGGTCAGGCGCTTGAGCGCCACCAACCTCGTCATCGTGCCGTCGTAGGCACCGACGTCCTGCACGATGTCCATCGCCCACAGCCGGGCCGCGGCCTCGATCAGAACGTTCTCTTCCAGCTCCGGGAACTCCTTGAGCCCGACCGCTGCGAGATCACGCTGCTCGGTCGGATCACCGAGACTGCGCAGATCGATACGACCGGCCATGACGCCGTCCTCCACGTCGTGCACGGAGTACGCGACATCGTCGGACCAGTCCATCACCTGACATTCGAGTGACTGCCGGGTATCGGTACGACCGCCCCGGATCCACGCCAATGCTGCGGCGTCGTCTTCGTATGCACCGAACTTCCCACCGGGCTTCGTGCGGGTCCACGGATACTTCAACGTGGCATCCAACGAGGCCCTGGTCAGATTGAGCCCGACGCTATGACCTTGCGCATCAATGAGTTTGGGCTCGAGCCGGGTGAGGATGCGCAGATTCTGCGCATTGCCCTCGAACCCGCCGTGCGCGGTGCTGACCTCGTCGAGCGCACGTTCACCGTTGTGGCCGTACGGCGGATGGCCGATATCGTGCGCCAGTCCGGCCAGCTCGACCAGATCCGGATCGCAGCCGATACCGATGGCGATACCCCGGCCGATCTGACCCACCTCCAGTGAGTGGGTCAGCCGCGTGCGCGGGGTATCGCCCTCGTGAGGACCCACCACCTGGGTCTTGTCGGCCAGCCGACGCAGTGCCGCACAATGCAATACGCGAGCACGGTCACGAGCGAACGCGCTGCGATAGTCATTGCGGGTGCCGGTGAGGCCGGCAACCTTCGCGCCCTCCGGGATCAGCCGTTCGACGTCGAATTCGTCGTAGTCGGCACGTAGAACCGGGGGCGGTGTTCCCGCCGACAAGTCAGTCAAGCACCCAGCCGCGAGCTATCGCGAAATCGGTGACACGCTGCCGGATCGCCAGGATCTGGGTTGCGGTCAGGGTTCCGGAGGCATCGAGCAGCAGCTCGGTGATCTCCTCCGAGAACGCGCCCGAATCGAGCGTCGCGGAGTCGTTGTGACGGGGCCGCCGACGATCGTCACGGGCCGCACCACGGTTGTCGTCATGGCGACGTTCCGGCCGGCCACGCTCTTCGCGACGCGGACGCTCGGGTGCGGCGCCCGCGGGCGCGGCTCCGGTCACCACGAGGTTGATCGCCTTGGATCCACGATCGGTCTCTTCGATGTCGAACTCGACCTCGGCGCCCGGCTTGAGGGAACTCTCGTCGATGTCGATGTCGTTGATATGCAGGAAGACATCCGAGCCGCCGGAATCCGGCGCCAAGAATCCGAAGCCCTTATTGGCGTCGAAATGAACGATTTTTCCACTCACAGACACGGTTACCCACTCTCTCGCCGCATATACCGACCTCACCCCATGTGTGGCCGAACGGCTTGCACAATCGTCAGTATCTCAGATGCCGGCACATTCAGACACCCAACCGATCGCGGGGCACGCCCACTCGACTGCAGGACTCCCGCGCAGGCTATCTGTTGTCCTTCTTGGCCTGCCGCCGCTTGCCCGCAGCCTTCGACGACGCCTCGTACTTCTTGCGCCCCGGTGACTGACGGGTCGCATCGACCCGGGTCTTGCCCGAAGAGATGACCTTGCCCTTGCCGTCGACGATGGCTTTCAGGTCGGTGCGCGATTTGCCGGAGGCCTTGGCCAGACGCGATTCCTTGAGGTCGGCCGCGCTCTGCTTGGCAACCACACCAAGCTGTCGGCTCACCCTCCCCAGAGCCTTCTCGAACACCTCGGCCCGAGCCGCGTTGTTGGAGTTGACAGGACGGGCGGCGCCTCGGCCACCCTTCTTCTTCACCTTGGCGGCGCCCGCCTGCCGATAGTTCTTCACGTGCTTGTTGCGCGCACGCCGAGTCCGCGTGTGCAGCTTGATCAGAGCGTCTTCGTCGAGATCCGACAAGGATTTCTGTTTGGTCTTCCTGACCAACCGGTATTCCTCTTCGGACAGCGACCTCAGGATCTTTTTCATATCCGCTCCGACCTCTTGTTCCGGCCTCGTTGCCGTCTGCGATTCTAGGCAGCCGATGTCGGTTTCAGCAGCCGATCAGCCGGACTGCCAGATACTCGACGACCTTGTCCAGAGCGACCCGCTCCTGCGTCATTGTGTCGCGCTCGCGCACGGTGACCGCCTGGTCGTCGAGCGTGTCGAAGTCGACCGTGACACAGAACGGCGTGCCGATCTCGTCCTGACGGCGGTAGCGCTTGCCGATGCCCTGCGCGTCGTCGAACTCGACGTTCCAGCTCTGGCGGAGCTCGGCAGCCAACGCCTTCGCCTTGGGCGAGAGCTGCTCGTTACGCGAGAGCGGGAGGACAGCGACCTTTACCGGTGCGAGCCGGCGGTCGATCTTGAGGACCGTCCGGGTGTCGGTGCCGCCCTTGGCATTCGGCACCTGCTCCTCGGTGTAGGCGTCACACAGGAACGCCATCAGCGACCGGGTCAGGCCGGCGGCCGGCTCGATCACATACGGCGTGTAGCGCTCGCCGGTGGCCTGGTCGAAGAACGACAGGTCCTCACCGGAGTGCTTGATGTGCGTGCTGAGGTCGAAGTCGGTGCGGTTGGCGATGCCCTCGAGCTCGCCCCACTCACCGCCGGCGAAACCGAAGCGGTATTCGACGTCGACGGTGCCCTTGGAATAGTGCGAGAGCTTTTCCTTGGGGTGGTCGAACAGACGCAGGTTCTCGGGATCGATACCGAGATCCGTGTACCACTTCATGCGGTAGTCGATCCAGTACTGATGCCACTGCTCGTCGTCGCCGGGCTTGACGAAGAACTCCATCTCCATCTGCTCGAACTCGCGCGTCCGGAAGATGAAGTTGCCGGGGGTGATCTCGTTGCGGAAGCTCTTGCCGATCTGGCCGATGCCGAACGGCGGCTTCTTGCGCGACGTGGTCATCACGTTCTTGAAGTTGACGAAGATGCCCTGAGCCGTCTCGGGACGCAGGTAGTGCAAACCGGATTCGTCGTCCACCGGACCGAGGTACGTCTTCATCAGACCGGAGAACGCGCGGGGCTCGGTCCATGAACCCGGCTGGCCGGTCTCGGGATCGTTGATGTCCGCCAGACCGTTGGGAGGCAGATGTCCGTGCTTGTTCTCGTACGCCTCGATGAGGTGATCGGCGCGGTAACGCTTGTGCGTGTGCAGCGACTCGACCAGCGGATCGCTGAACGTCTCGACGTGACCGGAGGCTTCCCACACCTTGCGCGGCAGGATCACCGACGAGTCGAGTCCGACAACGTCCTCACGCGAGGTGACCATGTTGCGCCACCACTGCTTCTTGATGTTGTCCTTGAGTTCAACACCCAGGGGCCCGTAGTCCCACGCCGATTTGGTGCCTCCGTAGATCTCTCCGCACGGGTACACCAACCCCCGGCGTTTACAGAGGTTGACTACGGTTTCCACGAGATTGGTTTTGCCTGCCACGGAGCACAGCCTATCGGGCGCCGCGGGGCACCCGACGCGCGGCGGGCGACCACCTCACCGGGCACCGACATCAGCGCGAATTCCGACCACGCCGGGATGACCTTGTTTGACATAGTCGCCCATGCATATGAAAATGGTTTCCAACAGCCGATCCTATTCCCTGCCGTTATGGAGTGCCCTGTGACAAGTCAGCACGCAACCACGGGCCCGACCGCGGTCGACAAGATCGCGGTCGACAAGATCGCGGTCGACAAGAAGGCCCTGGACGCCGCCGGAGAGCTCCTGCGGGCCCTGTCCGCGCCCATCCGGATCGCCATCGTCCTGCAACTGCTCGGCGGCGGTCGATGTGTCCACGAATTGGTGGGAGCACTGACAGTGCCCCAACCACTGATCAGCCAGCACCTGCGGGTCCTCAAATCCGCGGGTGTGGTGCGCGGCGAGCGCTCCGGTCGCGAGGTGGTCTACTCGCTCGTCGACGACCATCTCGCCCACATCGTCACCGACGCCATCACGCATGCGACCGAGGAGAACCACTCATGAGTTCGGGCACCGAACAGCGACCGGTCACCGGTGTCCGGTCCACCCGGCAGCGCAGCGCGATCGCCGAACTCCTCGCCGGAAGCGAAGAATTCCGCTCTGCGCAGGATCTGCACGACCAGCTCAAGGCGGCCGGGCAGTCCATCGGGCTGACCACCGTGTACCGCAACCTGCAGGCGCTGGCCGACGCCGGTCAGGTCGACGTCCTCCGCACCGACACCGGCGAATCGGTGTACCGATTCTGCTCGTCCGGTCATCATCACCACCATCTCGTCTGCCGCGCATGCGGCAGCACCGTCGAGATCCAGGCAGACAGTGTGGAGCAATGGGCGGTCGATGTCGCCGCCCAACACGGCTTCACCGACATCAGCCACACCGTCGAGATCTTCGGTCGCTGCCTGTCCTGCTCGTAATTTCGGCCCACTCGATCGCCCGTTCGACACGGTCGGCGGTCGGATCGGCACGCCCGGCGGCAACACCTTCCGTCGAGCGTGCCAAAGCAACCGCCGAGCGTGCTCACATCACCGTTGAGCGTGCCGAAAATACTTGCCGCCCAAGCAACTAAGGCACGGTCGGCGGTCGGATCGGCACGCTCGGCGGGGTCAGCCGCGGATGGTGACCCCGACGTCCGCGCCGGTTCCGAGTACCATGATCAACATGGTGCGCAGGGCGTCGTCGCTCAGCGTTCCGGCGGGAAATGTGTAGTGCAGCAACACATCCGCTGTCACCTCATGGACCGCCAATTTCACGGTGCCGAAGTTCGACGCAGCGGCGGCGGCCGCAACATCTGCGCGTAGTTGGTCGGTGACCGGCAGATCCCACGCGAGAACCTGCGTCAAGGACAGCACGTCGAGCCCAGGGGCCAGCGCGAGTGCCCTCATCGAGACAACGGTGCCCTGGAAGTAGACCGTCAGTGAATCGTCGGCGCCGGGCTGGACCGACATCTCGGTCGACAGCAGTTCCGCGGCCCGGTCGATGAGGCCGCGCTGATCGTCGGCGTCAGGCACCGGTGGACCCCGGCACTCCGCCGAAGCGGCGGTCCCGACTCGCGTACTCCACGCAGGCATCCCAGAGGTCTCGACGGTCGAAGTCGGGAAAGAGCTTGTCCTGGTAGACCATTTCGGCGTACGCAGACTGCCAGAGCAGGAAGTTTGAGATCCGCTGCTCCCCGGACGGACGCAGGAACAGGTCCACATCGGGCATGTCGGGTTCGTCGAGGTACTTGGCGAACGACGCCTCGGTGATCCGCTCGGGATCGAGTGTCCCGGCTGCGGCACGACGAGCGATCTCTTTGGCCGCGTCGGCGATCTCGGCCCGTCCGCCGTAGTTGACACACATGGTCAGGGTCATCACCGTGTTGTCCTTGGTGAGTTCCTCGGCGACCTCGAGTTCACGGATGACGCTGCGCCACAACCGTGGTCGACGACCGGCCCACCGCACCCGCACACCCATCTCGTTCATCTCATCGCGGCGACGGCGGATGACATCGCGGTTGAAGCCCATCAGGAACTTGACCTCGTCGGGGCTGCGGCTCCAGTTCTCGGTGGAGAACGCGTAGGCGGACAGCCAACCGACACCCATCTCGATGCAACCGCAGACCGCGTCCATCAGAACGGCCTCACCGCGCTTGTGACCTTCGGTCCGGGGCAGTCCGCGATCGGTGGCCCACCGTCCGTTGCCGTCCATCACCAGCGCCACGTGCTTCGGCACGAACTGCGCCGGAATCGCCGGCGGTCGCGCTCCGGACGGATGCGGATCCGGTGGCCGCACCTCTTTCGCCCGTTCAGCCTGCTGCGCTGTGTTGCGCCGTCGCGCGATCACGTGTGTCCTTCCTGCCGGTGGCGGCGTTCACGCCGGCGACGGTGAGACCGCGATGCGGTGCCTCACGCTCGATCAGCGGCAGCGTGCGCAGCTGCCGTTCCAGATGCCACTGCAGATGCGCCGCGGTCAATCCGCTGGCCTGTCGCCGAGACGATTCGGTCACCTCGGTGGTGTGTTCCCATTCGCCACGGTAGAGCGCGTCCATCAGATCCAGGACGCCGGGTGAAGGCGTTGCCGATCCGGCCGGACGACAGTGCACACACACCGAGCCACCCGCCGCGACATGAAAAGCACGATGCGGTCCCGGGTCTCCGCAGCGGGCGCAATGTTCGAGAGCCGGCATCCAGCCGGCGAAATCCATCGCCCGCAACAGGAACGCGTCGAGGACGAACTCCTTGGGACGTTGCCCGGCCGCGATCGCGCGGAGCGCACCCACGGTCAGCCGCTGCAGCCGATCGGCCGGGGCCCGTTCCTCACCGGCCAGGCGTTCGGCGGTTTCCAGGACCGCGCAGGCCGTGGTGTACCGGCCGTAGTCGGAGACGATGGCCGAAGCAAAGGTGTCGAGGCTGTGGACCTGGGTGACGATGTCGAGATTGCGCCCCGGATGGAGCAGCAGATCCACATGGGCGAAGGGTTCGAGCCTGGCACCGAACTTGGACCGGGTGCGCCGCACCCCTTTGGCGACCGCACGGACCAGGCCGTGCTCCTTGGTCAGCAACGTGATGATGCGGTCGGCCTCCCCCAGCTTGTGCTGGCGGAGGACAACGGCCTCATCCCGGTACAACCTCACCTGACCAGTCTTCCACCCGCCACCGACGAACCGTGCCGCGACATGCCTCGACCGGCGATCACACTGACTGGCGATCACACTGCGGCCGCGTGGGATCCCGTCGATTCGGTTGCCTCGTCCGGACGACGGATCAGTCCCTTGCGGTCGTAGATGACGCAGGCAATCGGCCCGAAGATCAATCCGATGACGGTGAAGACCAGGAACATCCCGATCGCGGTTCCGAGGCCGGCATCGATGTTGGCCTCGAAGTACAGGATCGAACGGGCGCCGATGAATGCCTGGTGCAGCGGTTCGCCGACGGCCAGACCGCGGAAGAATCCCGGCACCGCCTCCAGCGGCACGGTGCCGCCCGAGGTCGGCAATCCCAGGACCACGAAGAAGATCAGGTTGATGAGCAGGCCGGCGCTGCCGAAGATCGAGAGAATCGCATTGGCGATGATGCCGACGCCGGTGATCACCAGCACACCGAACATCCACAACGCCATCTTGTTGGGCGCGTACATACCCACCAGGGAACTCGTAAGCACGAACAGCCCGGACACGATCAGGGAGACCCAGAAGATCGCCCACCATTTGACCACCAGGGTCCCCAGCCGGGAGATCGGCACACGTTTGCGGAGTTCGTACATCGGACCCAGTTCGACCGGCGCGAATCCGAGTCTGCCGTCGATGAGCGCGGAGATGATCATGGTTCCGGTGAAGCCGGCGAGGACGAGCAGCAACGCGTAGTAGAACGCCGTCAGACCACTACCGGCGTTGTCCGGAAGCGGGTTTGCCGCCGACTCCTGGACATTGATCGGCTCGGTGATGGCCGTGAGGCCGGCTCCGGTCACCTTGATGCCGGCCGCATCGGTCTGCTGGACGAGGGCTGCGGTCAATCTCTCGCCGAATTGCTGGTTCACCTGCGCCATCGAGCGTGTGAAGAATTGCGTGGCGATCTGGGTGGCAACCGCACCCACGCCGGGATTCGTGAACACCTCGATCACGGGCTGGTCGACCTTGGTGTCGCCGATCGCCGAACCGAGGAAGGCGAAGCTCGCCGAGCTGAAGTTCGCGGGGATGAAGATCGCGCCGTAGGCGTGCGCGTTGTCGAGACGGGTCAGCGCGGTGCTGCGGTCCACGACGTCCAGATCGAACTTGCCCGGATACTGCTCGTCGACGCCGGCCTGGAGCCCCTCGAGCAGCTGCTGACCCAGATACTGCTTCTGATCGGTACCCGGCTGCAGCGCGCCGGTGTCGGCATTCACCACGACGATCGGGAACTGGTGCAAGTGCTTGCCCGGATCGACCGCCGGCGCCATGTACATGACCCCGAGCAGTCCCATCACCACCACAACAACGGCCAGTGGCCGGGCCCACAAGGCAAAGGACCGCAATTCCGCCACGACAGTTGGATGAATCACTCCGGGTGGACGCTCATGTTCGGCGTCGGACTTCGCGCCGCCCCCTGCTTCCGTCATACCGGCAATTGAACCCTGCCGATCTCCGTCTTGTCATGGTGCCACGGGCGGAGAACGAGACCTCGGTGATCTCGGGCGGCGAACCGGTCAGAATCCGAGGCGCCCCAGCTGCTTCGGATCCCGTTGCCAATCCTTGGCCACCTTCACGTGCAGTTCGAGGTAGACCTTCGCCCCGAGGACCTTCTCGATCTGCTTGCGGGCCACGGTCCCCACCTCTTTGAGGCGAGCGCCCTGTTTGCCGATGATGATGCCTTTTTGACTGGAGCGTTCGACGTACAGGATCGCGTGGACGTCGACCATCGGGATCTGGTCTTCGCGACGTTCACGTTCGATGATCTCCTCGATCACCACGGCCAGCGAATGCGGGAGTTCATCGTGCACGCCCTCGAGCGCCGCTTCCCGGATGAACTCGGCCATCAAGACGGTTTCGGGTTCGTCGGTCAGTTCACCGTCGGGATAGAACGCCGGGCCCGGTTCCATCAGGCCGCGCAGCACATCGACGAGCACGTCGAGCTGCTTGCCCTTGGTCGCGGAGATCGGGACCACCTCGGCGCCGGGTCCGAGGAGCTCCGACAGCGCCATCAACTGCTGCGCTATCCGTTCGGGCTTCACCTTGTCGATCTTGGTGACCAGACCGACCACCGGTGTCTTGGGCGCCATCTCCTTGAGCTGCTGGGCGATCCACCGATCGCCGGGACCGATCTTCTCGTCGGCCGGGACGCAGAAGCCGATCGCATCGACCTCGGAGTAGGTGTCGCGCACCAGATCGTTCAGGCGTTTGCCCAACAGTGTGCGCGGCCGGTGCAGGCCGGGGGTGTCCACCAGGATCAATTGCGTGTCATCACGATTGACGATGCCGCGGATGGTGTGGCGGGTGGTCTGCGGGCGGCTCGACGTGATCGCGATCTTCTCACCGACCAACGCGTTGGTCAGCGTCGACTTCCCGGTGTTGGGCCGGCCCACGAAACACACAAAGCCGGAACGGAACTCTTCGTTGTTCGCCATCATTCTCGATCCAATCGACGCGGGTTCCCGCCTTGTGCGTCCGCGACGATCGCGTACGCCGACGAGCTGACCTCGGTCAGCGCCGCCAGTCCAGGATCTGTGTCTACACGGTCCCCGGTCGTGGTTCCGGAACCGCCGACCAGCAGCCCCGCTTCCAACCCTTCTGCGCCACTCGAAATTGCCATCGCAACGGCCACCTGCAACGCCGAGAGTTGGAGTGCGGCAAGCTCAACCGGTCCGGCAGCATAGGTTCGCCCGTCCGAATCGCGCACCGCGGCCCCCGCGGCGGCGCCGGCGCGGGCCATTGCTCCGCGCGCCAGGGTCAACAGTTTATTGTCCTCCGCATCGAGGTGACGTCCGGCCTCGATCCCGGAACCGGATGAGGGTCGAGCTCCGCTCCGCTCCGTCTCCGGTGTATCCGAAGTCATGAGGCTGTATCCGAAGTCATGAGGCCTCCTCGTGCCGCTCCTGCGCGCTGTTGTCGGGCACCGCCGGAGTGTCTTCCGGCTCGGTCTGTTCCACGTCGGTCTCGGCGGCTTCCGGCGTGGTGTCGCGCTTCTTCTTCCGCTTTTTCTTCTTTTCGAGCGCTTTCTCGGGAATCTTGTGGACCACCACCGATACGATCCGAACGCGCCCTTGGCGATTGGGCCCGCCTTCCGCGAGCAGCCGGATGCCGTGTAGTTCAACGGTTGCGCCGGGCAACGGAACTCGGCCGAGCACCAGCCCGAACAGGCCACCAACGGTTTCGACGTCGTCCTCGTCGATCTCGACATCGAGGAGTTCCGCGAGGTCTTGGATGGGCAGGCGTGACGACACCCGGTAACCGCCGGAGCCGTCGTCGAGTGCCTCGATGGGTGGGGTCTCGTCGCTGTCGTATTCGTCGTTGATCTCCCCGACGATCTCTTCGAGCACATCCTCGATCGTCAGAAGACCGGCCACACCACCGTATTCGTCGACCAGGACCGCCATGTGGTTGTGGCTGCGCTGCATATCGGCGAGCACCTTGTCGAGGGGTTTGGAGTCGGGGATGAACTCGGGCGGACGCATCAGTTCCCGCACCTCGACCACCGAGGGCTGCTCCGGCGGAAGACTCCGCTGGACAAGATCTTTGAGGTACACGACGCCGAGCACATCGTCCGGGTTCTCACCGATCACCGGAAGGCGGGAATGACCCGAGCGCACCGCCAGCGACATCGCCTGTGACGCGGATTTGGTGGCCTCGATCCAGACCATCTCACCGCGTGGAACCATCACCTCGCGGGCACTGGTGTCACCGAGGTCGAAGACGGACTGGATCATCTTCCGTTCGCCCGCGGCGACCACACCGGTGAGCTCGGCCATGTCGACCACTTCACGCAACTCCACCTCGGTCGCGAACGGCCCGTTGCGGAATCCCTTACCGGGTGTGACGGCGTTGCCGAGGGTGATCAGCAGTCTCGCCAACGGCGTCAGCAGCACGCCGATGCCCTGCAGCACCGCAGCAGAGTTCACCGCGATCGAATACGCATGTTGCGCACCCAGAGTCCGTGGCCCCACGCCGATCACCACGTAGTTGACCACCGCCATACTCACGATGGCGGCGAGGACACCCCACGCCGTTCCGAGCACGTCCATCGCATAGACCGCCGCGAACACCGTGGCCGCGGTCTCGGCCGCGATACGGAGCAGAACGGTCAGTGCCACATACTTCGGACGATCGGACAGCACGTCGCGCAATCGGCGCGCGCCGGGGCGACCGTCCTTCACCAGATCGTCGACCCGTGCCGGGGACACGGTCATCAGCGCATTGTCAACAGCGGCAAAAAGGCCGCCGATGGGCACCAGCGCCACCGCGGCCAGCAGCGGCAACAAGTCAGAAAGCACCGGTGATCAGCTCTCCCCGGCCGGTTTGTCTTCTCCGAAACCAATGTTGTTCAACAGCTTTGCGTCGCGCTCGGCGACGCGTGCAGCCCGCGCACGAGACCTGCGGTCGTCGTACCAGTCTTCGATGATCTGGCCCTGGAGGCCGAACATCGCCTTCTCTTCTTCGGGTTCGGCGTGATCAAAGCCCAAGAGATGCAGCACACCGTGCACGGTCAGCACGGACAGCTCGTGGTCGGTGGAATGCCTCGCGGTCGCGGCCTGTTCTGCTGCGAACTCCGGGCAGATCACGATGTCGCCGAGCATCGACGGACCGGGGCCGGCGGTGTCGGGCCGTCCACCGGGACTCAGTTCGTCCATCGGGAAACTCATCACGTCGGTGGGTCCGGGTAGATCCATCCAGCGCATGTGCAGTTCGGCCATCGTCTCGTTGTCCACGAGCACCATCGACAATTCCGCAGCCGGATGGACGTCCATCCGTCCGAGCGCAAACGTCGCGATGTCGATCAGCATTTCTTCCGGGACATCGACACCGGATTCGTTGGACACCTCGATACTCAAGGCCGTCTCCTCACGTCGCCGGGGATACTCATCGGTGCCGACCGTTCCCGGCCCGACGCTGCGCGCGGTTTCCGTGCAGTTCGTTCGACGCCTCGGCCCGCCCGTACGCGTCGACGATGTCGGACACCAGCCGGTGCCGGACCACGTCGGCGCTGGTGAGCTGCGAGAAGTAGATGTCGTCGATGCCCACGAGGATGCGGGCTGCCGCACGCAATCCGCTCTCGGAGCCGCCGCTGGGGAGATCGACCTGCGTGACGTCACCGGTAACAACGATCTTGGATCCGAACCCGAGACGGGTGAGGAACATCTTCATCTGCTCGGCCGTGGTGTTCTGGGCCTCGTCGAGGATGATGAACGCGTCGTTGAGGGTGCGACCGCGCATGTAGGCCAGCGGTGCGACCTCGATGACGCCGGCTTCCATCAGCTTCGGAATCGCCTCAGGATCCATCATGTCGTGCAATGCGTCGTGCAGCGGTCGCAGATACGGGTCGATCTTGTCGTGAAGGGTGCCGGGAAGGAATCCCAGACGCTCCCCTGCCTCGACCGCGGGCCGGGTCAGGATGATGCGACTGACCTCTTTGTTCTGCAGCGACTGCACGGCCTTGGCCATCGCCAGATAGGTCTTGCCGGTTCCGGCGGGTCCCATCCCGAACACGATCGTGTTCTTGTCGATGGCGTCGACGTAGTGCTTCTGGTTGAGCGTCTTCGGGCGGATCGTCTTGCCGCGCCGGGAGAGGATATCGAGGCTGAGGACCTCGGCCGGTGACTGCCCGGAGCCGTCGGTCAGCATGCGAACACTGTGTCGTACCAGGTCAGGATTCAAATCGGTGCCCTTACGGACCACGCCCACCAACTCCGAGAGCACCCGTTCGGCGATCGCGATGTCGGCCGGTTCACCGGTGAGTGTCACCGCATTGCCCCGCACATGGATATCTGCGGCGAGATGCGATTCGAGTTCTTTGAGGTTCTTGTCCCCGGCACCGAGCAGTCCGAAGATGACATCGGGCGACACTTCGATTGTCGAGGTCACCGCGCCAGGCGCCCTGTTTCCGGTCGCGCTGCGTTGCGCCCGGGTCGCGCTGTTGTCACCACTCACGAAAGATGTTTCTCCTGCTCTGCCGTTTACAACACTCTGCCGCTACAACCACGAATTGGGGTGTGGGTTCTTTGATTCTACGTCCATCAAACGCCGCGTTTCACATCAATATTTCAATGCCCGCCATAGGCGTCGGATCGCGCTGTCCAGACCATCAGATCCCCAGCAACCGGACGGTTTCACGATGCCCGCGGCTGCGCGGATCGACAAACACGTCGTGACCCTCGCCGGCCACCTCGATCAGCTCGGCCGATTGCCCGGCCGCGGAGGCGCGCCGCACGTAGTCGCGACTGACCTCGACCGGGACCGACGTGTCCTCGGTGCCGTGGATGGCCACCACGTGTGCCGGGAACACCGGCTGGTCCACGGGGGACGCGTCGGCGTACCGAGCCGGGAATTCGGTGATCGAACCACCCATCAGCGCCCTGAGCGAGGGCCTCGATGTCCGTTCCCGGACCTGCAGGTCCAGCGGTGCGGCCTGGGCGATGACGGTCGCGATGGCCGCTTTCTTCGTGCGCGCCCGGAGTCGTGAGATCGCCCAGACGGCCAGTTGCCCACCCGCCGAATGTCCGATGACGCTGACCTTCGACCAGTCGACCTTGCTCAAGATCTCTTCCGGCAGCGCGTAGCGGACCGGCGCGTCGAGCGCGGAGATCGCCGCGACGACGTCATTGCCGGTACGCGGCCATCCGCCGCCTTCCTCGCCGATGCGGCGATATTCGATGTTCCAGACCACCGCGCCGCGCGCCGCGAGATCCCGCGCCACCGCGGTCTCGATGGTGAGCGCGAACTCGGTGCTCCAGTAACCGCCATGAATGAGCACGATCACCGGAACCGGACCCGTCGCGGGCGCCGGCGGTAGGTAGACGTGACCGAACTGTGAATTACGTTCCCCATAGGCAACTTTCACCCGCTTGACGACGTTCACCACCGAGGTCGCACCTCCCAGCGCGACGTCATCGCGCCGATCGCGCCGAGTGCCACCGCGGCCGCGCTCGATGTGCGCAGCACCTCCGGACCGAGCAAGACGGCAACGGCACCGACGGCGGTCAGGTCGTCGATCTCCGAATCATCCAGTCCGCCTTCGGGACCCACCACCAGCATGATCTCCGGAACGGCGAGGTCCAGGGACCGCAGGCTGGTCGTGGCCGATTCATGCAGAACGGCAACAACTCCCCCGCGGAGAACCACGTCGGATGCCATCGTTCGCACGTCGCTGGTACGGGCGAGCGGAGCGATGGCCGGAATGTGGGCCCGGCGACTCTGCTTGGCGGCGGCCGCAGCGGCCGACCGCCACTTGGCCACACCTTTGTCTGCCTTCGGCCCGACCCATCTGGCGACGCATCGGGCACTCTGCCAGGGCACGATCGCGTCGACGCCGGCCTCGGTCGCGAGGTCGACCGCGAGTTCCGACCGTTCGGATTTGGGCAATGCCTGCACCACCGTCACCGTCGGCTCCGGCGAACCGGTGGTGACGGTCTCGAGGACTCTGGCCCGCAGAGCCGACTTGCCCTCGGTGGCGATCACCTCGCACAAACCCGATCGACCGGCACCATCGCCGAGGATGATCCGTTCGCCGACAACAACTCTGGTGACGGTGACCGCGTGGCGGCCCTCGTCTCCGTCGAGCCGGACATCGTCGCCGATGTCCGGAACATGGTCGACCCAGAACAGCGGTGGGCTCATCGGTCGGGTGTCAGCGCCCTGCGAATGCGTTGCGCAGGCGCGAGAACAAACCACCGGTGTGCGGCGATTCGCTGTTCACCAGCTCGATCTGATCGCTCTCCGAGATCTTCCGGTATTCCTTGAGCTTCGCGGCCTGCTGCGAGTCGAGGCGGGTCGGTACCACCACATCGAGATGCACGTGGAGCGTTCCGCGCACACCGGTGTGCAGATGGGGCATACCCTGCCCGCGGACCTTGGCGACCTGGCCGGGTTGTGTGCCCGGCTCGATCGTCACGGTGGTCGATCCGCCGAGAACCGTGTCGATCTGCAGTTCACCGCCGAGTGCGGCATCGACCATCGGGACCCGCACCGTGCAATGCAGGTCGTCGCTGTCGCGGACGAACACGCTGTGGGCCACTTCGGAGACCTCGACGTACAGGTCACCGGCCGGGCCACCGCCGGGTCCGACCTCACCCTGGCCGACCAGGCGCACCCGCATCCCGTCACCGACACCGGCCGGGATCTTGACCGTCAGCTTGCGCCTGGCCCGCACCCGGCCGTCGCCGCCACACTTGTGGCAGGGGTCGGGGATGGTCTCGCCGGCACCGTTACAGGTGGGGCACGGCCGCGAGGTCATCACCTGACCGAGGAACGAACGCTGCACCGACTGGATCTCGCCGGCACCCTTACACGTGGCGCAGGTCACCGGTTTGCTGTTGCCGTTGGTACCCGAACCGGTGCAGACGTCACACAGGATCGCGGTGTCGACGTTGACCTCTTTGTTGACACCCGCCGCGCATTCGTCGAGATCTAGTTTCATCCGCAGCAGGGCATCCGACCCGGCCTGCACCCGGCCACGCGGACCACGGGAGCCACCGCCGCCGGCACCACCGAAGAACGCCTCGAAGACATCACCGAGGCCGCCGGAGAAACCGCCGTTGCCGAATCCACCGCCGTAGCCGGAACCGGCCGACGCCAGCGGATCGCCGCCGGCGTCCACGACGCGTCGCTTCTCCGGGTCGGTCAGCACCTCATAGGCGGCCGACACGTCCTGGAATCGGGTTTGGGCGGACTCGTCGGGATTGACGTCTGGGTGTAGCTCGCGTGCCAGCTTGCGGTACGCACGCTTGATCTCCTGATCGCTGGCGCCCCGTTCGACGCCCAGAATCCCGTAGTAATCACGTGCCACGGCGGTGAGTCATCCGTTCTCTCTGCAGTTCCGGAAGGGCACCCGACAGGGTGTCCGGAAAATGTTTGTTCTGTCTTGGTGTGGTTCTCGTGATGCGCGTCGCCCGCACATCATCGGTCGGCGAGTACCTCACCGACATATCTGGCAACGGCGGCGACCGAGGCAATCGTTCCCGGATAGTCCATCCGGGTGGGGCCGAGCACTCCGAGGCCACCGAACACTGTTCCCGAGGCACCGTACCCGGTGGAAACCACCGCCGTACCCCGCAGGTTCTCCTCGCGGGTCTCTTCGCCGATCTGAACCGTCACCGTTCCGGTGTTCTGAGTGGCGGCCAGGAGTTTGAGGACCACCACCTGCTCCTCGAGGGCCTCGAGCACCGAACCCATCGCGCCGGCCATCGGCGCGAAGTCGGCCGCGGCCCGCGTCAGGTTCGAGGTACCGCCGAGCACCAGTCGATCGGCCGAGCGCTGCACGAGAGTCTCGACCAGGACCGTGGCGACCCTGATGAAGGGTTGCCGCAGGTCCTCGGGGGCCTTGTTGGCGAGTTCGGCGACCGCGTGCGAGGCGATCTCGAGACGCTGCCCGTTCAGTGCCGCCCCGAACATGTCCCGCAACTGGGTGATTTCGTGATCGCCCAGGTCATCACCCAGATCGACGATGCGCTGCTCCACGCGGCCGGTGTCGGTGATCACCACCAGCAGCAACCTCGCCGGGGTCAGTGCGACCACCTCGAGATGCCGGACCGCCGACGACGAGAGCACCGGGTACTGGATCACCGCGACCTGCCGGGTCAGCTGGGCCAGCAACTGCACCGAGCGCCGCAAGACGTCGTCGAGGTCGACGCCGGAATCGAGAAAACTCAGGATGGCCCGGCGCTCGACCTGGGAGATCGGCTTGACCTCGCTGATGCGGTCGACGAACAGCCGGTAACCCTTGTCCGTGGGCACGCGACCCGAACTCGTATGCGGTTGTGTGATGTAACCCTCTGCTTCGAGGACCGCCATGTCGTTGCGGACTGTGGCACTCGACACACCCAGATGGTGGCGGTCAACCAGCACCTTGGATCCGACCGGTTCCTGGGTGGCGACGTAGTCCGTCACGATGGCGCGCAGAACCTCGAAACGACGATCGTCAGTGCTCGACACGAGCGGCCACCTCCAGCTCCACGATGATAAAAACCTTTCCGCGAGGACGTAGTCGTCTTCACAGCGTTTGACCAGTCTACGGCGACCCATAACGGTTACGGTGAACCGGTGATTTTCAAGGGCGTCCGCGACGGCAAACCGTATCCGGATCATCAGCTGTCCATCCGCGACTGGGCAAAGATCCCACCGCGGCAGCTCCGGCTCGACCAACTCACCACCGTCACGACCGTGCTCGCGCTCGACAAGCTGCTGTCCGAGGATTCGACGTTCTACGGCGACCTGTTCGCCCACGCCGTGCAATGGAAGGGCGAGATCTATCTCGAGGACGGCCTGCACCGGGCGGTGCGGTCAGCACTACGGAACCGGAACGTCATCCACGCCCGGCTCCTCGACCTCGACCACCTCTCCGCGGCCTCGGCCAATCCCGAGAACATGGACAGCACCAACGACTTCCCTACCCCGCCAACAGGTTTCGAACGACGCCGTCCGCCAGTAGTCGACCACGGCTGGTCAGAACCAGGTCGTCGCCGACCAACTCGGTGAGTCCGTCCGCGATCGTCTGACGAGCCCGCGCCTGCTCACCCGGATCCAGTTCGCCCAAGGGCAATCCGCTCGATCGCCGCACCGTCAGCATCACCCGCTCCGTGTGGCGGTCCTCGGATGTCAGTTCTTCACTGCCGGCCACCGGCAGGTCACCCGCGGCCACCGCGGCGGCGTACTTGGCCGGATGCTTGTGGTTCCACCAGCGCACCCCCGCCACATGTGAATGCGCCCCCGGCCCCGCACCCCACCAGTCCGCGCTGTCCCAGTAGCCGAGATTGTGGCGGCACTCCGCATTCGCGACGTCCGGCTTCGCCCAGTTCGACACCTCGTACCAGCGCATCCCCGCCGCGGCGAGCCGCGTGTCGATCATCTCGTACCGACTGGCCAGCACATCGTCGTCCGGCGCGGGCAGCTCGCCCCGGCGAACCCGCCGGGCCAGAGCGGTCCCGTCCTCGACGATCAGCGCGTAGGCCGAGACATGATCGACCCCGGCTTCCAGAACGGCGTCCAGCGACAGCGCGAGGTCTTCGTCCCGCTCCCCCGGCGTGCCGTAGATCAGGTCCAGATTGACGTGCTCGATCCCGGCCTCGCGCGCCTCCCGGGCCGCGGTCACCGCCCTCCCCGGCGTGTGCGTGCGATCCAGGACAGCGAGCACATGGCTTGCCGCAGACTGCATTCCGAGTGACACCCGGTTGAATCCGGCAGCCGCGATCCCGGCGAAGAACTCCGGCGACGTGGACTCGGGATTGGACTCCGTGGTGACCTCGGCGCCGTCGGCGATGTCGAAGTACTTCCGCACCGACGTCAAGACCTGTCCGAGGCCCGCGGCACCGAGCAGCGACGGCGTGCCTCCGCCGACGAAGATCGTGGAGACCGGACGCACCGGCGACAACTGCCGGGCGGCCATCGCCAGTTCTCCGTCCAGTGCGGCCTGCCACTGATCCGGAGACGAGGCGCTGCCCAGTTCACCGGGCGTATAGGTGTTGAAGTCGCAGTACCCGCAGCGCGTCGCGCAGAATGGCACGTGGATGTACAACCCCAGCGGCGTGTCGAAGCTGGACTGCGGAATGAGAAAGTTTTCCATCGTGTAACGATCATCCCAGGCACGCAGGTCAAAACAGAACTCAGGACGACTTCAAGCGACAGGGGTCAGGCCATGGCAACCACAGATGATTCGGATGCACGTGGGTCCCGAGCCGACGCCCCGACCCCGGTGACGTCGGGCGCCGGGCAGTCAGGCGCCGGGCAGTCGCTCCCCGCGAGACCCGAGTGGCCCACGAGTGTGCTCGGCTGGGCGCTGCTGCGCTCGGTACTCATCGTCATGGCGTACCTCGTCGCCTACTTCGCCCTCCCGTGGAACAAATTCGACGACTGGGCCGGGCTGTCCATCGTGGTCGGCGCGCTGGTCATCGCGGTGGTGACCGCCGTGTGGCAGATCACCCAGATCCTGCGCTCATCGACTCCCGCCGTGCACGCCATCGAAGCGCTGGCGATCATCGTGCCGATCTACCTGCTGGCCTTCTCACTCGGATACTTCATGCTGTCGGCCAACAACCCGGATCAGTTCAACGAAGCGCTGTCCAAGATGAGTTCGCTCTACTTCACACTGTCGGTGTTCGCAACGGTGGGCTTCGGGGACATCACGGCTTCGGTGGACCTGTCCCGCGCCGTGGTCAGCGTCCAGATGGTGCTCAACCTGATCGTTGTCGGCGTGGGGATCAAGGTGATCCTGGCGGCGGTGAAATGGAGTCGCGACACGCGCAAAGGAATATCCGCCGCCGCGGAATGACTCCTCCGCGGTGGTTGTTGTCCCTGATTGGCGGGCAAAAAATGTCGCCATCCGGACTTCGACTCAGGATGAGTCGAAATAAACCCAAGTAGACGCACCGAGGGGAGCCGTGGCACTATGGGCGACGTGACTTCTCAAGGGGTGTGGCTCGCAATGCGACGACACATAGATCTCGGGCGCGCATGCAGCGCGCTCTGTCGCATGTAACCAGCACGTCCGCTTCGCGTCCCGCAGCCCGGGATTGCACCGGGTTCTAGTGCTTCTCACGCCCTCCCTCTCACTTCATTCGCAGGACTCTTGGGTGCCATCGGCACACGTTCACCGCTGCCCCGGGTCCACCAGACAGGAGCATCATGACGTCGACGACCGACGCCCCCGGCAAACCCGCGCGCCGTGCCCGTCCCGCCAAGCGCCGTGCCGAAGGTCAGTGGGCGCTCGGATACCGCGAACCGCAGAACCCCAATGAGCAGGTCAAGAAGGACGACAACCCGCTCAACGTCCGCGCCCGGATCGAGAACATCTACTCCAAGCAGGGATTCGACTCGATCGACAAGCAGGATCTGCGCGGCCGGATGCGCTGGTGGGGCCTGTACACCCAGCGCGCCGAGGGCTACGACGGCACCTGGACCGGTGACGACAACATCGACATCCTCGAGGCCAAGCACTTCATGCTCCGCGTTCGGTGCGACGGCGGCGCCCTGAGCACCGAGCAGCTGCGCACCGTCGGCCAGCTGTCGACCGAGTTCGGCCGCGACACCGCCGACCTGTCCGACCGCGAGAACGTCCAGTACCACTGGATCGACATCCGCAACGTCCCGGAGATCTTCAGCCGCCTCGAGTCCGTCGGACTCAAGACCACCGAGGCCTGCGGTGACTGCCCCCGCATCATCCTGGGATCCCCACTCGCCGGCGAAGCGGTCGACGAGGTCCTCGACCCCACCCCCGCGATCGACGAGATCGTCCGCCGCTACATCGGCGACCCGAAATACTCGAACCTGCCCCGCAAGTTCAAGACCGCGATCTCCGGCCTGCAAGATGTCGCCCACGAGATCAACGACGTCGCCTTCATCGGTGTCAACCATCCCGAGCACGGCCCCGGACTCGACCTCTGGGTCGGCGGCGGACTGTCCACCAACCCCATGCTCGCGCAGCGGGTCGGTGCCTGGATCCCGCTCGACGAGGTCCCCGATGTCTGGGAAGGCGTCGTCTCGGTCTTCCGTGACTACGGCTACCGCCGGCTCCGAACCAAGGCCCGCCTGAAGTTCCTCATCAAAGACTGGGGCATCGAGAAGTTCCGTCAGGTCCTCGAAGACGAGTACCTCGGCCGCAAACTGATCGATGGACCGGCCCCGACACCGCTGACCGCCCCACGTGACCACATCGGTGTGCAGAAGCTCAAGAACGGCCTGAACTCCGTCGGCTTCGCAGCGATCGCCGGCCGCGTCTCCGGAACCAAGCTGACCGCGGTGGCAGACGCCGCGGAGCGGGCCGGATCCGACCGGATCCGCTTCACCCCATACCAGAAGCTCGTGGTTCTCGACGTGCCCGACGACAAGGTCGAGCAGCTCATCGAGGAGGTCTCCCGACACGGCCTCGAGGCCCGCCCGTCACCCTGGCGACGCAATCTCATGGCCTGCTCGGGCATCGAGTTCTGCAAACTGTCGTTCACCGAGACCCGCAAGCGTTCGCAGGTCCTGGTTCCCGAACTCGAACAGCGCCTGGCGGACATCAACCACCAACTCGACGTACCGATCACCGTCAACATCAACGGTTGCCCCAACTCGTGCGCGCGCGCCCAGATCGCCGACATCGGATTCAAGGGCATGCTCGTCGAGGACGAGGACGGCAAGACCGTCGAGGGCTTCCAGGTGCACCTCGGTGGCAGCCTCGGCCAGGACTCGGCATTCGGCCGAAAGTTGCGCCAGCACAAGGTGCTCTCGACCGACATCGGTGACTACATGGAGCGGGTCGTACGCAATTTCGTCAAGGAACGTAATGAAGGGGAACGGTTCGCCCAGTGGGCGATCCGCGCCGATGAGGAGGATTTGCGATGAACACCGCAGTTCGCGACGAAGCGGAATTGCGTGGGCTGGCCGAGGCCGGCTCCGCACTACTGGGACCTGACGCCTCCGCACAGGACCTGTTCCGTTGGACGGCAGACACATTCGGCAGCGACTTCCTGGTCGCGTCGAACATGCAGGACGCTGTCCTGATCGATGTCGCGACCACCGCAATCAGCTCGGAGCAGCTCGGCGGCGACAAGCTCAAGGTGCTCTTCCTCGACACCGGCTACCACTTCGCCGAGACCATCGGGACGCGCGACGCCGTCGAGCAGGTCTACGGCGTCGAGATCGTCAACGCCAAGGCCGAGCAGAGCGTGGCCGAGCAGGACGCCACCCTCGGGCGAAACCTCTTCGCCACCAACCCCGGTGAATGCTGCCGGCTGCGCAAGGTGGTGCCCCTGAAGCGGGAACTGTCCGGATACCGGGCCTGGGTCAGCGGAATCCGGCGGGTCGAATCCCCCACCCGGGCCGACGCCCCACTGATCTCGTTCGACGAGGCCTTCGGCCTGGTGAAGATCAATCCCCTCGCAGCCTGGACCGATGAACAGTTCCAGGACTACATCGACGCCAACGGCGTACTCGTCAATCCTCTTGTCGACGAGGGCTATCCGTCCATCGGATGCGCGCCTTGCACCAGCAAACCGGTTGCCGGTGCCGATCCACGAAGCGGCCGCTGGGCCGGTCTGGCCAAAACAGAATGCGGGTTGCACGCCTCATGACCATCGAACAAAGCACCAACGCCCTTGCGGTCGACAGCCTTCCCGTCGACACCACCGATGAGTTCACCACTCTCGACGCCCTGGAATCCGAGGCGATTCACATCTTCCGTGAGGTGGCGGGCGAGTTCGAACGTCCGGTGATCCTCTTCTCCGGCGGCAAGGACTCGACGGTCCTGCTGCACGTGGCACTGAAGGCGTTCTGGCCGGCTCCGCTGCCGTTCTCGCTGCTGCATGTCGACACCGGGCACAACCTGCCCGAGGTGCTGCAGTTCCGCGACGACGTGGTGGAGCGGCACAACCTGCGCCTGCACGTCGCCAAGGTCGAGGACTACCTCGCCGACGGCCGTCTCACGGAGCGGCCCGACGGGATCCGCAATCCGCTGCAGACCGTTCCTCTGCTCGACGGGATCACGGAGAACCGCTTCGACGCCGTCTTCGGTGGTGCCCGCCGCGACGAGGAGCGGTCGCGCGCCAAGGAGCGGATCTTCTCGCTGCGTAACGCATTCGGCCAGTGGGACCCCAAGCGTCAGCGCCCTGAACTGTGGAACCTCTACAACGGCAAGCACGCTCCGGGCGAGCACGTCCGCGTCTTCCCGTTGTCCAACTGGACCGAGCTCGACGTCTGGCGCTACATCGCCCGCGAGCAGGTTCTCCTCCCGTCGATCTACTACGCGCACGAGCGTGAGGTCTACTCACGCGACGGCATGTGGATGACCCCGGGTGTCTGGGGCGGTCCCGCCGAAGGCGAAGAGCTGCAGACCCTTTCGGTCCGGTACCGGACCGTGGGTGACGGATCCACCACGGGCGCGGTCCTCTCCGACGCGTCCGACAACGAGGCCGTGCTGGCCGAGGTCGCGGCGTCACGACTCACCGAACGTGGTGCCACCCGCGGCGACGACAGGGTGTCCGAGGCCGCCATGGAAGACCGCAAACGAGAAGGTTATTTCTGATGAATCACGCCCCCGATCTTCTCCGCCTGGCCACAGCCGGCAGCGTCGACGACGGCAAGTCCACCCTCGTGGGCCGGCTGCTCTACGACACCAAATCGGTTCTGGCCGACCAGATCGACGCCGTCACCCGCGCGTCGGTGGACCGCGGACTCGACCAGCCCGACCTGTCGCTCTTGGTCGACGGCCTTCGCGCCGAGCGTGAGCAGGGCATCACCATCGATGTCGCCTACCGCTACTTCGCCACCCCGGCCCGCTCGTTTGTCCTGGCCGACACCCCCGGGCACGTGCAGTACACCCGCAACACCGTCTCCGGCGCCTCCACCGCCGGCCTCGTGATCCTGCTGGTCGATGCCCGCAAGGGTGTCATCTCGCAGACCCGCCGGCACGCCGCCGTGATGGCGTTGCTCGGTGTTCCGCGTCTGGTGCTGGCGGTCAACAAGATCGACCTCGTCGACGACCCGGAGAAGGTCTTCAACGAGATCCGTACCGAGTTCACCGACATGACGACCTCTTTGGGCTGGAGCGCCGAACGCGTTGTCTCCATCCCGGTGTCGGCACTGCACGGCGACAACGTGGCGATCCGGTCCGACAAGACCCCGTTCTACAGCGGACCGACGCTGATCGAGCATCTCGAATCCGTACCCGCCGGTGAGGACCGCAAGCCGGTCGGCTTCCGGTTTCCCGTCCAGTACGTGATCCGGCCCCGCACAGCGGAATACCCTGACTACCGCGGCTACGCCGGTCAGGTCGCCGCGGGACGCGTGACCGTCGGTGACGAGGTCGTCATCCTCCCATCCGGGACCCGCACCACCGTCGAACGCATCGACACGGCCGACGGTTCACTCGAGTCGGCGCACACCGGCCGGAGCATCACCGTCATCCTCGCCGAGGACGTCGACGTCTCGCGCGGCGATGTCATCGCGGCGGTGTCCGATGCACCGGAACCGATCTCGCAGTTCAGCGCCACCGTCTGCTGGCTGGGCGACAAGCCGTTGCGTCCCGGCGCACGCCTGTTGCTCAAGCACGGTGCCCGGACCACCCAGGCCATCGTCGGTGGGCTCGAAGTCCTCTTCGACGAGCAGGAACTGGTGCTGCGCGAATCCCCGGAATCGCTGGAGCTGAACCAGATCGGCCGGATCTCGGTACAGACCGCACAGCCGATCAGCGCCGACGACTACAACACCAACCGTGAGACCGGCAGCTTCCTGCTGATCGACCCGCAGGGTGGCAACACCCTCGGCGCCGGCCTGGTCGGCGACGCACTGTCCACGCTCCACCTGAAAGAGCTTGTGTGACAACACTGGTTCTCGCTGCTCACGGCAGCCGCGACCCTCGGTTCGCGGCCACCGTGGAGCGGATCAGCGAGGGCGTCCGCGATCGCCTCGGCGACACCGATGTCCGGCTGGCTTACCTCGACCTCAACACCCCTACGGTGTCTGAGGTCTTGGCCTCTGAGTCCTTGGCGACGCGCAGCGGCGAGATATTGCTCGCACCGCTGCTGTTGTCGGAGGCCTTCCACAGCAAGATCGACCTGCCCGCACTGGTCGATCAGGCCTGCCGCGACAACCCGACCCTGACGGTACGTCAGCTCCCCACTCTGGGCGGCGACCCCCGGATCATCACCGCGTTGGCCGATCGTCTCGACCAGGTCGGGTTGCGCCCCACCGACGGTGTCCTGATGACCGCCGTCGGCTCCACCGACGCCGCGGCAGACGACGCGGTCCGGGCCCGGGCCGCCGACTTGGCTCTCGACCTCGGAACCCCGTTGGTGGAACTCGTGTTCGCAACCCGCCTCGGCGACGCCGACAGCGCAGTCCGCGATGCCATCGGCAACCTTCGCCGCCAGGGCGCTCGACGCATCGTCGTGAGCCCGTACTTCCTGTCGGCCGGACTACTGACCGAGCGCGTCGACACCGCCGTCGACAAACTCGCACCGGGCGCTCAGATCGCCGGTCCCCTCGGTGCCCACCCGGCGCTGATCGACGTCGTCTGCGACCGCTA
>NZ_DATCVM010000035.1:0-9208 GCF_036566845.1 Williamsia sp.
ACCGCCGGTGTCGTTCTGTCCTTCCAGCAACACCGTGTCGATGGACTCCTCGGAGCTGACGTCGATCGCCACCAACGGAACGAGTGGCCCTTCCGGGCTACCGAGTTTCATCGGTGGCGACTTCAGCGCCTATTCCCTCGTCGCATCGCGGTATTCGATCGCCGCGCAGCAGGCCCGCGGACAGGTGACCGACCAGCCCGTCGCCGCCGCACGGGCGGCCTGTGCCACTGGACAGTGGGCGCGATCCACCGCGGACTCCGGTGCCTTCACGCTGCGCGGAGGCGACCTCGATGAGCTGGTGTCCGGGATGCTGGTGAGCGGCGCCGTGGCCAGCGATGTCGCCGGCCGAGCGCTTCCCAGTGGCTTCTCCCGGATCGCGGCGTTCTCGGCCGGCTACTTCAACACCGACAAAGGGTGCTCTCGCTACGACCCGTGAGCCCTCGGAGGTCGCGCAGCCGCGCTCAGTACAGCGCGGTCGCGAGTTTGCGCCGTGCCGCGACCACAAACGGTTCGGCCGGATCGAACAGTTCGAAGAGTTCGAGGAGACGAGCTCGCGCAGCGCTGCGCTCGTCGCCCGCGGTCCTGGCGACAACCTTGATGATCCGGTCGAAGGCGGCTTCGGGCTGCTGGTTGAGCAATTCGATATCCGCTGCCGCCAGTTGCTTCTCGAGATCGTCAGGAGCTGCGTCGGCAACCTCGGCGGGGTCATGGGATTGCGCTCGTGCGACAAACGTGAGGTTCCGGACCAGAGAGGCGGCCTCGACATTGTTCGGCTCGGCGGCGGCGATGGCCTTGTAGTCGTCGAGCGCACCGTCGATGTCACCGTCATTGAGCTTGTCTTCCGCAGCGGCCATCCGTGGATCGATCGCCTCTTCGGTCTCCTCACCGTTCTCGGCCACCGCACCCGTGATCGCGGCGCCGTGCTGGCTCATGATGTCGTCGAGCCAGCCCTGAATCTGTGCTGCGGGCTGCGCGCCGGCGAACGCCGATACCGGTTGTCCGCCGGCGATCGCGACCACGGTCGGCACGGACTGCACGCCGAACAACTGGGCGATGCGAGGGTTGGCGTCGACGTCGACCTTCGCGAGCACCCAGGTGCCCCCGGATTCGGCGGCCATCCGCTCGAGCGTCGGCGACAGTTGCTTACACGGGCCACACCACGTCGCCCACAGGTCCACGACAACAAGAACCTGTGACGACCGGGCGACAACCTCGGTCTCGAATGTTTCCTCGGTGACGTCGTAGACAGCCGGGAAACCTGTTCCCCCGGCCGCGTCCGGGGACGACGGCGGTGCTGCTGCGGGTGGCGGGGTTGGCCGATTCGCCTGTGCGCGTTGGGCCTCGGCGCGTTCTTTGAGGCCGGAGAGATCGACGGCCCCTGACATCGCTGCTGCCGCACGGGCAGCCGCCTGCTGACTTTGTTGCGGTCTGGTCATTGCTCCAGTTTGGCACGGTCATCGGAGAGGTGGTGCCTGGGTCCGGTTGTCCGTGGTCCGCTCTCACGCGGCCGGACCACGGGAGCGAACACGATGGCGACCACCAACCCCACCACCGCAAACCACAGCGCGCTCCCGAGCGAGAACCAGTGGCTCAGCGGGCCGATGACAGCCGGACCCGCCAACATCCCGACATAGCCGAATCCGACAACCACCGAGATGATCTGTCCACTCGCCGCCATCGTGAGATTTCCGGCCGCGGTGAACAGCTGGGGAACCCCTCCGGCGATGCCGAGACCGAACACCGCCCATCCGACGATGCTCCACGGGGCACTGGGTGCACAGATCGCCAGCGCCATCCCGGCGACTGCCACAACTGCTCCACCGCGAACCACGGCCACCGGTCCGAACCGCGCGCTCACAGTGTCGGCAGAGAACCGGAAGATCACCATCGTGGCACTGAAGGCACCGAACGCCACAGCGCCCACCGCGTCGGAGACGTTGTAGGTCTCCACGATGTAGAGCGCACTCCAGTCGTAGGCGACACCTTCGGCGAGCATGAGCATGAACGCGACCAGGGCGAGCAACGCGATCCGGCCCCACGGACGCCGCGGAACGGTCTCGCCTGCCTTGTCCTGCTGCGGCGTGTCCGCCTCGTCGCCGGCACGACCGGTCAACAGATCACGCGACAGAACGATCGCGCTCACCACGCCCACCGCACTGAACGTACCCAGTACCGCCATGAGCGGCACGTCGAGCGCCAAACCGACGGCGACCAGACCGGCGCCGGCCAGACCGCCCACCGAGAAGTATCCGTGGAACGACGACATGATCGGGCGCCGGTAGGCGCGTTCACACACCACGGCCTGGGTGTTCATCGAGACATCGAGTGCACCGTTGCAGAAACCGAAGGCGACCAGACCCACAGCCAGCGTTGTGGTGCTGGTCGCCAGACCGGGTAGCAGGATCGCCAGCGACAACCCCATCGCGCTGACCACGGTGGGCCATTTGGAGCCGATCCGGTCGGTGAGCGGACCGACCAATTGCATCGCGACCAGAGCCGATCCCCCGATCGCGAGGAGCAGACCACCGAGCGTGGCGTGGTCGACACCGGTCCGTTCCCTGATCACGGGGATGTGGGCCACCCACATCGCGGCCAGCAGGCCATTGAGTCCGAAGATGCAGGAAACCGCCACCCGCACCCGAAGATCCGGGTGCGCGATGGCGGTTTCGGGTTGTGATGTCAGGCTGCTGCAACCTTCGACGGCGCTTCGGTTCCGCCGAGGAGGCCCTTACGCTTGGCCCAGACCTCGAAGACCAGCGTGCCGAACGGCGGAATGCTCGCCACCAGCGCGAGGCCGGTGGTGACCAGGTTCCACTTCAGGCGCCATGCTGCGAACAGCGCGACCACGACGTAGACCATGAACACGATCCCGTGCGTCATGCCAGGGATGGCGATGGCTTCTTCGTGTCCGAGCACCCACTTGAAGAACATCGCGATCAGTAGCGCCAGCCAGGTCACGGCCTCGGCAATCGCCACTACTCGGAAGATCTGGGCGGTGAGCTTCACAGAAATCAATTTTCGGTCACTTTCACTTCTTGGGTACGGAGATGATGAGCGCATCACCCTGTCCGCCGGCGCCACAGAGGGCGGCCACGCCCGTGCCACCTCCGCGACGGGCGAGTTCCAGGGCGAGATGCAGCGTGATGCGTGCACCGGAGGCGCCGATCGGGTGACCGATCGCGATGGCGCCGCCGTTGACGTTGATCTTGTCGTCGGTGATCCCCAGTGCCTTGGCAGAGGCCAGGCCCACTGCCGAGAAAGCTTCGTTGATCTCGTAGAGATCGAATCCGGCGGGGTCGACCCCGGCCTTCGACGCAGCCTTGCGGATGGCGTTGGCCGGCTGATGCTGCAGCGTCGAGTCCGGTCCGGCGACAACACCGTGGGGACCGATCTCGGCGAGCCATTCGAGTCCGAGAGCCTCGGCCTTGGCCTTGCTCATGACGATCACGGCGGCGGCACCGTCGGAGATCTGCGACGCGTTACCCGCGGTGATGGTTCCGCCCTTGCGGAAGGCGGCGCCCAGACGTGAGAGCGACTCCACCGTCGTATCGGCGCGGATGCCCTCGTCTTCGGCGAACAGGACCGGATCGCCCTTACGCTGCGGGATCGGCACCGGCACCACCTCATCGTCGTAGACGCCGTTCTTCCATGCGATGGCGGCACGCTGGTTCGACTGCGCGGCGAACTCGTCCTGCTGCTCACGGGTGAACTTCTCGACGTCGTTCTGCTGCTCGGTGAGCGCGCCCATCGGCTGATCGGTGAAGGGATCATGCAGGCCGTCATAGGCCATGTGGTCAACCAGCTCCGTGTTGCCGTACTTGAAGCCGCTGCGGCTGCCCTGCAGGATGTGCGGGGCCTGGGTCATCGATTCCTGGCCACCGGCGACAACACATTCGAACTCGCCCGCGCGGATCATCTGATCGGCCAGTGCGATCGCATCGATGCCCGAGAGGCACATCTTGTTGATCGTCAGAGCGGGGACATCCCAGCCGATGCCGGCCTTGACCGCGGTCTGCTTGGCAGGCATCTGGCCCGCTCCGGCACCCAGAACCTGGCCCATGATGACGTATTCGACCTCTGAGGCCGGGACGTTGCCCTTCTCGAGGGCACCGCGGATGGCGATCGCTCCGAGATCCACTGCGCTGAAATCCTTGAGCGAACCCATCAATCGACCGATCGGGGTCCGAGCTCCGGACACTATTACCGAAGTTGACATCTTGTACTGACCTCTCTGAAAGCTGGCTGAATCGTCGCTCATCCGCCCCCGAGGTTACCTTTAGGCCATGAGCACATCCCAACAGAACCCCCAGTCAGTGGCCCTCGCCACCATCGGCGAGCTCGTCACCGCCATCGATCACGTCGGGATCGCAGTGCCCGATCTCGAGGCCGCGAAGACCTGGTACCTCGAAAATCTCGGCCTGGTCACCCTTCACCAGGAAACGAACACCGCCCAAGGTGTGGTCGAGGCGATGGTCGGCCCGGCCGGGGCCGACAAGTCGCATGCCCTGATCCAGTTGCTGTCGCCGATCGACGACACCTCGACCATCGCCAAGTTCATCGACCGCAACGGCCCCGGATTGCAGCAGATGGCAGTCCGCGTGACCGACGTCGAAGAGGTCACCCGCCGCCTGGTGGCGAATGGGCTGCGGGTCCTGTACCCCGAGCCGCGTCACGGCACCGCGAACTCACGGATCAACTTCATCCACCCCAAGGATGCCGGTGGAGTCCTGCTCGAACTGGTCGAGCCGGCTGCCGACGCGCACTGACCCCAGACCCGAGGTCGCCGCCCGGGCCACGAACACGTGGGTTGCAGCCTGGTAACTCCTTGTGCAGCACACCGTGTTCACGCCCGGCACCGGCGGAGACACAGCGTAAAATCGCAGCCATGCCAAATAACGAGGCCACATCTGCCAGCGGCCTGCCATTTGCCACGGTCATGCGCGGTTACGACCGGGACCAGGTCACCGATTTCTTCCGTCGCTTCGACGCGGAGATGCGGGTCATCGCGGCCGATCGCGACGCCGCGACGGCCAACGCCCGCGAGCTCGCCGAGAATCTCGCGATCGCGCGCGACGACATCGACGAGCTGCGCCGTGAGGTCAACCGGCTCTCGGTGCCTCCCACGACCGTCCAGGGGATGAGCGAGCGCGTCTCGAGCATGCTGCGCCTGGCCTCCGACGAGGCGTCAGAGATCCGGGCGCAGTCGGAAGCCGAAGCTGCAGAAATACTTTCGATCGCCCGCCAGGAAGCCAGCGAGCACCGCACGGAGATCGCCCGCAAGAACGACGAGCTCGATCACCGGCGCGAGGCGATGCACGTCGAGCACGAGGCGACGATGAAGGCCGCCCGTCAAGAAGCCGAACGGATCGTCGCCGAGGCCACGGCTCAGGCGGCAGAGCTCGATGCCCGCGCGCAGGGCAACCGCGAGCGGATCCAGGAAGACTTCGACGTGACGATGGCCGCACGCCGGTCCGACGCGATCGCCGCCGCCAACAAACTCGAGACCGACAGCAAGAACGAGGCACGCGAACTACTCGAGACCGCCCGGGCGGAAGCCGAGAGCCTGCGTCAACGCGCTGCCTCCGCGGCAACCGAAAGAGTCACGCGCTCACAGGAAGTCACCGAACAGGTGCGCGCATTGCGCAGCCGGATGCTCTCGCAGCTCGCGGAGATCCGCAGCCAACTCGACGACGTTCCCCAGCTGCTCGCCGAGGTCGACAACGAGCCCGAACTGCTCGATCCGAACACCACCGGCCTCCTCAACAAAGAGCTCTCCGACAATGCCCGTCTCGAGGAGTCGTCTCCGGCCGATCACGCCACCGAGGAGAACGTCGACGATTCGGATGGCGGCGGGGCAGATCGTGCCGACGCCTCGGTCTCCGAGACTTCGACTGATGCCGAATCCGAGGTCGAGGCCGACAGCACGGACACCCCTGACCGGGTGAGCGCTTCCTACCGGTGAGAACCGCTAGCGTCGCGAACCCCGTTGCCCACGACGCCAGCATCCGGTGTGCCAATGGCGGCGGTCATCCACGTGGGTACCGCCGCCCAGTCCCTCGAACCAGTGGTCGTCCACGGGCCAGGCCACCACGTGCGGAACGCCGACCGTGATGGTCTGGTTACAGCCCGGGCACCGGTAGACCTTGGTGGCCCGCTGACCCGCGATCGGCCGAACGTAGTAGCTGTCGCCATCGGGGCCCGACTCGATCCGTTCCATCGTTCGCCGGTTCTCTAGAAGAGCCGGAATTCGGTGCTCTCGGTCCCCCGGAGCTTGTCGTAGTCGAGGGTGACGCAGCGGATGCCACGATCGTTCGCGAGCGTCTTGGCCTGCGGCTTGATCTGCTGGGCCGCAAAGATGCCCTGGACCGGTGCCAGCAGGGGATCGCGGTTCATCAGTTCCAGATAGCGGGTCAGCTGCTCCACACCATCGATCTCGCCGCGTCGTTTGATCTCGACCGCGACCGATGCCCCATCGGCGTCGCGGCACAGCAGGTCAACCGGACCGATGGCTGTCATGTATTCACGTCGCACCAACGAGTAGCCACTCCCGAGCGTCTCGACGTGTTCGGCGAGCAGCTCCTGCAGGTGAGCTTCGACACCGTCTTTGACCAGACCCGGATCGATCCCGAGTTCATGGCTCGAATCATGTTCGATCTCGGTGATCGTGATCCGGAGTTCCTCGCCTGCCTTGTTGGTCACCACCCAAAGTTGCGACCCGTCAGCGTCTTCCGGCGAACCAGAGCTCTCCGGTGTGGTCTCGACCAGCCAGCAGGGCGGGCTCATCCAGTTCAGCGGTTTGTAGGCACGATCGTCGGCGTGCACGCTCACTGAACCGTCGGACTTGATCAGCAGCAGTCGGCGAGCTTTGGGCAGATGGGCGGTGAGCCGTCCGACATAGTCGACCTGGCATTCGGCAATAACAAGACGCACGAAGACCACCTTAGGCCCGTGGCCTCGATGCGCGACGCCCCCGTGCCGCACGACGGCCATATTCTGAGGTGGTGTCGATCCAGCGAGTGTCCTCAGCCGAAATCTATGCCAATCCGTGGATGACCCTCCGCGAGGACAAGATCGTTCGATCCGACGGCAGCGCCGGCATCTACAGCGTCGTCGACAAGCCTGACGGTGTCATCGTCATCCCTCGCGAAGACGGTCGCCTGTTCCTGGTCGAACAGTTCCGCTACGCCGTGAACGCACGGAGATGGGAGTTCCCCGCCGGCACCGCACCTGACCGGCAGCACATGCCGGCTCCGGCCCTGGCGGCCCGCGAATTGTCCGAGGAGACCGGCCTGCGGTCGGGTCGCCTCACCCAGATCGGGATCGTCGATGTGGCACCAGGATTCAGCAGTCAGCAACAAGCCGTGTTCCTCGCGGAAGACCTGATCGCCGGCGCCACCGCCCGCGAACACGAGGAGCAGGACATGGATGGGAAGTGGTGGTCGGGTGACGAAGTATGGACGGCAGTTGCTCGCGGAGAGATCTGCGACGCGCAGACGTTGGCGGCCCTGACCCTCCTTCGGGTCCACGACCAGTGACGTCCCGACCCTACGATTGGTCGATAGCCTGCTTCAACAGCGAGTCCTCGGCGCGGGCCAGCGCCTCTCCCATGGTTTGCACCACCGACTCGGCGCCCCGCCTCGCCTCCGACGCGTGCGACCCCTTCTGGACCACAACGGAGTCCGGATCCAAGATCACGCCGTCGCGTCCGGATGCCCGCAGATTCTGACTCGATCCGACGAGCATTGCCCGAGATACCGCGTCCACCTGATCAACGCGGCTCATGTCCAGGATGGCTACATCGAAACTCGATGCCGCCCCCCGAAGCCGCCGAAGTACGCTCTCCATTCCGGAGAATGTCAGATCACCTTGCAGTTCGTACACGCGAATCCGGTTCCGCTTGCCGTTCAGGAATCGGCGTTCCTCTGGCGTCCGATCTGTGACGATGTCCAGCTCTTCGGCGTCATAGTGGGATCGGACCGTGACCCGACTCTCCCGGGTCACGTTGAAGATGTGCAGACCGAGATCCGAGGAGAGCTTCTTACACGCACTCACGCCGCGGACGCTGTTGCCGTGTTCGTCGAGGAGCGGCGAATAGACCCCGATCCCCAACTGGCCCGGCAATACCGCCATGATTCCGCCACCGACACCGCTTTTTGCCGGTAGGCCGACCGACGTCACCCAGTCGCCCGCTCCGTCGTACATTCCACACGTTGTCATCACACTCAGTACACGTTGCACGACATTCTGTCCCAGCGCCCGACGCCCCGTTCGGGGATTCACTCCTCCATTGGCGAGCGTGCCGCCGATGACTGCAAGGTCGTCTGTCGTGACGATGACCGAACACTGCCGGAAATACAGGTCGATGGTGTCTTCGGGCGGGGCCTTCAATGCGCCGAAGCTCTGCAGCATGAAAGCGATGGCACGATTTCGTGCTCCACTGCGCATCTCCGACTCGTAGACGTCGGTGTCGAGCGACAGTTGCCGCCCCGCGCACGAGCCATAGAACTCGAGCAGTTCGGCGAACGCCTTGTCCACGTCGGGCTGAGTTTCGAGCAGCAGCGACGCCGCCAGGATCGCGCCGGCGTTGATCATCGGATTACGAGGCCGACGACGCGAATCGACACTGATCTCGTTGAACGCCTCACCCGAGGGTTCAACTCCGATGCGTTCGTCCACCTCGGTAAAGCCCTTGTGGGTCAACGCAAGTGCGTAGGTCAGCGGCTTCGACACCGACTGGATGGTGAACCCGACGCCGGCATCGCCGATCGAATAGACGTGGCCCTCATGTACCGCCATGCTCAGGCCGAAACCATCCGGGTCAACTCTGGTCAGCTCGGGTATGTAGTCGGCCAGTTCACCCTGTTCGCCGACGGCACAGCTGTCGTGGATGAACTGGAGGTAGGTCTCCACAAGGGAAGGTCCGAAAGACGCCGGGGAGGTCATGGGTTCATCTAATCAAGAACACGGCCGCATCGGGATCCAAGGGACATGAACGGACGACGATCGAGCCCACTTGAACGAACAAAAGACTCAGGCCCTCACGCGTATGCGTAAGGGCCTGAGCCTGAAGTTGTGTTCGGCGGTGTCCTACTCTCCCACACTGATTAGGGTGCAGTACCATCGGCGCTGGTAGGCTTAGCTTCCGGGTTCGGAATGGGACCGGGCGTTTCCCTACCGCTATAGCCGCCGTAACAATGTGAAACAACCA
>NZ_DATCVM010000036.1:0-12071 GCF_036566845.1 Williamsia sp.
ACCCAACGGTCGTTGAGTCGTAGTTCGCTGTATCCGTGGTAAACGAATAAGTCGGTGCCCCCCATCCGGGCACGCAACGTGGGGGTCTGCAGATGATTCCGCACATCTGCGAATCCCAGCCGGGCGGGAATGCCTGCCGCGCGAGCTGCCGCGGTCAGCAGCACCGCCTTCGGTACGCAATACGCTTTCGACGCCGTCGCTACATAGCTCGCCCGATAATGCTCGGGGTCGTCGTCTGTGCTGTAGGGGTCGTACCAAATCCTGTCTCGCACCGCGGCGAAGATCAACCTTGCCTTCTCCACAGGGGCACGGGCGTCACCCACCGCTTCGTCGGTGAAACGCTGAACATCGTCGTGCTGCCAATCCAGGAATTCCGATGTCTCTAAGAACGTGGAATCACTCGGAATTTCGCTCATACAGTGCCTTTCAGTTGGATTCGATGTCGATCTCAACGGCGCTGACCGATCGACTGGCTTTTTCGAGGGCTTCGACGAGACGCACCTCTGCCTCCGGGATCATGGCGGCGACATCGGCCGTGGCTAGGCTCCTGCTTCGCAGCGGGGCATCGACGTTCGTGGCAGCTGCCGCGAGCGCAGACCACGCCTCGGAAGCGTGTCTAGCCGCCGCAGCAGCGTCGGCAGCGGCCGCGTCATCAAGTTGATCGGCGATGCTCTGGCAACCCTGCGCCTGCAACGTACGAAAGAGTCCACCACCGGTGCCGGCTTTCTCGATGAACGCTCCGAGGCCGAACAGTGCTGCGGCGAGTGCATCGTCGTCGAACAGCGTTGGCCAACGACGCAAGTCAGCGGCGAAGTCATGCACGCCGTTCAACCCCGATGATTCGACGTCAGCCGCCTCGACGCGCAGTAGCGGCGCGCCCGCGGCGTCACCTCGCATGAACGCTGCGCTCGCAGCGAGCGCGGCGCCCGCAATCGGACGAAGGTCGGGCACTTGGTCCGGCCAGTCGACGTGATAGGTGGTGTGTCGGGTTGGCGTAGGGAACCCGACTGACGAACGTGCTCGCCGTAGAGCGTCATAGGGAACCAGTTGGGTCGTGTCGCGGTCGTTGTCGACTACGTAGGCCACGCGTTGTTCGTCGTCATATCCGACGATGACGATGTCGTGGCGGCTCATCTGCAGTCGGACGCGCAGATAGGGAAGTTCGCCGATGTCCGCCCACACCATGACCGGCCGGCCCTCGTCGATTTCGCCGGTCACAAATGCCCATCCCTCGTCTGGGTCATCGGTGGATTGCACGACGAAGTTGGCGCCGACCCGGGTGAGGTAATCGCGCTCCAGGTCGCTTCCTCGTCCGACCAGGTACACCTGGGGAAACAACTGTGCAGATCGGACGTACGAGAAGTCTAGGGCTCCGCCGAGGGCGAAGACCAGTCCTTCACTCAATGCCTCGGTGCCCCAACCGAGTTCGGCCCATTCACTGAGGTCACGAAGCGCACCGGAGCCGCAATGCCCTCCCATTCTATGCCGATAGGGAATCTGAACTTTCGCCATAGCCGCCTCCTTGCGCATCTTATTGGCACTGTAAACCTCTGCAGGAGTTCGCATCACCAGGCGGTTGCCCGAGTACCGCAGGCGTGAAACTCGGGTAGCAGGCGCGGAACACTCCAACGCTTTGACGGCGTGCCACCGGTCCGCCGACCAGATCGAGTGTTCACGGTCCTCGACATCATGTGTGGATCGACAGTCGCGGCGCGAAGATCAGTAACTGCGAGAATCCTCGGCCGAACACACTGACCGCGTACGGCTGTGGATACACGATGTTCACCCCGTTGGCTCCGCACTGAGGCGGCACCGCGAGAAAGCCACTCGACGACACCTGTCCGACCGTTGCACCGAGCGTGCAAACTGCAGCTCCTTCCGCCCCCGGATTGTTCTCCTGTATCAGAATCGGATGAGTCCTCTGATGTTGCGGCCTGATCGCATGTCGGCGTAGCCGTCGTTGATCTGATCGAGGGTGTACTCACGGGTGATCAGCTCGTCGAGTTTGAGTTGTCCGGAGTTGTAGAGTTCGACGAGCCGCGGGATGTCGTGGGCGGCGTTCGACGAGCCGTACAGGGCGCCGCGGATCTGCTTTTCGTAGAGCGTCAATTCCAGCAGTGAGCCCGACATCGAGGTGTCTTCGGGGTGTCCGATCGCGGTAATGACCACACGGCCGCGTTTACCGACCAGTGATAGCGCCTCAGCGGTGTAGGCCCCTTCGGCGACGTCGGTGGTCAAGACGCAGACGTCGGCGAGTTTGCCACGGGTGATGTCGCTGATCAGTGACCAGGCCTCATCGATGGTGGCAACGGCATGCGTCGCGCCGAAACCGCCAGCTTGCTCACGCTTGAACGCCACCGGATCGACAGCCACGATGGTCAACGCGCCCGCGATGCGGGCGCCCTGAATCGCATTCATGCCGATGCCGCCAGCGCCGATCACGACCACGGTGTCCCCGGCACGCACCTCACCGGTGCGCACCGCCGACCCGTACCCGGTCGTCACACCACACCCGATCAACGCCGCCTTGTCCAGCGGTGTCCCCTGGTCGATTTTGACCAGAGACGCCTTGGGGACCACGGTGTATTCCGAGAACGTGCCCAGCAGGCACATCTGGCCGACGTCCTCACCGCGGGCATGGAAACGGTAAGTCCCGTCGATCTGGGGTCCCATCATGAGCGCCGCACCCAAGTCGCACATGTTGCCCATCCCCCGCGCGCAATAGGAACAGTGCCCACACGACGGCAGGAACGTCAGGATCACCGAATCGCCCTCGGCGACGTTCTCGACACCCGCACCCACCTCCACCACGGTGCCGGCACCCTCGTGGCCACCGACGACGGGCAACGGAATGGGCAGATCACCGGTCACGAGGTGCTCATCTGAATGGCACAACCCGGTCGCGGTCAACCGGACCAGCACCTCATCGGGGCCGGGCGGATCCAACTCGACCTCCTCGACCTCCCACTTCTCTCCCAGGCCCCAGAGCACTGCAGCGCGTGTCTTCATGTGTGTCTCCTCAACGTCGATGTTTCGGTCGCAGTGGATTGATGATTCACGCCAGTGTCTCGACGGTGAGGTCACCGTCGGCGTACTGGCGGCGCAGCTTCTTCTTGTCGAACTTGCCGGTGGAGGTCAGCGGAATGTCGGTGACGAACGCCCACCGTTCCGGTAGCCACCACTTGGCCACCCGCGGACGGAGGAACTCGGTCAATTCCGCGGCGGTGGCGGTGCGGTCGGCAGCCAGGACGACCACCGCCAGCGGTCGTTCCTGCCACTTGTCATCGGGAACCCCGATCACGGTGGCGGTGCGCACCGCAGGGTGAGCGGCCAAATCGTTCTCCAGCTCCACCGAGGAGATCCATTCGCCCCCGGACTTGATGACGTCCTTGGAACGGTCGGTCAGCGTGATGAACGCATCCGGGCTGATCGTCCCGACGTCTCCGGTGCGCAACCACCCGTCCGGCGACACCGCCGAAGTGTCATGCTCGTAATACGACCCGGTGATCCACGGGCCGCGGATCTGAATCTCCCCCACCGACTTTCCGTCCCAGGGCTGCTCGGCGCCGGCGTCGTCGACGATGCGGGCCTGCACACCGGCCACCACCCGGCCCTGGGTTCCGCGCAGGTAAAGGGACCTCTCCGGGGTGTCGCTGTTCCGCGGCAATGCGACCGCGGCCAGCGGGGACGTCTCGGTCATCCCCCAGGCCTGCACAATGCGGACGCCCAGCTCGTCATAGGCGGTCATCAACGACCGCGGAACCGCCGAACCACCGCAAGCCACCAACTTCAGCGAACTCACATCGTGGCCGGGATTGTCGCGCAGATAGTGCAGAACGTCGGTCCAGATCGTCGGAACAGCGCCCGCCATCGTCGGCCGGACCACCTCGATCATCTCCACCAAAGGCGCCGCCTGCAGGAAACGGTCAGGCAGCAGAAGCTGCGCCCCCGCCATCATCGCCGCGTACGGCAACCCCCACGCGTTGGCGTGGAACATCGGAACGATCGCCAACACCGTGTCGTCATGACCGACGCCCAACGCATTCGAGGTGCACGCCGCCTGAGAGTGCAACCACGTCGAACGATGACTGTAGACAACACCCTTCGGGTGCCCGGTGGTACCGCTGGTGTAGCACATCGCGGCGGCCGACCGCTCGTCGACGTCGGGCCAGTCGAACGTGCTCGGCTGGGCGGCCACCACATCGTCGTAACGAAGGACGTCCTTTCCGCACCCCTGGACCGCGGCAAGGTCACCCGTGCCGGTCACCAACACCGTGCGGACCGAGGTCATCGACGGCAACGCCGCCGCCAACAGGCCCAGCACCGTACCGTCGGCGATGATCACCCGATCCTCGGCATGATTGGCGATCCACGTCAGCTGTTCCGGCGGCAGCCGCAGATTCAACGTGTGCAGCACCGCGCCCATCGACGGCACCGCCGCGTAAGCATCCAGATGCTCCTGGTTGCTCCACTGCAGCGTCGCGACACGCTCATCTCCACGAATGCCGATCTCGCGCAACGCATTCGCCAGCCGTGCCGCGCGCTCCCCCACCTCGCGGTAGGACACCCGAGAGATCTGTCCGGGCCCCCGCGCGGTCAGCACATCGCGATCACCATGGATCGTCGAGGCATGGCGCACGATCCCGGCCACCGTCAACGGAACATCCTGCATGGTGCTCTTCATCGCACGCCCGTCCTGCAGCCCACCGTGAAGCGCCGGTCACACATCGATGAGGTCCTGCCGATTCTCGTTCTGCAACAGCAACCGGTACTCCGGGAACAGGTTCTTGGCCTGCGGGATCATTTTGATCAACTTCGCCGCCGGACCCTTCGCGCGCACCGTTCCCTTGGCCATCGCCATCGTCAGGTTCACCTTCCCCAACCAGAACTTGTTCCCGGTGTCCGCCGACATGAACAGCTCGACATTGGGCACCGCGGTACTGCCCGCTCCCGTCTGCACCACCTTGTTCGGCATGTCCACCGTCACCACTGCGTCCGGATCGGTGTAATGCACCCGCAACACCACACCCGAATTCACGAGCTTATCCGCCAGCCCCTCCTTCTCCAGGCCCCGCCGAAAGATTCCAGCCAGAAAGGTATAGACCTCGTCCTCATCCTTGAACACCGCCATCATCAACCTCCACCAAACTCGTTGTCACAAATGAACAACCGCGCGCGAACAGTCACGCTCAATCGAGGCTCATCGCCCCCGTCGGACCCGCCATTACGACATCTTCGACCCACGCCCGCCGCTCATCTGCCGCTTCGCGCCGACGACGCAATCCGGTGCTGTTAACCGCACCTCACCACTGCGCCGGCCCAAGTCCACCTAATCAGTGCTGAGCAACTGGAGTGCTGACCACGATGCCGTCGAGAGCTGGGCCGATCTTGATCTGGCAGCCCAGCCGAGACGTCTCGTCGGCGCCTTCGCAGAATTCCAGCATGGACTTTTCGGTGGGCTCTATCGGCGGTAGTTTGTCGAGCCAGTCGGCTTCGACGTGCACGTGGCAGGTGGCGCAGGCACACGCACCGCCGCAGTCACCGTCGATGCCCGGCACCAGGTTCGATACTGCGGTTTCCATCAGAGACTCGCCGTCCATCCCATCGACGGTTCTGGATGCTCCGTTGTGGTCTACGTAGGTGATCTTGGTCATTTCAGTCCTTTGCAGTGAGGGCGACTACGGTCGCCGGTGTGGGTTGGATATTGGATAGTGGAAAAAGTGCAGCACCCAGTCGAGCGGGACTATCGAGAGGCCAGCGCCTGGGCCGGGATGCGATCATCGGCAAGTCTTTCTACGTCAATGACGGCGCGCTCGGCGATCAGCGATTTGGCCGCCATGAACTCGACCGGCCGGTTGATCGCATCCACGGCCAGCATTCGACCGTCGCGCAAGTAAAACGCTGCGAACGATCTGGTGTCGGGGTCGCCACGAATCACTACCTGGTCATAACCGCGGTTCAGGCCAGCGGTCTGCAACTTCAGATCGTACTGATCCGACCAGAACCAGGGCACTTGCCGATAGGGTTTGGCGCTACCGCAGATCGCCGCGGCGGCGGTCTTCGCCTGCTCGATCGCGTTGTGCACCGACTCCAGCCGCAGTCGGCAGCCGTAGACCTCGCTGGGGTGCTGTGTGCAGTCACCTGCAGCGTAAATACCCGGCTCCGAGGTCTGACAGAACTCGTCGACGGCGATACCGTTGTCGCACGTCACACCCGCAGCCGAGGCTAACTCGACATTCGGGAGCAGTCCGATACCTGCGATAACCAGATCGGCGGCGAAGCTCTCACCGTCGGCGGTCAGGACCCGCGCCGCAGACCCGACTTGCTCGATGCCCGTCACCGTCGCCGCGCATCGAATCGTGACCCCGGCGCGGCGATGCTCGGCTTCGAAGAACTGGGCCACGTCCGGACAGGTGACCCTGGCCAGCACCGTGGGCTCGGCCTCCACGACGGTCACCAGCAATCCCAGCTTCGCCGCGACGGCGGCAATCTCGAGACCGATGTAGCCCCCGCCAATCAGCACCAGCCGCGCCCCGGGCCGCAACTTCGCACGGATGCCCTCGACGTCGGCCACGGTGCGCAGGTAATGCAGTATCGGAGAATCCGCACCAGCGCAGGACAAGGGGCGGGGCCGGCCACCGGTAGCCAACACCAGCCGGTCGAACTCGAGTTCGCGTCCATCGTCGAGCGTCACCTGCCGCTGGCTGGCATCCATCCCAGTGACGCAGACCCCGAGCATCACGTCGACCCGAGCCTTCTCATAGAACGCCGGTGGCCGCAGAAACAGTCGCTCCACCGGTAGGCTGCCGGCCAGGAATGCCTTCGACAACGGGGGCCGGTGATAGGGCAACATCGAGTCCGCGCCGATGAGAATGATCCGTCCGTCGAATCCGTTTGACCGCAGGCTGGTCACTGCCTGCCCGCCGGCTTGACCGCCGCCGACGACGAGGACGATTTGGCTCATTTGGCGTCATCTCCTCGAACTCGCCGCATCAGACGTTGATGCGCACGGGCAGGGACTCGTAGCCTTTGATGAACGGCGACGTCACCCGGGTGGGGGCTCCAACGACCTCGAGCTGCATCGGTTTGGGCCAACGCTTGAGAAGCTCCTCCCACACGATTCTCAGCTGCAACTCGGCCAGGCGGTTACCGACACAGCGGTGGATCCCGAACCCGAATGACAGGTGATGGCGCGGTCGGGCACGATCGATGATGAAGGCATCCGGATTCTCGATGGCCTCCGGATCGCGGTTACCCGACACATACCACATGACGACCTTGTCGCCCTTGCGGATCGACTTCCCCCCGAGCTCGGTGTCGGTCAAAGCGGTGCGGCGCATGTGCGACAGCGGAGTCTGCCAACGGATGATCTCGGGCACCATGGAACTGACCAGGGCAGGGTTGCTGCACAGTTTGCGATACTCATCTGGGAACTCGTTGAGAGCTACGACGCCGCCCGTCATCGAATTGCGGGTGGTGTCGTTACCGCCGACGATCAGCAGCAGGATGTTGCCCAGGAACTCTTCCGGTGTTTGGTTTCGGGTTGCCGGCGAATGCGCCATCATCGAGATGAGGTCGTTACGCGGTTCGGCGTTGACGCGGTCGTTCCACAGCCCTGTCATGTAAGCGGCGCACTCGAGCAATTCGCTCATCCGCTGTTCCTCGGACTCGATCAAGCCGGCACCGGGAATGGCCGTCGTCACATCCGACCAACGTGTCAACTTGGCGCGGTCCTCCCAGGGAAAGTCGAACAAGGTCGCCAACATTTGTGTGGTCAAGTTGATCGAGACATTCTGGACCCAGTCGAAGGTCTCATTGAGAGGCAAACCGTCAAGCAAACTCGCGGTGCGCTCACGGATGACTAGCTCCATCTTGGCGAGGTTCTCCGGTGCCACGATCGGACTGACCGCCAGGCGCTGCGCATCGTGTTTGGGTGGGTCCATCGCGATGAACATCGGCAGGCTGGCCGCCGCGTTGTCGTCCATGATGGTGATGCCGCCGAACTTCGCCTCGGAGGAAAAGATCTCGGGTGAGGTATCTACCTGCATGATGTCCGCGAACTTGGTAATGGACCAATATGGGCCGAACATGCTGTCCTTGCAGAAGTGGACCGGATCCTCTTCCCGTAGACGCTTGAAATACGGTTGCCACGTGTAATTTCGGTACAGTTCCGGATCGCTGACATCGATGTCCTCCAGAGCGACCGCGTGAGCGGCTTCCGAATCGGGTCCGCTAACGGCCACAGAAGTCTTGTTCACTGTTGCTCCTCAATGTCGATGACCCGGCCCACACAGAGGCGACGAACGCTGTGGCGGGTCTCACCGGCGTTCCACCGTTTGGGTACGTGGGATTTTTCATCGTTCGCGTTGCCCACATTTGTGTTCTGTGCTGCATCTAGCCTGCACAAGTGACCCGGTTCACTGCGCAGGGCATCCGTGCCAACTCTGGCCCATGCGGGCCAACCGCGTCTCGTGCGCATACCGTCGCACCGCAGCCGATGAAAAACCATCGCAGAATCAGCTGAGAGGAATTACCACCCGGGCTAGCAGGCCGCCCCCCTCACGAGGCTCAAGCGAAAATGTGCCGCCCAGCGCACTCACTAGCTGCTCTACGATCCACAGCCCCAAGCCCTCAACCGGGGCGCGCTCGTCGGAGCTGGCGCGCCCAAGGATTGCCGACGTGTGCTTGGCGGTCAGCAGTCCAGGGCCGCGATCGCCCACTTCCAGCGTCAGCGAGGACCGAGTGCAGACAATGCGAAGATCGACCACACGGCTGCTCCCGTGACGGTGGGCGTTTTCGAGCAAGTTCGTCATGATTCGGCGCACGCGGTGCTCGTCGCAGTAGATCAGCGCACCCGACGGCTCGAGGGAGACTGTGCTGTGCTCAGCGGGTATACCCGCTGAGGTCAATGATGCTTGCGCCAGGTCCTGCACGAAGGTCCGGCGGATTCTCGGGATTCCCCGCGGATTCCCTGTCTCAATAGCGAGGTCAGCGAGGCCGTCGAGCATGTCCGTTAGGTGGCGAGCGTGCGCCGCCACCAAGTTGATCGCCTCGTCCCTGCGCTCGGCGTCCAATCGGCCGGGCACAGTCAGTGATCGTGCCAGCGCCGCCAGGGACGACACAGGAGTACGAAACTCATGCAGCAGCACCCGCAGACCTTCTTCACGCAGCCGCTGCACCTCGAGTAGGCGTGCCCGCAGATCCCTTTCCTCGGCAGCCTCGGCATGCTCTGCCATCACCTCGGCCTTGGCGCGCACGGTGCGCTCGTGCTCACGGTCGAGCACGCGTCGCAGAGATCCGGTGAGCACGGCAAAGGCAACGAAATAGCAGCACCACCAAAGGGCGACCTCGATCCGGTGATGCAGAGAAATCTCTGGACGGCTCACGGCCAGCGTTACCGCAGCAAACAGCGCGCCCGTGCCAAGAGCCGCGAGCATCGCGGACTTTAAACCCTGCCGAACGGCACTGGCCACCACCGCTAACGGAATCAACGCAACAACCATGCTGGACGCCCCCCCGGTCGCCGCCGTGAGCAACACCGTGAGTGCTACGTCGACGGCCGTCATCCAGCCCTGTGACAGCGGACGACCACGAAGATTTGCGCGGAGTACATAAATCGCGTACACCCCGGCCAACCCGATGAGAATACAACCGAACGTCAAATACGTCCGGTTGACGGGCGTACCAAAGGCAACCAGCAAGGCAAGACTGACGACCACCAGAACTCTTAATACGGCGATGACCCGTTCGGGTTCGCGCCACTGAACCGCGCCGCCACCGATCGTGGTGAGATTGTTGTTCATTTCGTTACCCAATCCTCCGGCCTCGACACAGCGTTCTAGCACGTGGTATCCACAGCTTCCGCGGAAAGGTAGATATGACGGGATTGACCTCGCGCCCGGCGCCTTTCGTCGTAGTCATCGTGGACGACCACGCCCTTTTTGCACAGGGTTTGCAATTGCTTTTGACCTCCAGGGCCGACAGTCTGTTCCACGTCGCAGCAATAGGCAGCAGCAGCGAGGACGCCGTCCCGTTAGTCGGCAAACACCGCGCAGACATCGCCACAATCGACCTGACCCTGCCACCACGCGGCGGGGTGCACGCCATCACAGGACTACGTGGCGCTTACCCGTCGACGGGTATATTGGCGTTGTCTGGCACCGACGACCTGTCGCTGGCTGAGCGAGCTCTGCGAGCGGGAGCAGACGGATTCCTGCAGAAGACCTCCGACGCAGACGCACTGGTGGCGCCGCTCTTGGTCATCGCCACCGGCATGAAGGTCGTAAACCCCGAGCTGCTGGACCGGCTTCTCGTCAGCAACCACAGTCCAGATGACGAAATACTAGATAATCTCGGCGAGCACCTCATCAAGCTCTGGAGCCTATTGGCGCAGGGGCTGGAGATCAACGCAATCGCTGCTCGAATGCACGTTAGCGAGCGAACCACCAAGAGAATGGTCGCAAGCTTGATTCAGAAGATCGGTGCCCGGAACCGGATCGAGGCCGCCGCGCTGGCCGGGCGCTACGGACTACTCGACCACTGAACCGTGCGCACCGGTGGCAACTGTGGGTGTAGCAGGACCTGCGTAGACACTTCCCGGCACGGGCCAACGGGAGACAGGTCAAATTCCTCCGCTAGCCGATGACCGCAGGCGCGGTGCTGAACCACCCCGAGGAGTCGTCGATGGGCCAGACCCGGCCGCGGGGTCCGCTCTGTCGGACACGACACGTCTCTAAACCTCGATCTTGTCAATGGCCAAGTTGAAGTATCCGCTGGTGGCCAGATGAAAGTATCCGCCCCGTGCGGTAGTTCCTAGGTTGGTGTGGGTTGCTCCTTCCGGTGTTGGGCGTCTTTCATGCGGTAGGAGTCGCCGTCGGTGATGACGACGGTGGCGTGGTGCAGCAGGCGATCGAGGATGCTGACGGCGGTGGTCTGCTCGGGCAGGAAGCGTCCCCATTGTTCGAAGGGCCAGTGCGATCCGATGGCCAGTGAGCGGCGTTCGTAGGCGCCGGCGACCAGTCGGAACAACAGCTGTGTGCCGGTGTCGTCGAGCGGAGCGAAGCCGAGTTCGTCGATCTATGCCGACATCGGCATAGATCGACCTATGCCGACCCCGTGACTATGCCGACTCGTGCCGGCGGGGGTGTCGAACTGGTTGCGGAGGTGGTGATCTCGGAACTAGTGCATTCGTTCTGGTCGGCATAGTTATAGGCCTTCGAGGAAGACGAGCAGCTTGTCGCGCGGGCGGTAGCAGCCGGGTTTGGTCGAGGGCGAGGTCATCGCATCGAGTGCTCGCTGCTTAATGGTGAGGTCGGTGTGCAGGTAGATGCCGGTTGATCGGATGTCGGCGTGACCAAGCCATAGAGCGATGACCGAAGTGTCGATTCCGGCGTGCAGCAGCGACATTGCGCAGGTGTGCCGCAGCACGTGCGGGTGTAGTTCGGCGGGTCGGATCGTGGGACACGTTCGCGCAGCGGTGACCGCGTGCAATCGGACGAGCCGTTCGACCGCGTCGGTGCTGAGCCGCCGTCCGGTCCGGGTCGGGAACAGGGGCTGATCGGGGACGTCACCACGCTCGGTGAGCCAGATACGCAGCACTGCTTGGGTAGTCGTCGTCAGGGGAACCGCGCGGCGCTTTCGGCCTTTCCCCAGGCAGCGAACACTCGATCCGTCTCCGAAGGAGATGTCGCCGCAGTTGAGACCGGTCAGTTCCGAGACCCGGAGGCCGGTCTGGGTTGCCAACAGCAGTAGCGCACGGTCTCTGCGGCCTTCCCATCGATCGGTGTCCGGCGCGGCGATGAGAGCGTCGATCTCGGTCGCGGTGAGAAAGGTGATGAGCTGCTTGTCGAACCGTTTGGCCGGTATCGCCAAGACCCGTTGGATCACCTCGGCGTGCTCGGGGTGGCGCAGCGCGGCGAAGCCGAACTGAGACGCTCTGGTTCCGGTGGAGGCTCGGGCTATTGGATTTCGACCAGGGGTTGGTCGGTCCGTTTCGTAGCGTAGAAGATGGCTTCGAACTCTGTGGGCGGTAGGTCGTTGAGGTAGCCGTGCAGACGCGCTGTGTTGTGCCA